>JANQIX010000110.1 GCA_028281925.1 Alphaproteobacteria bacterium
AGCCCGCGCTCAGTTTTCTCCGGGTGGAAACCAGGTGAGCGAGGAATGATGCAGCGAGATGAGAACGTGACCGTCAATCTTGTGATAGACGAACGTGTAGTCGGCGCGGGTGGCGTTGCCGTCACCGTCGATAAAGGTGTAATGCCCCATATCCTTATAGCCGAGCCCCCCTGCCTTCAAGATCGGACCTGCTGCGCTCTGGAAGTCCACTCGCTTCCAACCCCGATTGAGAAAGCCGTGGTCGTGGGGATAATTCGGATCACCGCCCACAAAGTAGGATCGCGCGCCTGCGCGATCGAGCCGGATAACGTCCGCCAAGGTGGGCTTGAAGAGAAGGGGTTCGTCCGGCGGTCCGAAATCGTAGAGTTCCAAGAGCCGCTCGACGTCACGCTCTGTGACATACTTGGCCCAAGCGCGCTGCGCGGCGATGACTTCGGCTTTGGTCATGGGCTCGAAAGTGCGCTCGGCCATTCTTCAGGCTCCTTGTTGATTGGCTGCAAGCAGGGACGCAGGTTGCCATCGAGGCGGTCGAGCAGCATTAGAGGCGTTGAAGCCTTCCAGCGCGCTGCGAAATGCGGACACGGCAGAGATCTCCGGCGGGCCACGCACGCCGCCGCGCGAGACCTGGCCATTACGGCAACCTAGGATCGATTTTATCCCAGGCTGCCTTCGCGTCAAATCGCCGTTCACCTGGCCCGCGCCGCAAGTGCCGTTATCCGGTGGTTAAGAGACCTCCGATACCCTTGGACGCGTGCCGAATGGACCCTAGTCGGTCGGCATCGGGACAATCGCGAACAGGCTTGCCACGCTATGGCCGCGGCGATCTTTCTTGGTCTTGTCTACTGTGCTCTGCCGACGCTCGTGTTCGGGCTCTTGCGGCCCGCGACCGTCTCGATGGGTCGGTGGCCGACGACACGCTGGGGCGTGCTGGGACTTGCGATCACCCAAGCGTTTGTCGGGATGATGGGGCTTGGGGCCTTCCTTCAGCCGGAAAAACCGGGACTGGTCTCGTTCGATCACGACATCTCGATTGCCATCGCCGTGCTGTGTGGTCTGTCGGCGTTGAGCCGTTTGGTGGCCGGCCGCAGCGACGAACCGACGAAGGCAGAAGCTGTGACATCGGCAGCGAGCCAGACCAGCGCAGGCAACCAGCAGTGCGAACCGGCCGCCGACTTGCGCTGCAACGCTGGCTCGTCGGAGGCATTGGACAACCTCCCCGCCGACGCACGACGCGACATGCGGTCAGCAGTCGCCAATGTCGGCAAGCTGCGCCGCTGGGCGGATATCTTCGACGGTCATGTGCTTCAGGGCATTCTAAGCCGGATCGCCGACCTCGCCGATGCGACGATCCAGGAAGTCTCTCGCGATCCTGGTGACTTCCCCCGTGTCCGCAAGGCGCTGGTACACTATCTCGGCCATGTCGTCGCCGTGCTGGACCAACTGGCAACGATCCATGTCGGCACCGGCAGGGAAGAGCACCTGAACCGTGCGGCAGGCACGCTGGAGCGGCTGCTGCCGATCTTCGAGTCCTACCGCAGCAAGGCCTTCGAGAACGACGCGATCCAGCTGGATGCCCGGTTGGACATGTTGGATCAAGAAATCGTGGCCCATGGCCGATCCACGCCGGTCACCGCCGGTTCGTGAGGCAACCACCCACCCACTGGATCATCGCCTGCCAAGGGAATTGGGGTTGCCCCTGATCGCCATTCGAGGCACCAGATCGGCACAATGACTGCCTGCTTGAGGACGGACCGGCGAGGCGGGCGGGCGGCTGGCCATCTGCTGGCTCATAATCGGGGAACCGGGCCGCATCCATGTGAGGGCGTGCATGCGACGATACTTGGTTGGGGGCGCGGTTGCCGCTGCCCTGGCGGCGAGCCTGCTGTTCGTCGTCTACCAGACTTACTTGGGCTTCGCGCCCAGTTCTGGGCGCTATCCGATCCAGGGCATAGACATCTCGCACCACCAAGGCGTGATCGACTGGGACACGCTGACGGCGAACGAGGCGCCCGCCTTCGTCTACATGAAGGCCACCGAAGGTGGGGATTTCCGCGACACTCAGTTCGCCGTCAACTGGGACGAGGCGGAGCGCGTGGGTGTTGCGCGCGGTGCCTACCACTACTTCACGCTCTGTACGCCGGGCGCGGAGCAGGCCGCGAACTTCATCGACGCCGTGCCTGCCGACCCTGAAGCGCTGCCGCCGGCCGTCGATCTGGAATTCGCCGGCAACTGCAGCCATCGCCCTTCGAGCGAGGAGTTGCATGCCGAACTGGCGGACTTCCTGGAACGCGTGGAAGACCACTATGGCAAGCCTGCCGTTCTCTATACAACGGCAGGCTTCTACCGCGCGCACCTGGAGGGCGCTTTCGACGACCGGCCCTATTGGCTGCGCAGCCTGATCGTCAGGCCGCGCTATGGCCGTGAGCCATGGTACTTCTGGCAGTTCCACAGCCGCGGACGGCGCGACGGAATTGACGGCTGGGTCGATCTCAACGCCTTCTACGGCAGCGCAGCTGAATTCGAAGCTTTCAGACGGCCGGAAGCGGCGGACTGACGGCCTGACCGTAGGCCATTCGAATGCATGAGTATGGAGGTATCCGGGCGCCGCACTGCCAGAGCGACGACGCGCTTCGCCGGATCGAGGAATTGTTTTACGATTCGGCGCTATAACGGATACGTAGTCAAAAGGCGTATTTGTCGGAGAACCGATCGGATGTCTCAGGTTGAGAGGCGGCGGGCCAAGCGCAGTAACACCCTGAAAAAGGGCAA
Source organism: Alphaproteobacteria bacterium (assembly GCA_028281925.1). Taxonomy (GTDB): domain Bacteria; phylum Pseudomonadota; class Alphaproteobacteria; order DSM-16000; family Inquilinaceae; genus JACKIG01. The sequence continues at coordinate 2,770 of JANQIX010000110.1, forward strand.
AATCATTTTCAATAACGCAATGTGTACCGTGGAATGCACGGTCAAGGATCTTTCCACCTCCGGCGCAGGATTGGAGTTGCCGTTGTGGGAGGATCTGCCGGAGGATTTCGTTCTGGTGATCGCCGGTGGCGCCAGCCGCCAATGCGAAGTGGCGTGGTCGGCCAATAACCGGCTCGGCGTTCAGTTCATCGACGGCGATGGCGCTGCGGAGTCGTCGTCGCGTGTGGTTGCCGAACGGCCGGCTCGTCCGCCGTTAGATAACAAGGCCGGCCTCTTGGCGAGAATCGATGACATCCAGCGCCAGTTGGATGAGCTTCGTGCTGAGATCGATGCGAACGCCTGATCATCCGGCATCGACAAGGCATTCGAGCCCTGCATTCGGCATGGGTCGTCAGTGATCGAACGGTATTCGACCCGCCGAGGCCTAGTCGGATTGTCACGCGATCGCGATCCGTGACCTGTGGTTTACTGGGCAGAAGGAATGGCGGTTCGTCTCGGCGGCTCAGAAGGCCGGCGACCGATGCCGGACGGGGCCATGATCGGTTCGCATGCACATGACGACCGGCGCGTGCGGTCTTCGGGGGACACTATGTGCCGCAAAGCTGCGATCTCGGCGAGCCTGCTGACCGCTTGGGTCGGCGTGGCTGGCGCCGACCCCGCGCCCCATCAGTGGAGCCCAAGCTTCTATCAGGCGGGCACATCGTTTCGGACGGCATCCGGCGGCCACAATTCCGACTTTCTGCTGACCTGTGCGCCCTCGCCGGATGATGTGCGCCTGCGTTTCGTGACGGACAGTTTTTCCTTCGAGGCCGAGGGACCGGTCTACCCGCTGGATATCGATGTCGACGGCAAGAGGTTCCGTATTCAGGGCGCCGTTGACGCGGGCGACAGCGAGGCAGCCGCACCAGCCTTGCTGTCTGGCGACATCGATCCCGCGATCGTGGCCGCCATCACTCGCGGAGAGGAGCTGACACTTTCCCTGCCGGCTCAAGGCGGCGAAGTGAGCTTTCGGCTCAACGGCGCCGGCGCTGCCATCGCCGACATGATCGGCGACTGCCGCGAATTCACGCCGGACTGGTGCGCAGAGCGGCTCTTGGTGCTGGGGCAGCCGGCGTCTGCCGATCCTTCACACCTGGAGGATGGGCATCGTGCGGTCGTTCTTCAGACGCTCAGCAGCATCGATCCGTCGGAAACTGTCGATGCCGACAGGGCCCTGAGCAACTCGTGCAGCGCCTATTACGATCTCAACAACGATGGGCTGGACGAGCTGCTGCTCTATCTGCGCCTCCATGAGACTATGCAGTTCCAGTTCCACGTCTTCGCTCCGATCGACGGAGAATTCCGTGAGGTTCTGCAGGAAACCAGCCTGTCGCCGCGTTTCGTGGCCTGGAGCTTCGTGCCCGCCCGCTGGGGTGGCTGGCACGGCCTGGTGACCATGGACGTCGAGATCGCCGATACGGCTGAACCGGAGGCCCGGTCCATCCTCGGCCATATCTACAGCTGGTCGGCGGATGCCGGGAGCTATGAGATCGACTGGATGCATCGCACCGCCTGTCGCTGGCCGGACTGCTCGATGTAGGGCAGGCCGGTTCGGGCACTCTGACGGTCGGCTCAGTCCGTGAGCCTGGCAGCAGCCCGGCGCACGATCTCGGCCCGCTGCCGCTGACGGTCCGCGGCGCGGCCCCGGACGCGATCGACCAGCGCCGGGTCGGCGACGCGGGGCGAACCGGCGGCATAGGGGGGTGCCGGATCGTATTCGATCGCCAGCTGGATCGTCTCGGCCAAGTCGGTACCCGCAATCTCGCCCACCAGACGCAGGGCGAAATCGATACCGGCGGTCACGCCGCCGCCGGTTACCAGATTGCCGTCGAATACGGTCCGTTCGTCCACCGGTTCGGCACCGAATTCGCGCAGCAGGTCCCGCGACAACCAGTGGCAGGCGGCCTTGCGGCCCCGCAGCAGTCCGGCCGCACCAAGCACCAGCGATCCGGTGCAGACCGATGTGACGTAGCGTGCCGACTCGGCCGTCCGACGGAGGAACGCCAGGGCTTCGGCATCCTCCATCATCTCCGCCACTCCCGGACCGCCGGGGACACAGATCATGTCCAGGTCAGGGCAGGTCTCGAAGGTGGCCGTCGGCAAGAGGGTCAGCCCCGTGTCGGACCGCACTGGATCCATCGACCGCCACACCAGGTGCACCGTGGCGCCGGGCAGCCGCGACAGCACCTCGAACGGACCGGTCAGGTCCAGCTGAGTCAATCGCGGGAACAGGAGGAAGCCGGCGGTCAGACCGGCGGCAGCCATCGGCCCACTATCCCGAATGCAGGCGGTCGACGCAGGTCACAACGATCGCGGCGTGCCGGTCGGCGCCGCGTCCCCGCAGATGATCGCGGCTTCGGGCGTAATCCTCAGCGACCTCGGCGTCCTTGATGCTCTTGAGGTTGATGTCGACGTTGTAGAGAACCGCCGTCAGCGCCCCATGCAAGAGTGCGGCACCGGCGCCGACATCGCTGACGATGCCGGCGTCGCTGAGCGCTGCCGCCTTGTCGGCGAGGTCCAGCGCCTCCAGCACCGCCTGGGCCGACGCAAGGGGAACCTCAGTGGCATCTTTCGCCGCCTGCTGCAGGGCGACGCGACGGACGGCCTTTTCGTCATCCGTACCGCGAGGCAGCTTGAGCGCGGCCATGTAGCCGTCGAACACGGCAATGTCCGCATCGGCGAATTCGCTCAACTGCACCAGCAGCCGGTCGCCGGCATCGATCAGCGGGCCCAGCGCCTGGTCATCCTCGCGCTTGCGCTGGGTGACCCTGAGGGCCATCAGCACCAGCCCCATGCCGATGGCCCCCCCCACCATGCCGGCCGATCCGCCGCCGGGTGTGGGCGCATCGCTTGCCGTGCGGTCGCGCAGCTCCGCTGCGGTCCAGTCCCAGATGCTCATGTCGGTCAATCCGCCCTGTTGTCACGATCCCTGGCGCTGCAGCGCGATGGCGCGTACCAGATTGGCGAAGATCAGGCTGCTGGTCAGCGGCCCTACGCCGCCGGGTACAGGCGTGATCGCCGATGCCACCTCGGCGACCGCTGGGGCCACGTCGCCCACCAAGCGGCCGTCAACCATGTTGATGCCGGCATCGATCACGACTTGGCCCGGCCGGATATGGGCTTCGGTGATCAGGCCGGGCCGGCCCGCGGCGACGAACACGACATCGGCCGGGGCGATGGCTGCCGTCAGATCCGGCGTCTTGCTGTGGCAGACCGTCACCGTGGCGTCGCGGTTGATCAACATCGGCGCCAGCGCCCGGCCGACAGACCGGCCGCGCCCGACAACCGTGACCCGGCGGCCCGACAGCGATCCGGTTTCCTCAGCCAGACGAATGCAGGCGTCCGGCGTCGCCGGGGCGATGGCGGCCGATTCCCGGCCCAGCGCGATGAGACCCAGATTGACCGATGTCAGCCCGTCGACGTCTTTCAGCGGGTCGATCCGGTCGATGGCGGGTTCGGCCTGCAGCCCCTCGCCCACCGGCAGATCCAGCAGAATGCCATGCACCTTGGCGTCGGCCGATAGCTCGGCAATGACACCTTCCAACGCAGCCTGGCCTTGCGCCGGGTCGACGGTGACGACATCCAGCGCCACGCCCAGCTTGGCGGCCGTGCGGCCTTTCGCCTCTGCATAGCTGATGGTAGCCGGGTCGTCGCTGGCAACAACGACCGCCATGCGCGGCTCCAGCCCCGAGGCTTTCAGCCGGCCCACATCGTCCGCAATGCGGGCGCGCACGGTCTCGGCGATCGGAGCGCCGCGCAGGGCCAGAACATCGGGCATCGGGGTCTCCCAAGATCGGGTGGGGTTTCGCAGTGGACGCCAAGAACGCGGCCGGTTGGATACACCTCGACTTTCGTGGCTGACAAGGCCATAACCGCGCACCAACCGGGCACGATACATGACCCGGCCCGCCACCCAAGATTTGCGAGTTTGACGTACCCCATGATCCCCGTGCTGCTCGGGCTAGGCGCCAATCTGGGCGACCGTGCCGCGAACCTGGACGCTGCCGTCGCCGGCCTGAGCCGGTTCCTCAACGTCACCGCCTGCTCGCCCGTCTATGAAACGGCGCCCATGTATGTCGAAGACCAGGCGCCGTTCTTGAACATGGCGTTGACCGCCGAAACGCGGCTGACGCCGGAGGCCTTGCTGGGCGCCGTCAAACAGCTCGAAAGACGGCTGGGGCGGATGCCGGGCCCGCGCTTCGGCCCGCGGTGCATCGATATCGATATCCTGTTCCACGGCGACTCCGTAGTCGCCGATCGGCAGCTTGAGATCCCCCATCCGCGCATGGCCGAACGCGCCTTCGTGCTGGTGCCGGCCTGCGACATCGCCGGCGACTGGCGAAATCCGGTCTCGGGCTGCACAGTGGCCCAGATGCTGGACGCATTGGGGCCGACGGATACCGGGCTGGTCCCCTGGACCGAGACCGACGCACCGCAGGCCGCCTACGGCTGACACGCGGCCGCAGCCATGAGCGGCACCAGCGACCTGATCCGGTTGACGGCCACCGAGGCGGTCGATGCCCTGGCCGCCGGCCAGGTGACGCCGGTTGAGCTGATCGACGCGGCGGCGGCGCGCATCGATGCCGTCGACGCCGCGGTCAACGCCTTGCCGACCCTGTGCCTGGACCGCGCCCGCAGCGAGGCGGAGCGGATGATGCGGGGCGACCTGTCGCCTCAGGACGGGCATGCCTGGCTGGCCGGGCTGCCGGTGGCGATCAAGGACCTGAACGAGGTCGCCGGCGTGCGCACCACATGGGGCTCGCCGATCTTTGCCGACCACATCTCGACCCAATCGGACACGACGGTAGAGATGATCGAGCGCCGCGGCGGGATCGTCATCGCCAAGTCCAACACGCCGGAGTTCGGCGCCGGCGCGCAGACCTTCAACGAAGTGTTCGGCGCGACGCGTAACCCGTGGAACACGGCGTTGACCTGCGGCGGCTCGTCCGGCGGGTCAGCCGTGGCACTGGCCACCGGCATGGTCTGGCTGGCCCAGGGCTCCGACCTTGGCGGCTCGCTCAGGACGCCAGCGGGCTTCTGTTCCGTCGTCGGCTTGCGGCCGAGCCCCGGAACCGTCCCGCGCGGGCCTACCATGACCGCGTTCGACGACCTGTCGGTGGAAGGCCCCATGGGTCGCTCGGTCGCCGATGCGGGGCTGATGCTGGATGCCATGGCCGGGCTTCATCCGGCCGATCCCATCTCCCGGCCGCTGCCCAACCGGCCTTATGCGGAGGCCGCGCGGTCGCCGCAGCCGCCGGCGCGGGTCGCGTACACGCCGGATCTCGGGTTCTTGCCCGTCGATGCCGAAGTGCGTGAGATCACCGCCGAGGCCGCCCGCGGCTTCGAGCGCCTGGGCAGCCGGGTGGAGGAGGAGACGCCCGACTTCTCCGGTGCGGCGGAGACGTTCCAGGTGCTGCGCGCGCTGGGCTATGCCGCCAAGCTGGCACGGCATCTTGAAGCGCATCGCGATCTTCTGAAACCGGATGTGGTGTGGAACACAGAGCTGGGGCTGAAGCTGACGGGCGATGAGATCGGCCGGGCACGGGCACGGCGCAGCGAACTGTTCTATCGGATGCACGCTTTCTTCCAACGCTACGACCTGCTGGTGTGCCCGACAGCCATCGTACCGCCGTTTCCGGTGGAGCAGCGGTATGTCGACCGTGTCGGCGACCATGAGTTCGACAACTACGTCGACTGGATCGGCATCACCTATGCCATCACGCTGACAAGCTGTCCGGCGCTGTCGCTGCCCGGCGGCTTCACGCAAGACGGCCGGCCGGTCGGGCTTCAGCTTGTCGGCCCGCCGCGCGGGGAAGCCAAGCTGTTGTCCGCCGCCGCGGCGCTGGAAGACACGCTGCAGATCACCGACCTGACGCCTATCGATCCCCGTGCCTTGCCTTAGCTCTCTATGGAACGCACATTGACTGGCGTCCGCCCCTGCCGCACCGCCTCCGTCCCGACTGGAGACCCTCAAAAATGGAAGACCTGATCGGCTATTCGGTCGAGGAGATGAAAGTCGGCCAGTCGGCCAGCTTCGCAAAGACGGTGACTGAGGCCGATGTCGCCCTGTTTGCCGGCGTAACCGGCGATCTGAACCCGGCCCATGTCAACCAGGCCTATGCCGAGCAGACCGACTTCAAAGGCAGGGTTGCCCACGGCATCCTGACCGCAGGCTTCATCTCGGCCGTCTTGGGAACGAAGCTGCCGGGACCGGGCAGCATCTATCTGTCCCAGACTCTGCGCTTCCTGGCTCCTGTGCGCATCGGCAACACGGTCGTGGCGACGGTTACGGTCAAGGAGATCTTTGCGAAGAAGAGACGCGTCGTGCTGGACACGGTGTGCCGGATCGGCGAGACCGTCGTGCTGGAAGGCGAAGCCACGGTGATGGCACCCAGCCGCCGCTGACCCGATCCGGGCCGGCGGGCACGTTGCGGACCCTGCGGAGCTGATGCGCGTTTTCAAGCAACTGGATGCCCTGCCGGACGATGCGAGGGGCGCGGTCGTCGCGATCGGGAATTTCGACGGCGTCCATCGCGGCCATCAGGAAGTGATCGCCGAAGCGGCGGCCGTGGCACAGGTGATGGCGGCACCGTTGGCCGCCATGGCATTCGAGCCCCATCCCCGCCGCTACTTCAAGCCGGACGACGCGCCTTTCCGGCTGACGCCGGAGGGGCCGCGCACGCGCCTCTTGGCCGACCACGGCGTCGATCTGCACTATTTGCCGAGCTTCGATGCCGGGTTCGCGGGCCAGTCCGCCCACGCGTTTGTGGAACATGTGCTGGTCAAGCAGCTGGGCGCACGGCATGTGGCCGTGGGCTACGATTTCCACTACGGCCGGGGGCGGCAGGGCAATGCGGAAAGCCTGCTGACCGACGGCCGGCGCTACGGCTTCGGCGTCACCGTGGTGACCCAGGCAGCGGACGAGACCGGCGGCATCTATTCCTCATCGCGCATTCGCGAGGCGCTGAAGGCAGCACAGCCGCAGCACGCCGCCGAGGCGCTGGGCCGCCCGTTCGAGATCGAGGGCCCGGTACTGAAGGGCGATCAGCGCGGGCGTCTCTTGGGCTATCCGACCGCCAATATCGACCTGAACGACTATCTGCCCCCGGCCTTCGGCGTCTATGCCGTGCGTTGCGCCGTGGCCGACAATGGCCCGCCGCAATGGCGCGACGGCGTAGCGAATCTCGGCATCCGGCCGATGTTCGAGGTCGACCGCCCGCTGCTGGAAGCGCATCTGTTCGACTTCGACGGCGATCTCTACGGCCGTGTGCTGCGGGTTCAGCTCGTCGCTTACCTGCGCACCGAGATCCGCTTCCGCTCGGTCGACGAACTGATCGCCCAGATGAACGACGACAGTGCCGCGGCACGGTCGATCTTGAGCCAGTAGCCGGCAGGTCGGATCAAGCGCAAGCGCGATTCGACCTGCTGCGGCGGCCTGTCGTCGGCTTTCGGCTTCGCCTCAAGCCGACCTATATCTTACTCTGTCATTTCGACTGATCTTGTTTTGATCCTCCAAGGATCTTAATCATGGCAATACGTCTGTAACGCCCAAGCTCATTGTATTTTTCTTCTTCATGCAAAGCTTTGAGATCCGGCCAGTTTTTGTCCGGAACAAATGCCTTGAATCCAAAACGTTGATAAAATGGCGCATTAAACGGCAAGTCGGCAAAGGTCGTTAGCGTCACCGCCTGATAGCCTCTTATCTGAGCATGGTGAACAGCCTGTCGCAGCAGCGCCTTGCCAATTCCTTTTCCAGAAGATTGGTAAGAAACGGAAAGCTCCTTTAAATGCGCCTCTCCATCCATTTCAACGACAACGCAAAAGCCTGTCATTTTATCTGCCTTTTCTGCAACCAGAATGATAGCTGAGGGCGGCAATTCATTGTAAAAGGAAGCGGGACGCGGTTCCATCTCAGCGGCGTCTACAAGCCCCACTTCGGCAAAAGCCTGTGCTGCTTCTTTCTCAATGAGAGGGAGATCAATAAAGTCACTCGGCATTGCTTTTCGTATTTTTATATCCGCCATACCGCCCTCGATTGCCGCTCGCCCTCAACTGCCTTGAGCCGGTAGCTTGCATCAAGCGAAAGCGCGATTCGACGCACTGCGGCGGTCGATTGTCGGCTTTCGGCTTCGCCTCAAGCCGACCTACGCCTCGCCAACTTACGCCGCAATGATGACGGCAAAGCGCCGATCCTCTCCCTGCGCCCCTTTGCCGGTGTCCGACTCGCGCACCCTGTATGCGGCGTTGTAGCGCCTTGCGCCTAGCACGATTTGCTGTCTTCGTGAGGCCGGCTCACCGGATCAATCGCGCTATGCATGCCTGGTGTGCTCAACCAATAAAAAGCCGATCAAATGCAGATCAAGTGCCTGGAGACGGCCGCCGCCGTGCCAGTGGCACGTGTTGCGGAGCGACCGGGTTCCACTGAAGACCTGGGCCAAGGGAGAGCACGGATGAGATCGCTGATAAAGATAGGCATCTTTGGCGTCGCCGCCTTGGCGGCGTTGTCGACCGCCAGCGTTGCGACCGCGCAGACCGAACAGCCGAACATCCTGGTCCTGTGGGGCGACGACATCGGCATTACCAATGTCTCCGCCTATTCCATGGGCCTGGTGGGGTACAGGACCCCGAATATCGACCGGATCGCGGCCGAGGGCATGATGTTCACCGACTATTACGGTGAACAGTCATGCACGGCCGGGCGATCGGCCTTCATCATGGGCCAGAGCGTCTTCCGGACCGGGCTGTCGAAGGTCGGTCTGCCGGGTGCCGAGCTGGGCATGCAAGAGGAAGATCCGACGATCGCAGCCCTTCTGTCGGCTGAAGGCTATGCCACTGGGCAATTCGGCAAGAACCATCTGGGCGACCGGGACGAGCATCTGCCGACCAATCACGGCTTCGATGTCTTCTTCGGCAACCTCTACCACCTGAATGCGGAAGAAGAGCCGGAGCTGGAGGACTATCCGACCGATCCCGCCTTTCGCGAGCGGTTCGGTCCGCGCGGTGTGATCCGGTCGACCGCCGGCGGTGAGATCGTGGACACCGGCCCGCTCACCAGCACACGCATGGAGGTGATCGATGACGAGACTGCCGAGGCAGCGCTGGAATTCATCGAAGCCGCCCATGCGGACGGCCAGCCCTTCTTCGTATGGTGGAATGGCACCCGCATGCACTTCCGCACCCATGTCCGGGACGAACTGCGGGGCATTTCGGGCCAGGACGAATATGCCGACGGCATGGTGGAGCACGACGCCCATATCGGTCTGTTTCTCGACAAGCTCGACGAACTGGGCATCACCGACAACACGATCGTGTTCTATTCCACGGACAACGGCGTCCATATGAACACCTGGCCCGACGCCGGCATGACGCCGTTCCGGGGCGAGAAGAACACCAACTGGGAAGGCGGCTGGCGTGTACCCGCGATGGTGCGCTGGCCCGGTCGCATTCCGGCCGGCGCCGTCTCCAACGAAATCATGCACCATATGGACTGGCTGCCGACGCTGATGGCTGCCGCCGGCGTGCCGGACATCCGCGAGCAGCTTCGCGAAGGCGGCGTGGAGGCGATCGGGCGCGAATACCACGTGCATCTCGACGGCTACAACTTCCTGCCCTACCTGACCGGCGAGGCCGACGAGGGGCCGCGCAGCGAGGTCTTCTATTTCTCTGACGACGGCGACCTGACGGCGCTTAGATACGACGACTGGAAGCTGATCTTCATGGAGCAGCGGGTGGAAGCGACGCTGCAGGCCTGGGCGGAGCCGTTCACGCCGCTGCGCATCCCCCTGATCTTCAACCTGCGCCGCGACCCGTTCGAACGTGCCACGATCACGTCGAACACCTATTGGGATTGGTACCTGGACCACGTCTTCTTCATCGTCCCCGCGCAGCAATACGTGGCGTCGTTCCTGGCGACCTTCGAAGAGTTCCCGCCGCGCCAGCGAGCCGCGAGCTTCAGCCTCGATCAGGTGCTGCAACAGCTGGAGGGGGGCGTTGGTTCACGCTAATCCCGTTCGGCTTCAGTCTTGTTGATCCGAGGGTCTTGCGGTGAGGAGGCGGAAACCATGGCATGAATGGCTCCGCCTCCCCACACGCCTTCCAGGGAGCAGCGGGACATGACGGTGCTGGGAGCCAGTCACCTTTCGATCGCTATCGGCGTAGCGTGCTGGGCCGCTGCCGTGATGGCGGTTCCCGCAGGCACGTCGGCCACCGAGTTCTGTGAAGACTATGGGGGACTACCTGTTGGCGACGGCCCCCATGCCGGCATGGTTCGCTTGGAGGGCGGCACATTCACCATGGGCGCAGACGATGAACGGCCCGAGGAGCGTGCCGCCAGAGAGGTGACCGTCTCATCGTTCTGGATCGATCGGCACGAGGTGACGAACGCCCAATTCAGCACCTTCGTCGAAGCGACGGGCTATCGGACGGTTGCCGAGCGCGGATTGGATCCGGACCTTTACCGCGCCATTCCGGCGGATCTGCGTGTGCCCGGCTCGATGGTGTTCTCGCCGCCGGACGACCCCGTCAGCTTGCGCGATCACCGCGCCTGGTGGCGCTATGTGCCCGGCGCAAACTGGCGCCAGCCCTTGGGCGAAGGCAGCAGCATCGACGGGCTTAACAACTATCCGGTAGTCCACATCGCCCACGAAGATGCCATGGCATATGCCGAATGGGCCGGCCGCGACCTGCCGACCGAAGCGGAATGGGAGTATGCCGCCCGCGGCGGCCTGGAGGGCGCTCGCTATACCTGGGGCGAGACCTACAACCCGGCCGAGGGCTGGAAGGCCAATACCTGGCAGGGCGCGTTCCCCCACGAGAATACCGGGGCCGACGGCCATGCCGGATCGGCCCCGGTCGGCTGCTTCGCCGCCAACGGGTACGGCCTCTATGACATGGCCGGGAATGTCTGGGAGTACGCGCGGGACTATTGGGCGCCGGGCCACCCGCCGTTTGCCGAAGCCGATCCCAGGGGGCCGGGGCGTGTCTTCGCCGCACGCTTCGGCAGTCCCATGGGGCCATCGGTTGTCGTCAAGGGCGGGTCCTGGCTGTGCGCACCGGGTTTCTGCCTGCGCTATCGCCCCTCGGCGCGACAGCCGCAGGAACCGGGCCTCGGCTCGAACCATATCGGGTTCCGCACGGTCTTGCGGGAGTAGCCCGTAGGTCGGATCAAGCGAAAGCGCGATCCGACGCGCTGCGGCGACCCGATGTCGGCTTTCGGCTTCGCCTTTAGCCGACCTACGTCCGATACACAAAGGCGTGGCACCGCTTGTGTTTCCGCCACCTGCGTCCGCATACCGCCACAGGATCGCCTTTGCCATGCTGTAGGGAGGCAGCTACGCGATCAAGGAACGGACGCAAGATGCTGGTCTGGAGCGATGCCGACGTCGCCGCATGCCTGGAGGTTCTGCCCACCTATGACGAAGACGGCGACTGCTACAGCTATGTCGTCGCGTCGGATGGCCTGCGGCTGGAGCTCGCCATCAGCTCGTTTGCCGCAGACGTCGCCCTGGCGCTCTATCGCGACGGTATCGAGGCTCCGGTGTTTTCCGTACGCCTGATCGACTGCGAAGCCATCCGTCATGTGACCGACGGCAGCGGCGAGTTCCTGGAATTCGCGCCGGCCGAGTGTTTCAGTGGCCGCTATGACGAGCAGATGACGATCCCCTTCGGTTTCCGTCTGGCCGTCAAGCCGAGCATCCGGATCTCACTGTTTTCCAAGGCATCCATGTGACACGGATGGAATCGGGCGTCGGCTTCATCGCCCCGCCGACGATCTCAGCCGCATTTGGTGATGCGGCCGTTTGCCTCTGTTGTGGCTCTCTCACGACGGATTTCTCTGTGTCTGCGTCAGCAACATACATCGAGTGCGCACTCTCGACCCAAAGAACAGGTTTCAACAGCGCGACCTCGCCCGAGGTAAGTCTGATCTGAGAGGTAAAACGCCGAGAAAGCCTCTTCGAAATCCGGTGAGACTGACTTCTCTGCAAGCCCCGTACGCAATAGCTGTCTTTGCCATTTCTTCAGCTTGGGCCGATCGCCCACGAAGTCGTAGCAGGACCGACGCTTGATGATGTCAGCGCGGTGAAGCAGCGGGAGCCAGGCGATATCAACCATGCCGATGGTGTCGCCCCCGAAAAAGGGCGTGTTGCCGAGCCGCTTCTCCATCCTGTCGAAGGCCTTGCCGAGCTTCTGGCTGCGCTCCGTCAGCACATCCTGATCGGGGCTGCGCTGTGCACTGCATTGAACCAGATAGTTCTTCGCTGCGAGATAGCTCCATGCCCGGTTCTTTGCTTTTTCCTCAAGCGAAAGTTCAGGCTGGAGCGCGGGATAGGCCTCTTCCAGGTACTCTACGATGGCGTCCGATTCAAACAACGCTTCCTCGCCATCTGTAATCAGCACGGGAACCTGGCCGTTCGGCGAAATGTCCAGAAACCACTGAGGCTTGTCGCTCAGGCTGATGAATTCAAGCTGGTAGTCGACGTTCTTGGCTTCGAGCAGCGCCGTGACGCGCTGGACAAAGGGGCAAATCTTGAAACTGACGACTTTCATAGGGTTGCTCCTCACAAATCCAGCTTCACGACAGCCCTTGAAGATGCTCATCGGCGGGAATATGCTGCTTATATCTCAACATTTCAAGAGATATTGAGATATGAAAGAGCAGCAGGCGCTCGCGATGCTCGGGGCACTGTCACAGGAAACCCGGCTCAGGGTCGTCAGGTATCTGGTTGAGTGCGGTGATCAGGGCGCCTCAGCGGGCGATGTCGGCGAGCGCGTCGGGGCATCCTCGTCACGCGCGTCCTTTCACCTGGCCGCCCTGGAAAAGGCAGGCGTGATCTTCTCAGAACGACAATCCCGGAAGATCATCTATCGAGCCAACATCGAGAATCTTGGCGGTGTGATCTCGTTCTTACTGAACGACTGCTGCGGTGATCATCCGGACATCCGGGCATGTTGCCTGCGTGGACGTGATTGCTGTTGAAGCCTCCAGTCCTGATACCACAGGCATCGTCAACGTCCGCCCGCACGCTTGCGTCAAGCGGCACCTGCCGCTCCCGGCTCATTCGTCCATATTCCGCGCCACGAACTCGGCAATCAGCCTCTGCGTCGTCGTCAGCGGCAGGAAGAATTTCGCCGCCACGATCCCTCCGCTCACACGCACCACCATGCCGTCGGCGCGCACCGGCGGGGCCGGTGGGTCGCCGTGGAAGCGCAGCTCGAAGTAGAAGCGCTGGTTGGGGATCAGCATGTCGCGGTCGGGACCGAAGGTGAAGCCGCCCAGGCTGACGTCCAGGATTTCGTAGATCTGGCTGTCGATGCGCACGGTACATCCCTTGCTGGGGATGCGCTCGTGCTGGCGGCGGTCGCGCGGGTCCTTCTCCACACGGCGCGGCGCACGTGGCAGCGCGGGCGACTGCATGGCAGGCATCGAAGGCGGTTCCAGCGGCGCGGGCGCCGGAGCCTCTCCCTCTGCAACTGGTGCCTCACGCTCGGTAAACAGTGCTTGCCAGAGCGACCGCAGGCCCCGGGCGAGCCGGACGATCCAGCCGAGCGGCAGCAGGGGAGGCAGGTCCTCCTCCATGGCGCGCTGCGCGTCGGGGCTGAGTGCCACCACATCCTCCGGCGGAGGCGAGCGCGGCCGCGCCGGACGGGTTGGCGGCCCCTCCCCGCCCCGTCCGCCGCTGCCGCCGGCGAGGGTTGTGTATTCTGGTCGTATAGGATCTACCGGGTCGGACAATTGCATCTTGCCTGTCGTGCCCGCTCGCGTTGCCGCGGCGTCTTCTTGAGATTACCACCAATTATATACGGTTCCGCCATTTGATCAGCTTCGCTGCCACATGGGTGGAAGCGACCGCCATGCGTCGGGCGACCGCCAGGCGCACCGGCCATCGGCTTGACCGCCGACCGAGATCGGGTAGGATCGCGCCTGCCATGCTTCACATGCCGACGATCACGTCGTCCCGCCGCAGCGGGCGAATTATCGTCCCGGCCCTCATAGGTGGGGGCCGGGCCTGAAAGACGGGCGACCTCACGCGTCCGTCGCCTGCTGCGCTCGACCGTGCCGAACCCGTGAAGACGGCCGGTCACCCCGTTCACGATCCGGATCATCCGACCGCGCCTAATGCCAACCGCGCCTGCCCGATCCGGCCATAGAGGTCTCAAGCTGAGATGACCGCCGATACCCCCGATCGCGCCGCTCCGGCCGATACCGTCGATTACAAGGCCACGGTGTTCCTGCCGCGCACACCGTTTCCCATGCGCGCCGGACTGCCGAAGAAAGAGCCGGAGATGCTGGCCCGCTGGAAGGAGATGGACCTGTACCGCCGCCTGCGCGAGCAGTCGGCCGGCCGCGAGACCTTCATCCTTCACGACGGCCCCCCGTATGCCAATGGCAACATCCATATCGGCACGGGGATGAACAAGATCCTGAAGGATATCGTCGCCCGGTCGCAGCAGATGCTGGGCAAGGACAGCAACTATGTCCCAGGCTGGGACTGCCACGGCCTGCCCATCGAGTGGAAGATTGAGGAGCGCTATCGCGCCGAAGGCCGCGACAAGGACGCCGTGCCGATCCTGGAGCTGAGGCAGGAATGCCGCGCCTTCGCCGAGGAATGGGTGCGCGTGCAGTCCGAGGAGTTCCAGCGTTTGGGCGTGGTCGGCGACTGGGAGCGGCCGTACCTGACGATGACGAAGGCGGCTGAGGCCCAGATCGTCCGTGAGATCCACAAATTCCTTCTGAACGGCGCCCTCTATAAGGGGCTTATGCCGGTGCTGTGGTCGGTGGTGGAAAAGACCGCCCTGGCGGAAGCCGAGGTGGAGTACGACGACCATGTCTCCACCACCATCTGGGTACGCTTTCCGGTCGCGCGGAGCGAGGTGAAGAGCCTGGCAGAAGCGCCGTCCGCCGGCATCGTGATCTGGACGACCACACCCTGGACCATCCCCGGCAACCGCGCCGTGGCCTATGGCGACGAGGTCGAGTACGGCGTCTATGAGGTGGCGGCCGTGGACGAAGGCAGTGCCGCGCGCCTGGGCGACCGGCTGGTCGTGGCGACGGCTCTGGCAGAAGAAGTGGCCGGCCGCGCGCACATCACGGACTGGCGGCTGGTCGAGCGCATCCCCGGTTCGGCTCTGGCCGGAACCGTCTGCCGTCACCCGCTGCACGAAGCCGGGGCACCGGAAGACTATGCTTTCGACGTGCCGGCGCTGGCCGGGGACTTCGTGACGACCGAACAGGGCACTGGCGTGGTCCATATCGCCCCGGGCCATGGGGCGGAGGATTTCGAGCTGGGCCAGCGCCACGGCCTGCCCATGCCCGAAACCGTAGCCGAGGATGGCACGTTCACAGCCCAGGTGCCGTTGTTCGAGGGCCGGGCGACCTATACCAGCGAAGGCAAGCGGGGCGACGCCAGCGACGCCCTGGTCGATGCGCTGGCGGAAGCCGGTGCCCTGCTGGCCAAAGGTCGCCTCACCCACTCCTACCCCCATAGTTGGCGATCAAAGGCGCCGCTGATCTTCCGCGCCACGGCACAGTGGTTCATCTCCATGGACAAGACCGGGCTGCGCGACACGGCACTGAAGGCGCTGAAGGACACGGCGTTCTATCCGCCCGCCGGATACACGCGTCTCTCGTCCATGATCGAAGCGCGGCCGGACTGGTGCATCAGCCGCCAGCGGGCCTGGGGTGTGCCCATCGCCATCTTCGTCAACCGCAAGACAGGCGAGCCTTTGAAGGACCCGGCGGTGCTGGAGCGCATCGGCGACACCTTCGAGCGTGAGGGCTCCGACGCCTGGTTCGCCCGCGACCCGCAGGACTTCCTGGGCAACGCCTATGCCGCGGAAGACTATGACCAGGTCTTCGACATCGTCGATGTCTGGTTCGAAAGCGGCGCCACGCACAGCTATGTGCTGGAGACGCGCGACGACCTCTCCTGGCCCGCCTCGCTCTACCTGGAAGGCTCCGACCAGCACCGCGGATGGTTCCATTCCTCGCTGTTGGAAAGCTGCGGTACCCGGGGCCGTGCGCCGTTCGACGCGGTGCTGACCCATGGGTTCGTGCTGGACGAAGACGGGCGCAAGATGTCGAAGTCGCTCGGCAATACCGTCATGCCGCAGGAGGTGGCAGACGCCAACGGGGCCGACATCCTGCGCCTTTGGGTCGCCGGGTCGGACTACAGCCAGGATGTGCGCATCGGGCCCGATATCCTGAAACACCATGTCGACGCCTATCGCCGGCTGCGCAACACGCTGCGCTACCTGTTAGGGGCGCTGGACGGCTTCAGCGAGTCAGAGAAGATCGACCCGGCAGAGATGCCGGAGCTGGAACGCTACATCCTGCACCGCGTGGCGGAGATGGATGCGGGCATGAGGCGGCAGACGACGGGCTTCGACTTCCACCAGATGTCGAAGGACCTGCACAATTTCTGCGCCCTTGACCTCTCGGCGTTCTATTTCGACATCCGCAAGGATGCGCTCTATTGCGACCGACCCGACTCCGTGCGCCGCCGTGCTGCGCGCACGGTGATGGACACGCTGTTCGACTGCCTGACAGCCTGGATCGCGCCGATCCTCTGCTTCACCGCGGAAGAGGCTTGGCTGACCCGCAACGGCGACGATGCGGGAAGCGTGCACGAGCGCGTGTTCCCCGAGATCCCTGCAAGCTGGCTGGCCCCCGACCTGGCGGCGAAATGGCAGGCTGTGCGGGAGATCCGCCGCGTCGTCACCGGCGCGATGGAGCTGGAGCGGGCTGAGAAACGGATTGGATCGTCGCTGCAGGCCCACCCGACCGTCCATGTTACCGAGGCCCAGGCCGGGCTGCTGGCCGGCATCGACTTCGAAGACATCGTCATTGCGTCGGCCGTAACGGTCGTCGCCGGCGAGGGGCCGGCCGATGCCTTCCGGCTGGACGGCGTGCCGGGCGTGGCCGTAACGCCCGGCTTGGCCGAAGGGCGGAAGTGCGAGCGGTGCTGGAAGATCCTGCCGGATATCGGCAGCGATCCCCGCTTCCCTGACGTCTGCGGCCGCTGCGCAGACGCTGTCGGCGTGCATCCTGCGATCACGGGTGCGGCCGGCTGATGCGGTCGGGCGGATGTGTGCGATTGGGACTGGTGCTGGCAGCGCTGGTCCTGATCGCCGATCAGGTGAGCAAATGGGCAATCCTGACGCAGGTCTTCGGGCTGCCTGAGCCGATCACGACGCAGAGTTGGCATCCGCCCATCGAGATCACCGGGTTCTTCAATCTGGTGATGGTGTGGAACTATGGGGTCAGCTTCGGCATGTTCGCCGGCGGCGAACCCTTCATGCGCTGGGTGCTGATCGCCCTTGCCATGGCGATCACGGCCGGCCTTACGGTGTGGCTGATCCGCACCCCTCGCCGGCTGGTGGCGCTGACGGTTGGGCTGATCATCGGCGGCGCCGTCGGCAACGTCATCGACCGTCTTCAGTTCGGGGCAGTTGCCGACTTCTTCGATTTTCATCTATACGGGTGGCATTGGCCGGCCTTCAATATCGCCGACAGCGCCATCTCGATCGGTGTGGTCCTGTTGATCGTCGACAGTTTCCTGGGCCATTCGCACCAGCGGCGCAAAGATGCCGATCCGTGAAACGGCGGCAGGCTGTGGCACCGGCCGACGAGGAGTTGACGAAACAGATTTCGATTGGGCGTCACAAGCCATGAGCATCCACAAGAAGTCCCTTCCGATCGCCATGCTGTGCCTGGGCGGAACCGTCCTGGCGGCGTGCGGCGACGACACACGCCAAGCCTTCGGGCTCGACCGAAGGGTCCCGGACGAATTCGCCGTCGTCTCCCGGGCCCCGTTGTCCATGCCACCGAGCTACGCGCTGCAGCCGCCAAGGCCCGGAGCGCCGCGCCCACAGGAAGGCACGCCGCGCGACCAGGCGGCATCGGCCGTGTTTGGCGTTGAGGTGCAGCCGGCGACCTTCGAACCCGTGGACCCGTCCAGCGTGACGCCCGCGGAAGGCGCACTCTTGCGGCAGGCCGGCGCCGACGGCCTGGACCCCGACATTCGTCGGATCGTGGACCAGGAGACGACGGAACTCGTCGAAGAGGATGAGGGCTTCGTCCAGAGGCTGCTGTTCTGGCAGGATCCGCTGCCGGCCGGTCTGGTCGTCGATCCGGAGGCCGAATCCGCCCGCCTTGCCACGGCCGCCGCGACGGGCGAGCCCCTCAACGAGGGCGAGGTGCCAACGATCGAGCGGCGCGAGCGGGCACCGCTTGAGGGCGTCTTGGACGGACTGTTTGATTTCTAGCCGACCCTGCACTACCTCCTGAGGCTCCAGCGGGCAGATCTGTGCCCGGACGTCGTCCAATGGCAATCGGGAGGTGTTGGGCCGTGCCGCTCTGTACCCGCGCATCCGTCTTCAGCACAGCCGCCGCAGCGCTGATTGGTCTCCAGACTCTGGCGTCCCCGGCCCATTCGGGCGTTTTCGAACCGGAAATGTTCGAGTTGGACAACGGCATGCAGGTGGTCGTCGTCACCAACCGCAGTGCCCCGGTCGTCACCCATATGGTTTGGTACCGTGTCGGCGCGGCCGACGAGACGCCCGGCGTTTCCGGCATTGCCCATTTCCTGGAACATCTGATGTTCCGGGGCACCGATTCGCTGGACGATGGCGAGTTCAGCCGCATCGTCGGGCGCAATGGCGGGCAGGACAACGCCTTCACCTCTTGGGACATGACGGCCTATTTCCAGAACGTCGCGGTCGACCGCCTGCCTCTGGTTATGGAGATGGAGGCCGATCGGATGGTGAACCTGGCCCTGGACGCAGACATCGTTGACACGGAACGGTCGGTCATCATCGAGGAACGGCGCGAGCGGATCGACGACAATCCGAGTTCGCGGCTGTCGGAGCAGATGCTGGCCGCGCTCTATCAGAACCATCCCTACGGCCGACCGATCATCGGTTGGGAACATGAGATGGCGGAGCTCTCGCTGGAGGATGCGGCCGAGTTCTACGAGACCTGGTATGCCCCCAACAACGCAATCCTGATCGTCTCGGGTGACATCGACGCCGCCGAGCTAAGGCCGCTGGCAGAACGTATCTACGGGCCCATTCCGAGCCGCCCCGTGCCGGAACGCGCCCGCCCCCAGGAACCCGAAGTCGCGATCGCCCGGCGCATCGTGCTGACTGACCCGAATGTGCAGCAGCCATCCTGGCGGCGCTTCTACCTCGCACCCAGCTATGCCCGCGGCGCCACGGAGCATGCGTATGCACTGCAGGTGCTGAACGAGATCTTCGGCGCCGGGACGACCAGCCGGCTCTACGAAGCGCTCGTCCTGGACCAAGGCATAGCGGTCGGCGCCGGCAGCGCCTACTCCCCTGTCTATTTCGACGAGACCGAAATCGGGATCTTCGTCGCGCCCAACGGCGATGTCGATCCGGAGGTGATCGAGGCAGCCGTGGACGCGGAAATCGCCCTGCTGCTGAGCGAAGGCGTCGAGGAGTGGGAAGTGGAGTCGGCCAAAGAGCGGCTGGTGCTGGCGGCGATCTATGCCCGTGACAGCCTTGGCGGACCCGCTCGCACCCTGGGGCGCGCCTTGACCGCCGGGGTCGGCATCGATGTGGTTGAAGAGTGGCCCGAGCGGATTGGCGCCGTCACTGCGGACGACATCATGGCGGCCGCGCACGCCGTACTGCGCCCCGGACGATCGGTTACCGGCCTTCTGCTGCCGGGCGACCCTGAAGCGGAAACCGGACAGGAGTCGGCGCAATGACACGTTATGCCCGCTGGATCGCCGGCCTGGCTGGACTGGCGCTCGCCGCGGCACTGCCGGCCGGCAACGGCGCCAAAGCCGTTGAAGTGCAGCACGTGATCACGCCGCTTGGCCTTGAGGCCTGGCTGATCCAGAACGATCGAATTCCGGTGATCTCCATCGAGTTCGCGTTTCCCGGTGGATTGACGACCGATCCGGAGGGCAAGGAAGGGCTGACCAACTTGGTCAGCTACCTGCTCGACGAAGGCGCCGGCAATATCGAGTCCCGCGACTTCCAGAACCTGCTGAACGATCGCGCCATCGACCTCTATTTCACCCCGGGTGTCGATCACTTCTACGGCACGATGCGGACAACGGCACTGCACGCCGAAGAGGCTTTCGACCTGTTGCGGCTTGCGCTGACCGCACCGCGTTTCGATGCGGAGGCGGTGGAGCGGATGCGCGCGGCCGTGTTGGCTGATATCCGCCGAACCGTAGCCGATCCGTCCTGGATGGCGCGGCGGGCGTTCTATGAGGTGGCGTATCCCGGGCACCCGTTCGGCCGCCCGTCCCGGGGAACGGCGGCGACGCTGGGCGGACTGACCACTGACGATCTGCACGATTTCGTGGCACGGCGGTTCACCCGCGATGGTCTGGTGATCGGCGTTGCCGGCGACATCGATGCCGACACCCTGGCCATCGCGCTGGACACGGTGTTCGGTGCGCTGCCGGAAACATCGGATTTCGAGCCGATCGCGCCGCCCGGTCCGCCGCCCGTCGGCGAGAGCATACTGGTCCAACGCGACGGGCCGCAAAGCAGCATGCTGGTCGTCCAGAACGGCGTTGACCGTGAAGATCCTGACTACTATGCGGCCCTTGTGATGAACCAGATCCTCGGTGCCAGCGCACTGCGCTCCAGGCTGGGCCGTGAGCTGCGCGAGCGGCGGGGGCTGACCTATGGCATCACAAGCTGGCTAAGGGAGACGGAACTGGTCGATCTGCTGATGGTTGCCGGCCAGCTGTCGAACGAGAATGTCCCCGAGGCCCTGACCCAGACGCGCGCCGTCTGGCTGGAGATGGCGCAAGGCGGCGTCACGGAAGACGAGGTCAGCGACAGCGTTGCCTACCTGACCGGGTCGTTCCCGCTGCTGTTCACGTCCTCGGAAGGCATTGCCGGCATGTTGGTCTGGGCACAGCTGGAAGGCATGGGTATCGATTTCATCGAGGATCGGACAGCCCGCCTGGAAGCGGTGACGGCGGACCAGGTGAGCCGGCTGGCGGCTGAGCTGCTAGATGGCGACGGCCTGACTGCAGTGGTGGTCGGCAATCCGCCGGACGCATTCCAGGCGGACACGGTGCTGAGTGCAGAAGAAATGGCTGAACGGGAACTCGACGCCGGGCTCTGAACCGAAGCTTCATGGCCTCACTGGACGTAGCCGAGGATTTCCAGGCTCTCCGCATAGAGCGGCAGCCCCTCGAAGGCTGCCAGTTCCTCTGGATCCGGTGGCCGTCGGTCTGGTCGGATCTCCGCGGACGTCGCCCGGTCTGAGATGCTGTCGCCGGTGATCGTCTGCACCTCGTGCCAACGCTGCCGATATCCGGGATCGAAGGCGATGCCGATCATGGCGCACAGGCGGCTCAATTCCCCATCCGGATCCTGGGTGAAGTCTTCGTAGCGGATGAAGCCGGCCTGTGCCGCCTCAAGCGCGAAGCGGTGGTAACCGGTCAGGAAATCCTCTCGCGACAGAGCCACATCGGCCATCATCGGCAGACGCTTGAGGCTGCGCCACTGGGCCACCGGGTGCCGAACCGTGGCGGCATGCCGGGTCGGGGCGACCGCGGACAGCGCGTCGTAGCAGGCCAGCCGATAGTCCGGCTGCATATACGGGACGCCGGTGAAGTCCAGATGGTTCCAGTCCCGCACCACAAGCGCCACGCCGCGGTCTGCCGCATGGCGCAGGATGATGCCCATGCAGCGCGCGAAATCCCCGGGGCAGTCCACCGCCAGCCGTCGGGCTTCGTCGAGCGGGACAAGCTGGTACCACTTCACCGCCTGCAGGACGGGGTGATACTCCGTCATCCCCTTCGGATGGATCTCCGACAACAGCGCCACGCCCGACATGGCGGCAATGCACTTGCTGATGACCGTGCCACCCGTGCGGGCCATGTGGTGGATCAGATGGAATTCTGACATGCGCAAGGTGCCGTCCACCGATACGTCTTGAGGCGACCCATGGTGGCTGCGGTGGCGTTAACGCGCCGTTGACGGCAGCAGCGCGCCGATCATCCACCACACAGGCTCAGGTCGTCGACCAGGCGCTCCCACAAGACCTGGCGGCGCTCGTGGAACTGGGCGCGGCTGATGCCGAGCGCCGCCGCGGCATCTGCATCGCCCAGACCGCGGATGTCACGGTGCAGCCACGCGCCTAAGTAGAATTGCACGTCCGGCGGATCGAGCCGTTGCGATACTGTGTCGACATAGCAAGTGCAGACGGCCGCGCTCTTGTAGCCCGTCTCGGTGCAGGCCGAGAGCGCTTCAGCGGCCGCACCGCCCCCTGAACCGCCGCCATCGTCACATCCCGCCGCGGCCAAGCCAACGGTCAGCAGCAACGCGCGGGCGAAACTTTGTCTTCGCCGTATGATTGATCCAGGACACGGCGATGGATGCCCCGATGGTGGCAATTCATGTAGGGTGTCGCCCATCGAACCGGTCTTGACCGTCCCTCTTGGCATCGGAGTCCTCACGCGATGACCGCGCCTTCAGACAGCCACGCCTGGCAGTCCCTGGCAGAGCACCACGCCCATGTCCGCGACCTGCACATGCGCGATCTCTTCGCTCAGGATCCCGATCGGTTCCAGCGTTTTTCCCTATCGCTCGGCGGTCTGCTGTTCGACTTTTCCAAGCACCGCATCACGGCCGACACGCTGGACCACCTAGTCGATCTCGCCGAAGAGCGAGAGGTTGCGCGCTGGCGGGACGCCATGTTCGCTGGCGAGGCCATCAACCGGACCGAAGGCCGGTCGGTTCTGCATGTGGCGCTGCGCAACCGCAGCAACCGGCCGATCTTGGTCGACGGCACGGACGTGATGCCTGACGTCAACGCGGTTCTGGCCCAGATGCGCAGCTTCTCCGATCGGGTACGATCCGGGGAGTGGACCGGCCATACCGGCAAACGCATCACCGACGTGGTGAATATCGGCATCGGCGGCTCCGATCTCGGACCCGTGATGGTCAGCGAGGCGCTGAAGCCCTATCAGCATCCTGAGATCCGGCTGCACTTCGTCTCGAACGTGGACGGCACGCATATCGCCGAAACGGTGAAGCGTCTCGATCCTGAGACGGCGCTGTTCATCATCGCGTCGAAGACGTTCACGACGCAGGAGACGCTGACCAACGCCCAATCAGCCCGCCGCTGGTTTCTGGAAAGCGGCGCGCCGGAGAGCGCGATCGCCAAGCATTTCGTAGCCTTGTCGACCAACGAGCCGGCGGTCCGGCAGTTCGGTATCGATCCCGCCAACATGTTCGCGTTCTGGGACTGGGTCGGTGGACGCTATTCGGTCTGGTCCGCCATCGGCCTGCCTGTGGCCATCGGCCTCGGCATGGAGGCTTTCGAGCGCCTGTTGGATGGCGGGCATGCCATGGACGAGCATTTCCGCACCGCCCCGCTGGCCGGAAACATCCCGGTCGTCATGGCGCTGCTCGGTCTCTGGTACAACAACTTCTTCGGCGCGCAGAGCTATGCGGTGCTGCCCTACGACCAGTACATGCACCGGTTCACCGCCTATCTGCAGCAGCTGGATATGGAGTCGAACGGCAAGTCGACCGGCCGCAACAACCGGGCCGTCGGACATGAGACCGGACCCATCGTGTTCGGTGAGCCGGGCACCAATGGGCAGCACGCGTTTTATCAGCTGATCCATCAGGGGACTAAGCTGATCCCCTGCGATTTCATCGCGCCGGCGCGCAGCCACAACCCGATCGGGGATCACCACAAGATCTTTCTGTCCAACTTCTTCGCCCAGACAGAAGCATTGATGAAGGGCAAGACGGAAGACGAGGCGCGGGCCGAGCTCAGCGCGTCCGGCCTCTCCGGCGAGGCTTTGGAGGCGCTGGTTCCCCACAAGGTGTTCACCGGGAACCGCCCAACCACCTCGATCATGGTGCCTGAGGTCGATCCCTATCATCTTGGCATGATGATCGCGCTCTACGAGCACAAGGTGTTCGTCCAGGGCATCATCTGGGACGTCTACAGCTTCGACCAGTGGGGGGTGGAATTGGGCAAGCAACTCGCCAAGGCCATCCTGCCGGAGCTGGAGGGCGATGCCGCAGTCACCGGCCATGATGGCTCCACCAACGGACTGATCGGATACTACAAATCCAATCGCTAGCAGGCGGTCGCCATCGCCGGCGATCCGCTGGCGCGATGTACCAGAATGAACAACGCCGCCATCCCCGATGATGCATGGGGTATGGCGGCAATCGCGCCCGTGTCTCGACAGTTGCCGTCTGGTGCACTGTGCCGGCAAGAGACGGCAACCTCTCCTGTGATGTGCCTTGCCGACTGGGAATGTCGGAGGTAAGAAGGTTCTGCCGTAAGATTCACTTATCTCTATTCTTATTCAAAAATCCGGTATACTTTCTTGTACGCATGCCGGGATAGTGGTGTCCGGTCATTAAGATAGCGGGCAGCGAAGCTTTCTTTCCGTTGGCCGGCAGCGTCGCTTACGGATGCACCGAAAGCGACGCTCCCTTCACGCGGCATCAACCTGCCAAGGGCCATCGCCGATGCCTGACGCCGACGATCCTTCGACAACAGCCGAGCAGGTGGCCCACCTTGCGCGTCCGGACCAGCCGCCGCGGTTCGTTGTCGGCATTGGTGCATCCGCTGGCGGTCTGGAGGCCCTGGAGAGCCTGTTCGACCATGTCGATGGCCAGGCGGAGACGGCTTTCGTCGTGGTCACGCACCTGTCGCCGGACTTCAAGAGCCTGCTGGACGAGCTGATCGCGCGCCACACCAAGATGCCGGTGGAGGTGGTGAGCGACGGGGCGACTGTCCGGCCCAACGTCGTCTATGTGATCCCCCCCAACAAGGACATGATCATCGCCGGCGAGCGGTTCCTTCTGTCCGATCGGGATATGGGCGGCCACTATACACGGCCGATCGACATCTTCTTCCGATCGCTGGCTCGGGATTACGGACCCTGCGCCGCCGCGGTGGTGCTGTCCGGTACGGGAAGCGACGGCGCGCGCGGCCTTCGCGCCGTGAAGGAAGCCGGCGGGCTGACCATCGCGCAGGATCCACACAGTGCCAAGTTCGACGGCATGCCGCGGTCGGCCATCGACACCGGCGCTACCGACCATGTGGTCGAGTCTCCGATGATCGGCGAGATCATCGCCGCTTTCGTGCGGGACCGCGTGGCTGAAGCCGACCATCCGATGCAGCCGCAGGTCGAAGGCCGGCCGGAGGATGTCATCCACCGCATCTTCTCCGCCCTCTATCAAAGCTCTCAGGTCGATTTCTCCAGCTACAAGTCCAGCATGGTGATGCGCCGGATAATCCGCCGCGCGCAGCTCTGCAACTTCGAGCGGATCGAAGACTATCTGGTGGAGCTGGAACGCGATCCCGAAGAGGCACAGTCACTCGCCAACGACCTTCTGATCTCGGTCACCGAGTTCTTCCGCGACGAAGATGCCTTCGACACACTGGTCAGCCAGGCGATCGAGCCTCTGGTGGAGGAGGTCGGGCCACGGCGACCGATCCGCATCTGGGTACCCGGCTGTTCAAGCGGCGAAGAGGCATTCTCCATCGCGATCCTGGTGCATGAGGCGGGCTTGCGGGCCGGGTTCCCCGTCACCGCCCAGATTTTCGCCACCGACATCCACCGCGCTGCGCTGGATAGGGCAACACGCGGGATCTTCAGCACGCACAGTGTGCAGGCGCTTTCGCCGGCGCGGCGAGAGCGATACTTCGAGGCCGTTAGCGATGACGAGTACCGTGTGATCCCGGCCATCCGGAAATGGGTCGTCTTTGCCTTCCACAATCTGATGAGCGACCCACCGTTCACCAAGCTCGATCTGGTGACCTGCCGTAACCTGCTGATCTATCTGGATCCGTCGACACAGACGCGAGTGCTGTCGCTGCTGCATTTCGGGCTGAGCCAGGGCGGCTTCCTGTTTCTCGGGCCCAGCGAGTCCCTCGGCGAGCAGGAGGACGAGTTCGAAGCGCTCAATTCCCGTTGGCGGCTTTTCCGCAAACAGAGCTCGCGCCACACGCCGCTGGCGCCTGAGGGACTGTTCGGCTTGGGGATAGTGCACGATCGGGATGCCAGCGCCATGCCGCGCCAGGCCGGCATGCCGAGACGGCGCGAGCAGTCGCTGTTTCCTGCCTATACCGCCCTCTTGGAGAAGTTCATCCCGGCCGGCGCCCTGATCACGGCGGAGCGGGAACTGCTGCATACCTTCGGCGAGACCCGCAGCTATCTGCATCCGCCGAAGGGGGCGATGTCGTCGGATATCCTGCGCATGGTCGACGACAGCCTGCGCGTGCCGCTGGCGACCGGGATCGAGCGGGCGATGCGCGAGCGCAGCACAACCGTGTTCCCGCGCGTGCGCCTGTCCGACGCCGACATGGGCCGGCAGATCACGCTGTCCGTGACGCCACTGTCCACGACCAGCGACAAGCCGGTCCGCTTCCTCTTGGTGACGTTCGAGGAACCTGCGGAGGGCGATCAGGCGCAGACGGATACCATGCGGTTCGTCGACGCCAACGAACTGGCAGCACAGCGGATCCTCGATCTCGAGCATGAGCTGCGTCACACGCGGGAGAACCTGCAGGCGACGATCGAAGAGGTCGAGACCTCCAATGAGGAGCTGCAGTCCACCAACGAAGAGCTGATGGCCGCGAATGAGGAGCTGCAGTCCACCAACGAGGAACTGCAGTCGGTCAATGAAGAGCTCTATACCGTCAATGCGGAGTATCAGAAGCAGAATGCCGAACTGGCATCGCTGAACCGCGATATCCAGAACCTGCTGAGCGCCACGGATATCGGCGTCATCTTCGTTGACGACCAGTTGCAGATCCGGCGCTTCACCGCGGCGGTCACGCGTGTCGTCAACCTGATACCGGAGGACGCCGGCCGCAGCCTGTCGCACATCACCACGCAGCTTCGCGATCTGGATCTGTATGCGCTCGTGCGCCAAGCCCTCGAAGCCCGCAACGTCGTCCAGGTGGATCGGCAGGCCGACGACGGCGGATGGTGGCAGATCCGCTGCCTGCCCTATCGCGCTGAAAAGGGCGAGATGGATGGCGCCGTGATCACCGTCTATTCGATCACGGCCAACAAGCAGGTCGAGATCGCCCTTGCCGAGCGGACGCAGTACTACGAGACGATCGCCGAGCTGACCGGCGCGTTCTCGCTGAAGCTGGATGCCGGCGCCAACCTTCGCGGCGAGGCCGAGGCTTGGCATGACTACACCGGGCAGGATGCGACGGCGTATGATGGTCGTGGCTGGCTGCACGCCGTAGCCGAAGACGACGGCGACCGCGTACGCGCCGCGTGGGACACGGCGATGCGTCAGCCCGCCCCGTTCCCCTGCTATTTCCGGTTACGGCACCAGCCGACTGAAGCCGACCGCCATGTCGCCATGCGCGCGCACCCGCTGATGGGCGATGGCGGGGCGCTGGAGGGCTGGCTGGCCGTCTTCGTCGATATCGAGGATGTGGTTCAGGCCGAGGACACCGTGCGGGAAAGCGAAGAGATCCTGCGCACGGTGATGGGGTCAACGCCCAGTCAGATCGCCTATGTCGATGCCAGTGGCGAGTTCCGCTACGCCAACGACGCCTATGGGCGGGCGCTGCAGTTGCCGACCAGCCGGATTATCGGCCATCGCCTCCGCGACGTCCTGCCGGCCGATCTGTATGCGGAGGCCGAGCCGCGGATCGCCGCCGTGCTGAGGGGCGAGCGCATCGGCTTCACCCGCCACGCCAAGGGCCCGGAAGACGGCGCGGAGATCCTGAGCAGCGTGGTCTATGAGCCGGACTTCCACAGCGACGGCCACATCCGTGGCTTCGCCGTCAGCGTCGTCGACATGTCGGATGCGCATGCCCTCGGCCGTGCGCAGGCGGATCTGGAGACGACGCTGGCGCGGCTTCTGGACGTGGCCCATATCGCCGTCGTCCTGGCCACAGCGGACAGCTTTGCCATTCTGAACGCCAATCGGGCGGCCTGCCTGTGGTCGGGCCTGACCATGGCGGATCTGGCGAACCGCAGCCTGGGCGACCTGCTGCCGGAATACTCGCCCGGCAGATTGCGGGCGCTTGCTGCCAGACGACCCAAGGACCCGGCCGACCGGACAGCGACGGCCCGCACCTTCCTTTTGCGCGCCGACGGCGGCACGCTGGACGTCGATCTGACCCTGCACGCCATCCCGGGAGACGAGCATGGCCGCGTGGCCGCGGTTCTGATCGACATGTCGGACCACGCGGCAACGGAGGAGTCGCTGCGCCGCCGCACAAGCGAGCTGATGCGGGTGAGCAACAGCATGGCGACGTTTGCGTCCGCCGCGTCCCACGATCTGCGAGAGCCGATCCGCAAGATCGACCGCTTTGCCGCCATGCTGGACGAGGATTTCGGCGAGCGGATCGGCGACAGCGGCCGCAGCACCATCGCGACCATCCGCTCGGCGGCGGAACGGATGCGAGCGTTGATCGAAGCGCTTCTCGATCTCTATCGGATCGCCGTCGACGCCGACAGCCTGCGGCCCGTGGCCGTGAACACAGTCATCGCCGACGTGTTGGACGATGTCGCCCCGGCACTGGAGGAGGCCGGTGCTGAGGTGGAGGTGGGCGATCTGCCGACCGTAACCGGCGAGCACCGGCTGTTGTCGGTGCTGTTCAACAACCTCGTCGGCAACGCCGTCAAATACCGATCCCCCGACCGCCGGCTGACGATCCAGATCGCGTCCGCGATGGCGGAACCGGACAGCGGACTCTGCGACGTCACCGTCACCGATAACGGCCGCGGCTTCGATGCGCGCGAGGAGGAAGAGATCTTCCTGCCGCTGCGGCGCCTCACGGGTCGTGGCGAAATCGACGGTCTGGGCATGGGGCTCGCGATCTGCAAGCGCATCGCCGAGGCCCATGGCGGCCAGATCAGCGCGCAGTCCGCGCCGGGCAAGGGGTCTACGTTCCGGGTGCGGCTGCCGGTGGCGCCGCTGGCCGGCGCGCCGTGATGCGACCTAGCCGAAAGTGCTGACGAGTCAGGCGGACTGCTGGCCGGCGCCCTGCGGCGGCACGGACATGTCGTTCGACACCGCTTCGGAAACGGCATCCCGCGAAAAGATCAGGATGGCCTGGGTGCCGTGATCGCGGCGGCTGCGCAGCACCAGGCGGCCGCCATGGCACTCCACCAGCGACTTGACGATCGGCAGCCCCAGGCCCGAGCCTTCCTGCGAGACTTGATGGGTCCGCCGGATCTGCCCGAACGGGCTGAGCGCGATGTCGATCTCAGCCGGCGACATGCCGACGCCGGTGTCGCGCACGCCGACATGCAGTTCCCCGTCGACAATGCCGGTCACCAGCTCCACCCGCCCGCCTTCGGGCGTGAACTTCACGGCATTGGACAGCAGGTTTACCACCAGCTGCTTCAGCGCTGTCTGGTCGGCCAACAGCAGGTGGCCGCCATGGCCCAGGACCAGGTCGACCTTGATCGCCTTTTTCGCCGCCGTCCCGGCGACCAGCCGCAGCATGGGGGGCAGAACCTCCGCCAGGTCCAGCCACACCTTCTTAAGGTCGTACCGCCCGGCCTCGATTCGCGACAGGCTCAGTACATTGTTGACGAGGTCGAGCAGATGCCGGCCGCTTTCCGCGATGTAGTGGGCGTACTCGGTCGTTCGCGCCTCGGAATGGGCACCATAGGCCTGCGACTCCAGCATCTCCGCAAAGCCCAGAATGGCATTCAGCGGCGTGCGGAAGTCGTGGCTCATGCGCGCCAGGAACTCGCTCTTCGCCGCGGTCGCCTGCAGGGCGTTGTGGGCCAGTTCCTGCAAATGGGTCTCTGCTGCATGCGCACGCCGGGCGTACCGGATTGCGCGGTCCAGCCGATCGAAATCGAGATAGTCCTTCTCCAGGAAGGCGTAGGCCCCGGCCTCGGCCGCCCGCTCGTCCATGAACCGACTCGATCGCCCGGTGACGGCGATCATCGGCGTCTTCGCAGAGCGGCCGCCGAGCTCGGAGATCAGGTCCACGCCGGACTGGGCACCGAGGTCGAGATCGATCAGCGCGCCCTCAAAAGGCCGTGAGTTCAAGAGCGACAGCCCATCGCCGTAGGAATTGGCGGACCTCGCTTGCAAGAGGCTGCCGCTGCCTCGGCGCAGGCAGCGCTCTATCCAGAGGCAGTCCTCCGGATCGTCGTCGACAATGACAACTTCCGACCGAGGTAGCATTCCCACAGCCTGATCCAGCATTGTAACTCCACCTGACAGACAAACTTTCATAACATCCGGTGACCCTATCTAGTATGATGCCTTCGTTAAATCAAGGTAAAGCAATGTTATGTGAAATCCATGGTTAACAGAAGATTAACGGCCAGCAAGAGTTAGGACTTATTTAACCGAATTACCGATCGCTTTGATTGCTTCGGCATCCTGGCTGCAGATCCCTGCGGCGATCCGATCGTATTTTGCGAGAGGCGCGACTCACGACACACCCG
The DNA here is from genome assembly GCA_028281925.1 of Alphaproteobacteria bacterium. GTDB lineage: Bacteria > Pseudomonadota > Alphaproteobacteria > DSM-16000 > Inquilinaceae > JACKIG01. Next base: position 33,228 of record JANQIX010000110.1, read on the forward strand.
CACCGATCCCCAGCCCGCTGCGGATTTCCGCACGCCGTCACCCCATCCGCACACTCTCTGGCGTCCCATCGGCCAAGAGCCTACAATCCCTAGATGCCAGACGATCTCCACCGCCCGTCCGCCATCCGCGTCCTGCCGTCGACGCTGGTCAACCGCATTGCCGCCGGCGAGGTGGTCGAGCGGCCGGCCGCGGCGGTGAAGGAGCTGGTGGAAAACAGCATCGACGCCGGTGCGAGCACCATCGATGTGGTCACGCGTGACGGGGGTCGCACCTTCCTTTCCATCACCGACGACGGCGTCGGCATGGGGCCCGAGGCGCTGAAGCTGGCGATCGAGCGGCACGCCACATCGAAACTGCCATCGGACGATCTGCTGGCCATCCATACGATGGGGTTCCGGGGCGAGGCGCTGCCGTCGATCGGCGCGGTCAGCCGCATGACGCTCACCTCGCGTCGACACGACGCCGCCGCCAGCACGGCCTGGGCGCTGACGGTCGAGGGCGGCACGGCGGGCGAAGCCGCGCCCGCGGCCGGCCGGGCGGGCACGCGGGTGGAGGTGCGCGACCTGTTCTATGCCACCCCGGCGCGCCTGAAGTTCCTGAAGAGCGAGCGTAGCGAGACGGCAGCGATCGAAGAGGCGGTCACGCGGCTTGCCATGGCTTGCCCGGCGATCGCGTTCACGCTGATGGACGGCGCGCGGCGGCGCCTGTCACTGGCTCCCGCTGCCGGCGACGGGGCCGCGGCACGGCTGCAGCGCCTGGGCGATATCCTGGGCCGCGACTTCGCCGCCGATGCGCTGGAGATCAGGGCGGAACGCGACGGCGTCCGGCTGACCGGCCACGCCGCACTGCCCACCCACAACCGGGCCACGGGCCAGGCGCAATACCTGTTCGTCAACGGCCGGCCGGTGCGCGACAAGCTGCTGTTGGGCGCGGTGCGCGGCGGCTACGCCGACCTGATCCCGCGCGACCGCTATCCGGTGGTGGCACTCTTCATCGACCTGCCGCACGAGGCGGTGGACGTGAACGTGCACCCGGCCAAGGCCGAAGTCCGCTTCCGCGACACCATGCTGGTGCGCGGCCTCTTGGTCTCGGCCTTGCGCCACGCGCTGGCGGAAGCCGGCCACCGCGCCTCCAGCGGCCTCGGCACCGCCATCCTGGGTGGCCGTCACGCAGGCGGCGCCACGACCGGCTACCGCTTCCCCGCGCACGAGCCCAGGACGCCGCCACTGGGCCTGGCCGAGGCCGTAGCGCAGTACCAGGCGCCGATAGGCCCGCCCTCGGCCCGTACCGTGCCGGCGGCCGAGGCCGAAGGGCCGCCGCCGGCCGAGCATCCGCTCGGCGCCGCCCGGGCGCAATTGCACAACACCTATATCGTCTCGGAAACGCCGGGCGGCCTGGTGATCACCGACCAGCATGCCGCACATGAGCGCATCGTCTACGAGGGCATGAAGGCCGCGCTGGAGGCCGGCCCGGTTGCCGCCCAACGCCTGTTGTTCCCCGCTGTGGTCGACCTGAGCCAGGCCGAGGTCGACCGCCTGGTGGAGCGCCGTGAGGAGCTCTCGGGTCTGGGCCTGGAGCTGGAGCCCTTCGGCCCCGGCGCCGTCGCCGCCCACACCGTGCCGGCGCTGCTGGGCGACACCGACGTCGCCGGCTTGGTGCGCGACCTCGCGGAGTCCCTGGCCGAGTTCGACCGCGCCGAGCCGCTGCGCCGGCGCCTGGACGCCGTCTGTGCCACGTTGGCCTGCCACGGCAGCGTGCGCGCCGGCCGAGCGCTGACGGTGCCGGAGATGAACGCACTATTGCGCCAGATGGAAGCCACCCCGTTCAGCGGCCAATGCAACCACGGCCGCCCCACCCATGTGAGCTTGGCGTTGCCTGAGATCGAGCGACTGTTCGAGCGGCGGTAGCCTGCGCCCGGCGTCAGGGCCGGGCACAGGTGATGCCGAGCGCCGTCTATAGCGGGCCGGCGGCGTTGGCGTGGATGTGGGCGACCAGATCCGGATCGAGCCGGAGCCGTGCCGCCAGCAACGCCAGATAGGCACGCTCCGCCTCCCCGTCCGGATCGATGGCCAGCAGCGAAGCCGTGTAGATCTCCGCCGCCCGTTCCGGCGTCGTCCCGTCGCGTGCCACGGCGTTGACGTCCAGCGGGCCGGCAAGCTCCGCCTCCACGAAGCCGCGGTCGCTCTGGTCCATGTCCAGGGGCTGCAGCTGCGCCATAATGCGCTCGCGCTCTTCCGGCGTCACATGGCCGTCCGCCTTGGCCGCAGCGATCATCGCACGGGTGAGCGCGCGGGCGAGATCGCGTCGATCCGGCTCCGCATCCGGCAGGAACGCGCCGCCGGCAGGCGCCTCAAGCGGCGTTTCGGCAGCGGCCGGGGCTGGCGTCCGCTTCGCCTGCCAGTCGCGCCAGGCCTTGTAGGCGAGCCCGCCCACCAGGGCGACGCCACCGGCCGTCAGCGCGGTCCTGGCAATCTTCTTCGGCTTCGCACCGCCCAGCAGCAACCCCGCCAGACCCCCGGCGACAGCGCCCGTGGCGAGACCACCCCGCCCCGTCAACAACTGGTCGAGGCTGAAGCCACCCTGCTGCGGTTCGCCCGCGGCCGGGCTGTTGGCACCGAGATGACGGTCAAGCAGGGATCTCACATTCACCATGGCGGTCCTCCGATCCATCGCCGGCCCCGCAGGCGCGGCAGTCATGATCGGAGATGTAGGGTTGCCGGCGGCCGACGCAACCGATCGAAGGCGGCATTGGTGATCGGGCGTTCCTATCGACCAGGCAAGAGGTGCCGAGGCAAGCCCGCAGGAGAGATGGCCGGTACCCTCTCGATGATCAGGTGATCGCGGTCTTATGCCGCTCCGGCGCGAGCGCTATCGGTGCCGGAGAGGAGCGCACCGTGGCGCCGGAGGGAAGCCGTGCCGTTCTCCGGGCGGTGCAACCACGGCCGGTCGACCGATGTGATGCCGGAGCCGGCCGGGATCCGCCGGTTCTTAGAGAAGCGGCAGGAGCAGGAGCAGCTGCAAGCGGCCAAGCCGAAGGGCGTCGATCAAACCCTCTCCAGAACCATGTAGAGCGTGACGGTCACGCCGGACCAGGCCAGGCTCAGATCGGCGAGCAGCATGGCTGCCCGGCTGAAACGGTCCCGTCGGGCGAGACGGCGATAGGACGCGGTGCATTCCGCGGAACCCAAGGCATCCATAACGTCGGTTCGGGTCATCTCAGGCTCCTGATTGCCATGGTTCCCTGCCGCTTGCAGCCTTGTGGCGGAACGGCCGTATCCTATCCCGAACGGGGCCGACACCGTTTCCGAGCCAAAATGTCGGCCGCGACTCCAAATCCCTGCCCACAATCGGCCGACATGACGTCGCCCCCTTGCTCAGAATATGCCTGATTTCTTAAAGAAAGGCGAATCTGTTATTTATCGAATACTTAGGCAGAAGAACATTAATATTTTCTACTGCTTATCGATCTTTGTTATGACAATTATGATGGGCAATTTACGAAATCATGCGCCGTCGGCCAAATCTGTCGGCACGCTGACTTGTCGACGAGATTCTTCAGTGCGCTTGCCCTAGGCAGACCGGCAGGGCTTTCAAATGGGGCGCGGATGCTACTCCGGCCGGAAGCCTGAAACGGCCGCCGCAGCCTGTGCGGCCGCGACATTGCGCATTGCCGACCAACGGGCGTCCGGCTCGGCGACAGCGTCGGCCGACCCGATCGCGTCGGCGAACAGCCCTTGCGCGGCCTGAGCCGCCGCGATCCCGACAAGGGCCCTAGTACGTTCTGCACCCTCAGAAATTCCGTCGGCAGTGTTAAGCGCATCGGCGAACAGCCCTGCTTCCGCCTGAGCAACGGCGATGCGGCGCCGCGTTCTGTCGGAGCGATCGAACTCGTGAAGGGTTTGTAGGGCATCGGCAAACAGTCCGGCGTCGGCCTGGGCTCTGGCAATAAAGCTGGTGACTCTGGACATTGCCGAGCTGGCCGTGTCGGATGAGCGCGCGTCGTCCAGGGCTTCGACGAACAAGCGTTGTGCGTCCGTCGTAAACCCGGCGGCTGCCTGGGCGACGGCAATGTCATACAAGGCTTCCACCCTGAATTCCGGACTGGAAATCTGGCGCGCGGTCGCTATCGCATCGGCAAACATCTCGGAAGCAGCCTGGCCTGAGGCGATGGCGGCGAGAGCTATTGAAGGTTGGAGGACGAGGTCGGTCTGATTGACGGTCTCCAGCGCATCGGCAAAGGACCCCGCCGTCGCTTGTGCAATAACGAGTGCGTTAAGGGTCACCCACCGGCTAATATCGTCAGAAATGTCGTTCACATCATCCTTGATTTCGTTGATTGTTCGTCGAGCTTCGTCCGTGAAGCCGGCCCGTCCCTGCGCGATCGCCACCTCGATGATCAGGACCAGGTGACCGTCCTCGCCATCGATTCGCTCAAGGTTGCTCATCACCTCAGCAACGGTCCTGTGGGCGTCTTCCGAAAGGCCCGCTGCGGCCTGTCGACGAAAGACCAGGAGGGTTTCATCGAAATACGCTTCGAAGCAACACTGATACTGTGTGGCGAGCGTCGCGAGTGCATCGTCAAATAGCCCAGCGTCAGACTGCGCGCTGCTGATCATATCTATAGCGAACCATCTGTACTGCGTACTATCCATTGCGTCGAATGCCTCGGCAAACGTGCGGCGAGCGTCCGCGATCAAATCCACCCGTGCCTGGGATACGGCAACTCCACACATCGTCTCCAACCGCCGACGGGCATCATCCACCTCGTGCGCAACGGTCAGAGCGTGACTGAAGTTGGTTCGCGCGCGCTCGAAAAAACCCATCGCTGCCTGGACTTCGGCGATCGTCCGCAGTGCGGTTGATCGGTCTTGGCGGTCGGCTATCTGATCGGCGGCCTCCAGCGCGTCGCCGACCGCTCGCTCCGCCTCCTCCGCCAACCCGGCGATCGCCAATGCTGCGCCAACATCCGCCAAGGCTCCGGAGCGGTGAAACGCGTCGGCAATCTCGCTGGCCGTCCCCATCGACTCGGCGAACAGGCCACAAGCGCGAGGATGTAGCGCACACCAGCTATCATCAGCGGCGAAGTCTTGCGCGAGTGCAGTACGCCCCGCCAAGTGTGATCCCTTATCCTGGAGGCTTCCTGCTGCGGCAAAGGCTGCGAGCAGGGCAGTGGCTGAAAGCAGCCGGATTGCGCGATGCCGGATCGATCTCGAACCCATCGCATCCCCCAATCTTACAATTTTAAAGCGCTGTCCATCATATATAATTCAACGATAGGGGCGATAGACTTAATCGACGGCGAACCGCTGTCATTCGGCCAAGTTTGATCCGACATCGAAATACGATACCCGACAATGACAGTCTTCGCCGCGCCTCACTGCCCAAACCTGCTGAGGGATTCGGGTGGATTTCACCTCTATTTCGCTGCCAGCATCTGGCTCACCGCCTCAGCCAGATCCCCTCGCCCGTGCCGGTGCTGCTCACCTGTGGCCAAGTCCTTGACCAGTACCGCGCCCTCCGCCCGTTCCGTCTCGCCGGCGATCACGGCCAGGCGGAAGCCCTTGGCGTCGGCGTATTTGAGCTGGGCTGCGAGCTTTCGGGGTTCGGTGTAGAGCTCTGTGTCGATGCTGGCGGCGCGCAGGTCTGCGGCCATGGCCAGAGCGTCGGCCAGCACCTCGCGGTCCATCACCGTCACCAGCACGGCGGCCGGGGTGGACGCGCCCGGAGTCAGCACGCCGGCGTCGAACAGGCGGGCCAGCATGCGGGTCAGGCCGATGGAGATGCCCACACCGGGCAGTGTCTGGCGGGTGTAGTTGCTGGCCAGGTTGTCGTAGCGGCCGCCGGAGCAGACGCTGCCGATCTCCGGCAAGTCGGCGAGCTGCGTCTCGTAGACCGTGCCGGTGTAGTAGTCGAGGCCGCGGGCGATGGTGAGGTCGACACGGGCGGCATCGGCGGGCACGCCGAGAGCCGCCATGCCGTCCAGCACCTGGCGGAGTTCGGCCACGCCGTCACGAAGCTGCGGGCTTGACGCCTCGCGTCCCAGACGGTCGAGGTCGGGCGGCTCCGACAGGACGGCCAGCAGGCGATCGGCGGCGCCCGGTGCCATGCCCGCAGTCTCCGTCAGGTCCGCGGCCACGCGGTCACGGCCGATCTTTTCCAGCGCGTCGATGGCGCGCAGCGCATCCGGCACGGCGGTTTCGGCCACGCCAAGATCCGCCAGAAGGCCCTGCAAGACCTTGCGGTTGTTGAGGCGGATCACGAACCGGCCGATCTGAAGCTCGGAGAACACGGCGTGGATCACCGCCGGGATCTCCGCATCGGCCAGCAGGTCCAGGCTGCCATTGCCGATGATGTCGATGTCGCACTGGTAGAATTCGCGGAACCGGCCGGCCTGGGGGCGTTCGCCGCGCCACACCTTCTGCATCTGATACCGGCGGAAGGGGAAGGTCAGCCGGCTCATATGCTGCGCCACATAGCGCGCGGTCGGCACGGTCAGGTCGAAATGCAGCGCCAGGTCGGTCGACGGATCCTCATCGGGCCCAGCGGCTAGGCGCGACAGGGCATAGATCTCTTTATCCACGATCCCCTTGGCCGTCAGGATGTCGCGGCGCTCCACGGCCGGCGTCTCCAGGGGCGTGAAGCCGAAGCGCACGAAATTGCGCCGGATGACCGAAAGGAAGCGCTCTTCCACCAGCTTTTCCGCCGGCAGCCATTCCGGGAACCCGGAGACGGGGGCAGGTTTGATGATCCGGGTCTCAGCCATGACAAGAGCCGCCGTTGGGGGGAAAGCGGCCGGCAGCGCTAGCCGCTTTGGCGCTTGGGTGTCAAGGTTGTCGACCCGGCGCTGACGGTCGACCACGCCGGCGGGAAGAAGGTAGTCGAGGGCGAACCATGTTTCCGGGATTCCACACCACCGTGATCGACACTGGCGAGGTGCCGATCCATGCCGCCATCGGCGGCAACGGCCCACCGGTGCTGCTGCTGCACGGCTATCCGCAGACGGCGATGATGTGGCACCGGGTGGCGCCTGTGCTGGCCGAGCGCTTTACGGTGGTGGCGCCCGACCTGCGCGGCTACGGCCGGTCGGGCAAGCCGCCGGGCGACCCGCAGCATGTCACCTATGCCAAGCGCACCATGGCGGCCGATCAGGTGGCGGTGATGCGCGCGTTGGGGTTCGAGCGCTTCCGCCTGGTCGGCCATGACCGCGGCGCCCGTGTGGCCCACCGGCTTACGCTGGACCACGGCGATGCCGTCGAGCGGCTGGCGCTGTTGGACATCCTGCCCACGCTCTATGTGTTCGAGACGATCAACCAGGCGGTGGCCACGGCCTATTACCACTGGTTCTTCCTGATCCAGCCGAACGGGCTGCCGGAGCATCTGATCGGGCTCGATCCAGAGGCCTACCTCAGACGCAAGCTGGGGTCCTGGGGTGCGGGCGCCGATGTCTTCGACGGCGCTGCGTTCGCCGACTACCTGACCCATTTCCGCGACCCGGCTGCCATCCACGCGACATGTGAAGACTACCGTGCCGGCGCCACCATCGACCTGGACCATGACCGCGCAGACCGCGCCGTCGGCCGCAAGGTGATCTGTCCGCTGCTGGCGCTCTGGGGACGGCGCAGTGTAGTGGGAATGGAGCCCGACGTTGCCACCGTCTGGCAGCAGGTGGCCACGGATGTGCGGGGATACGCGGTCAACTGCGGCCACTTCCTGGCGGAGGAGCAACCGCGGGAGACGCTGGCGAACCTGTTGCCGTTCCTGTTGGAAGCGTGATGCCGCGCTAAAGCGTCATATGTCGGGCGCGCGCGCCCCGTTCGATCGCCGCGGCGTGCAGCCGGTCGACGCCGAGGCAATAGCGGATCATCTCCAACAGCCGCAGTTCCTCCTGGCTGGCGCGCCCGTCGGCGGCGACCACGTCGCAGGCGATGGCATAGGCCGTCTCGCGGAGATGGTCGGGCAGGGTTTCCTTGATTTCATCAAGCGCCCTGTCCAGCCCGTTCTCGTCCTGCAACAGCCGCTGGCATTCGTTGCTGACGGTGGCGATGCGGTCGGCGTCGAAGCCCCGAAACACGGGCAGGTGCCGCACCATCTCACCGATAGTGGCCAGTTCCTTGTCCGACATCGTGCCGTCGGCGGCGGACGCCAGCACCATGGTATAGATCAATGCGCCGTGCGGATCGGTCATTGCCCGCTGTGCCTCAACCTGGGGATCGATATAACGACGCCTGGGATATGCGTCGCCGAGACCCCGGTCGTCAAGCAATCCCGAGACTCCCCCAGCGCCCGGTTTGTGGATCAGAGAGAGAATGTCAGCGGTCCTGAATGTCGCCCTGCCCGTATTCGCCATCATCGCGGCCGGCTTCGCTTGCGGTCGCTTCCGCATTCTGGGCCAGGATGCGTCGGAAGCCCTGAACAAGTTCGTCTATTGGGTGGCCCTGCCGCCGCTGCTGTTCTTTTCCATGGCGCGCGCGCCAATCGGGGAGGTCCTGCACCTGCCCTTCATCGGCGCATTCCTGGGCGGCGTGCTGGTCGTTTGGGCGCTGGGCATGGTCGACGGCTGGCTCGGCGGGGCCGAAACCGGCGGTGAGCTGACCATGCGGGGCATGAGCGCCACCTTCTCCAACACAGGCTATATGGGCATCCCCCTGTTCGTCGCCGCCTTCGGCGCGGAGGCCGGGCTGCCGCCGGCGTCGCTGGCCACCGTTATCATGAGCGCGGTCTGCGTCGGCCTGGCGGTGGTGGGGCTCGAGATCACCGGGGCCGAGCGCCGGCCCCTGGCGACCGTGCTCAGGGATGTCGCCCTGGCGCTGGTGCGGAACCCCCTGGTCGTCAGCCCGGTGCTGGGGCTTGCCTGGTCCGCGACCGGGCTGGCGGTGCCGCTGCCTTTCGCCAACCTGTTTCAGCTCTTGGGCGCTGCCGCTGGCCCCTCGGCCCTGTTCGCCATCGGCCTGTTTCTCGCCAGCCGGCCGCTGGTGGCCGATCTGGGACGGGTCGGCTGGATCTGCGCCCTGAAACTGCTGGTACAGCCCCTGGTGACGGGATTGCTGGCCATCACCGTGTTTCCGATGGATCCCTTCTGGCAGGCCAGCGCAATCCTGCTTGCTGCCCTGCCGACCGGCGCCCTGACCTTTGTCATCGCTCAGAAATATGGTGTATACGTAGAACGCGCATCTACGGTTATTTTGCTATCTACTGTTTTGTCGGTGTTCACCCTTTCCGGATTGCTAGCAATCTATGGACCAAGATTTTCGCCGGTTTAATCAAAAGTCCATAACCTTTCGGTCGTGTCGGACAAACATTGGTATTATGTTAAGCCGCCATGAAGGGACGAGCCGGGCTTAGGCGATTATCAGCGCGAGCGGACTCGGACCGGATAGCCGACAAACGATAACCGTTACGATTTAAGGAGTGGTTCGGGCGATGAGTGAAGAGGCCCGGTACTGGCTTTTGCCGAAACAGACCGTTGCGATCGTACTGGCCGGTGGCCGCGGCAGCCGGCTGATGAAGTTGACTGACCGGCGGGCCAAGCCCGCTGTGCCGTTCGGCGGCAAGTTCCGCATCGTGGATTTCACACTCTCCAACTGCGTGAATTCCGGTATCCGCCGGATCTACGTCCTGACACAGTACAAGGCGCACAGCCTGCTGCGGCATCTTCAGGCCGGCTGGGGCTATATGCGTGCGGAGATGCGCGAGTTCGTGGAAGCGATCCCGGCGCAGCAGCGCATCGACGAGACCATGTGGTATCGTGGTACCGCCGACGCGATCTGGCAGAACCTCGACATCCTGCAAGACCAGGCGCCGGAATACGTCGTCGTGCTGGCCGGCGACCATGTCTACAAGATGGACTATGCGGCCATGGTCCGCGATCACGTGGAAAGCGGGGCGGACGCCACCGTGGGCTGCATCGAAGTGCCGCGCATGGATGCGACAGCCTTCGGCGTGATCGCGATCGACGAGCGGAACCGCGTCACCGGGTTTTTGGAGAAACCGGCCGATCCGCCGGGCACGCCGGAGAACCCGGATCTGGCGCTGGCCAGCATGGGTATCTACGTATTCAACGCCCAGCTTCTGTACGAACTGCTGTCGGAAGACGCCAACAATCCCAACTCGGCGCATGACTTCGGCAAGGACATCATTCCAAGCATGGTGCGGTCCAACCGCGAGGTGCTGGCCCACAGCCTGCGCAAGAGCGCCATCTACAACGAGGACCAGACGGAACCCTATTGGCGCGATGTCGGGACCGTCGACGCCTATTGGGCGGCGAATATCGACCTCACGACGGTGACGCCGGAACTGGACCTCTACGACCAGCAATGGCCGATCTATACCCACCAGCTGCAGCTGCCCTCGGCAAAGTTCGTGTTCGATGATGAGGAGCGCCGCGGCCAGGCGCTGGACAGCCTGGTTTCCGGCGGCTGCATCATCTCAGGCGGTCAGGTGCGGCAGTCGCTGCTGTTCTCTCAGGTGCGCGTCAATTCCTACAGCGAGCTGCAGAACGCCGTGGTGCTGCCGGAATGCGACATCGGCCGCCATGCGCGCCTGACGAACGTCGTCGTCGACAAGCGCTGCCGTATCCCCGAAGGCTTGGTGGTGGGCGAAGACCCGGAGCTGGATGCCGAGCGCTTCTACCGCACCGAGAACGGCATCGTGCTGATCACGCCGGACATGCTGGCCCGGCTCGACTAGCGGCGGTTTCCGCAGCCTCAGGCGGTTCGCTGCACGAGAAACTCGCGAGTCGCGGCCACGGCCTCTGCCAGGCCGACGCGGTCGACCGTGACCCCATCTGGGAAGGCAGTGGCGAGGCGCGACGGCATCATCGGGTCCAGCAGCACGAAGACGCCCGTGTCGGCCGCACGGCGGATCAGGCGGCCATAGGCCTGCTTCAGCTTCAGTCTGGTCAGGCGGTCGTCATAGGCCCGGCCGCCGAAGGTATTCCGCCGGGCACGGTGCAGAATGGTGGGCCGGGGCCATGGCACTCGGTCGAACACGATCAGCCTGAGCGACCGGCCCGGCACGTCGACCCCGTCGCGGACGGCATCGGTGCCGAGCAGGCACGCAGCTTCCTCCCCCCGGAAAATGTCGACCAGGCTGGCCACATCCATGCCGTCCACATGCTGGGACAAGAGGTGCAAACCCGCCGCTTCGAGCGGCTCGGCCAGTCGCGCATGGACGGCGCGGAGCCGGCTGATGGCCGTGAAGACCCCGAGCGCACCGCCGCCGGCGGCCAGGAACAGCGCGCGATAGGCGGCCGCCACCTGGTCCAGATCGTCCTTGCGGACATCGCGAACGACGAACACGCGCGTCTGGGCGGCATAGTCGAAAGGTGAGGGTACCTGGACACGGTAGGCCGGCCGAGGCAGGTGCACGGCACCCGTTCGAGCCTCGGCCACCTGCCAGTCGGTGAGTGCGTCGCCCGTGCGGTCGGTCAGCGTCGCCGACGTCACCGTCAGGCCGTGGGCCTGCAGGGCGACCGCGTTGGCAAACGGAACGGTCGGATCGACCCAGTGCCGGTAATAGCCCACATCGGCATCACGGCCGTCCAGCCGCTCAATGGCGAGCCAGTCGACCATGCCGTCCGGTGTCGGGGCGCCAATACCCTGCAGCATCGACCGCCAAGCGGCAATCTCGCGCCGGGACCGGCGGTCGAGGCCGCGCATCAGCGCTTCCATGCGCTGGCGGGTGTTGCTGTCCAGGCCGTCGGCATCATCCGACAGCCGCTGGCGGAGAGCAGCCGTCAAGGTGTTCAGCGGCGCTTCCAGGCGCGCAAGCGCCGCATCGAGTGTCGAGGCCGCGCCCACAAGTCCGTCGATCGGCGGCTGCGGTTCAACTTCCAGGCCGTAGGGGCCGTCGCGGCCGGCGGCGCGGGCATAGACCTGCCGGCGCACCAGAGCGAGGAAGATCTCCGTCGCGCCGGACGGTCTGTCGTCGCGCAGGCGCCCGATCCAGCCGTCGCCGGGCAGTGCGCGGGCGGCTGCCATGGCGTCGTCCAGCGCCGCGTGGGCATCGGCATCGTCGCCCAGCAGATCTTCCAGACGGCGCCTCAAACCGCGGGCGCGGCTGGCGCGGCCCTGCTCCGCCCCGACCAGCCAGCGCCGCATCTCCGCCGTCTCCCAACCGCTGAGATGGGCGGCAAAGGCGCTGTCGGCAGCATCGAACAGGTGATGACCCTCATCGAAGACATAGCGCGTGGGCAGAGCCGTGTCGTCCATGCCGCCGAGCGCAGCCTGCACCATCACCAGGGCATGATTGGCCACGACGATGCGGGCCTTGCGGGCGCGGCGAACGCTGCGCTCGATGAAGCAGCGGCTGTAATGCGGGCAGGCGGAATAGATGCACTCGCCGCGGCGGTCGGCCAGAGCGGTGCTGTGGTTGCGCCCGACAAGGTCCGCCAGCCAGCCGGGAAAGTCGCCGCCGGAGAAATCGCCGGCGCGCGTCGCCGCGGTCCAGCGCGCCATCAGCCCGGTCGCTACCCAGGACTGGGGCATCAGTGAGCCGCCCTGCACCGCCTCTTCCAAGTTCAGCAGGCACAGGTAGTTCTCCCGACCCTTGCGCAAGACCACGCGCCGCGCCTTGTCCTTCGCGTCCGGGAACAGGCGGTCACATTCCTGATCGACCTGGTGCTGAAGGTTGCGGGTGTAGGTGCTGATCCACACTGGCGCACCGTTCTTTTCAGCCCATACGCTGGCCGGCGCCAGATAGCCCAAGGTCTTGCCGACGCCGGTCCCAGCCTCGGCGATCACCATCTCCGGCCCATCGGGGGACGCCGCAGGCACAAAGGCCCGACAGACCGCGTCGGCATAGTCCGCCTGTTGCGGCCGATCCTCCGCCGCGGCACCGAGCAGCGCGGCCAGCCGATGGCGGGCCTCGGCCGGTTCCACCGGCTGCTGGCCGGGCGGCGGCGGTGGGGCTTCCTGCCCCCATTCCGGCAGCTTATGCCAGACCTGCAGGGCGCGGCGCGCCCGCCGATCCTCGACGCCGTGCGGTTCCCCCAGCGCGGCCAGCACCGACGGCGCCCAGGGCCAACCACCCTGGCCCATCACCCAGGCGATTCCTACAGGATCTGAGGCTTCGTTGCGGGCCGGAGCGGCCAGATGCCGCAACAGCCGGTCGGCCGCACGCGGCAGCAGTGCCGCCGCATCCTCCAGCGATCCCGGTTCAGGCAGATCCAGCGCATCGGCCAGGCCGCGCGGCGTCGGCAGGCAGAAGCGTGCCGGATGGACGAAGGCGAACAGCTCCAAGAGATCCAGAGCCGGCACAAAGGCCCGGCCTGCGCGGCGGGCCATGGCACGGGCGTGGCAGACATAGACCGGCGGCCCCTGCAGACGCTCGGCCAGCCCGTCGCCGTCGAGCGTCGTCAACTCACCGTCGGCCGTCAGCAGCACCCCGCCCGTTGTGCCGAGGACCAGGGCGTCGGCGCGCGGCAAGAGGATCCGGGGATGGGGATGGTCATCCATGGCCGCAGCCTACACCCCAGCGGACGCCGGCGGGGCACCGCAATGCAAAAGCCCGGTCGGACCGGTTCAAAAAGCCGTATCCCGGCCCTATAGTGCGCGGCCTTTTGCCCCGCAAACGTTCGAAGCGCCCATGTCGTCCAACCCCGAAGACTTAGCCGAGACCCATCTTCCGCCGCATCACGCCGACTCGCCCTTCAAGGCATCACGGCTGGAAAAGCTGCGCGCCTTGCGCGCGGCCGGTATCGACCCCTATCCCTACGGTTTCGACCGAACGGACATGGCCGCCGAGCTGCATGAGCGGTATGCCGAACTGCCCGCCGATACCGAGACGGCGGACGTCGTGCGCGTCGCCGGGCGCATTCGGGCCATGCGCAACAACGGCATGTTCATCGACCTGCACGATGTGGGCGGGAAGATCCAGGTCTTCAGCCATCGCGACAACCTGGATGAAGCGCAGCTAGAGATCCTGCGCTGCCTGGATCTCGGCGACATCCTTGGGGTTGAGGGCATCGTGCGCCGCACCAAGCGGGGCGAGCTGTCGGTCAGTGCCAGCAGGCTTACGCCGCTGTGCAAGACCCTGGAGACGCTGCCGGAGAAGTATCACGGGCTGGTGGACATCGAGGCGCGCTATCGCCAGCGCTATGTCGACCTGATCATGAACGAAGAAAGCCGGGTGACGCTGCGGCGCCGCGCCGCCGCCTTGTCCGCCTTCCGCGCGGAGTTGGGGGAGCGCGGGTTTCTGGAAGTCGAAACCCCGATGCTGCATGCCATCTATGGCGGCGCGGCGGCGAAGCCGTTCGAAACCCATCACAATGCGTTGGACCTGGACCTCTATCTGCGCATCGCGCTTGAGCTCTATCTGAAGCGGCTGATCGTCGGCGGGCTGGCCGACGGCGTCTATGAGATCGGCCGCTGTTTCAGGAATGAAGGGCTGTCGCCGCGCCACAACCCGGAATTCACCATGATGGAGTGCTATCGGGCCTATGCCGATTACAGCGACATCATGGACCTGACCGAGGCCCTGCTGGCGCGCGCCGCAAGAGAGATCCACGACGGCACACAGGTCACCTATGACGGCAAGACCATCGACTTTGCCGGCCCCTACCCCCGCAAGTCCATGGCCGGTCTAGTGCACGAGGCGACGGGCGTCGACTTTCTGGCAATCGACGGGGCAGAAGCCGCCCGCGCGGCCGCTCGCGACCTGGGTGCGGAGGTCACAGGCAAGGAGACCTGGGGGTCGGCCCTGGAACTGGCGTTCGAGCACACGGTCGAGGCCAGCCTGGTCCAGCCCACCCATGTGATCGACTTCCCGCGCGACATCTCCCCCCTGGCGAAGGCCCATCGCACCGACCCGCGGCTGACGGAACGGTTCGAGACCTTCGTCAACGGCTGGGAGGTCGCCAACGGATTTTCAGAGCTGAACGATCCGCAGGACCAGTACGAGCGCTTCGAGGCCCAGGTCACGGCGCGGGCGGCCGGCGACGAAGAGGCGCCGCCCATGGACCGCGACTTCGTGACCGCCCTGGAATTCGGCATGCCGCCGACCGGGGGGCTGGGCATCGGTATCGACCGCGTGACGATGCTGCTGACCGACAGCCCGACGATCCGCGAGGTGATCGCCTTTCCGACCTTGCGTCCCAAACGGTGACACCGCGGGTGGCGTCAGTCCTCGCGCACGAACACGCCGTCCATCTCCAGCATCCGGGCCGTGCGCTTGTTGAAATAGCCCGGGAGGAACAGCACCGGCTGGAACCCCCACCCGTCGAGGCGCTCGATCATCGCGCGATAGTCAAGCTGACCGCGATAGACCGGGATAATGGAGAGTTCCACCTGAACGGCCGCGAGGCGGCTCATGACGCCACGGGCACCGGCCAGCACGCGGTCATCGTAGCCCTGGGTGTCGACCTTGAGGAAGACGCGGTCGTCGGACCTGACATGCTTGGCGAAGACGGCATCCAGCCGGGCCTGGGAGACGCTTTCGCTGGCGATGAAGGCGGAGCTGTCCAGCAGAGTGGCCATCTCAGCCGTGAAGTCCAGCGGCGAGCTCATGTCGCTTTCGGCAGAGACGTTGATGGCCAGCGGTGTGTCGCTGTCGCCAAGCGCGATCCGGGGGGCGACCTCCCAAGCATGATCGTCCACCGCCGCGTTCATCAGCTCAAGATGCGCGGCCGAGACCGGTTCGAAAGAGACGATCCGGCCGGCATAACCCGCCCGCCTGAGACGTTGGGCGTACTGCCCGGTATTGGCGCCGACATCCAGCACCGCGGTGATGCCGAGATGCTCGATCACGCGGGCGAGCCGCCGTGTCCCCTCGCTGACGGGCCGGTCCGGCGTCTCCGGACCGGCCGATCGCTCAGCCGGCTCAGGCGGCGTGGGCATAGTCCCAATAAAGCTTGCGCGCCTTGTTGAAGAACGGCCCCGGCTGAAGGTCGCGGTCTTCGATGCGTGAGAACGACATCACCTTGCCGTAGTTGCCGGTGGAGAATACCTCGTCCGCCTCCAGCACCTCAGCCGGTGTCACCGCCCTCTCCTGCACCTCGACGCCGTCATCGCGCAGCAGCTTGATCACCCGCCGCCGCGTGATGCCGTCGAGGAACGTGCCGTTGGGCGCCGGTGTGGCCACCGCACCGTCCTTGGCGACGAAGATATTGGCCGTGGCGAATTCCGCCACATTGCCGATCTGGTCCAGCATAACGGCGTTCTGAAAGCCGCGGCGCTTGGCCTCCTGCAGTGCCAAGCCGGACTGCGGATAGAGGCAGGACGCTTTCGCCGATGTGGGCGCCACCTCAGGGCTCGGCCGGCGGCGCGTCGAAAGGCAAGCCGTGGATCCCGTTGCCGGGGGCATCGGCACTTCGTACACCGTTGCCACGAACTGCGTGCTCTCCGGGTCGGGGTCGACCCACCCATCCTCGGCGAAGAACATGGGACGTATATAGAGGTCGGACCCGCGGCGGAAGCGGTGCACGCCGTCCAGCGCGATCTCAAACACCTCGCCGGCCGTCACCGGCGGAGCGAGGCCGAGATTGCGGGCGGAGTCGATGACGCGAGCGCAGTGCTGGTCGAGATCCGGCGTCACGCCCTCAAACGCCCTGGCGCCGTCAAAGACGATCGACGACAACCACAACGCGTGTGTCAGCGGCCCGACCAGTCGCGGATTCCCCTCAATCCACTGTCCGCAATGATATGTCCATGCCTTGCCCTTCGCCATGGGCTCCTCCATCGGCGCGGAAACGAAGACGCTTGTCAAAATGGAAGCATAGACCCTCGCCGCCGCAGAGCGCCAGCAAAAGCGGTGCTGCGGCGGTCGTGGCAGATCGTCCGTTCCGCCGGATGAAACGCAGGTGGCGTCGCCTGACGAAGCTACTGGCTGGCCCAGATGATGCGCGCGATCCAGTCGATATCCGCGCGTCGCAGAGAACGGTCCTCGAAGGCGGGATTGAGAGACTTCAGATCGACCAAATTGGCGGTCATGCGCGCCAGTTCCTTTGCCATCACCTCGCCGCCGCGCGTCTTCACCACGACGCGATCGCCGCGCCGGATATCGGCCGCCGGCGACACGATGATGCGATCGCCGTCCCGGAACACCGGCTGCATGCTGTCGCCGCTGATCTCAAGGGCATAGGCGTGGGGATCGGAGAGATCGGGAAACTCCACCTCGTCCCACCCGCCCCCGGCCGGAAAACCGGCGTCGTCGAAGTAACCCTCCGATCCTGCCTGTGCATAGCCGATGACCGGCAGCCGCTGCGGACCAATCCTTCGCGGCGCATCGTCCAGCAACGTTATGAATTGGTCGATCGGCGTCGATGTTGCGTCCAGGATCTTCGCAAGGCTCTCGGTCGACGGCCACCGCGTGCGGCCTTCCGCCGTCTGCCGCTTCGACGGGTTGAAGGTCGTCGGGTCAAGCCCGGCCCGGCGGGCCAGCCCCGACGGAGACAGGCCTTGCGACCGAGCCAATCGGTCGATCGCGCGCCAGATATTTGCGTGTCTGAACATGGGAACATCGTCTCATACATAAGGCCGCGGCGTCCCTGCCAAAATGCGGCCGCCAAGTCCCGCGACTATCGCAACCTCAATGCCGAGAAGACGCGGTCGACAGACAGGTCGGCGAGCTGTGCCTGCTGAATCAACCCGACATCGTGACCGACCGGCGCATGGCGCGCGGGGTCGGAAGACGCGGAAAACAGGACCAGCGAGGGACAGCCGACCAATGCCGCAAGATGCATCGGCCCGGTGTCATTGCCGACCGCCCCGTCAGCCCGCCGGGCAAGTGCCGCCAGTTGATCGAGCGACGTCCGCCCCGTTAGATCGACGACCGAGGCGCTGGCCGCGGCGATCTCTCGATTGGCCTCCGCCTCCGCACGGGTCCCGACCAGGACCGACGCCAGGCCTCGGTCGGCCAACCTGTTGGCAAGTCTGGCAAACCGGCTGTGCGGCCAGCGCTTCTCCGGCCGGCCGGGTGAACTGCCCGTCACCAGAAGAACGAACCGATCCGGCAGCTGCGGATCGTCGAGCGTGGCGTCCATCCAGTCGAGATCAGGCCGGGTTACGCCGTGGACGCCGGCTGCGGCGAGCTGTTCGGCCATGCGGTCGAGCGCATGAATTTGACGCCGCCGCGGATTGGCGTGGGGGTACGAGCAACCGCGGGCCGTTCCCGACCATTCCGGCCGGCGTCCCGGGCCCATCATCCGGTAGTAGAGGGCCGTGCGGTCGTTGGTCTGCAGGTCGTAGACACGGCTAAATCGGGCGGAACGCAGCCGTGCGCGCAGGTCCAGCACAGCTCCGATGTGCCATAGGCGAGGCCGGCCATCCGTCCACACCTCGGCCACTTGCCCACTTCTGCGGAACAGATCGCCGAAGGGCGGCGTGGTCAGAACAGTGATCGCCGCCTGCGGGTGATGGCGGCGGATCGCCGCCAGCGGACCGAAGGACACGATCACATCGCCCAGTGCGCCGAGCTTGATGACCAGGATGCGCTCGTCAGCGGCCTCCGCCGCGGCTGGATCCGGCACGATCTCGGCCACCATCGGCCCTGGTTGCTCCGGCGTTTCGGATGGGATGGTCAGCGAACCTGCGGCCGCGTGCTTAGCGAGCGGCTCAGGGAGTCGTCAAGCGCTACGCCGCTCCGCCCGATCGGCCAGCAGTTCGTCATAGACATCGATAGTCGCATCGGTCATCTGGCGCCGGTCGAAATGCGTGCGCACGAAGGCGATCGCCCGGTCGGCCATCGCCGATCGTTCGTCGGGTTCCAGGGACAGGGCATTGGCCAGCGCTTCCGTCAGTGTGGCCGGGTCGCCCGGTGCCGTCAGCCAGCCGGTGCTGCCATGCTGCAAGTTCTCCGAAGGGGCTCCGAGATCGCTGGCGATCACGGGCCGTCCCATGGCCTGTGCCTCGACGATGACACGCCCGAACCCCTCCGGATCGGTCGAAGCATGCACGACGACGTCCGACAGCATGTAAGCCGCCGGCATGTCGCTGCACTCTTCGTCGATGCGCACCACGCTTCCCAGGCCGAGATCGACCGCCCGGCGCTCCAGCTCCCGCCGGTAGGCCGTCCGCCCCTGGGCCGATCCGACCAGCACACAGCGGATATCCTGCCGACCGAGCCGCGCCAGCGCTTCGAGCAGGACCATCTGCCCCTTCCAGCGCGTCAGCCGCGCCGGCATCAGAATGACGGGCACGCCGTCGGGCAGGCTCCAGCGTCGCGAGAGCTGAACCACGCGTTCCGCGCTGACCATATCCGGTGCGAATCGATCGAAATCAATGCCACGCGGAATGACACGGACCTTACTGTCGTCGACACTGTAGTTGGAAACGATGTAGCGGCGGACGTGGTCAGAGATGGCGATCATGCGGTCGCCGCGTGCCATTACAGAATTGTACCAGCGCTTGAGAGGCGACGTGATGCCGTACGGCGCGTGGAAAGTTGTGACAAAAGGCGTTCCGGTATCACGGCAGGCGAGGAACGCGCTCCACGCCGGGGCGCGGCTGCGTGCGTGCACAATGTCGACGCCGCGCGCGTGGACGATTTCCGCAAGATGGCGGGCGTTGCGGCGGATGGCCCAGGGTCGCTTGGTGGCCAGCGGCAGGGTGATGTGCTCCACCTCAGCCCGAATCAGTTCGCGAACCATGGCGCCACCGGACGATGCCACCAGAGCCGTGCCGCCCGCCTCGGCGACGGCCAGCGCAACATCCACGCAGCCGCGTTCCGCACCCCCCGTTACCAGTGACGGCAGCACCTGCAGGATGACGGGACCGGACATCTCGCCATGATCGATGGAAGCGACAGCTGGGCCGGTCGTCATTGAGTCTATGTCGGCGAGAAGGAGGGAAGGATGCAGTCCTTCAGCGACGATAGCGCCCCACCGGAGCAAACGCTAGAGCGACCCGGGGGTATTGCGCTTGCCTACCATCGCGTGCAAGCGGACAACGCCGCGTCCGGTCCGGGGGTGGTGTTCCTGACGGGCTACCTGTCGGACATGAGCGGATCCAAAGCCCTGCACCTGGAAGGGCATTGCCGGGACCGCGGCCAGGCCTTCGTGCGCTTCGACTATCGCGGCCACGGCCGTTCGGGCGGCCGCTTTGAAGACGGCACGATCGGGGCCTGGCGCGACGACGCGATCGCCGTTCTAGACGCGCTTACGGAAGGCCCGCAGATCCTGGTGGGGTCGTCCATGGGCGGCTGGATCGCCGTGCTGGCGGCTCTGGCGCGGCCCGACCGGGTGGCCGGGCTGATTACGGTCGCAGCGGCGGTCGACATGACGGCCGACATGATCTGGCCACAGCTCGATGGTCGCGATCGGGCGACGCTGCGCCGCGATGGCCGTCTGGAGCGCCCCTCGCCCTATGGCGACGCCCCGTTCGTCGTCACCTGGGCGCTGATGGAGGAGGCGGAGCGCCATGTGTTGCTGCGCGCGCCCATCGAGATCGCCTGCTCGGCCCGGCTGCTGCACGGCATGCGCGACCCGGACGTACCTTGGCGCCAGAGTGTGCGGCTGATGGAACGCCTCGCCGCGGAGGATGTGCGGCTGCTGCTGATCAAAGATGGCGGCCACCGGCTTTCGGACCCGGAACACTTGGCCTTGCTGACCGGAGCGGTGGACGAACTGAGCGCGATCGCAACGCCCCAGAGCGCGTCAATGGAGCAGCCTTCGCCGGCGGCGGCGGCGGAACAGGAGCAGGATGAGAAGGCCGGGCACGGCGAAGACAACTGAGGCCGGCGCGAGCACGACATACAAGAGGCCTTGATCCCACACCGCCGGATGCAGATAGCGCTGGACGATGGCCTGGACGAAGTTCGGGGATTCGGGGCTGAGCATGTACCACAGCTCACCGAACGTGATGGGCACCTCGCCGGAGGTGATGGAGAACACGCCGGGGCTGACCACAGTTGTCTCAACCGCCGTGGCCCATATCCACACATCCCGTCCGAGGGTCGCCAACGCTAACAGAAGCAACGCCCAGCCGATGGCGCGAACGACGAACATGATGCGGGGGGGCTCCGAGAGCAGGGCGACCGGATCTCCATTAGACACAACCAAGCTGGAGAATGCAAAGCTCCGCCCCGCAAATCGGCCGGATCGTGCGCATTGCAGGCGACGGATCGGCCCGCTAAGTATAGGCCGTACCTAAGCGGAGGGGTGGCCGAGCGGTTGAAGGCGCACGCCTGGAAAGTGTGTATACGTTAATCGCGTATCGTGGGTTCGAATCCCATCCCCTCCGCCACTATGCCACGGTTTCTCTGGCGTTTTTGACTGTTCGCACATCTATCCCATACATTTTCCCTACACATTGGACCGGGATTGAACTTGCATGCATGCCACATGCGACCACCTAGAGGTCGGTGTTCTATTAATGAGTGATTGCGCACTTCTTTAAGCTTGCACCCTTGCCAGTTTGAATCCTTAGGCTTAGCGCCACTCGATCGTGCGCAAAGTGCGCGGGGAGTAGCAGAAAGTCTAATATGTGCATATGCACTACAAAACGGCTTCCCTAGCGATTTTCACTGTGCCCCAATTACCCAAAATGAGTGACCATTCACTTTTCTGTCCTCCAATAGGCAGGTCAGTGACCGGTGAAGCCCAGCTTTGCGATCGCGAGATCCAGTGCCCCTATCTCACGGCATGGCCCAGCCAAATCGAGGTCAGCCCCACTATCTTGATTAGACGAAAACAAGAATGACAGCGCAGTTAGGCCTCGAAGCATACTATGGATGCTTGACGACGCCCAAGAAGCAGGTTGCAGTCAATCCCATCGACTGGTACCAAATCAACACGCGGTCAACAGAATTACAGTGATGTGATATGCGCCGTCTGATCCTTCCCGCTCTGCTCTCATCGGCAGTTGCAATACCGCTTCCGAACACAGCGTGGGCGACGAGTGCGGACGAGATCAGACGCCTCGAACAGCAGTTGCTGGAGCAGCGCGAGTTGCTCGAAGCCCAAAGGGCAGTTATTGAGGCCCAACAGGAGCAGCTTGATAGCCAGTTGCGCCAGCTGCAAGACCTGCAGACCAGCCTCTCAGCTGAGCCTCTGTCGGACGACGAGCTCGGCGAGGCTCGCGGCGGAGTGGGCCAGATGGTCTCGGCTCCGCTCATCTTGAGTTTTCCGTCGCTGGATGGTCAGAGTTTCCAGCCGTCGACGATCACGGCCAGCGTCTTCCCGGCTGCGTTCCCGGAGACCGTGACGGCCGACCAGCTGCTGAGCCAGCAGACACCAGGGCAAGCACCGACGACGGAACCAGGCGGCCAAGGCACACCTCCTGGGGACGTCGACTCGGAAGACACCCCGCCAAGCGTGGAGCTGTTCCCCGAACGCGGCGGCGCACTTCTGCCACAGGGAACTTTAGTGTTTGAGCCTTCTGTTGAATACAACCTTTCGAATGTTAACCGAGTCGAGGTCGCGGGCTTCAGTGTCCTGCCTGCGATTCTTGTCGGTGAGTTCGCGGTGGAGTCGGTGGAGCGCGAAAACATTACCCCCGCCGTCTCTCTGCGCTACGGCATCACTGACCGTCTGGATGCCCAGGTTCGTATCCCCTACGTGTTTCGCAGCGAAGACTCCAGCCGACGACCAATTGGCGTCGGCGCTGATGAGGCCGAGCAGTTCAACACCACCGGCAACGGGCTCGGCGATATTGAGTTCGCGACCAACTATCAGATCAATCGAGGATTGGACGATTGGCCCTTCTTCATTGCCAATCTTCGCGTGCGCGTGCCAACCGGGCGGGACCCGTTCGAGATTGAGCGGGACGAAGACGGAAATGAATTGGAGCTCGCAACCGGCACAGGGTTTTTTGGTATACAGCCGAGCTTCACGGTGCTCTATCCGAATGATCCGGCCGTGTTATTCGCGAACCTCGGTTACACCTGGAACTTGGAGCGGGATGTCGGCGACGAGTTCGGAGTCATCGATCCCGGCGATATTGTCAACCTCAGCGGTGGCGTCGGCATCGGGCTGAACGAACGCACATCCATTACCCTTGGCTATGATCACCAGGTCGTGGGACGCACGAGCCAGGATGGCCAGATCGTCGATGGATCGCGGGTCCTCAACATCGGGCGGCTTCTGTTCGGCGCCTCGTTTCGCGTTTCTGACAGTGTCGGCGTCAATCTGACGGTCGCCCCCGGCGTGACTGAAGACGCGCCCGACCTGACCGCGACCTTGCGCGTGCCGATCACCTTCCAAGATCTTTTCGGAAGCGATTAGGCATCAACCACGCAACCGCGGGTGATCGATTGTTCTTTTGGGGGACTAGAGGCGCATCCTCAGGCTACAGGCAACCGATGTGCCTACAAGCCTTGAACACGTCAGATGGATTAGGCCAGGTTTGATTAAGCCAGGGACCGATCAAGCCGCTGGGAAGCGAACGATACTTCCGCTCCGGCTGGCACCACATTCCTTCAGGCGCATGCCTGTTTAGGCCGAACGACTTCGCACCACGACTTCGCACCGTGCTGACAACTCGGCGATTCCCTCCCAACGTGAACCTGCTCTTCAGCGGTCCCTGACTCTGGGCAGGGACAGAACCTCAGTGGTGTCGGCTGTCGTCGATGCGGATCGCGCGGGCCTCTCCGCCAAGACGACTCGGTGATTACCATCGCGCCAGTGGTCATCGAAGCCACTCGCCGGGGACATTGCCTCGAGTGCCGTGATCGGCGCGCCGAGTGGCAACACGGCATGCTCCGGGATCACCTCTCTGCCGGAGGCTGTCGCCACCGCCACTCCCTGATATCCGGCCGCCGCGCCTGACCCGGCAGCGGTTGCAATGACGGCATCGTCCTCATTTTCGATGCAGATATCACCCCAAGTCACCGCCCGCCACATCGCGCAGTCTTCATCGGCGACGGCGGAGAGCGCGTGGTCCATGATCATCTTGTCTGTGGCGACCAGCACGGCCCCATCGATCGCATAGCCGGCAACAATCATGGGCAATGGCAGGGCACAGGCTGTGAGGGCCGCCGCCCCGAAGACAGCGGTGGCGGCAGGCAGATAGGGTCGTCTCTTCACTTGGGCCTCCATGTTCCTGGAGGTCCGACGATGCTCTGCCGGCCTCCAGTTTGTTATCGTGATGCCATGTGAGTTGCCATCACAGGCCAAGTAAGCCGGCTTCGATCAGTGCGTTGGCGAGGTTGTTTGCTTGGATGCTCGACATGTCGAGATCGAGCGTCAACTCGATGCCGGTGTTCTGCTGTATGATGATGTTGTCGAGATTGTTTTGGATAACGGAGAACAAGCCGGACCCGGCGATATCGCCAAGCATGTTGCTGTCGGGGGTGCCCCCCTGCAGGCTGACGATGATGCTGCTGTTGGTTTGCTCGATTGCGGTGGTCACCTGACTGCCGAGGACATTGTTCACCTCCGGATCCCCGACCAGCACCCCATTCTCCAGAACCGCCTGGAAAGTGAAGCTGCTGAGCTCGCTGCCGTCCGCGCCGGCAACCAACCCGGTCATGTCGATCCCGAAGCTCACGAAACCGGCGCTGGTCAGGAAGCCACCGCGCAGATCCGCCAGCTCTTCGTTCGAGAGCCGCCGCTGCGACCACAAATCGTCTTCGGCCATCGCCGGAGCCAGCTCTGCCAGCAACGGCGTTGCCATGACCCAGAGCGCTAACGCCAAAGTGCTTTTGCCACGCATGGCTTCCACGCCTCCCGGTTAGAATGTGAATTCGTTCAATCCCGGCATCAGCAGCGTTATGTCCGACAGGTTCTGTACGGTCAGCGCCGAGCCCAGCGGGGCCAGAGCGCGAATGCGCCAATCTGCTGCCACGTTGAACCGCTGCTGCCCGCTCTCCATTGCATTCGTCACGACGAAGAGGATGCCGTTCCACATTGCCTCAAACTGATCTCTTGGGATGATCTTCATGCCGAAGGCCGGATCACCCACCAGGACCTCGTTTTCGGTCACGCCCTTGATCACCACAAAGTGCAAGTAGCCGTTCAGGTTTATCAGCGTGACCCCGGGGATGCCAACTTCGACCAACTGATCCAGCGACGCCTCGAACCCATCGGACTCGAGCCCGATCGTTGCAAGGTAGGTCTTCATGTCGAGCATGGAAAAGCCGCGGGTCCGGATGGCTTCCTGATCGCCGTTCTCCCACATGTGCTCGAACACGGCCTGCTCGGTCGTCGGAACGCCGTAATGGTAGGTGAGCAAGGTTGCGACCGAGGCCGAGCCGCAGCTGAAGTCGTACTGCTGCGGCACGACGGCGTTGTACCGCGCCTCTCGGATACTGGTGACCGTCGTGTTGAACGAGAAACCGCCGACGATCGTGGTGACGTCGGCGGCGGTCGCCTTGTGCGGTCCGGCCGCCGCGGCAACGAGGGCGACGGCGGCCAGCCTGCACAGCCCCAGCCTTGTCTTTGACAGTGTGATCATTGCACGATAACGCTCAGCATTGTGTTCACCTGGATGATCGAGTTGTTGCCGTTGTTCTGGATCACCGTGAACGCGCCGGCCGCATTCTGAAACGCATCTGCGGCGATGGAATTGCTGGCATTGAACGGGCCCGTGATGTTTGAGGTCACGTTGCTGATCTCCGCCGACAGTGCGGCAAAGTCGGCATCGAGACCTTGCAGCGAGCCGCCGCGTGCCTCCGCCAGTTCTTCCGTAGAGATCGGGTTCCCGCCAAGAAGCCGGCTGACCTCTTCTTGGGCCTTAGCCGTATGTCCCGTGCCTGCGATGGCTAACGCCGCGACACAGAGAATTATACCCTTGGTCATCAAAGCCTCCCGAAACAGCATACTTAACCGAAGAGCGTGAACCGGGGGTCGCTGTCACTCGACCCCCGGCCCCGTTTTGGCTCCCTACAGAGCCTCCCGTTACTCTTACGGCCGCGTGAAGCTTGCCGTAACCGAGATGGACGAGCTGATCACGTTGCCCGAACCGTTGTTCTGGGTGACCGACACAACCCCAGCCGCTCCGTTGAACGAGTCGGTGATCGTGTTGTTGAGCCCAGTGGAGCCGGCCGGGATGACCGTATCGACCGTGACGTTGGAGGTCGCACCGGCCAGTGTCGCGGTCGACACCGCAGTGCCAAACCCGACGTCACCGCTCGGCGCACCGCCAGAGCCCACCTGCTCCGCACCGACGCTGACCGCCGTTCCCAGCACATTGGCATCGCCGTTGTTCTGGGTCACGGTCGCCACGCCCTGGAAGCTCTCGAACGAGTCGCTGATCGTGTTGTCGGGGCCGACAGCACCCAGCTGCTGATAGATCTCGATCGGAGCCCCAGGCGCCCCAACGGTACCGGTCACGTCAGACGAAACCGTGCTGGAACCTGCCACGTCCGCGTTGTCACCCAGCGTGGCCGATACGCCGATGGCCGTTGTCGCCACATTGCCGTTCCCGTTGTTCTGGAACACGGCGAAGATCCCCTCGGCACCATCGAACGAGGCGTCGATGAAGTTCGACCGATTGCCGAAGAACTGCCGGTCACCCGGCGCACCGAACACCAGACCGCTCACATCGCCGCCGGCCTCGACCACCGAGGCGACCGTGTCGATATCGTCTGCATCGACCAGGGCCACCACGCCAATCGAAGTGCCGATGACGTTGCCGGTACCGTTGTTCTGCTGAACCGAGACCACACCGCTCGCGCCGTCGAAGGAGTCGGCGACGATGTCGTTGTCTCGGAGGTTGCTCTCCAAGATCGCGCCATCGTCAACCTCGCTGACCGTGCCGAAGGCGCGGATCAACGATTGCGTGGAGCTCTCTGCGGCAGGAGTGGCGCCAGCCTGGCCCGTGCGAACGTCGGCCGACACGGCGATGGCGGAGAACATGGCGTTACCGTCGCCATTGTTCTGCTGGACCGTCAGCGTGCCGGTATACGAGTCGAACGAGTCAGTGATCGTATTCAACCGCGGGCTTTCCGTATCGACGAAGGTGATGATGTCTTCGATGTCCACGGACATGTCGACCGACTGGGTGACGTTGTTCGCGGTCGCACCGGGCCCGCTGCCGAACACCGCGGTACCGGAGAAGATGAAGTTTCCGCCACCGTTGTTCTGCTGAGCCGTGACGATGCCCGAAGCGTCGTCGAACGCCCCACCGACGAGGAGGTTGGTACGAGCCCCGTCCGGCGTGGCGGCGGACCCGAACGTGAGCCCCGACAGCGTCGGCGGGACACCGTCCAGGCTGATCGTCTGATCAACCGTCAACGTCTCTTCGTCGTCCGCATCGCCGACCAACGCCGTTGCCGCCGCCAGAACGTTGCCGTCACCATTGTTCTGCTGAATGGTGGCGACACCTGAGTACCCGACGAATGCCGAGGTCAGGTCGTTCAGACGCAGGCTGTTGTCGGAGAGCACCGTGAGATCGCTGACCTGGTTCGTACCGGACGCGGCATCGATCGTCTGGTCGACGTTCTCCGGGCCGTTACCCACATAGGCCAGCACCGCCACGTCTTCGATCATCACGTTGGCGTCGCCGTTGTTCTGCTGAACATCGACCACACCCGCGAAGCCGTCAAACGCGCCCGGTTCGACCCTATTGGTGCGCACGTCATCGGCTGCCGACACGAGCGCGAACGAGACCACTGTTTCAACGAATGTGATCTCTTGGGCCGCGTCACTGAGGAACCCGGTCGATCCCACAATGGCGTTGTTGGCCGTCATCACGTTCACATCGCCGTTGTTCTGCTGAACCGTGGCAATGCCGCCGGTGCCCGGGCCCGTGAAGGCGCCGCCACCGATGGTGTTCGTCCGCGTTCCGCCAGCGCTGATCAGGTTCAGATCGAAGGTCAGGTTCCCGGCGACCGTTCCGGCCGACCCGATGGTCTGGGTCACCGTGCCAGTCGGGCCGAGCAGCAGGCCATCAGCCGACCCCAGCACCGCATTGTTGATCTGCATGGCGTTGAGGTTGCCGTTGTTCTGCTGAACATTGGCGATCCCCGCCGAGCCGGAGAAGGCCGTGCCGCCCACCAGGTTGGTGCGTGTCTCACCGCTAATCAGGATGTCGATATCGGCATCCAGCGTCGCGATGATATCCGCATCCGACGTGATCGTCTGATCGACCGGCAGCCCCGCCGCCTGCAGCAGGACACCACCAGCCAAGCCGACCACGGCGCTGTTCGCCCCAATCGCGTTCAGGTTGCCGTTGTTCTGCTGAACCGTGGCAATCCCGTTCGAGCCGGAGAAGGCACCGCCGTCGATCGTGTTGGTCGCAACCTCTGTTCCCAGCGTCAGGAACTCGAGATCCACTGTCGCATCCAACAGGTGCAGCGTGTCGGACGACACGACCTGATCGACTTCACCGACCGCACTGAGGGCGAACCCGGCCGCGCCGAGCACCGCGGTGTTGGCGGTGATCGAGTTCAGGTCACCATTGTTCTGCTGAACCGTGGCGACGCCGTCCGAGCCCGAGAACGCGCTGCCAGTGATCGTGTTGGTATCCGTATCACCGAGCAGCAAGGAGATATCGATCCCCGCCTCGAACACGTGGGCAGCGCTGGAGCTCACGCTCTGATCCACGCTTCCCGCGCCGATGGCGGCAAGACCTGACACACCGACGATCGCATTGTTGATCGTCATGGCATTGATGTTGCCGTTGTTCTGCTGAGCATTCACGACACCGGCGGACCCTGCGAAGGCCATGCTGTCGATCAGGTTCTCCCGATCGCCGCCGGACAAGATGTTGATGTCGAACGCCGCGTTGAGCGCCAGCAAGTCGGCCGAGGTGATGCTCTGGACCACCGTTCCCGTCGCGTTGAACGAAAGCCCAACTGCACCGACAACCGCGTTGTTGATGGCGAGTGCATTGATGTCGCCGTTGTTCTGCTGAACGCTGGTCAGACCCGCTGCACCTTCAAACGCTTCGTCGCTGATCAGGTTGTCGCGGCTGCTGTCCGCGATGCCCAGATCGATGGCCAAGTCGAGTGCCAGTGTGGCTTCCGACGTGACCGTCTGCGTGATGCTATCGGTCAGCCTGAAGTCGAAGCCACCGACCCCGATGATCGCATTGTTGATACCGAGACCGTTCACGTTGCCGTTGTTCTGCTGAACGCTGGTCACGCCTTCGACACCCTCGAACGCGTCGTCGGTGATCGTGTTGGCACGCGCACCAAGGACATTGAGGTCGGCATCGAGAGCCAGGTTGAAGATGATGTCGGTGCTGGAGCCGGCCACCTGCGTGACGTCGCCGAACGGCCCCAGTTGGGCTCCGCCGGCCACGCCGACGACCGCACTGTTGATGTCCAGCGCGTTCACGTCGCCGTTGTTCTGCTGCACGCTGGTCATGCCGGAGATGCCGTTGAACGACCCCGCGTCGATCGTATTCGTGCGGAAGCCGAGGATGTCGATCGCACCGTTGGCGGTGAGGTCGACTTCCGACATGGCCGTCTGGGTCACATCCGCGCCGATCGCCAGCGCCCCGTCGGTCAGGCCGACCACGGCGTTGTTGATGCCGAGCGAATTGACGTTGCCATTGTTCTGCTGCGCGGCGATCAGGCCCGACGTCGCGAGGAACGCCGCATCCGTGATCGAATTCGTCCGTGCGCCGCCCAGGACGTCAGCATCTACCACGAAGCTGCCATCGATGCTGACGGTCGACGTGGCCTCTTGATCCACGAAACCGACTGCACTGAGCGAGAACCCGGCCACACCCACGACGGCGTTGTTGATGCCCATCGCATTGATGTCGCCGTTATTCTGCTGGGCGCTGACGATGCCGCTCGCGAAGGCGAACGCCCCCGCATCGATATCGTTGTCCCGCACGCCGCCGAAGAACAGGGTGACATCTGCGGCCGTGTTGTCCAGCAGGCTGACATCAGACGTGGCGTCCTGGAACACGAAGCCGGTCGCGCTGAGCGCGATGCCTGTGGTCCCGGAAACCGCATTGTTGATGCTGAGCGCATTCACATCGCCGTTGTTCTGTTGAACGCTCAGCAGACCGGCTGCAGCGACGTTGGCGATGTCGCTGATGTCGTTGGTGCGCGCACCACCACCGAAGATGCCCAGATCGATGGCCGTGTTGCTGTCCAGCTCTACGAGCGAGCTGGCCGACTGGACGATAGCGAAGGTCGCGCTCGCCGACAGCCCAACCGTTCCCATCACTGCGTTGTTGATGTTCAGCGCATTGATGTTGCCGTTGTTCTGCTGGGCATTGATGACGCCAGCCGCCGTCGCGAAGGCAGCGCCATCGATCGTGTTGTCCCGGTCACCGCCGCCCAGGGCGCTGACGTCAAGCGCGCCACCCAGGGTCAGGTCCGTGTCGGAACTCGCCGTCTGGAACGCCACGCCAGTCAGGCTGGCAGAGGCGCCGACACCGCCGATCACCGCATTGTTGGCGCTGATGGCATTCAGGTCGCCATTGTTCTGCTGAACATTGACAACTCCAGCGAAGCCAGCGAAGGCGCCGTCCGTCAGTGTGTTCGTGCGGTCACCGCCAAACACGCTGCCGTCCACGGCCAGCGTGAAGACAGTGTCAACTGACGAGGTGGCGTCCTGATCCACAAGGCCATTGGCCGTGAGGGTCAGGCCGTTGGCGCCGACGACCGCATTGTTAACGTCCATCGAGTTCAGGTTGCCGTTGTTCTGCTGAACGCTGGCGATCCCGCTGCCGCCTGCGAAGGCAGCGTCGTCGATGGTGTTGGTCCGCGTACCCTGGATGTCGATCGCAGCCGCGATGGCGTTGACGACAGTCGAGGATGCATCTTGCGTGATGAAGCCGAGCTGAGCCAGAGCGCCGGCCGACACGCCAACCACCGCATTGTTGGTGCTGATGGCATTCAGGTCGCCGTTGTTCTGCTGAACGTTGACGATGCCGTTTGCGCCGGTGAAGGCAAGGTCGGTGAGGGTATTCGTCCGATCACCGCCCAGGATCTCCAGATCCACCGCCACGTTGAAGGCGAGCCCGCTGTCTGAGTCGGCAGTCTGGATCACCGGACCACTGGCGCTGGCGCCGAAGCCCGCAACGCCAACGACGGCACTGTTCACGCCCATGACGTTCACGTTGCCGTTGTTCTGCTGGACAGTGGTGATCCCGTTGGCCACCAGGAAGGCGCCAGCGTTGACCACGTTCGCGCGATCACCACCCCCGATCTGCACATCCAATGCTGCATCGAACAGCAAGAAGGCATCCGATTCGGCCACCTGCGTAACGATGCCCGTTCCCGTCAGGCCGAGGCCCGCTGTTCCGAACACCGCTGTGTTGGCAGAGATCGAGTTCAGATCGCCGTTGTTCTGCTGAACATTGACGATGCCGTCCGACGCGATCGAGGCGATGCCCGTGATCGTGTTCAGGCGATCGCCACCACCCAGCAGCCCGACATCGATTGCCGTGTCGCCCAGGAGCGTTGCCGTGGAGGTCGCCGACTGATCCAACGTCCCGGAGAGGCTTACGCCGGCGCCGGACGCACCGACGATGGCGTTGTTGATGCCCATGGCGTTCAGGTCGCCGTTGTTCTGCTGAACGTTGACGACACCATCCACCAGCGCAAAGGCAGCACCACCGACTACGTTGCTGCGTGCGCTGCCGCCGAGGAAGTCGAAGTCGACGGTCGTGCTGAGAGCGATATCCTGATCCGAGCCGGCGGTCTGCGTCGTCGCCCCAGCAGCACTGATCGAGATACCCACGGCACCCATAACCGCGTTATTGATGCCGAGTGCGTTCAGGTCGCCGTTGTTCTGCTGAACGTTGGCGATACCGTCGAAGACCGAGAACGCTGTACCGGTGATCACATTGTCTCGGCCACCGCCGCCTAGGAGATCCAGGTTCAGCGTCGCACCCAGGGCCAGATCGACATCGGAAGTCGCGCTCTGGTCGACGGTCGAATTCAGGCCCAGGTTGATCCCGATCGCGCCGACCACGGCGGAGTTGGCGTCGATCGAGTTCAGATCACCGTTGTTCTGCTGCACGCTTGCGAGGCCGGCTGCTCCGGAGAAGGCCGATCCGCTGATGGAATTGTCGCGGGCGCCGAACCCAAGAGCATCGACATCGATCCCCGCATTCAAAGCGGCATCGACGGTCGAGCTAGCGGACTGATCGATAGCGCCGAGCACAGCCACGTTGATACCGCCGCTGGAGCCAACGACGGCATTGTTGATGTCCATGCTGTTGAGGCTGCCGTTGTTCTGCTGGATAGCCGCGATGCCGTTGGCACCGGCAAACGCCGCACCGTCGATCGTGTTCTCCCGATCGCCGCCCAGATCGATAGCCAAGTTGATCAGGAAGTCGACGTCGGAAGCCGCCACCTGGCTTATGCCACCGATCGCACCCGTGAGGCTTGGCGCCGTGGCCCCGAGCACCGCGTTGTTGATCTGCAGCGCATTCAGGTCGCCGTTGTTCTGCTGGATGTTCGCGATACCTGCGGCGCCGGTGAAGGCACCCGTGATCGTGTTGCTGCGGTCACTCAGCAGGTCAAGCGTCGCGTTGACGGTCAAGAGAGCGGTCGAAGTGGCCGACTGCACGACCGGCACACCTGACAGCACGATGGCCGGGCCGATCGAGCCCACCACGCCGTTGTTGGTCTCAAGCGTGTTCAGCGTGCCGTTGTTCTGCTCGATATTGGCGATGCCCGTGGCACCAGCGAACCCACCGGGAATCGTGTTGGTGCGCGAACCGAACAGATCGGCCGTGGCGCCGAAGGCCACGATCGCCGGGCTGTTCACATCCTGCGTGACGCTGGTCGCGACACCAAGCGCACCGACCACGGCGTTGTTGATCTGCAGCGAGTTGAGGTCACCATTGTTCTGCTGAACGTTGATGATCCCGCTCGCGCCATCAAACGCACCGGCGGCGATCGTGTTCGTCCGCGTCGTGGCAATGCCGATCTCCAGATTGCCAGCCAGCGTCGTCAGCTCAATCGTCGAACTCGGGGTCTGCGTGATCGCACCGGTCGCACCGGTCACGCCCACCACCGCGCTGTTGATGTCCATCGCATTCAGGCTGCCATTGTTCTGTTGAACGCTGGCCACGCCCGTGAAGCCGTCGAAGACGGGATCGGCGATGAAGTTGTCGCGGGTACCCGCGATGTCGACGGCCAAGTTGCCCAGGATCGACACGGTCGTGCCGACGTCCTGATCGATGGCACCGGTGGAGCTAGCCACACCGACGATCGCAGTGCCGATTGAGACAATGTTGGCGTCACCGTTGTTCTGCTGGACGTTCGCCACGCCCGCGGCCCCATTGAAGCCGTCTTCCAGCAGGTTGGACCGGACGTCGCTCGGGTCGACCGCGACCGAGCTCAGGATATCCGCCGTCTTGACGATGTCCTGATCGATGGCGCCAGTCGCGCCGACGATGCCGACAATGGCATTGCCGATGACGATGGCATTACCGCTGCCATTGTTCTGCTGAACGTTGAGAACGCCGGTCGCACCGTTGAAGGACCCACCGGCCAGGCCGATGTTGTTGTCCAGCGTGGAGGAACCGACGCGGATCACCTCAACATCGTCGACTTCGGCATCCAGCGTGACGGCCTGCGTGATGCTGCCGGAACCGCCGAGGCCCGCGCCGAGAGCGGCCGCATCGCCGGCGATCGCGCTGGCGACCTGGATGGCATTCGCATGGCCGTTGTTCTGCTGAACGGTGACCACGCCGGCGGCATCGGTGAACGCTTGGTCGATGTCGTTGCTGCGGTCGGCGCCGCTGCCCGAAACATCGATGTCGACGATGAAGCCATCGAGCGTGGCGAAGGCATTCGTGGTCTGCGAGATCGCCCCGCCCACTGACGCCGTCGCACCGATGACCGCATTGGCCACGTCCATCGCGTTGGCGTGACCGTTGTTCTGCTGCACGGTCAGAACACCCGACGCGTCGCGGAACGACCGTTCGATCAGGTTGATTGCCGTCGGGAAGCCGATATCGTCAACATCGGTGCTGCCCAGAACGGTGGAGAAACTGCCAGCCGTCTGATCGATAGACCCGATCGTGCCGCCAGGTGACGCCAGCCCCAGAACCGCATTGGCGTTGGAGATGGCATTGCCATCGCCGTTGTTCTGCTGGGCCGTAAGGACACCGCTGAAGCGGTCAGCGGAGTTGATGGTCAGGTTCCGATAGTCGGTTGCATTGGAATCCGCGCTGGTCAGGAGGATCGTCGAAGCCGACGTCGCGTCCTGTGTGACCGCGCCGTCCACGCCGCCGGTGATACCCGCAATGGCGTTGGCGATCCCCATCGCATTGCCATCGCCGTTATTCTGCTGGACAGCCGCGAGACCGACTGCGTCGTCGAACGCCCGGCGGATCACATTGTTTCGATCCAGCGCAAACGCAAAGCTGCCGGGCTGCGTGTTGGTCGTGTTCAGGGCTATGGTGCCGCCGGTCAGGGCCGACTGCGTAACGGCGTCCGTGTCTTCCGGCGAACCCAGAAGGACGGCCGTCCCGCCGACGAGACCGGTAACTGCATTGGCAATGCCCATGGCGTTGCCGCTGCCGTTGTTCTGCTGAACCGCCATGATGCCGGCGGTGGAATCGAAGGAGTCGCGGATCCTGTTCCGGCGATCGGTACCTTGATCAACCGTGTCAACGAGGACCGAAAGGCCGACGGTCGAAGCGGTGTTGGTGATGGCGCCGACATCCGCGATGGCTGCAACGATGCCGTGCGCTGCCGTTGCAACGCCCATCGCATTGATGTCGCCATTGTTCTGCTGCACATGGATGATGCCGGCAGCGCCATTGTAGGAGCTGTCTTGGACGAAGTTCTGCCGCTCCCGCGTGGCGTCGGAGCCGTCGCCGATTGCGGTCGCACTGCCAAAGGCGACGATATCGGTGACCGCAGCCACGGTCTCGATGTCAGCGCCGTCGGGTGCCAGGTCGCCATTCACCGCGATGGCGCTACCGAGCACGTTCCCGTCGCCATTGTTCTGCTGGCTGACCAGGACACCTTCCGCACCCAGCGTGAACGAATTGAGGATCGTGTTGAGCTCACCGCCCGATCCGCCCGCAGACTGATCATCCACGACGACACCGGAGGCGGAAGACGCCGTGACAGAGGCACTCGCCAAACTCTGCGCCTGTGCAGCGGCGCCGAAGCCGATCGTCAGAGCCAGGAGGGACACGCCCCCTAAAAGAGTATTCCTCATTTAGCCTCTCCCGTTTCGCGTTGGCCGTCTGCCGACGGGGTTTACACTTCGGTTTCCGCTCGATCTGAGCGCGCTCACCCCTGAATCGCTCGGAAACCGGGGCCGCACCGGCGGCCCCCTTCGGGCATCCCGATGCACTTGCGCTCTGAACTAGCAAGTCGCATGCCAGAACGGGCTACACGCTTTAGGAGATTGATATTGTTGGGAAATTGCGCTCAAGAACCGAGGAGATCGGCCGTTAACTCTTTGTTAACCTGTTCACATTTGCGAGGACAGCGAATCGATCGGCTGGCTCGGTGAGCGGAAAACCAAGGGATTCCAACGGGGCAATTAGTTAACAAAGTGTTAACGGCACCGGTAGGCGTTAACACTTTGTTAATAAGTAGGAGTCCTATCTAAGTGCCGAGTCTAAATGCCGAGAGGAGCAATCGCGCCTGCCCGGGCAGACCGCATGGCAGGAGAGGATCTCGCCTTGCATATCGAGGAGATTCAGAAATCCGTTGATCGGCTTGTCGGCTGATGGCACCCACCGATCGCCGGCAACTGAAGGGCGCCGCCTGTGCCGACGACGCCCTTCGTGGTCTTCCTCAGCTTTGCGGAACCAGCAAGGCGACCAAGGTTGTCAGATCGGGCAACCCGGTTGCCTCGAGCTCGTTCTGCTCTTGAAATTCCGAAATGGCGGCTTGCGTTCCCGGGCCGAACACGCCGTCAGCCTCGCCGTCATAGAGCTCAAGCTCGGCCAGTCTCTCTTGGGCGCGGCGCAACAGCTCAACGGGCAGGCTTACGCTCTCTTCTCCGGAAACGACGTCCACTCGCTCGGACTGTTCGGCCAGCGCCAATGGACGAAGCAGCGAAGCCGTGGCGGTCACGGCCTCGCCAAAGCGCGCCTGGGGCGTTCGATCGCAGATATTGGCGACTATGGCCGTCAGGGCGTCGATGTTGTGCACGGGGCTGATGTCGTAGACGCCCTCCGTCAGCAGGTTCACCGCCGAGAAGTGGCCATTAATCCAAGACCGGAACGCCAGCACCAAGGGATCGCTGTCCTCCAGCGCCTGCGTGAAGGTCTCGCAAGTCTCAAACCCCTCTCCCTTGATGACGTAGTTTCCGTCTGTGTCCGCGGCTTCGACGGTAGGTACAGAGATCGCCGCAGTGCCGAGGAGAGCGGCCAACAGAGCTGAGCCGTAGTGACGCATGACAGCCTCCTTAGATGTCACAAGGTTGTATTGTTCAACGATGCGTCGCGCGCCCTCACCATCGGCACGCCTGCGGCGGGAGCAATTGCCACTATCCCTGCAAATTCGCAATCTCTCATTGTCGGCAACAAAGTTTCGCGTACTTGTCGTGGACGACGTTGACTGGGACGCTTGCCGTAAGATCGCCTTCAGATTGACCGTCGCTCCGGTCGGCTCCTCCGCCGGGCCACCCCAGGCACATTGTCGTTGGGTCGCGAGCGTTGGGGGGTCGGACGGAGGAGCGGGTTGGAGCCGCCTCCACCACAGGTGACGACGCTCTAGCACCTAACGCTGGATCAATTGAGGGATGCGAGCGCGTCAGAGTTGTCAAGCCTCAAGCCTGCTCCCTCGCAACGCGCAAGGCGAACAAGATGCCGACGATAGCTGACGCTCTGAGGGTCAACCAAGTAAGCGACCGTACTGCATGTAAATCGGAGCCGCCTGCGGCTAAGTAGATGCGCCTTGCGGAAAAGCTCGAGAAGCCGTGCTAGCAGCATGTCCATTATCGCCATAACTCGTTGAATTCCTGTGTATGCGTTGTCCGATTTTCCCTTTATGATTTTACATATGGCGCGTCATGTTTACGATTTTAACGAATTCTTCTGCAAGCAATTGGCTGCATCCCAGCGTGTGCGCAAGATTTTCA
Organism: Alphaproteobacteria bacterium; assembly: GCA_028281925.1. Lineage (GTDB taxonomy): Bacteria > Pseudomonadota > Alphaproteobacteria > DSM-16000 > Inquilinaceae > JACKIG01. The sequence goes on from JANQIX010000110.1 coordinate 70,073, forward strand.
TTGAATCTGACGAAAGCTTGTGCATAATCAGAGGTAATGCTGGGGTCTTAAGGTGCCCAGCTCGTTCGGAGAAACCGGGCTAAGAAAGGGTTAGGGACGGGTCACCGCCACATCGGCGCTAATTCAAAACATCCCAAAAAAAATCTACTACCCAGGCTGAACCATGCTCCACGGACTGATTGTGGAGAGGGCGTAGCGCTGCCCCACTTTCGGAGAAGCGGCGAGGGCGCATTTTAGTAGAGTTTTGGGGAAGTACGACGAAAAACGATGGGGCTTACGAAATTGATGACTCCGGTCAACCTTTCGTTGTGCGCAGAGCACGGAGGTGACGGCTTCGGCTTGTCGCCAGTGTCGGCGAAACCAGCCAGCAGTGGATCTGAATGCGCCGACAGCAAGCTTATCTTCACAGTTTCGTTACTGGCAATTCACGCACAGTTTATACAAACGTATAGGGTTTGCGGACAAACAAGATCGGGAGCAGGCTGACGAATGAGAATGACTAAGGAAACGCATCTGGAGTGTTGTATTAGTCGCCATATCTAGCGAGGTGTTTGCAGTGTCTGTGAGACAAGCCACTCCCTTTGCTTCGGCACCTTTTCCTCTGCCTGTTAACCAAATTTGTCTATGCTTCTTCTGGGTCACTTATTCTCCATAAAATTTCAATTGAATGCGCCTTAAATTTGTGCTGTTTATAAATGAGTACAGAGGTCAGCAAGCTCTACAACCTGCCGCCGAGCAACCGAGCAAAGCGAGTGTCAGAGACGTGCCAACGCGAGCCCGAGTTCTAGCAGCAACGGACCTGACGGCAATGGTTGCCAGTGTCGATGCGGGAACACTGCGACGTGTGGTCGTTGAAGCGGCTGAGCGCAGTGCGGAGGTCCGAAAGGTTGTAACGGCAGCACTGGGTGCTGCACCGCAGAAACGGTCTGCCCCGCGCTCCGAACTGTCGACCCGGCTGATCGGGCAGTGTCCCGCGATGGAAGCCGTGCGGGACGCCATCGGCCAGATTGCCGGCACCAACATGCCTGTGCTGATCACCGGTGAAAGCGGCACCGGTAAGGACCTCGTGGCGCAAGAGATACACGAGCACTCGCGGGCTGCCAATGGCTCCTTCATCCCTGTGAACTGCGGTGCCATCCCGGGCACCCTGATCACTTCCGAGTTGTTCGGGCATGAGCGGGGCTCGTTTACAGGCGCAGTATCCCGCCAGATTGGGCAGGTCGAGCTGGCCAACAATGGCACACTGTTCCTCGACGAGATCGGCGAACTGCCATGCGACGTGCAGGCTACGCTGCTGCGCTTCCTTCAGGATCTCAAGATTCGCCGGGTCGGTGGCAATCGCGAGATTACGGTCGACTGCCGGATTGTGGCGGCGACAAACGCCGACCTCCAAGAGGCTGTGGCCACAGGCCGGTTCCGCCAGGACCTGTTCTTCCGCCTTGACGTCTTCCCAATCCACCTGCCCCCGCTGCGCGAGCGCGGCGACGATGTGCTGCTTCTGGCCGAGGTGTTTCTCGACCGGATCGCCATGGAACTGCACAGGCCACCGATCACCCTGTCTCGGGATGCCAGGAGTGCCATTAGGTCATATCACTGGCCGGGCAATGTCCGAGAGCTCTCGTCGAAGCTGAAGAAGGCGGTCATTCTTTGCGATGGCAGTTGGCTGCGATCGGAAGATCTTCGTTTTTTGGCCACCGCCGAATCCAATTCGCAGGCCAGCCCAAAACGTCGTGGCCCCAAGGGCCGCAACTTCGAACCTGAAGAGGTTGCACTGGCGCTTAGGCGAAACGGCGGGAATGTCACCGCATCGTCCCGCGATCTGGGCGTCTCGCGCGTGACGCTCTATAAGTTGATCAGCCGCTACGGGCTCAATCGAGGCTGATAGCCGCCTTGCAGCCGGCAACGTGGATGGAGCGCGGCTCACCATTGGGCGCCCCGGCTCACAGGTGTTTCAACGACAGATTCGCTTTCTCGATGACTCATATGGCTCATCGCGCCGCGTCAAGCCAAGCGTTTGGATGGTGGTGTTGGGCGTCCGCCATCCAGAAATCCGTCGCTAAGCGGCTGTCGATCAGCTTGCTGTGGCGGAGTGCCGCCCCGAATGCTCGATCAACCACGCTCTCGCACCTCAGGGAATCTGCATGTGTGGTTGCGAGAGAATTCGCCAGCCACAACCATATGCTTCGCTTGACGTAGGATCGTTCCGATCGCCGAGACGCGGAAAACGCGCAGAGGGCCTGGCGCGCTTCCGGCCAGGCGTCGCACTTTGCGCAAATGCGGCAGAAGGTTTCCAGCACGGACGCGCAAACCTCCTCATAGTCAATCGTACTGACAAGTCGCAAAGCATGCGACGCATGATCGATCGCCTGCTCGAGATCACCCTCGATGGCTGCCACTTCTGCAAGGCATCTCAAGTAACGCACCTGTCGGTTCTGGGGCATCTGATCGGGATAGCGCCCCCAATCTTCGATATGCGTACGCGCCTCCTTGTGCCGGCCCAAGGCGACGCAAAGCGTCACCAGGTTGTCCAGATGGTAGTCCCATACCTGCCCGTACCACATATCTGCGTCTCGGGCCCTTTGCTTCGCGGACAAGGCTTGCCGCGCCATCTCGTAAGCCACATCCCACTGGCCCCGGTACGCAAGGAACCGAGATTTCAATACGTACATCTCGTGGAACCGGGCGGTTTTCTTCGCAGCATGGCCCCAATACTCGACATCCTTGTAGAGTGTCTCGATGGTCTGAAGCGGCAAAGGAATTTGCTGAGCTATCTCGGCCGAACGCATTCTCATCTCAAAGATGGCTTGCATCTTACAGGTGTCTTTCGGTCCAATATCATGTGTCCAAATCAGTGTCTTCAAAGCGTCGTGTAAGTTCCCCAATTGCATTTGCGCATTTGCAAGTTTCAGTCGACAAACGACTTCTATCCTTGGAACTTTCTCCGAAATTGTTTTCTGCAGAGCTGCTTGGTACAGAAAGATGGCACTTTCCAATTTCTGGTCATCATAGAATTGCGCCCCTCGATCCAAAAGATCGCGAATATGCGGCATTTGCTCGAGGGCATCAAGTGATTCAAATATATCCATCTTCCCACCCATACCTACTTGATTTTTTGTTGATTGGTATCTTTACGAAGGAGATGCCTAGGAATGTCCAAGATCGAGAGCCGTCAGCTCAAGGCATCGACAGTTCCTCTCATTTAGCCGGATTTAGCGCCAACTTCGCCACCAATCCACCGGAGGACCTTGTGCCAGCGAGAGAGTCGCGCTTCGCTTCGATCAACCTACACTAGCTAGTAACACGGCAACTGTCCATGCCGTGAATGTCCCCCATCCCGTCGATCATCTTCCGCCAAACTGCACGTTATTTAAGTATCTCATCAACTGAACTCGCGCATGTGCGGACCTTCACCTTCGACGCAAGCACGTTGTGTAGGCGGTAGGAGTTAACTGACAGTGACGCCCCGGATTTCAAGGGTCAGGCAGTGGAGTATTGCGTGTCAAGCGCTTGCAGGCCTCGAAGAACCGACCTGATCGGTGCTGAGCGGGATAGAACGCGTTTGTAATGCCCTTGGCGAGGGATAGGGGTGGGCGACATGCTGCGGTTCGGTGGGGCAGACCGTCCCGGTTCGTGGCGTGGATCAGGGGGGGTGTGAAGTGGACCCCATCGGCGGTGACCAGCCGCCAGCGATACATCAGGACCAAGGCGCCGTCTTCGGCCCGAAACGTGATGTACGCCTTCCGACCATCGTTGAAAGCCCTCGGCGGCGCCCCTCCGGAAAGCGAAGGGGTCTCGGCATGGAATTTGTCGCATCAGTCCAATCAGGTAAGCGTTGCTCAGTGTCCGAGCCCGCAGGCGACAAGGAACAGTGAGGGATGGTTGCAGCTCTATCATCGGCATCAAGACTGGAGGATCCCGTACCGGTCTAGCGGACATTCACGGTGGCGTGGGATTCGGCAGGGCCATGTCGGTCTGACTGTTCCTTCACAGGGTGTCGTCGGCAAATGTCTCGGCACTGCGAACGGTACATCGTCGAGTCTTCGAAATAACAGGGTAGAGGCATCATTGTAAAGTGTCGACACCTTCTGCCTCATTTCCATGCCGGACGATCAAGCTGAAGACTGCGCATTGGACAAATCGCAAAATGATCCATTGACAGACGGTTGAGATCGCAGGAAATACCGCCCGGCCGCTTTATCGACGGCTGGCGCAATTTGGCGATGCGCAAGACACGGTGACAGCCCCGTTCGCTATCGCCCACGGGCACGCAGCGTCCGCGACCGTGATTGGCAGAGGTGCTGCAGGAGGTGGGCGCCGTTCTCGTGTTCGCCGAATGGCGGCTCGGCAGGAGTGATGTTGGCCCGACCAGACGCTTGAACCTTTCGTTGAAAGGGCCCCAGGTTGGCGACGGCAAAACACACTGAAGATGCGGCAGTGAAGCGTCTTCTGATCGTGGAAGACGACCTGTCGCTTGCGCGGGAGACGGCGGAGTTCCTTGCCGATCGCGGTTACGCCGTCGACACCGCCGACAGCGTTGCCAGCGCGAGGCCCTTCATGGATGCCCGCACTATTGATCTCTTCATCCTGGACATCATTCTTCCGGGCGTCAGCGGCAAGGTTCTCTGCCGTGAGATTGCCGAGACGTCCCGCGCCGGCGTCATCATGGTCAGTTCTCTGGAAGCCGATGAGGAACGCATCTCTCTCTTGGAGATGGGGGCGGACGACTACCTGGTCAAACCGTTCAATCCGTTGGAACTTCTGGCCCGGGTGCGGGCCTTCTTCCGGCGCAGTGGCGGGTCGGCGCCGGTCCAGAGGGTGACCCGGTTTGGGGCCTGGGCATTCGAGTCCGGAGAGCGGCAGTTGAGGCACGAAGACGGACGGATCATCACGCTCACGCCCAGCGAGACCCAGGTCTTGAGATACCTGACCGCAAATCCGGACATCGTGTTCGATCGGGAAGACATCCTGGCCGTGTCGAGGGTCAGGCAGCACGCCGGCAGCAACGACCGCAGCGTCGACAACCTGATCAAACGCCTGCGGCAGAAGATCGAGGCGGATCCGGCGCGACCGATCCACATCGAAACGGTCTGGGGAAAGGGCTACGCCTTCCGCTCGGCGTCGACGTAGCCCGGCAGGTCAGACGGGCAGACGCACGGTGGCCCGCAAGCCGCCTTCCGACCGGTTGCTCAGGGTCACCGTGCCGCCGTGGTCCACCACGATGGTCTTCACGATCGCAAGGCCGAGGCCCGACCCGAACGAATCCTGCGCGATGCGCTCAAACGGTCTGAACACGGCGTCGATCATCGCGTCGGGAATGCCGGGGCCGGAATCGTCGACATTGACTACGGCCTCGTCGCCGCCCTGACGAAGGGTGACCCGCACTTTCCTGCCGTATTTGACCGCGTTTTCCATCAGGTTCCGGAACACGCGCTCAACGGCGTTGTACCGGCCGCGGATCACCACGCCAGCCGGCAGATCGGCCGTGACCTCATGGCCCATGTCCTCGTGTTCCTCCGCCAGAGCCTCCAGCAGCGACGGCAGGTCGATCGGTACGACCTCGCCATCACGCATGGTCGCCCGCGTGAACGTCATGATGGACGAGACGATCGACTGGGCGGCGTCAAGGCGCCCCTCGATCTGCTGCCGGGTCTCTTCGACCTCCACCTTGCGTGCAAGCATGCCGATTGTGGCCAGGGGCGTCTTCAGATCGTGGCCTAAGCTCTGCATCAGCCCGATCTGGTAATCCACGGCCCGGCTCACGCGTTCGGTCATCTGATTGAAGGCCGCGATGGTGTCCCGCAGATCGGCGCTGCCCTCGACCGCGATCGGTTCCAGGCGTTCGCCGCGGCCCAGCCGGTTGGCGCCCTCGGCCAGATGCTGCAGCGGCCGCATCAGTCGACCGAGGATAAGGATTGCCGCACCGCCGAGCAGGATGAGAAGCGCCTTTGCCTGAAGGGATTTCAGAACCAGAGGCTCCACGGGGCCAACCCGCGGCACCAGCGAATAGATGTTGACCCAGTCGGTCTCGCCTTCGGCGCGAAGTGCCAGCACATAGACTGTCGCTTCATCCAGGCCCTCGCCCGTACCGTCGCTCTGACTGCCCGACAGCGTTACCCAGCGGGGGAGATCGCGGTTGTGGTTTCGGCGGATGAGGGCCGGTGGACGGTCGCCGACGGCGTCCAGCAGGTCGGGCCGGTCAGCGTCCAGCCCAGGGGGAACGGCGGGGATCAGCACGCGGCGTTCGGCCATTTCGAACTCAGCGACGGGCACACCGTCTTCGCGCAGGAATTCGGCAATCGCGGCGCCGAGTTCGGGCAGCAGACGATCGCCGCGCCCCTGCTGAATGCCGGAACGCGGCTCGATCAGCACCACGCGCACCGGGCGGCGCAGCCCATCGGCCACGACTTGGCGCATCTCCGGCGGTGTCCGCAGCAGGTTGGGCATCACCTCGCGAAAGATGTCTGCCGCGCCTTCCCGCGCCTGCACCCGCTCTTCCACCGTCAGGAAGTAGTAGTCGATGAGGATCGCCGAGCCCTGCAGCAACAGGATCGTCGCGACCAGCAGAACCACGATTTGCGTCCGCAGAGGACGGCGCCGCCACCATCGTCTCATAGCCGTTGTCGCTCCGGTTCCGGGCGGTGACTGGGCTTGCGTACCCGGTGGGCGTCCGCCGCACCGAGTTTCCAGGGATGCTGCGACCGAGCGGAACTTCCCATTACTGAAGAAATTCGGTTCAGCTTGATAGGATTTGTCACAGGATCGCCTGGCATTTATTTACGGTCATCCATATTTATGTTCTGCAATCCCTTCGGTTGTCGAATCGCTATCAGCATTGAGCGCAAATGCCCAAGTACATGCCACCCAAGTATAAACGATGACGTGAATGTAAGTCTCCTAACATTCGGACCTTAGCGCGGTAATGAGTGCATCACCGAGAAATAGGTTCGCAAGAAGAAAATTCATGACCCAGTGGCCTGGGCGATTTATAGGTACAAAATATTATTTCGGAAATACTCTTTGCATTCTGCATTTGTACCTACTAGAGCAGTAAGTCAGGCTGCGCATCTAGAGATATGGCAGAGATCATTCGGCTAATCGAAGTGTAAATGAAGAATTTACATTAGCGAACATCTTGAGCTGTGTCGATGACGCCAAGCGTGCTTCCGGCTCCCTTGGAACACGCTGGACTATGCGGACGAGAAGCGTACTCGCCGCGCGGCAAACCACATGTGCGGGCCGCGGAACGGAACTGCGTAGACGGAGTACTAGAGGAGATAGGCCGCCATGCCGCAACCGAGTTCAGCTGTAGCCGTCGGCATCGATGACGACGATCCTTTCGACATCGGCGATGACGACGATGATTACGGCGACAATGTGCAATCCTGGGTACCCGTACCCATGAATGCCATCAAGGCGAAGCCGATGGACGCGGCCACAATGAAAAATGTGGCAACGCATAATCAAAATGTCGCTAAGCAACTAGCACGTATTCAGAAAGGCATAAAGGACAACAGTGCTATTGTGAACCGTAATACGACTGCAAAGAAGATCGGCAAGGTGGCCAATGCCACCCGAGCGATAGGAACCGTGGGCGTGGGGGCGGCCAATACTCTGACTGGCGGAGCCATACTGGGGGGTGCCACGCTCGGCACGACGACCGGCTGGGCTGCTGTCGCCGTCGGTGGTTTGTCGCTTGGCGCGGGTCCGATTGGTCTGCTTGCCGCGGCGACAGTGGGCGTTATCGGCGCGTCAGCCATGAATGCCGTTTCCGCGCACAAGACCCGCAAACATATCGAGGCGCTGGAGTTCATTCACGAATACGCGCAGAAGGGCGTCTATGCCTGCAGCGATGACAACAGCCCCGTACATGCCGGCATCATTCATGGCGTGCTGCCCTACATCATCAAAAAGAAGAAGGCCAAGTTGGCACGCAGGGCATTCAAGGCGGTGCCGGTGATCGGTGTTGCGGAGTCAGTACGCGCCAAAGCCAAGTGGCTGAAGAAGAAACTCGACGGCTCGCAGGGGTTCAACAGAAGCTTCAATGCCAATGCCCTGGCGGCCCATCACTGCGCAACCGAGTGCGCACTGACACGGGCGATCATCGCGGAGCTTTTTTCCGTCGACGATGAGGTGGCGGAGGAGGCGCGGTATTGCGACGAACGCGCCCTGGCCAAGTTGATCGAAGTGAAGATCAAGTCAGTCTAGGTGGAACCCACAATACTGAGATGAACGGCTTGCCCGATGTTCTCGGCATATGGGCCGTGTGCGCCCGCTCGGCATGGCGCCGGGAAGGGAGAGTGCCTGTCCATCGGCCGAACGGTTCGCTTGACCCGACCGGCTTCCGCCACGGACGGATTGCTGCGTAGCACGCAACGGGGCGGTGGATCTCGGTACTTCGGCTGCGATGGTCAAACTCAAGGAGACGAATGATGGTGACGGAGAAGTATGAGTTTGGAAGCGGCTCCTTCCAGAGGGTGCTGTGGCTCAATCGCGGGCAGCTGTTCCGCAGGCCGGAGGTCGTGAGTGCCGAGTTCACAACGCCTGGGGAGGCTTCCCTGTTGATGGCCGATGTGAACGGCAAGGTAACGACGGATGTTCCCGGTAGCACCGACGCTGTGGGTTGGAGGACGTTTCACATACCATCGTCGGACGCCCATTTGGGAGAGTACAAGTTAGGCTTTGCCAATCGTTCAGAAGCTGAAATGAAGGTAAGGCAGGGCGTCGTCCGACTTCTGTAGTGATCTCAATTGTAGCTTCTGCCCGGGACAGGGCAGGATTCGACCAAGAACGCAGCCATCCTCCGTGAGGGCCGGGTTTCGCAGGCGCCCGGCCCCGCCGCCAGCCAACGGCAAGACGAGCGTGTTGGGCGCGAGCGAACCGACGGCTGCCACCACGCGGCAAATGTTGTGGTGGACCTGCACCGAGACCCAGCAAACCTGACACATAGGCCCGACAGACTGATTGGCACAGCCAACGAGGCGGGACGTGTGGCCTGTATACGGGCAAATGCGGCCGACTGGGGCTGTGCGGCCCCTCCGGAACGTCTTCAAACCCGTTTTCGAGCGGGCGCCAAGGACGCCGCGCAATAGCGATTTCCCGGATCGATTTGATAGATTTTGTTACAAGTAAAACTCAAGTTCTTCTTTGCATCCTGGCCCGCTTCCATTTATCTCATTACCAGCACGACGGCATCGCTTGTTGCGCTTCGGTGGGAAAGGCGCATCACGTTAGTGCCTAAGCTCAGATCTACCGTTGCAAATGGATGTGTATATTGAGATCAAAGCGTTCATGTCTCTTTATAGTGAAGAATTCATAGTTAATTGACGAGAAACAGAAGATTGACCGATCTCTGAATGGGCTGATTTACGAGTACAGGCGACACTTTTTGACACAGATTCACGCTTCAGATTTGGCAATTTTAAGTATCTCCGTCTGAAATTGGCATGAGGAATCGATGATGATTTATCGGTACAAAAAATTAGTCCAAGTATTGTTCAAACTTTCTTGTGCAGAAGCTGGGAATTTTGGAGTGCAGAGTACACAGAACATCAGATCGGCGAAGAAGCACCCGCAGGCAATAAGAACCTAATGGGCACTGAGATCTGCTCGATGGAGATCGCTACTGCGCGGATACTTTCGAGTCATTCTCCGAGATGTCACAGATAAAGATCAAAAAACGACTCAAGAGAGGCTGCAATACGATGAGTTTTATTTATGAGTTTAAAGAAAATATTTACCAATAAAGTAATCTGTATTTCATGTAACTTGATGACAACTTGAGATTTGTCGGATACCGTCCATCGCGATCCTGTCCGAGTTCTCACGCGCCGCGCCCCTGGGGCGCGACTTCGTGGGACCGCAGCGAACTGGGAGAAGAGATATGCCGATCCGCCTCGCCAACGCCGCAACCCCGCACCGGTTCCGGGCAGGCAATCGCACGCAGCATCAGCACGACACCGCATGCCGTGAACTGACGCCTGCGGCCCCTTGCAAGTTGGCCTTCCGTCAGGCCCTGGCCGGCACAACGGCGCTGACAGCTGCGGCCATCTCAGGCTGCCTGATGATGTCCGACGTCGCTTGGGGCCTGCCCACCGACGGCACGGTCGTCGAGGGTCAGGCGGAGATCATCTACGGCACGGATTCCGTGACCATCCAGCAGGGCTCCGACCGCGTCATCATCGAATGGCAAACCTTCGATGTGGCGGCGAACGAGTCCGTCACCTTCATCCAGCCGCATGAACTGGCGGCCGCGCTGAACCGGGTACTCTCCGGCGACACCACGCAGATCCTTGGGTCGCTGTCGGCGAACGGGCAGGTCTTCATCTCCAACCCCGCAGGCGTCGTGTTCGGCCCGGACGCAAATGTCGACGTGGCGTCCATCGTCGCCACCTCGCTCGACATCATGGACGACCGCTTCATGGCCGGCGGACGGCTGGAGTTCGACATCGCCGGCGACCCGACCGCCGTGATCGAGAACCGCGGTACCATCAACGCCAGCGGTCTCGCCGCCCTGGTCGGCCCGGCGGCTCGCAATTCCGGCGCCATCGTCGCCGATGTTGCGATCCTCGGCGGCGGCGAAGGCTTCGCACTCGACTATTACGGCGACGGGCTGGTGAATTTCGCCATCACCGATCCGACCACCCAGCTTCCGATCGACAGCGACGGCAACGCGGTCGGCGCGCTGGCGGAGAACACGGGCACGATCCTGGCCGATGGCGGCCAGGTGATCCTGACCGCCGATGTGGCAGCGGGCGTGATCGACAATGTCATCAATCTGGATGGCGTCATCCAGGCGCGCACGATCGGCACCAGCGAAGGCCAGGTGGTGCTGCTGGGTGGCGACGAGGGGACGGTGCAGGTCGCCGGCACCATCGACGCCGCGGGCGACGACGCTGGTGAGACGGGCGGTACGGTACATGTGTTGGGCGGTCAGATCGCCCTGGACCCGGGGGCCGAAATCGACATCTCGGGCCAGTCCGGCGGCGGCACCGCGCTGATCGGCGGCGACCGGGGCGGCGGCGACCATGTGCCGACCGGCGCGCTCGCCTATCTGGAACCGGCGGCGGGCGGCGCCTCTGGCACGGAGATCGTCGATGTCGACGCATACCAGACCGACGGATTCATCCCTCTGTCAGACGTCACCTATTTCGACGAAGGCGCCTCGGTCGATGCCGGCTCGCCGGCCGGCGAGGGCGGCACGGTGATCGTCTGGGGCACCGAGGAGGTCGCCTTCCACGGCACAATCCACACGATGGGCGGTGCGGGCGGCCTCATTGAGGTGTCGACCCATGGGACCGGCATCATCGACGGCAGTGCGGCGACAGGACACTTCCTGCTCGATCCGGGCGATGTGTGCGTCACGACCAGCGGCACCTCCGGATGTGCTGCCGGGGCGACGGAAGTCGCCGATACGCTGATCGAAGATGTGCTGGATGGTGGCGGCGTGTTTGAGCTGAACACGGACGTGTACGGCACCAGCGGCACCGGCCGGGTCGACTTCGGCGGCAACGGCAATGTGATCATCAACAACAATACCGGCACCATGGGGACGTTCGTGATCCATGCCGCAGACGAGATCAGCACAAATGAGGTCGGGTTCCAGAACAACGGCACCACCGGCACCAATTTCGAGTGGTACGCCGGAAGTTCTTCGACGGCCTCTCCTGTTGCCACGGCCGACATCGTCTTGGACGGTCAGGTCTTGAACACCGGCGGTGGCTATGTGCTGTTCGACGCTGCCGACGATGTCTCCATCGGCGATCCCCTGCGGACGAGCGGCGGCGATGTGGACCTGATCGCGCGCGGTGGCGACGGTGCCTCGACGGTGATCTTCCGAAGCGACGATGCCCAGATAGTCTCCGACGGAGGCACGGTTACCGTTCAGACCGACACCCTGCAAATCAACACCGGTGCCACCTCCGATCCGCTGATCGACGCCGGCACCGGAATGGTCGTGCTGCAGCCGGCCACCGACGGCCGGACGATCGACCTGGGCACCGACGACGCGAACAGCCTGAGCCTGACCGATGACGACATCGATCGCATCGCGGCCAGCATCCTGCGCATCGGCAGCGAGGTCAGCGGCAGCATCACCATCAGCGCCGCCATCAGCCCGGCGCAGGTCACGACGCTGTCGCTGATCACGGGCGGTGACGTTGTGGACGCCCATGACAGTACCGATGCCGACATCACCGTGACCAACCTGGCGATCAGCAGCAGCGGCAATGTCGGCGGCAGCAGTTTCAACACGAGCGTCACCAACCTGGCATTTCAGAACAGCAGCAACACGGTCACCGGTAGTCCGGGTTTCTTCCAGCTGGCCAATGCAGGCGCGCTGACCATCACGGAGGTGGACGGGCTTGTCAGTTCCTCCAACGACAGCTTCACGGCGGTATTGACCCAGATCAGCGCGACCGGTGCCCTGACAATTGCGGTCGACACCAGCATCGGCGGGTTCGCCGTATTCGACGCACCCACGATCACCGTCCAGGACACGGATAGCAACCCCGACACCGGTCCCACGGTGAGCGCCGGAACCGGGCTGGTGTTCGACACCGGCACCGCCGATCTGTTCGGCGATCTCACCACGACCAGCGGGGCCATCAACGGTACGGCGACGACGGTCAATGTTGACAACGAGACGTCCACCGGCACGACCGGCAATGGCGCCGAGATCCAGGATGGCCTCGGCGTGGCCGCCACCGGCGCGACCGTCATCGTCGCGGCCGGCACCTATGCCGAAAGCCTGGTGATCGAAAAGTCGCTCGATCTCTTCGGCGCGAATGAGGGCGTGAGCCCGAACACCGGGACGCGCGGCGCGGAGAGCGTCATCGAGGGCAGCGTCGAAATCGCCGCCGATGTCACTGAGGTAGAGATCAACGGTTTCGCCATCCAGGACGGCGCCACGGTCCTTGGCGAGACCGCGGGCATCCATCTGGGTAACAATGTCGACGCCGTCACGATCGAGAACACCATCTTCACGCGCACTGGGACGCTGGATTTCGACGCGTCGCGCGGCATCCTGACCTCGACGTCCGGTGTATCTGACGTCGAAATCACCGACAACCAGTTCAGCGGCTGGCACACGGGCGTGTTCGTCAACCCGAATGCCGACGACGTGACGATCGCGGACAATGTGTTCGACGGCAACATGGTCGGCGTCTCGAACGACGGCCCGTCGGGGACCGGCGGCGTGACCATCACCGGCAACACGTTCCGCAATTCCGCGTTCGAGGCCCTGGGGCTGGGTGCTGCCGCCACGCGGACCATCATCGACAACGTCTTCGAAGACAATCTGGTTCACATCGCCGCCTACGGCACCACCGGCATACCCTCGCTGTCCGATCTGGTGACGGTTCACGGCAACACCTTCGACCAATACGTCATCACCGATCTGGACGACACAGGCGGCCGCGATGCGCTGTCCTCAGTCTACGGCGCGATCCAGCCTGCGATCGACGACTCCGCCGCCGGTGCGACTGTGACCGTGAGCGACGGCACCTTCGACGGCGGCGTCGTCATCGACAAGGCGCTGACGCTGCTGGGTGACGGCTTCACCGCCACGACGATCGTGACCGTCGCCGACGGCACGGCCGGCATGACCGTGACATCCGGCGGAGTGGCCATCGACGGCCTCCTGTTCAGCGGCGATGGCGATCCCGTTGATGCAATCGGCGTGCTGGTCGATGGCTCCGGCGCTGCGCTGAGCGACATCCTGATCGGCGATGCCGACGCAGATGGGCTGGGCAGCGGTTTCGCCGGCCTGACCACCGGCCTCCTCGTCAGCGACGGTGCGACGGGCAACGGCGTCGCAGTCGAGATCGGCGCGGGCAACGTCTTCGAAGACAGTGTCGATGGCATGGTGTTCGACGGTGCGGGCATCGACATCGTCGGCGACACGCTGAACAACACCGTGTTCGGCACGCATACCGGCAACTATATCGAGCTGGCGAACGGCGCGGAGTTCGAGCCGAGTCAGCCAACCATAATCGACGCCACCGGCGTCAGCTTCGACGGCACGCTGGGCAGCGCCATGACGCCCGAGCAGCTCACGGCGCTGGAAGACAAGCTGGTGCACTACCCTGACGACAACACGCTCGGGCTGCTCAACACCAACGATCTGTTCGTCGTCAACGGCGAGAGCATTCAGTTCGCGGTCAATGCAGCCGGCGCGCTTGGAGGCGCGCAGACGGTAACCGTGCTGGGCGGCACCTTCGGCGGCTCGGTCGAGGTCTGGGTCGACGACCTGACGCTGATCGGCCAGGGGGACACGACCATCATCGACACCGATGCCGTCGACGCCTATGCCAACAACGGCGATGCGGACAACGGTTTCCAGGTTGCCGCGATCTCCGCGCTTTCGGGCGGCGGCGACGTTTCGGGCGTGACCATCGACGGCTTCGCGTTCGATACCGTGACCACGACAGGCAGCAATATCGGCGTTGAGCTGGGCGAAGACGGCACCGCGGTCAGCACTGCCATCGGCGCCACGGTGCAGAACAGCAGCTTTACCGACCTGGCCAACGGCCTCTTCGCCAACGCGGTCGATGGCACGACGACGATCAGCACCGTCACGATGACCGACATCGCCATCCGGGGCATCCGCTTCCTGGCGGCGCTGGACAGCGACGACGTGATCCTGATCGAAGACAGCGACATCACGGCCGCCAGCAGGGCGGTGCTGTTCAGTTCCACGCTCACCGGGACGTCGGTCACCATCGCCGGCAACACGCTTACCGCCACGAACGGTGCCGGGATCCGCTTTGTCGGCACGCTCACGGACGCTGCGGTGCTGATCGGTGGAACGGAGGACGGCGACGGCAACACAATCATCGCCAACGCCACCGGCATCAACGTGGTCGGCGATATCGTCAACACGGCGACCGGGACCACGACCTTCGACGTCATCGGCAATACGATCGGCGACGAGACCGGCACGATCATCGGAAATCACGCCATCCAAATCGGCGCCGTCACCAACGCTGCCAGCGATGATCCCGATGCGCTGGTCATCACCATTGCCGGCAATGAGATCGGCGGCGAGGACGCGGATGGCGACAGACTTCTGAGCCGCGACGGACTCCGTTTCGAGTCCGACCTGATCGATGCCACCGTGCTGATCGGCGGTACGGAGGACGCTGACGCCAACTCCATTTTCGCTGGCGGCGGCACTACCGACGACGGCATCGCGGTCTTAGGTGCGGTCGATGGCGGCCATTTCCTGGTGATCGGCAACACGATCGGCGCCAGCGACGCGCGCGTCGGCGGTGACGGCATCGCGTTTGCCGGCGGTATCACGGGCACAGCAACGGTGACGATCGGCGGCGATAGTCAGGCGGTGTATGCCACCGGCCAAGCGATCTCGGCCGTCGGGTTGACCTCGCCGACGACACTGTCGATCACCGGCGGCACCTATGATGCCACCGGGGGGGCGCTGCTGGTCGACAATTCCGGCGTTTCCGGCACCGACGGCGGGCTCAATCTGGGCGACGCCGCCTTCATCGGCGGCACGGGCAGCACAGTCCTGGAGGTGGTGACGACGGACGGCTTTGCCGGCGTCAACGTCGACTTCAGCGGGTCCGCCACCTTCGACGGCGGCACCACGGGCATGTCCCTCTCCGGCCCGGGCATCGACATCGTGGACGACACGCTGGGCAGCATCGAATTCCTCAGCGAGTTTGACACCTATATCGAACTGGCGAACGGTGCAGAGTTCGAACCGGGTCAGCCGACGAACATCGACGCCACCGGCGTCAGCTTCAACGGCGTTCTGGGCAGCGCCATGACGCTCGACCAGATGTTGGCGCTGGAAGACCGGCTGGTGCATTACGCCGACGACAACACGCTCGGCCTCATCAACACCAACTTCCGCTATGTGATCAACGGCGAGAGCATCCAGCTTGCCGTGAACGCGGCCGGCGCTGGCCTGCTGGGCACGGACCTGTCGATCGAGGTGCTGGACGGCACTTTCGGCGGCTCGGTCGAGGTCTGGGTCGACGACCTGACGCTGACCGGCCAGGGGGACACGACCATCATCGATACTGATGCCGTCGACGCCTATGCCAACAACGGCGACGTCGACAACGGTTTCCAGGTGGCCGCGATCTCGGACCTGTCCGGCGGCGGCGACGTCTCAGGCGTGACCATAGACGGCTTCGCCTTCGACACCCTGGCCACGACGGGCAGCAATATCGGCATCGAGCTGGGTGAAATCGGCACCAGCAATGCCGTCGACGCCACGGTCCAGAACAGCAGCTTCAACGACTTAGCCAGCGGCATCGTCGCCAAAGCGGTCGACGGCACGACCACGATCAGCAGCGTCACGATGACCGAGATCGCTCTCCGGGGCATTCGCTTCCGGACGGCGCTGGACAGCAACGATGTGATCCTGATCGAAGACAGCGATATCACGGCCGCCAGCAGGGCAGTGCTGTTCAGCTCCACCCTCACCGGGACGTCGGTCACCATCGCCGGCAACACGCTGACGGTCACGGGCGGCGCCGGCATCCGCTTCAACGGCGCCCTGACCGACGCCGCGGTGCTGATCGGGGGTGCTGAGGATGCGGACGCCAACACCATCATCGCCAACGGCACCGGCATCAGGGTGGCAACCGCGATCACCAACACGACGACCGGGACCACGACCTTCGACGTCATCGGCAATACGATCGGCGATGAGACCGGCACGATCATCGGCAGTTACGGCATCCGGTTCGGCGCCATCACCAACACTGCCGGCGACGATCCCGAAGCGCTGGCCATCACCATTGCCGGCAATGAGATCGGCGGCATCGGCCTTCTGAGCGACGACGGAATTCGCTTCGGGTCCGACGTGACCGATGCCACGGTGCTGATCGGTGGCGCCACCGACGCCGACGCCAACAGCATCATCGCCGACGATAATGGGCTGTACTTCGAGAGCATCAGCGGCGGCACCGTCACGGTGGCCTTGAATGAGCAGATCAGGGGCGAAGGCTTCTTTGGCACCGGCATACTGGTCGTCGACATCACGGACGATGCGGTCTTCGCCGTGGTCGGCAACACAGAGATCCGTGGCGGCGATGAAGGCGGTGCCAACGGTCTTGACGGTATCGCCATTGAGAGCGCCGAGAGCAGCACGATCGTGATCGCCGGCAACGAAGGCATCTACGGCGACTACTACGACGGGATCTATATGCCCAGCCTTACCGATACCGATGTCACCATCGGCCCGGCGACGGTGACAGTGGCCGGTACCAGCATCGACTTCGGCGGCAACGGGACGATCCTGGGTTTCGACAATGGATTGAACATCGGCACCGTTTCCGGCGGCACGTTCAGCGTGGCTGAGAATGATCTGATCCGGGGCACGCTTGTGAGCGGCATCCTGGTGGACGCCCTCGAGAACAACGCGCTGTTCGAGGTCGTGGGCAATACCCTGATCCGCAGCGGTGACGGCAACGGCGTGACCGGTCAAAACGGCATCAACTTCCTCGGCGTCAATGCGAGCACGGTCGTCATCGCCGAAAATGACGACATCGTCGGCGACAGCGACGCCTGGAACGCCGGCACCGGTATCCTTTTCGACTACGAGCTGACCGACAGCGACGTCACCATCGCCGGCAACGGGAACATCGTCGGCGCGAAGATCGGCATCGGGGTCGGGGTCTTTGACGACACCGAGATCAGCGGCGGCACCTTCACGGTGTTCGACAACGATCTGATCCAGGGCATCGAATACGCGGGGATTGCCGTCTTCCGGCTCAGCGAGGAAGCGCAGCTCGCCGTGGTCGGCAATACCTTGATCCGAACAGGCGATGACGCCGGCATCGTCGGCATCGACGGCATCGAAGTCTTCGGCGCCGAAGACAGCACCGTCGTGATCGCCGGGAACGAGCAGATCCTCGGCACCGGTGAGGATGCCATCTACATCGAAGACGTGCTGGGCGGAACCCTCACCGATAACGACATCATGATCGGCCCGGCGACGGTGACCATCGACGGCACGCCGACGGAGTTCGGCGGCAACGGGCAGATCATCGGTGCGGAGGACGGTATCAATTTCGGCTCGATCTCCGGCGGTACGGTCACGGTGGCCGAAAACACAACGATCGAGGGAACCACGGGCAGCGGCATCGAGTTCGACGGCCCCGTGAGTGACGGCGCCGTGCTGACGGTGAGCGGCAATACCGAGATTACGGCCGACGAAGAGGGTATCGAGTTCGACGCCGCCGTCACCGGCGCCACTGTTGCGATCACCGAGAACACGGACATCCTCGCCGGCACCCATGGCATCGCCTTCCTTGAGGCCGTCACGGACAGCATCGTGGCCGTCGACCGCAACGGCACGGCGACCCAGGACGGGGCCGACTATGACGGCACGGCGGTGGTCGACCTGGACGGCTTCGCGATCGTCGGCCGGGTCAGCGGTGCCGCCGGCAGCGGCATCATCTTCGCCGACATCCTGGGCGAAAGCGAAGTCACCGTCAGCCGCACCATGATCACCGGCAGCGGCACAAACGGCCTCACCTTCGCCGGCATTACCTCCACGGAGACGACGGGCGTCTACAACAACGTGATCCGCGCCAACGACGGCGACGGCGTGCGGTTCGAAGGCGAGATTGCCGGACCGGTGGAGGTGTTCCAGAACTACATCGTCGAGAACGGCGGCGACGGCATCGAGGTGGCGGACACGGCGGCCATCGACGGCGGCAGCCTGGCGGTGCAGGTCAACTTCCTGCCCGGGACCCCGTTCGCCTTCGGCAATGGCGGCTTCGGCTTCAACCATGCAGGAACCGGCAGCCCGGATCTGGAAGGCAACTGGTGGGGTACGCCGGGTACCGGCTTCGCTGCCTCGATCGACGGTGTCGACGCCGGCGACCTGCCGACCTTGATCACGATCGCGACGGGCGACGAAGACGCGAATGTCTCGCCGCCGTTCGGCAACACGGACTTCGAGATGTTCGCCTTCCAGCCGGCCGTCATCGGCGAACCGCTGACAACCCTGCTGCCCGAACTGTTCCCGACGGATGTGGAGTCGCTGCTGGACGAGATCCGGTCGGCGCAAAGCCAGCTCGACCGTCCGGGCGGGGCGTCGTTCTTCTCCAACGAACTGGGCGCGCCGTTCCAGACCAACGTCTTCGCGGACGCCTTCTCCATCGGCGAGGTCGGCGGCCCCGGCGGGCTGCAGCCGGCCGCCGGCGGCGAGGCTGGCAGCGAGAGCCAGAGCCCCGTCAATCTCGGCGACCTGGAACCGGCGGCCGGCCCCGGCAGCCAGCAGGCCCAGGCCGAGGACACCTGCGTGGAGACCTATTTCGCCGACTTCTGGAACGTCGACACGGCGTGC
>JANQIX010000105.1 GCA_028281925.1 Alphaproteobacteria bacterium
GTCCGGCGTCAGGATCGTCGGGCTGCCGCCGCCCCAATGGATGCGCGAAACCGGCATGACCGCCGGCAAGGCATCCGCCACCCGGTCAATCTCCTGCTCCAGCACATCGAGATAGGCCGAAACGGGCGCATACCGGCGCGTGATCTTGGTGTGGCAGCCGCAGAACCAGCAGAGGCTGTCGCAGAACGGGATATGGAGATAGAGCGAAACCGCCTCGCCCGGCGACAGCTCGCTGAGCCAGCCAGCATATGTCTCGCCGGAGACGTTGGCATGGAAATGGGGCGCCGTGGGATAGCTGGTGTATCGCGGCACGGGCCGGTCGTATCGTTGCAGCAACGGTAGATCCATGGTGCCCCAAGTCTAACCGGACTGCCGTTCGTCTTTCCAATCCTTCAATCTGTGCTGCTGCCTGCAGCGCGCCCGTCTCGAAGGGGCGATGGACATCTACGGCCGAGGCTGGGGTGCGCCGGCCCTATCGGCCGACGCCGGCATCAGACGATCCCGCCGGTTTCGGCGAATAGCGTGGTCCGCACGGTCAAGAACCGCGTCACCTCCACGTTCCGAACAGTGACGGCGTGGCTGCGGCCATTGGCCCGTACCGCCAGCACCTGGACACTCTCGTCGCGCATCGGCGCGGTGCTGCCTTCAAGACGCGACGGATCGAAGAAGTTGCCGTCCAGCGCGAAGAGGTTGCACACCAGCACTGCAGCATAGACGTTGCGCACGCTCTGCACGTTGGCACGGCCTTCGCGGATCACGCGCTCGCCCGGCGCCTCCAGCGAGCCGGCGGGCGCTGGCATAAGCTCCGTCAGGCTGTACCGTCCATCAGCGTCCAGCCGGAGGCGGCGCGGCTGCCCCCAGTCGCCATGGGCCGGCCCGATCAAATAGGTGATGGTGAAGTCTTCCGGCACGACATAGGTGCTGCGGTCCGGTTCAGCGCAGGCACTGGCTGCCACATCGGCGGCAATGGGCGTGCTCGGGTCCGGCGGCAGCATATAGGTCAGCATCTCGTCCAGCGACGGATTGCCTGCGGGCGCCATCGCCGATTCGCTGGCCGCCGTGGGCTCTGCCTCGCCGACGGACGCCGCTTCCATGCCGCCGCTGGACTCACCCCCACAGGCGGACAGGCCCAAGGCCACAACCGCCAGAACCGGGCGCAAGAGATCGATCCTCAGCTGCATCGTCACACCCCCCTTATGACCACGCTTTCGACACGATATCGCATTTTGCGCGATTGTCGCGGTCTGAACGAGGGGTGGGACAGAACGCCGGCGACCCCGAGCCGCCGCCGGCGCGGGGGTCGCCTTACATCGGATGCAGGTTCTCGCGCACCATCAGCGGCCGGAAAGCGAACGGGCTCTCGTCGCCCGGATAGACGGTCACGGCGACGCCATGCACCTCGCGGGCACCCATCACCTGCAGCCGCGTGACCGTTTCGATTGTGAAACCTTCGGCATCACGCAAAGGCTGATCGATGATCAGCAGGTGGGCGTCGCCCTGGACCAGTAGCACCGGACCGTCGAAGGTTTCGGCACCTTCGGTGAACGCCTCCAGGGTGTCGCGGAAACCGCTCTGCCCCCAATGCCGCTCATAGAACCGCGGGTCGGCCTGGAAGGCGAAGACGATGCCGGCGTGGCCTTCCGCCTCGGCCATGGCAAAGGCCTCTTCGATCCAGGCGATATTCGCCTCGTTGCGGGCGAAATACTCCGTCACCGCCTCCAGCGTGCGCTCGAAGCCGTTGTTGGAGCCGACGACATGCACGGTGACGAACAGCACGTTGCCGTGCACCCAGCGCGCATTTTCCACCATGTCCGTGTAGTCCGAGACGTCGGACTGGCGGGTGACCGGCATGGGGTTCGCGCCGAGGCTTTCGGCTGCCGGGAAATGCGTCTCGCGCACATAGGCCAGCCGCTCCAGCGGGTCGTAACCGCCGGCGCGGGTGCGGTGGCAATCGGTCCATTCGTTGTCGCCGGGCGTGTAGACCAGCGGCTGTTCGAACAGCATCAGCTGGTCGAGCGTCGCCTGCAGCATCTCGTCGGAGCATTCGGTGCCGCCGCTCTTGGTATCGCCGACATGGATGGAGAAGACCGGCTCCATCGTGTTCACGCGGTCGATCAGGCGCTCGAACCGGACGTAATCGTCAGGCAGGTTGTAGGGCATGTCGCCAAGGGCCACGAAGGTAAAGGGCTCGTCCTGCGCGTGCGCTGGGTCCGCTGCGGCGACCACCGCCAGGCCACAGGCGGCAGCTAACCATTGGCTGAAGCGTTGGGTCATTTTCGGTCTTGTCTCCGCTGGCGTCGAGTTCGGATCGCCCATACTACCCGTGGCGCCGCGGCCGGTGATGACGCTTCGGTGAAAGGGTGCCGAACGGGTCGTCGCAGGGCGCGTTGACACGCATCACGGCGTCCCGCATGGAAGGGGCTGGAACGAACGGCCGGCAGCAATCCGGCCAAGAGGGCGATGCATGGCGGATTGGCGAAGTCGGCGGTTGTGGCAGGGGATCGGCTATGGCGCATCCGCCGCCTGGATGCTGGGGATCGTGATCGTCACCGGGAACGACACCGGCCATCCGCTGTTCCAGTACATCTTCATCGTGCCGCTGGCTGGCTGGATCCTGGGCCTGCTGGTGGCCCGCTATCTGCTGCCCCCCAGGCCGCCGGACCGAACGGACTAGCCGCGCGATGACACAAGACCCTGCCTCGTCGGCGGCGCAGGAATGCGCACCTGCGTTCGACGCGGCCTTCCGCGCGAACCTGGCTGATCTGATCGCCTGGCGGCGCGACGTCCGGCGGTTTCGCACCGATCCCGTGCCGCAGCGCTTGCTCGACGGCGTGCTCGATCTCGCCTGCCTGGCGCCATCCGTGGGCAACAGCCAGCCCTGGCGCTTCGTGCGGGTGGACGCGCCTGCGTCCCGACAGGCGGTGAAGCGGAACTTCGAGCGTTGCAATGCGGAAGCCCTGGCCGGCCAGCCGCAGGACCGGCGAACCCTCTATGCCAGACTGAAGCTGGCGGGGCTGGACCAGGCGCCGGTGCATCTCGCCGTCTTCTGCGACGAAGGCACGGCCCAGGGCCACGGCCTCGGCGCCCGCACGATGCCGGAGGCCCTGCACTATTCCGTGGTCACCGCCATCCACACCTTGTGGATCGCAGCCCGTGCGGAGGGCCTGGGCGTCGGCTGGCTGTCGATCCTGGAGCCTGCCGCCATCGCCCGCGACCTGGACACACCGACCGCCTGGCGGTTCGTCGCCTATCTGTGCATCGGCTGGCCGGTGGAGGAGCACACCGATCCGGAATTGGTCCGCCACCGATGGCAAGACCGGGCGTCCGACTGCCGGAAGGTGCTGCAACGGTGAGGGACCGTTCGGCGACACGATCGCGCATCGGGGGGAATGGGGGCCCAGCCAAGCTTCCCAGCAATCGTTGCGCGATGATAAAGCGCGCCGACTTAGGATTTCGGGAGGGGGGGACCGGGTCTTGAACCCATTGACGGATATCGTGCTGCCGCTGGCGCTGGCCTTCATCATGCTGTCTATGGGGCTGGCGCTGACGCCGGCAGACTTTGTCCGGGTGGTGCGCAGGCCCGCCGCGGCTCTGATCGGGCTGACTTCGCAGATGGTGCTGCTGCCGCTGTTGGCTTTCGCCCTGGTGTCGGCTTGGGGGGCGGTATGGGTGATGGACCCGTCGCTGGCGGTAGGATTCATGATCATCGCCGCCTGCCCCGGCGGCGTCACGTCGAACCTGCTGACCCATCTCGCCCGCGGCGACACGGCCCTGTCGATCAGCCTGACGGCGGTGACCAGCGTGATCGCCAGCGTCACGATCCCGCTGATCGTGACCGTCTCGAAGGCTTGGTTCCTGGGGGCCGAGGCGCCGCCACTGCCGCTCTTGGGCACCATCGCCGGCATCTTCGCCATCGTCACCTTGCCGGTACTGATCGGCATGGTGATCAAACGGCTGCGCCCCGCCCTGGCGGACCGCATCGAACCCACGTGCCGGCACGCCGCCACAGCACTGTTCGTGGTGATCGTGCTGGCCGCCGTAGCCGTCGAGTGGCCGCTGCTGGTCGCACATTTCGGCGAGATTGGCCCGCCCGTCCTGGTCCTGAACCTCGCCTGCATGGCCATGGGCTGGAGCGTCGCGCGGCTGGCCCGGCTGGGGCGCGACCAGGCCGTGGCGATCACGCTGGAAACGGGCCTGCAGAACGGCACGCTAGCCGTGTTGATCGCCGCCACGTTCCTGGCCAGCGACCTGATGGTGGTCCCCGGCGCCGTCTACAGCCTGTTGATGTTCTTCACCGCCGGCGCCTATGTGGCGGTGGTAGCGGCCCGGCGGCCTGCCAGAGCGTGACCGCAGATGGCCACTCATGGTGCGGACGGCGGGACTCGAACCCGCACACCCGAAGGTAAGCGATTTTAAGTCGCTTGTGTCTACCGGTTCCACCACGTCCGCGTTTGTAGCCGGCACGCGGCCACGCCGCACGGTACGGCGGTGGTCGGCCCCGTTGCAAGCGCGCCAAGCCGTGCACCAGTGCGTGGTTGTCAGCGGCCGGGCGGCGGCGTTAGAAGCGTAAGATGGAAATCAACGGCACGAACTGGACCGCGCTTGCCTGGCTGGGGCTCGCCTTCCTTCTGGTGGCGCCGGCGCTGCCGCGGCTGATCCGCAACCCGCGGGCGCTGCACTATATTGCCGTCTGGCTGGGCATCATCGTGGTGCTGGGCCTGATCTACCGCCTGTTCGGGCCGTCGCTGATGCAATAGGCGCCGGCGTCAGCCGGCATCGTCCGCCAACGGGGGCTCGCCTTCGGTGACCTGCGGCTCTTCGCCGTGGGACCGGACCAGCACGGCAACATCCTCCGTCGCGGCGCCTAAGAGCCAGGGGTCGTCGGCGCGCAAGACCAGGCTGACGCCGAACCGGCCGGCACGGAAATGGGGGTAGCTGCCGATGGACACGTCGGGATGCCGCTCTTGAATCTGGCCCAGCCCCTCGGCCAACGTGCCTTCGCCCAGCCAGCAGGTCACGGTGCGCGACAACAGCGGCCGGCCGCCCACCAGCTCCAGCAGCACGCCATCCAGCATCGCCCGCATGATCGTCGGCACGCCGGCCAGGACATAGACGTTTTCCATGCGGAAGCCCGGCGCCCGGCTGACCGGATTGTCCACCAACGCCGCCCCTTCCGGCACATCGGCCATGCGCAGGCGCGCGGCGTTCAACTGGCCCGGCTCATAATGGCTTTCCAGCCGCCGCACGGCCTCAGCATCACGCATCAGCGTCACGCCGAACGCCTTGGCGATGGCCTCTGCCGTGATGTCGTCATGCGTCGGGCCGATGCCACCGGTGGTGAACACGTACGTGCACCGGGCGCGCAGCGCATTCACGGCCTCGATGATGGCGCCTTCGTCATCCGACACGACGCGCGCTTCGACGAGGCGGATGCCCCGCTCGTTCAGCTCGCGGGCGAGATGGGGCAGGTTGGCGTCACGGGTACGGCCCGACAGGATCTCGTTGCCGATGATCACAAGGGCGGCGGTTACAGGCTCAGCGGCAGTCATGGGGCACCGACTTAAGCCCCGCGGCCGCGCTTGCCAAGCCCGTAGAGCAAGCTTGGCAAGCGCAGGCCGCGCCGCTAGCGTCCGCCGCCATGTATCTGCCCACCCCCCTGATCCCCGGTCGGTTGGTTCGCCGCTACAAGCGGTTCCTCGCCGATGTGACGTTGGACGATGGCGGCGCCGTGACGGCGCATTGCCCCAATTCGGGCTCGATGATGGGCTTGTCGGCACCGGGGCTTCCGGTCTGGCTCTCTCACAATGCGAGCCCAACGCGCAAATATGCTCATACGCTGGAGCTGGTGGGCTCCGCCGACGCGCTGGTCGGCATCAACACCGGGCGGCCGAACGGCCTGGTAGCCGAAGCGATCGCCTCAGGGCGAATCGCGGAACTGGCCGGCTTCCCGACGATCCGGCGTGAGGTCCGGTATGGCCGCAACAGCCGTATCGACCTGCTGCTGGAAGGAAACGGCGACCGCCCGTTATTCGTGGAGGTGAAGAACGTCCATCTGCAGCGGCCCGACGGCCCACATCCGACAGCGGCTGAGTTTCCAGACAGCGTCACGGCCCGCGGCGCCAAACACATGCGTGAACTGGCCGACCAGGTGGCCGAGGGCGCACGGGCCGCCGTGGTCTTCCTGGTCCAACGCGGCGACTGCGACCATTTCCGCGTGGCAGCCGATATCGACCCCGGCTACCGCGATGCTCTGGCCGACGCCATGGCCGCCGGCGTGGAGGCGCTATGCTATGCCTGTCGCCTCACCACCGAGACGATCGAGGTCGATCGCCGACTGCCCGTGGTGCTGTAGCCGTTCGCGGCCTACTGCAGGATTGCCAGCGGTGTCAGATCGCGGCGCAGCAGGGCGTCGATCAGGAATTGGAACATCATGCCTCCGTGCGCCGGCAGCAGCCCGTCTTGCTCATCCGTCGGAAACACCGCGGGCGAAGAGATCCGGGTCAGGGCGACGGCGAACCGGCCGTCCCCAGCCTCCACCACATCTGCAGCGATGGTGCCGCCGACGGCTTCCAGGCGGTTGGCCCAAGCGTCCGGCGCGGATGCCGGCCGGAACGCGTTGAAGCGGTCAGCCAAGACCTCGGCCGCCGCCTCGGCCGCCCCGCGGTCGAGATAGACAAGCGCAACAATGGCCTCGTCCCGGTCGCCGGCGAAGACGTCGGCGATGGCCACCATCAGATAGGGAGGCAAGGTCCCAGCCGGCCCCTCCGGCAGTTCCGTGCCGGGGTCGATCACCTGTCCGTCCTGGATGAGGTCGATCACCGGCATAGCCGCGAATGCCGCGTCATCGACGTTGAACAGCTGGAACTGCAACAGGGCGCCTTCAGTCGCCGGTGGGGTAATGGCCTCGACGGCAGCGGCGATCACGGGGTCGTCCGCCAGCGACCGTGCGTCACCCGCGGCCGCCACCACGCCCTCCGCAACCGGCCACACCGGGCTACCGATCAGCGCTGGCGGCAGCACGGCGATGCGCGCAGATTGGCCGAGATGCCCGCCGAACGGATCCCCGGGGTTTCGGTTGATGATGTCCATCTCGAGATCGTCAAGGCGGTGCCACACGGTGACATCGCCGATCTGACGCTGCTGGAAATCCCGTGCATTCAGCGCGGCCGTGATTGCCGGCGCATGGTCGCCCGCCGGATCGAGGCCCAGGATCGTGCCCCATTCGGGCGGCTGCCCGAACTCCAGCCCGCGCCGAACATCTTGCACGTCGATGCCAAGCAGCCCCGAGATCTCGTCCTTGATGACCGGCAGATACTGCATGTAGTTCTGCGGGCCGGAGCGGATCCGCATGAAGCCCGGGAACATGTCATCGAAGCTCAAGCTCGCAAATCTGAGCCCCGGCATGGCATCGGCATAGGACGCCTCGATCGTCGCCTCGATGTCGACATAGCTGACCAGTGGCACCCCGTCCCGCCCCATGGGCGTGTCCGGTACCAGCGCCAGCAGGTCCATCACGGCCTGTCGGCTGCCGGCGTACGGGCCGTCGGCCAGCGTCTGGTCTTCACCGGCTGGCGGGGTAGCTTCGGCTTGCACCTCATCCTCATCGACCGGGGCGCTGGCTTCAGCAGGCGCGGCGGCCCGCGTTCCGGTCGGCCGCGGCGACATCCGGGTGAAGGTCACGATCTGCGCCCCGTCGTCGCCGAACGAGGACGGACGTTCATCTTCACCCATGGCCATGCGGAAGGTGTCGTCGTCGATGAACTCCACCAACCCCAGGAAGGTGTCGCCGTCCACCTCCACATCCAGCGTTGTTGGATCGCTGTCGAAATCGGCCCAATAGCGCCCCCGTTCCGGGCGCCCGCGGGAGATGACGATCACCGCGCCGTCGGGCAGGAACGTGACCACCACTGGATCCTCGCGGTCCGCTGTGGCGGACCAGACGCCGGGCAGCAGGTCTTGCGCGCCAAGCGTCGGCGCTGCTGGTTCGGCCGTGTCGACCTGGCTCTCCCCCGCCACCCGGATCGCCCAGCCGCGCAGGCGCAACAGCGCAAGGTCGGATGTCCCGACCGCCAGCGCGCCGCCGTCCGGCGTCTCGGCGACCGACGACAGCAGCAGGTCGACATTGGTCTCCCGCTCGTCCGGCTGAGTGATGTCCTCGTGCCACAAGATCGTGCCGTCGCTCGCCAGCCGCTCGACCCAGTTGCCGAAACGTCGGGCCGGCCGGTTGACCGAGCCGGCAAGCAGCACACCGCCATCGGCCGTTGGAGCCATAGCGGTCGCAAGCGTGGCGGCATAGGGCTCGCTATCGTCGTCTGCGGGGTCCCGTGTCCACTGGATCTCGCCCTGCCGGTTCAGGACGACCAACAGGCTCTCAGGCACGCCAACATCCGATAGGAAATAGAAATGGACAGCGAGGCGCGACCCGGCGAGGGGCGCGATCGAAGCTGCGGTACCGTAGGCAGTGCAGGGAATGGTGCTCGGCGTGAGCACCTGGTCGATCTCCGTCCGCCACAGAACTTCATTCTGCGGGTCGAGCGCGACCACGAGGCCGACGGGCTCCTCCCGTTCTTCAAAGCCCGCGATGATCAGGGACCCATCCTCCAGCACCGCCATGGCCACCGGCAGGATGCTCTCGTCCCTGCCCAGGCCTATACCATCCCGGCCCAAGATCCGCGGTTCGTTGTCGAACAAGAGCCCCTGGCCGCCATCAATGCGGATCAGCTCGCTCTCCGTTCCCGTGTCCATGAGGATGACCGCGCCACCGTCCGGCAGGGCGGCGATGGGCCCAGGTTCGTCGATATCCAGATCAAGGGACCAGCGAAGCTGCCCTGCCCCGCCATACGCGGCGAGGCGATAGGTATCGGTATCTCGATCCTCGATCAGCGCCAGTGCGCCGCGGGAAGCGTCTCTCACGATCCGGCAGAGGTTTCCAGGCTCGGACCGTTCCCACGCAACTGCACCCGACGGAGCGAGGCCGGCGAACCAGACACCGCGATCGCCTCCGACGACCGATGCGCCAACCAGCATCGATCCGCCATCCGGCTGAGCGGCGGCGTGGGCAACAAGCCGCATATCCGTTTCCGGCCCGCCCTGCAGCGGATTGCCCTCTCCCGTGCCGTAGGTCCGGACCCACGAACACGGCGCGCCGCAGGCCTCACCCGCCGGCTGTGCGTTTGCGGTCCCGCCGGCCCAAGCGAAGCACACCCAAAGCGCAAACGCCGCCATGCCGCCGACAGCGGCTGTTTTGCTGGCCATCATCCGCCTCCCGTCACCGCAGTCTTATTGCCGGCGAGCCTCTCGGACGCCGTTTCGCGTGCCTTCGTTATTGTGCGAAGGGTACCAGGGTCAGCGCCGCGCACCAACCCGCCGCCGACTGCTTTCGTCTTGCGCTTCCGCACTGTCGGTCCCATGTCGAAGGGCGTGGGCGGGCCCTTGCCGCGCCGCTAGAGGTGTGCCTGCCCGATGCTCAGGTGGGCAAAACCGGCTGTCGAAGTGGAAAGACGCATGCCGGCGATGTTATAGCGGGATCCGCTGCTGGAATGCCGATCGCATGAGACAGAACCGTGAGAGAGCCCGTGACGTGACGGATGCCGCCGAAGACCTGACCAGAAGCGAGCCCATTCGCATCCATCCGCCGGAGGCTTTCGACGGCATGCGGCGCGCCGGGCGGTTGGCCGCGCTGACCCTCGACTTCATCACGCCGCATGTGGTGCCCGGGGTGACGACGGGCGAGCTGGACGCAGCCTGCGAGGCCTTCATCCGCGATCATGGGGCCGTGCCGGCACCGCTGGGCTATCGCGGCTATCCCAAGGCCACCTGCATCTCGCTGAACCACGTGGTGTGTCACGGCATCCCCGGCGACCGGCGCCTGAAGGGCGGCGACATCCTGAACATCGACATCACGGTGATCCTGGACGGCTGGTATGGCGACACCAGCCGCATGTACATCGCCGGCGGCAAGACCACGGTGAAGGCGACGAAGCTGGTCGACGTCACCTATGACGCCATGATGCTGGGCATCGCCCAGATCAAGCCCGGTGCGTCGCTGGGCGATATCGGCCACGCCATTCAGACCCATGCCGAAGCGCAGCGTTTTTCCGTGGTCCGCGACTTCTGCGGACACGGGCTGGGCCGTGTCTTCCATGCCCCACCAAGCGTTCTGCATTATGGCTGGCCGGGCCAGGGGCCGATCCTGAAGCCCGGCATGTTCTTCACCGTGGAGCCGATGATCAATGCCGGCCGGTACGAGGTGAAGGTGCTGTCGGACGGCTGGACGGCGGTGACGCGCGACAAGAGCCTGTCGGCCCAGTTCGAGCATTCCATCGGCGTCACCGAAGACGGAGTGGAGATCTTCACCCTGTCCCCGGCCGGCTACACCAAGCCGCCCTATGCGACGCCGTGAGGCGCGAGGGCGACCTTTTCCCTCCGACAAAGGGCGACGAGGCGCCCCATTATGCCGGCCATCGCGAACGCCTGCGCCAGAGATTCATCGCCGGCGGGGCGGACGCGGTCGCCGACTATGAGATCCTTGAGCTGTTGCTGTTCGCAGCCTTGCCGCGCCGTGACGTCAAGCCGCTAGCAAAGACGCTGATCGGAACCTTCGGCTCGCTGGGTGCCGTGCTGTCCGCCGACGCCGCGGCGCTGGAACGGCGCGGCAAGCTTGGGCCGGCCGCCGTCGCCACGCTGAAGACGGTGTCCGCCGCCGCGGAGCGGATGTTGCGCGAACGCGTGATGGCGCGCCCGGTGATCTCAAACTGGCAAGCCCTCTTGGACTATCTCGGTCTTGCCATGGGGCATCTGCAGCACGAGCAGTTCCGGCTCTTGTTCCTTGACCGCAAGAACGCGCTGATCGCCGACGAGGTGCAGCAGCGCGGCACGGTCGACCACGCGCCGGTCTATCCGCGCGAGGTCGCCAAACGCGCGCTGGAGCTGCACGCGAGCGCCGTCATCCTGGTGCACAACCATCCTTCGGGCGACCCGCAGCCGTCGACGGCCGATATCGACATGACGCGGCAAGTGGCCGGTGCCTTGCAGGCCATCAGTGTGGCACTGCACGACCACTTGGTGATCGGCCGCCAGGGCCATGCCAGCTTCCGCGGGATGGGGCTTCTCTAAGGAGCCGGGATGCGATACGGGCGTGTTTCGGAAATCGGATATGCCTTCGAGGTGCTCTGCCGCTGAGCTACGACCGCCTGCGCGATCGGTGGGACTCGAACCCACGCACTCCCCATTACCACGGTAACCGATGACCACCGGCCCGTATCACTCGCGCTATATGACGGTGCATTGGAGCGCCGTCAACCCTCCTTGGTTCCAGCCATCTCGCTTGCCCGGAGATCAGGCAGCGTAGTCCGGCTCCTCCCGGTCGAGGATCCGGCGCAGTGCTGCGAAATGCTGGGCCGCGGCGTGGCCGAATCCGGCATATTGCTGTGCAGTCTTGCGGATGATCTCGTCCGGCACCCGGCGCAGGGGGCGGCCAGTCGACATGGCCAGAACCTGGTTCTGGCAGGCCCGTTCCACGTAATACAGATCGTCGAACGCCCGGGCGACGCTGTCGCCGGCCACGATGACGCCGTGATTGGCCAGGAACAGCACGTTGGCCGTGCCCATGACGGCGGCCAGCCGATCGCCCTCCTCATGGTCCAGGACCAGGCCGTTGTAGACCTCGTCATATGCAATGCGCCCCTGGAAGCTGACGCCGGACTGGGTGACCGGCAAGAGCTGCATATCGGCCAGCGAGGTCAGTGCCGTGGCATATGGCATATGCGTGTGCAGCACGGCGCGGGCATGCGGCAGGTGCAGGTGCAGCCGCGAATGGATGAAGAAGGCCGTGGCCTCCGGCTCCTCATCCCCCTCGATCACGGTGCCGTCGATATCGCAGAGCAACAGGTCGCTGGCCCGCAGCTCAGACCAGTGGCGACCATAGGGGTTGACCAGGAACCGCTTACGGTCGGCGGAAACCGCGACGCTGAAATGGTTGCAGATGCCTTCGCTCAGCCCCATGCGCGCGGCCATCCGCAGCGCCGCCGCCAGATCGACCCGTGCCTCAGCGACGTCGATGGACCCCATATCCCCTGCTCCCTGCTGCAGTTCCCGCTATGCGCCCAGACATACACGATCGGCAGGACATTTCGCCTCAAAAGCCGTCACCGAAGGGCGCGATTTGGCGCCGGCCGATCTGGCTGACGGCAACAGTTGCGATCATGCCCGACCGGTGGTTTGTTCCGTCCGTCACCCACCGTCGTGCGATGTAAGGATACCGGATGATCCCGCGTTACAGCCGGCCCGAGATGGCCCGCATTTGGGAGCCGGAGGCGAAGTTCCGCATCTGGTTCGAGATCGAGGCGCATGCCTGCGATGGCCTGGCTGAGCTTGGGATCATCCCCAAAGCGGCCGCCGAAGCCATCTGGAAGCGCGGGCGGTTCGACATCGAGCGCATCGACGCGATCGAGCGGGAGACCCATCACGACGTCATCGCCTTCCTGACCAATCTGGGGGAGTCGATCGGGCCGGAGGCGCGGTTCCTGCACCAGGGCATGACCTCGTCGGATGTGCTGGACACATGCCTGGCCGTGCAGCTCTGCCGCGCCGCCGACATCCTGATCGCCGATCTCGACGCGTTGCTGGCAGCGCTGAAGCGGCGGGCCTACGAGCACAAAGACACCGTGTGCATCGGCCGCAGCCATGGCATCCATGCCGAGCCCACGACCTTCGGGCTGAAGCTGGCCGGCCACTACGCCGCCTTTGCGCGAAACCGAGACCGGCTGGGAATGGCGCGAGCGGAGATCGCCACCTGTGCCATTTCCGGTGCCGTCGGCACCTTCGCCAATATCGACCCGATGGTGGAGGCGCATGTCGCGTCCAGGCTTGGCCTGAAGCCGGAGCCGGTGTCCACGCAGGTGATCCCGCGCGACCGGCATGCCGCCTTCTTCGCCACGCTGGCGGTGATCGCTTCGTCGGTGGAGACACTGGCGACAGAGATCCGCCACCTGCAACGGACCGAGGTGCGCGAGGCCGAGGAGTACTTCGCAGAAGGCCAGAAGGGCTCCTCAGCCATGCCGCACAAGCGCAACCCGGTGCTGACGGAGAATCTGACGGGGCTGGCGCGCCTCGTGCGCGGCGCCGTGGTGCCGGCGCTGGAGAATGTGGCGCTGTGGCACGAGCGCGACATCTCGCATTCTTCCGTTGAGCGGGTGCTGGCGCCCGACGCTACCATCGCGCTGGACTTCGCGCTGGCGCGGCTGGCATCGGTGATCGATCGACTGGTCGTGCATCCCGACGCCATGCGCGCCAATCTCGACCAGCTGGGTGGCGTGATCCACTCCCAGAGGGTTCTGCTGGCGCTGACCCAGGCCGGCATGAGCCGGGAGGCCGCCTATAAGGTCGTGCAGCGCCACGCCATGGCGGTGTGGCGCGAGGGTGGGCACTTCCTAGACCGTCTGCAAGGCGACAAGACGGTGACGCGCCATCTCGGCGAAGACCAGCTGGCTCAGCTATTCAATCTCGCCTACCACACCAAGCATGTGGACGACATCTTCGTGCGTGTGTTCGGCGATGCATCAGCGGGCGCAGCCGCAGCCTGAGCCGATCGCCCATGGATGTGACGGAGATCAGACCGCCAGGGGCGCCGAACTATTGCCTGGCGCTTCCGCCTGGGATCGGCGCGGTCAAGCCGCAGGTGGAAAGCCCCGTTTTTGCTTTAGAGCCGTTGCGGATTGCGGCGGCATGGCAGTCCGTGTTGAGCCGTGCGCCGCGGACAGAGATCGTCGATGTTTCGGACGACGGCCTGTCGATCGAAGCCGTGCAGCGCTCGACGCTGATCGGCTTCATAGACCGCGTCAGTGCACGGGCCGTTCCTATGCCGGGGAATCGGGCTTCGCTGGCGGTCTATAGCCGGTCGGCGGTGGGGTATTGGGATCTGGGCGTGAACCGGCGCCGGGTAGTGGCTTGGCTCGATGCCTTGCGCCAGACGCTGGACGAGGACGGAGGCTCAGACGCTAGCGCGTCTCGGTCATGACCTGCTCGCGCGCCACGAACATCAGCTGATCCATCTTGCGGCGCAGCCGATGGTCGGAGAGGTCGACGCCGCTCCGGTACAGATCGTCATGGACCTTGTCGTGGACATCGTCGTCGCCGGGGCTCTCGAAATCCGAAGCGACCACCTCGCGCGCATAAGCCTCTGCTTCCGGTGCCGGAAGGCCAAGGAGTTTCGCAGCCCATTGGCCAAGCAGCTTGTTGCGACGGTTCTGGATCCGGAACTGCAGATCCTGCCCGTGCTTGAATTGCGCCTCAAATCCCTTTTCGCGCTCCTCGAAGGTGGTCATTCGGCCGAACTCCTCCCGCGGTGTCGAGACCGCGCCACGGGCCGGCGTTCCGCGTCTGGATGCCGCCCGGCTGCCTTTCTTGTGCGACCATAATACCCCGTTCCCACCGCGTCTGGGTTGTTTTCCGCACATCGCCGGTTCCGTCGCGGTCAGTCCTGGGCACCGATCAGGACAGGTTTGGCGCAATTGAGATGTCGAATGCTGGCTGCTATATGTCTGATTCTGGGTCCGCGCACCGCAGCTTGGCGGGCGGGCCCGCTGGGAGCACCGTGCAATGACCCGTCGCAGGCGGATCTACGAAGGCAAGGCGAAGGTTCTTTTCGAGGGGCCCGAGCCGGGGACCCTGATCCAGTATTTCAAGGACGATGCCTCAGCCTTCAACAATCAGAAGAAGGGCACGATCTCCGGCAAGGGTGTACTCAATAACCGGATTTCCGAATACCTCATGTCCAAGCTCATGGAGATCGGGGTGCCGACCCACTTCATGAAGCGCTTGAACATGCGTGAGCAGCTGGTCCACGAGGTCGAGATCATCCCGATCGAGGTGGTCGTTCGCAACATCGCCGCCGGCTCGTTCTCCGAGCGGTTCGGGGTGCCGGAGGGCACGCCGCTGCCCCGGTCGATCGTGGAGTACTATTACAAGTCCGAGGAACTGGGCGACCCGATGATCTCCGAGGAGCATATCACCGCCTTCGGGTGGGCGACGCCGCAGGATCTCGACGACATGATGGCGCTCAGCCTGCGGGTGAACGACTATCTCTCCGGCCTGTTCCTGGGCATCGGGCTGAAGCTGATCGACTTCAGGTTGGAGTTCGGGCGCCTTTACAATGAGCATGGCGAGATGCGGATCATCCTCGCCGACGAGATCAGCCCGGACAATTGCCGCCTTTGGGACGTCAAGACCAACGAACGGCTGGACAAGGACCGCTTCCGCCGCGACCTGGGCGACGTGGCCCAGGCCTATCACGAGGTCGCGCGCCGCCTCGGCATCCTGCCCGAGGCCCAGCAGGCGGAGATCGTGGACACCACCCGCGCCGCATCGACTTCCTGACGGCGGCGCACCAGAGTTCATTCAGAGCAAACGGGGGGCTTCGTGAAGGCGCGCGTTCACGTACGACTGAAAACCGGTGTGCACGATCCTCAGGGCAAGGCCATCCGCAACGCCCTGGTCGGCCTCGGCTTTTCAGACCTCGGCGAGGTCCGCCAGGGCAAGCTGATCGAGCTGGAACTGGGCGAGGACGACCCCGAAGCCGCCCGCGACACCGTCGACGCCATGTGCCGCCGCCTGCTAGCGAATACGGTGATCGAGACCTACGACATCGAGTTGGAGCAATAGGCGTCGGCCTGATCGCCGGCACCTACACCTTCATGAACACGAACGTCCCCCAGAGCACCGCCAGGACCACGCCGCCGTAGATCGGTGTGCTGAAGATCCCCAGCCACGCCAAGAGGATGAAGGCGGAGCCCAGCAGGCTCAGGAACAGGCGGTCGCCGCGCGTCGTGTCAATGCCCAGCACGCCGCGGCGCGGGGCGCCGCCGGGGTGGCGCCACTCAAGGAACCCCATCGTGGCGATGGCGCAGAAGACGAAGATGAAGAACCCTGCAGTGGGCCAGGTCCATGCCATCCAGCCGGCCATGGCGGTCTTCCCTCCTGATCAGACGCGCCCGAGGGCGAAGCCCTTGGCGATGTAGTTGCGCACGAAATAGATGACGATCGCGCCCGGAATGATCGTCAGCACGCCGGCGGCGGCCAGCAGCCCGAGTTCATATCCGGCCGTCGATGCCGTCCGTGTCATGGTCGCTGCAATCGGCTTGGCGTCGACAGCCGTCAGGTTCTTCGCCAGCAGCAGTTCCACCCACGAGAACATGAAGCAGAAGAAGGCGGTCACGCCGATGCCGGACTTGATCGTCGGCAGGAAGATCTTGAAGAAGAACTTCGGGAACGAATAGCCGTCGACATAGGCGGTTTCGTCCAGCTCTTTCGGCACGCCGGACATGAACCCTTCCAGGATCCACACGGCCAGCGGAATGTTGAACAGGCAGTGGGCCAGCGCCACGGCGATATGGGTGTCAAACAGGCCGACCGCCGAATAGAACTGGAAGAACGGCAAGGCAAACACCGCTGGCGGCGCCATGCGGTTGGTCAGCAGCCAGAAGAACAGGTGCTTGTCGCCGAGGAACCGGTAGCGGGAGAACGCATACGCCGCCGGCAGTGCCGCCGCCACCGAGATCACGGTGTTCATGGAGACGTAGAGCATGGAGTTGAAGTACCCCATGTACCACGACTGATCCGTGAATATCACCATGTAGTTTTCGAAGGTGAAATCATTCGGGAACAGTGTGAAGCTTCCCAATATCTCGTTCGTGGTTTTGAACGACATATTGACCAGCCAATAAATTGGCAGCATCAGGAAGAGGATATAGAGCGTGGGGACGAGCCAGGTTGCGCGTTTCATCGGACCATATCCTCACTGACCTTCGTCTTTGGTCATGACGGTGTAGAAGATCCAGCTGAACAGCAGGGTGATCAGGAAGTAGATCAGCGACATTGCGGCCGCCGGCCCCAGATCGAACTGCCCGAGCGCGATCTTCACCAGGTCGATCGACAGAAGCGTGGTGGAGTTGCCGGGCCCGCCGCCGGTCAGCACGGAGGGCTCGGTGTAGATCATGAAGCTGTCCATGAACCGCAGCAGCACGGCGATGGTCAGCACCCGCTTCATCTTCGGCAGCTGGATGTACCGGAACACGGCCCAGCCCTTCGCGCCGTCGATCTTGGCGGCCTGGTAATAGGCATCCGGGATCGAGATCAGGCCGGCATAGGCCAACAGCGCCACCAGCGACGTCCAGTGCCAGACATCCATCAGGATCATGGTGAACCAAGCGGCCAACGGCTGCTGGGTGAAGTTGTAGTCGATGCCCATGCTGTTGATCAGGCGGCCGAGCAGCCCGATATCCGGCAGCGCAAAGATGTTCCACATGGCACCGACGACGTTCCACGGAATCAACAGCGGCAACGCCATCAGGACGAGGCAGACCGAGACCCAGACACCCTTGCGCGGCATCGTGAGCGCGATCACCACACCAAGCGGGATCTCGATGATCAGAATGGTGAAAGTGAACATGAGCTGGCGCGCGAGAGCGGCATGCGCCCGCTCCGACCGCAGCACGTCTTCGAACCAGCCAAGACCATGCCAGAAGAAGACGTTGTCGCCGAACGTCTCTTGCACCGAGTAGTTCACCACGGTCATCAACGG
The DNA here is from genome assembly GCA_028281925.1 of Alphaproteobacteria bacterium. Classification (GTDB taxonomy): domain Bacteria; phylum Pseudomonadota; class Alphaproteobacteria; order DSM-16000; family Inquilinaceae; genus JACKIG01. The sequence continues at coordinate 17,579 of JANQIX010000105.1, forward strand.
CACGACCGCGTTGAACGCGACCAGCACGATGACCGGGATGACGAAGAGCCAGGCTCTGTTGTTGTCGGATTTCGTTGCCATGGGTCAGGCCGCCTCTGAGATCCAGCCGTCCACGTAGACCCGGGTATGCGCCGGATCGAACTCCAGGTGGGCCTCGCCTTCCGGCACGGCTTCGCTTTCGGACGTCAGCAGGTTGATGCGGGTATCGCCGGCACGCGTTTCCACCACACGGTGCCGGCCAGCGTCGGACACGCGGACCACGGTCACGGGAACGCCGCCATCATCGGCGAACCGCGTGAATTCCGGACGCACGCCGATCTCCAGCCGCGCGCCCTCGCCCGGCCGGCCGACACCGGCGTCGATCGGCACATGGCGGCCGTGGAAGTAGGCCGCGCCCTCACGCACCTCGCAGGGCAGCACGTTCATGCCCGGCGAGCCGATGAAATGGCCGACGAAGGTGTGGGTCGGGCGCTCAAACAGGTCGACGGGCGTGCCGATCTGGACGATCTCCCCGTCCTGCATCACGACCACCTGGTCGGCGAAGGTCAACGCTTCGGTCTGGTCGTGAGTCACGTAAATCATGGTGACACCGACGCGCTGGTGCAGTTCCTTCAACTTTGACCGCAGCGTCCATTTCAGCTGCGGATCGATCACCGTCAGCGGCTCGTCGAACATCATCACGTTGACGTCCTGACGCACCAGGCCGCGGCCCATGGAGATCTTCTGTTTGGCATCGGCGGTCAGCCCGGCGGCCCGCCGCTCAAGCATGTCCGTCAGTTCCAGCATTTCCGCGATCTCGCGCACACGCGCGTCGATCTTGGCTTCCGAAACACCGCGGTTGCGCAGCGGGAACGCCAGATTGGCATAGACGCTCATCGTGTCGTAGGTGACCGGGAACTGGAACACCTGGGCGATGTTGCGCTGTTCCGGCGGCAGTTCGGTCACGTCGCGGCCATCGAACAACACGCGCCCATTGGACGGAACGACCAAGCCTGAGATGATATTGAGCAGGGTCGACTTCCCGCAGCCGGAGGGGCCGAGCAGTGCGTAGGCACCGCCATCGGACCATTCGATGTCGATTTCCTTAAGCGCCCAGTCCGCTGCGTCCGTAGGCGTGTCAATGTAGCTGTGACTGAGCTTGCTGAGCCCGATCCTGGACATCTGTCTATGCCCCCTTTTCCGTCGTGCTCATGCCACCAGCGCGCCGTCGCTACCGAAGTAGAGACACTTGCCGGCATCCATGTAGAATTCGTGCGTCTCGCCCACGCGGAACTGATAGACGCCATGGCTCTGCGAGACCCAGGCCCGGTCGCCGAGGGCGAAATGGGCGACGCTTTCCGATCCCGACAGCTCGGTGATCAACACCTTGCCGCTCAGGCGCACGAGCCCGTCCGTCGCGGCCTTGGGCCTGACGAAATGCGGCCGCACGCCGATTGTGTAGTCGCCGTCCGCGGCCGTCGCGATCGCACCGGAGGCCGACCAGCTGACGCCGCCGTTCAGAGTGATGCGGTCGCCCGCCTTGGTTACCTGCGCGGTGTTGATCGGCGGGTCTGAGAAGACCTCGGCTGCCGTCAGGTCCGACGGGGTCCGGTAGATCTCCGCCGTCGGGCCGAACTGGACGACGCGGCCTTCGCGCATCGTCGCCGTCATGCCACCGAGCAGCAGCGCCTCCGTCGGCTCGGACGTCGCATAGATGACCGTCGCCCCGCGGCCTGCGAAAAGGCGGGGCAGTTCGTCCCGCAGCTCTTCGCGCAGCTTGTAGTCGAGATTGGCGAGCGGCTCGTCCAGCAGCACCAGATCGGACTCTTTGACGATCGCACGTGCCAGCGCCGTGCGCTGCTGCTGGCCGCCCGAAAGTTCGCTGGGCCTGCGCTTCAACATCGGACCGAGCTTCAGGAGATCCGCCGCCTCCCGGACCCGCCGGTCGCATTCAGCCCGGCTCAAGCCCGAAACACGCAGCGGCGAGGCGATATTCTCGAACACGGACATGGTCGGGTAGTTGACGAAGAACTGGTGGACCAGGGAGATATTGCGGCGCTGCGTGTTCACGCGCGTCACGTCGCGGCCCTTGATCCACACCTGCCCCGATGTAGGCTTTTCAAGACCGGCCAGCAGCTTGATCAGGGTCGTCTTGCCGGCGCCGGTAGCGCCCAGCAGCACATTGAACCCCTTGTCAGCAAAAGCGAGGCTGGTTTGGTAGATGTGGGTTTCCGCGCCAACGCGCTTGACCACATTTTTCAGTTCGACGCTCATCTCGATTGCCAGGTTGCGGGCGTGCGGAATCGAGCCGCCGGCCCAGTTGGCCAAGACAGAGGAAACGGGTAGTCAATTGTACCAGGAAGGTGCCGGGGGGCGGCACCTGTGCCCCCCGGCGCAAGTTAGCCGCTGGCGTTAGCCTTCCTGCCAGCGCTGTACCAGTTCGTCGTAAGGAATGGTGATACCCGGAGGATCTTCGTCCACCATCGGCTTCGGCGAACCGGGCTGTGACAGCCAGAACTCTGGGTCCTGCTCTTCGTTCAGGCGCGGGCCGCAGCCGCCGTAGACTTCGGCCGCTTCGTCGGCCTGCTGCATGCGGGCCATCACCTGGTCCATCTCACCGGCCAACCGGTCCATGGCTTCCTGTGCGGTGAAGGCACCGGAGTTCACGTCACCGATGTTCTGCCACCAAAGCTGCGCCAGCTTCGGATAGTCCGGCACATTCACGCCCGTGGGGGTCCACATCACACGGTCCGGCGAACGGTAGAATTCCACCAAGCCGCCCAGGAACGGCGCACGCTCGGTGAAGGACTCGTGCCGGATGTCGCTGTCGCGGATCGGGGTCAGGCCGACATGCGTCTTGCGCAGTGACACGGTGCGGGAGACCGTGAACTGGGCGTAGAGCCATGCTGCCCGGCGACGATCCAGCGGGGTCGATTCAAACAGCGTCCACGAGCCGGCATCCTGATAGCCGAGCTTCATGCCGTCTTCCCAGTACGGACCCTGCGGCGACGGTGCCATCCGCCACAGCGGGTTGCCGTCTTCGTCGACCGTATTGTTGCCCTCTTCCTGCGAGGCCACCATGTCGGCGGTGAAGGCGGTGTACCAGAAGATCTGCTGAGCCACGTTGCCCTGGCTGAGGGCCGGCAGAGACTGGTAGAAATCATAGCTGGCGGCACCAGGCGGTGCGTAGGCGCGCAGCCATTCATCCCACTTGCGGATCGCATAGACGGCGGCCGGACCGTTGGTCGCGCCACCGCGAGAGACGGACGCACCCACCGGGTTGCACGTCCCTTCTTCCATGCGGATGCCCCATTCGTCGACCGGGATACCGTTCGGAAGGCCCTGGCTGCCAGCACCAGCCATGGACAGCCAAGCATCGGTCATGCGCCAGCCGAGGTCGGGAGCGCGCTTGCCATAGTCCATGTGCCCATAGACGCGCACACCGTCGATTTCCTGGACATGGTTGGTGAAGAAATCGGCGATGTCTTCGTAAGCCGACCAGTTCACAGGAACGCCAAGGTCGTACCCATAGATCTCGAGGAACTGCTCTTGCAGGTCTTCACGCTGGAACCAGTCGTAGCGGAACCAGTAGAGGTTCGCGAACTGCTGGTCCGGGATCTGGTAGATGTCACCGTCCGGCCCGGTGGTGAATGAGATCCCCATGAAGTCATCGAGATCAAGGGTCGGCAGCGTGTAGTCGGCGCCCTCTCCCGCCATCCAGTCGGTCAGGTTGACCGCCAGCTGCAGGCGCGAGTGCGTGCCGATCAGGTCGCTGTCGTTGACATAGGCATCATAGAGGTTGCGGCCCGTCTGCATCTGGGTCTGGACCGCCTGCACCACCTCGCCCTCGCCGAGCAGCTGATGGTTCACGCGGATGCCCGTGATCTCGAAGAAGGCCTCGGTCAGAACTTCGGACTCATACGTGTGCGTCGGGATCGTTTCCGACAGCACGTTGATCTCCATCCCCTGGAATTCTTCCGCGGCCTGGATGAACCACTCCATTTCCGCGAGCTGCTCTTCCCGGGTCAAGGTCGAGGGCTGGAATTCCTCGTCGATCCAGCGCTCTGCCGCCGCGATGTCGGCGGAGGCCTGACCTGCCCAGGCTGACAGCGTTACCGTTGCTACGGCAGCCATCAATTTGTGGCGCATTAGTTTTACCTCCCTTGGGGTTTTGTGATCGGTATGCCGGGATGTCATGTTCGAACGAAAATGATTTGACCGTCAAGTGAAAATTCATACACTGGTAACGAACTGACCAGAATCAATCGCCGAAAACGGCTGCACGCTCTGCCCCATGATCCTGACCGATCGACAGAACGACATTCTGACCAGGGCGGCGACACAAGGCCATGTCCTGGTCGACGATCTTGCACAGCAATACGCGGTCACACCACAGACGATCCGGCGGGATCTGAACGAATTGTGCGACCGGGGCCTGCTGACGCGCACCCACGGTGGTGCGCGCCCGATGAACAGCATCTCAAACGTTCGGTATGAAGAGCGGCGCAATCTCGCGGCGTTGGAGAAGCGCCGGATTGCGGAAGCTGCGGCCCGTCATATCCCCGACCACAGCTCACTGTTTCTGAACATAGGCACGACAACCGAAAACGTGGCGCGGGCGATCTATGACCGGCGAAACCTGGTTGTGATCACCAACAATCTGAACGTCGTCAACATCCTGAGCGGTTCGCCGGCGAAAGAGCTGATCATCGCCGGCGGCATCGTGCGGCAATCGGACGGGGGCATCGTCGGCGAAGCGGCGACGGAGTTCATCCGCAACTTCAAGGTCGATATCGCTGTGATCGGCGCATCTGCGCTGGATGAAGACGGCTCCGTGCTCGATTTCGACTACCGCGAAGTGTCCGTCGCCCGCGCCATCATCGACTGTGCGCGCCAGACCCTGCTGGTAGCCGATCATCTCAAGTTCGAGCGGCGCGCCATGGTGCGGATCTGCGACATCAGCCGGATCGACGTGCTGGTCACGGACGCGCAACCGCCGCAACGCCTTCGCCAGGTCTGCGAAGCGCACGGCGTCCATGTCGAAGTCGTCGGCGATAGCGTCGAGCCCTCGCGGACGGATCGCGTCGCGACGGCCTGACGGGCTTACCAAGCAGCGGCCAGCCGGGACGATATCGCCGCGCGCCCGGTTCCATTCAGGCCGTACGGGAGGATCCATCGATGCAGTATGTCCTGGCGCTGGACCAAGGGACCACCAGCTCGCGTGCCATCGTGTTCGACGTACACGGTGAGATCGCCGCCGTGGCGCAGAAGGAGTTCACGCAGATCTTTCCGCGCCCAGGCTGGGTGGAGCACGATCCGGAGGATATCTGGTCGTCGCAGATCTCCGTGGCGGTCGAGGCGCTGAGCAAACGCGGCCTTGCGGCCCGTGACATTGCCGCCATCGGCATCACCAACCAGCGGGAAACCACGGTCGTCTGGGACCGGCGGACCGGCAAACCCATCCACAATGCCATCGTCTGGCAGGACCGACGCACCTCCGGCATCTGCGACAGTCTGGTCGCCGCCGGACATGAGCCGCTGTTCCGCGACAAGACCGGGCTGGTCATCGATTCCTATTTCGCCGGCACGAAGGTGAAATGGCTCTTGGACACCGTCGACGGCGCCCGAGAGGCGGCCGAAGCAGGGCATCTCGCTTGCGGCACCATCGACAGCTGGCTGATCTGGCGGCTCACGGGTGGCACCCGCCACGTCACGGATGTCACCAACGCCTGCCGCACCTTGATGTTCAACATCCACACGCTGGACTGGGATGACGAGCTGCTGGATCTCTTGGGCGTGCCCCGCGCAATGCTGCCGGAAGTCTTGCCGTCTAGCGGACTGTTCGGCCAGACATCGGAGGACCTGTTCAGCCGCTCGATCCCGATCGCCGGTGTTGCGGGCGATCAGCAGGCAGCCCTGTTCGGCCAGATCTGCAACCGGCCGGGGATGGTCAAGAACACCTACGGCACGGGCTGTTTCCTGTTGATGACGACGGGTGGTGAGGCCGTGGCCTCGCGCAACCGGCTGTTGACCACGATCGCCTGGCAGATCGACGGGCACACCGAATATGCGCTGGAGGGCAGCATCTTCATCGCCGGCGCGGTGGTGCAGTGGCTGCGCGACGGCCTGGGCATCATCCGCAGTTCTGGCGAGGTGGAGGCGCTGGCGCGGCAGGTGCCGGACAATGGCGGTGTCTACCTGGTGCCCGCCTTTGCGGGGCTCGGCGCACCGCATTGGGATGCCTATGCGCGCGGCGCCATTCTGGGGCTGACGCGCGGGGCCACGGCCAGCCATCTGGCCCGTGCGGCGCTGGAAAGCATGGCCTTCCAGACCGTCGACGTGATCCGCGCCATGGAGGCGGACACCGGGCTGACGCTGAATGAAATGCGCGTCGACGGCGGCGCCACAGCCAACGACCTGCTGCTGCAGACCCAGGCGGATCTGCTGGGGGTGCCGATCATCCGCCCCAAAGTGATCGAGACGACGGCGCTGGGGGCTGCCTATCTGGCAGGGCTGGCCGTCGGCTTCTGGCCCAGCGTCGATGCCATCGCCGCCCAGTGGCAGGCAGACAGAACGTTCCGGCCTGAGATGGACCGCACACAGGCGGCCAGCATGCAGGCCGATTGGCACCGCGCGCTGGAGCGCGCCAAGGCGTGGGAGCAAGTGTCGTGACGGACGACAATGGGGTGATGGACCGCGATTACCAGCTGGGCCGTCTGCGGGCCGACCATGAGCGTTGGGACGTCATCGTGATCGGCGGTGGGGCCACGGGCCTCGGCGCCGCGGTTGAGGCGGCCTCGCGCGGGCATCGCACACTGCTGCTGGAGCAGTACGATTTCGCCAAGGGTACCTCCAGCCGCAGCACCAAGCTGATCCATGGCGGCGTGCGCTACCTGCAGCAGGGCAACGTTTCGCTGGTGCTGGAGGCCCTGCGCGAGCGCGGCCGGCTGATCCGCAATGCGCCGCACGTCGCTAACGATCAGGCCTTCATCGTGCCGCTCTATGACTGGTGGCAGGGGCCGTTCTACGGCGCCGGCATGAAGCTGTACGACCTGCTGGCAGGGCGGCTGGGCCTCGGGCCGTCGCAGTGGCTGTCCCGCGAGAGCACGTTGGCGCATATCCCGAATGTGGAGCCGAAGGGCCTGCGGGGCGGCGTGATCTACCACGACGGCCAGTTCGACGACACGCGCCTGGCGGTCAACCTGGCGCAGACGGCAGCCGATCATGGGGGCGTCGTGCTGAACTACATGGCCGTTACGGGGCTGCGCAAACGCGAGGGTATCGTGCGCGGTGTGGTGGCGCGCGACACCGAGACGGGCGAGGAAATGGAGTTCGAAGGCCGCGTGGTGATCAACGCCACCGGCGTCTATTCCGACGGCATCCGCCAGATGGACGAACCCGGATCCGAGCCGCTGATGGCGCCGAGCCAGGGCGTGCATCTGGTCTTGGACAAATCGTTCCTGCGCGGTGACAGCGCCATTCTGGTGCCCAAGACCGCCGATGGGCGGGTTCTGTTCGCCGTGCCCTGGCACGGCAGGGTCGTGCTGGGCACCACGGATACCGAGATCTCCGACACGCCGATCGAGCCGTGCGCCCTGCCGGAGGAGGTCGACTTCCTGCTAGAGCACGCGGAGCTCTACCTGGCGAAGGGGCCGTCGCGCGAAGACGTTCTGAGCGTCTTCTGCGGCATCCGTCCGCTTGTCGGGTCTGGTGCCGACAAGAGCACGGCCGCGCTTTCCCGCGACCATGTGCTGATGATCTCAGACAGCAAGCTGGTGACGATCACCGGCGGCAAATGGACGACATATCGCAAGATGGCGGAAGACACGGTTGACGCGGCGGCCCTGGTTGGGGGCCTGGAAGAGCGCCCGTCGGTGACCGCTGAACTGCCAATCCATGGCAGGCACGAAGGGCCCGTGCAGGCGGACGGGCTGCTGCCGCTCTACGGTGCCGACCTGCCCGGGGTCCGTTCTGTGATGGGCGAGCAGCCTGGCTGGGATCAGGTGCTGCACCCCAACCTGCCATACCATGTGGGCGAAGTGGCCTGGGCCGTGCGCAACGAGATGGCACGCACGGTGGAAGACGTGCTGTCCCGCCGGACTCGCTCGCTGCTGCTGGACGCGGCGGCGAGCGTGGAAGTTGCGCCCAAAGTGGCGGAAATCATTGCCACCGAACTCGGCCGTGACGAAGCTTGGCGGTCCGACCAGGTCGCGACATTCACCGAGCTGGCGAAGGGCTATCGGCTGGAGTGATGCGTCCGCACGGCCCAGCGCGGTAGGACATCTGGCGCCGTCCGAAAATCTCCCGGATCGCAACGCGGGCGCGTATCGCTGACGTGGCCGTTGGGCTATCTTCTGTGCCAAAGCGTCGCAGCGACCGGGGAGGGTCTCATGACCGCAGCACTGCGTATGGCCACCTACGCCGCCGCGGCCAGCATCCTTTGGCTGACGCCGGCTGCGGCGGAGGAGGAACTGGAGATCGAGTTCCGCTATTGGCCGGACCGGTCGGGCAACGTCGTCAACCAGTACCTCGACGTCGAAGAAGACGAGATGGAGATCAGCCAGGTCGACGGCGCCAGCGAGGTGGAGATCGGCAGCGAGACGTTCCGAGAGCTGCGGGCCGTTGTCGTGGCGTTCGTCAGCGGCGCGATACCGGAGGAAGGCGACGTCATAGCGCCACCCTTCGTTGAAGTGAAAATGGAGTACCAGAGCAACAGTATCGAGATCGAAGTCGCCAGGTTCTACCCGGAGGGGCAGGTGCCGGAAGATCTGGTCGCACTCCAGCGGCAGTATTTTGGAACCGTCTTCGAGTGAGTGGCGGCCCTTTATGAGACGACTTGCCATCGCAGCGGCCGGAACTCTGGTTCCGACCTTCCTTGCCCTGACGCCGCTGAATTCAGCCCGCGCCGACGAACCCGGCAGCGCCGGGTCTCCAGACATCGACGTCTTGCTCAGCGGCAATCAGACGGTGGCCGGTGAGACGATTGCCTATCCGGTGGATCAGCCAGCTGCCGTAACGGCCGCGATCGTCACCCTGCTGCCAGGTCAGGAAACCGGCTGGCATATCCATGGCGTGCCGGTATTCGGCTACATCCTGGAAGGCGAGCTGACCGTCGACTACGGCGCGCTGGGACCGCGTGTCTACCGCCAGGGGGAAGGCTTTCTGGAAGCCATCTCGTTTCGCCACAATGGCCGCAACGACGGCGAAGTGCCCGTGCGCGTGCTGGCAGTCTTCATGGGTGGCGAGGCGAGCCGGAACACGATCGCTGAGGGACCCGAGCACCCATAGGCCGGTTGCGCGCCGGCACACCTGTTATACGACTGGCTGATCTGCCTCATTTCCCCTCTGGGTTGGACCGGATAGCCTCCCTGGAACCTTAGGGGCAGTTCCGCAGACCTGCTCTTGGCGCGGCCCGCGGCGCTCCCGCCGTTGTGCCAGTTCAACGGCTGGCGGAGTCGGATAGCGGCGACATGATTTGGATCATCGCCGCAAGCAGGGTGATCATGCCCCGTGACCTTTCTGCGGTCGACCGGCGAAGCGCACGACTGGAATGTCCGCTTCGCATCGGCGGCGTGAATTCGTAGAGCCGGAAAGCGCCCACGGACATAGATGAGTATGGAGACGATGCGCGAGGTTAACCTGCGTTGGCTGCCGACCGGGGCGATCACGGCAATCGCTATGATTCTGCCCGCTCTGGCCGGCTGCATGACGGACCCGGCTTCCCGCCCCGGCGGCGGAGCGGGAGCGGGCAGCACGCCTGCGCAGAGCACGATCGCAGCGGCCCTCGGCGATGACTCGTGCCGATGGGCGCGCGACGGGGAATGCGACGACATTCGCTTCTCCGGAACCGGCGCCTGCAATATCGGCACCGATGCCACCGACTGCCGTGTCCTGGCCAGCGGCGGCAACAACTCCTGCCAATGGGCCTATGACAATGAGTGCGACGAGCCCGGGATCGGGCTCGGCGTGTGCGCGGAGGGAACAGACGCCGCGGACTGCGCAGGCGTGGCGCACTTGCGCAACCGCAACAACAGGTGCCGGACGTCGTTCGACGGCCGGTGCGACGAACCCGATATTGGTACCGGCCGATGTGCTCCGCGCACCGACAGCGTCGACTGCATTGGCCGTGCCACCGCGCCTGGTGTCAGGGATCATCACTTCGGCTACGACGACCGACAGCGGGTCGACACGGCGCGCTATCCTTGGAGTGCGATCGGCGAGGTGTCATTCCGCGACGGCTCATCCTGCACAGCCAGTCTGGTGGCAGAAGACGTGGCGATCACCGCAGCCCATTGCTTCTTCACCGATGGCAACCCCGTCCAGCCCACCGTCTTTCGAGCAGGCCGGGACGGCAACCGACACGCCGCGAGCGCCAATGTGATCCGCCATTTCCTGGCTGCCGACTTCAACTACCTGATCTGGAGTCAGACCAATCAGCTGGAGAACAGCGACTGGGCCTTCATGGTGCTCGACCAGCCGATCGGCCGTACTGCCGGTACGCTTGGCGTCTATGAGATGGGTCCGGCAGACATGGAACGGGCGACAGGCAACAGTTGGCATACAGTATACCAAGCCGGATACAGTTGGGACGCACCAACCCGGATGACCGGAAACATCGACTGCAACGTTGTCCAAGTCCGGAACAACGGCACCATCTTCCACGAATGCGATACGACAAGGGGCGATTCCGGCTCGCCCATCTTCATCGAGATAGACGGCGACTTCTTCATCATCGCGATTGACTCGCAATTCTATGTAACGTCCGGCGGTCCGTCCCGGTATTTGGCCGTCGACAGCCGCTCTTTCGGTAGCGCCCTGAACAACTTCCTCTTGGGGCTCTGACGTTTCGATGAACTTGCGGTAATACACCGCAAGCGTTCCGATCCGGCTCGCCCCGGACAGATCCTTGACGAGGCGATCCCGTCTTCCGGCAACCTCCACCTATGCGTGAAGAGCCCTCATGATCGACCGCCCGGCAGCATCCCGGCGGCACGCTGATCTGCTGGCGACAGTAGGCAGCCGGTATCGCCGACGACACTCTGCACCTGAACGTCCCAGCGACCGATGATTACCAGAGGATATGCATCTCCTGCGCCTGAGAGCGGTCGCTTGCCAGTGAAAGGGCAGTCGCGTAAACCCAGTGCTCATGAAGGCAGCGGTGATCGTCTTTCCCGGATCCAACTGCGACCGCGATGTCGCTGTCGCGTTGCGGCAGGCGTGCGGCCATGCTCCCGTCATGGTCTGGCACCGGGAGACCGAGCTGCCGGACGTCGACCTGATCGTCGTGCCGGGCGGTTTCGCCTATGGCGATTATCTGAGAGCCGGGGCCATGTCGGCCCACTCGCCGGTCATGCGCACGGTTGCGAAGCGCGCTGCCGCTGGCGTTCGTGTGCTCGGCATCTGCAACGGCTTCCAGGTGCTGGTGGAAACTGGGATGCTGCCGGGCGCGCTGATGACCAATCGCGACCTGAAATTCGTCAGTAGAGCGGTCCATGTCCGCGTCGAATCGGCCGATAGCGTGTTCACCGACGGCTACCGCGACGGCCAAGTGATCCGACTGCCGATCGCCCACCACGAAGGTAGCTATTTCGCCGACGACAACACGCTCAGGACGCTTGAAGACAGAGGTTTGGTTGCGTTCCGCTATGTGTCGGCGGATGGGGCGGTGAACGACGATGCCAACCCCAACGGCTCTCAAAGCGGCATCGCTGGCCTGTTCAACCCGGAACGCACGGTGCTGGGCCTGATGCCGCACCCCGAGCGCGCCGCCGATCCCGATCTCGGCAGCACGGACGGGCGCCCGATGTTCGCCTCCCTTGCCGCGGCACTGGCCTGATCCTTCCTGCAATGCGCACACCCGCTCCAGACCCTGAGGTCAACCAGGCGCTCGGCACCGAGCACGGATTGACGCCGGATGAGTACGCGCATGTCGTCCGCATCCTGGGGCGCACGCCGAGCTATACGGAACTCGGCATCTTCTCCGTCATGTGGTCCGAGCACTGCTCATACAAATCGTCGAAGAAGTGGCTGAAGACGCTGCCGACGACCGCCCCCTGGGTGATCCAGGGGCCCGGCGAGAATGCGGGGGTGATCGATATCGGCGACGGCCTGGCGGCCGTCTTCAAGATGGAGAGTCACAACCATCCCAGCTATATCGAGCCCTATCAGGGCGCGGCGACGGGCGTCGGCGGCATCTTGCGCGACATCTTCACCATGGGCGCTCGGCCCGTGGCCAACCTCAACGCGCTGCGCTTCGGCGATCCGTCGGATGCGCGCACGCGCTATCTGGTGGCCGGCGTGGTGGCCGGCATCGGCGGCTACGGCAACTGCATGGGCATCCCCACCGTCGGCGGCGAAACCGAGTTCCACAGCGCCTATAACGGCAACATCCTGGTCAATGCCATGACCGTCGGCATCGCGCAGGCCGACCGCATCTTCTATTCGCGCGCCGCGGGCCTCGGCTATCCGGTCGTCTATGTGGGCGCCCGCACGGGCCGTGACGGCATCCATGGTGCCACGATGGCTTCGGCCGAGTTCAGCGAAGAGACCGAAGAGAAGCGGCCCACGGTCCAGGTGGGTGATCCGTTCACCGAGAAGCTGCTGCTGGAGGCCTGCCTGGAGCTGATGGCGGGCGATGCCATCGTGGGCATCCAGGATATGGGCGCAGCCGGCCTTACCTGCTCGTCCGTAGAGATGGCGGACAAGGGCGGCCTCGGGATGGACATGGATCTCGATGCCGTGCCGCTGCGCGCCGATGCCATGTCGGCCTACGAAATCATGCTCTCCGAAAGCCAAGAGCGCATGCTCATGGTGCTCAAGCCGGGCCGCGAAGACATGGCGCGCGCGGTGTTCGAGAAGTGGGAGCTGGAGTTCGCCGTGGTCGGCACGCTGACCGATACTGGCCGGCTGGTGGTGCGCCGCGGCGGCGACGTGGCGGCCGACATTCCGGTCGGTCCGCTGGTCGGCGAGGCCCCGGAATACGACCGCCCTTGGGAGGCCCCGCCGGGGGCCGCGCCGTTGCCGGACGGTGTCGATCACATGCCGGGACCGCCGGAAGAGGTGCTGGAGCGCCTGCTCGCCTCACCCGATCTCGCCAGCAAGCGCTGGATCTGGGAGCAGTACGACAGCACGGTGATGGCCGATACGGTTGCCGGGCCCGGCGGCGACTCCGCAATCGTGCGCGTACATGGGACGACCAGGGCGCTGGCCATCACCAGCGACTGCACGCCCCGGTATTGCAAGGCGGAGCCGAAAACCGGCGGCATGCAGGCGGTGGCGGAGGCTTGGCGCAATCTGACGGCGGTCGGTGCGAAGCCGCTGGCGCTGACCGACAACCTGAATTTCGGCAATCCCGAGCGGCCGCCGATCATGGGCCAGCTGGTCGCGTGCATTCAAGGAATGGCCGAAGCCTGCCGCGCCCTGGACTTCCCCGTCGTGTCCGGCAACGTCTCGCTCTACAACGAAACCGATGGCGAGGCGATTCTGCCCACCCCCACGATCGGCGGTGTCGGCCTGTTGGACGACGTTTCCCGGCGCGGCAGCCTGGCGCTGACCGGGGAAGGCGAGACGCTGATCCTGATCGGCCAAACGCATGGGCATCTCGGTTGCTCGCTGTTCCTGCGCGACGTGCATGACCTCGAGGCCGGGCCGCCGCCGCCCGTCGATCTGGCCGCGGAGCGGGCCACGGGCGACCTGGTCCGCGACCTGATCCGGGACCGCTTGGTGACGGCCTGCCATGACGTGTCGGACGGTGGCCTCTATGTCGCCGTGGCCGAGATGGCCTTGGCCGGCGGTGTGGGCGCCGACCTGCGCGCGCCGGAGGCCCCGCCGTTGGCCGCTTGGCTGTTCGGCGAGGACCAGGGCCGCTATGTTGTGGCAACGAACGATCCGAACGCGGTTCTGGCCCGCGCTGCGGAGGCTGGAATCGCCGCTGCGGCGATCGGGCGGACCGGCGGCAACGCGTTGACACTCGGCGGCCAGAACGCCATATCCCTTGGAAAATTGCGGCACGCCAATGAGCGATGGCTTCCCGCCTACATGGCCGGATCGGCCGAAGCGGGATAGTCGTCAGCTCGAGTTTGTGTGTCAGAAGAGAGGAAGGCTGCGACATGGCGATGGATCCGGCGGAAATCGTCCGTCTCATCAAGGATGGGATCCCTGATGCGGAGGTGCGGATCGAGGACCTTCGGGGGGACGGCGACCATTATGCGGCGTATGTGACCAGCGCCTCTTTCCGGGGCATCACCCGGGTGCAGCAGCATCAGTTGGTGTACAAGGCCCTGCAGGGGCGCATGGGCAACGAGTTGCATGCGCTGGCGCTGCAGACATCGCCACCCGACGCTTGAGACGCCGATACCAAGGCGAGACACGGAGACACCCTGAGGCCGGGCCTCAGACCTGCTACGGATCAGGAAGGAAGACAGGAACTATGGACAGCGCGGTGAAGGATCGGATCAGCGCCGAGATCGAAGACAACGAAGTCGTCCTCTTCATGAAGGGCACGCCAGTGTTCCCGCAATGCGGCTTCTCCGCCGCGGTCGTGCAGGTGCTGACCCATCTGGGCGTGCCGTTCAAGGGGATCGATATCCTGACCGACCCGAGCCTGCGTCAGGGCGTCAAGGACTTCTCCAACTGGCCGACGATCCCTCAGCTCTATGTGAAGGGTGAGTTCGTCGGCGGCTGCGACATCGTGCGGGAGATGTACCAGACCGGCGAGTTCATGGAGCTGTTGAACACCCGCGGCATCGCCACCCAGGTTCAGGCGTAAGCGACCGCACCAGACATCGGCAGCCCAACAGGGCTGCGGAAGGGCGGTCCTGCGGGGCCGCCCTTTTTCCTTTTCAGTACGCCCTCGAGACTTTCAATGGCGGAGAGTGCTTCCCCCCCGGCCAGCTTCGCCCAGCGGCACCGGGAAACGCAGATAGGCCTGGCTGCGGCCTTCGGCGGCTTCTTCATCTGGGGCCTGTCGCCGATCTACTTCAAAGCCGTGGAACAGGCCGGAGCGCTGGAGATCCTGGCCCAGCGGATCGTCTGGACCCTGGTGCTGATGATCCCCATCACCGCCGCCATGGGCCGATTGGGCGAGGCGCTGACGATCCTGCGGCAGGTGCGGCGGCTGCCGGTCTATCTGCTCAGCACCTGTCTGGTCACGCTGAACTGGCTGCTATTTATCTGGGGCATCCTGGCTGAGCGCGTGCTGGAGGTCAGCCTCGGCTATTACATCAACCCGCTGGTCAACGTGCTCTTGGGCGTGCTGTTTCTACACGAACGGCTCAGCCGCTGGCAGGGTGTGGCGGTCGCGTTGGCCGCGGCCGGGGTGACCGTGCCGCTGGTCGGCTACGGCACGTTTCCGTGGCTGTCGCTGGCGCTTGCATTCTCCTTCGGAACATATGCGCTTGTGCGCAAGAAGGCGGCCATCGACCCGCAGGTGGGGCTGATGGTGGAAACGGCACTGCTGACGCCGGCCGCGCTGGCCGTGATCGTCGTGCTGGAGACATCGGGCAACGGCCATTTCCTGATCGACTGGCAGTTCTCCGCCCTGCTGATCCTGTCCGGATTCATGACCGGCATGCCGCTGTTGCTGTTCATGCACGGCGCCAAGCGGCTGAACCTGTCGACCGTCGGCCTGATGCAGTACCTGGCGCCGTCCATGCAGTTCCTGCTGGCCGTAGCAGTCTTCGGTGAGGCGTTCACGCTCAGCCACCTCGCCACCTTCGCCCTGATCTGGAGCGCACTGGCGGTTTTCAGCTGGGAGTCCATTCGCCGATACCGCCGGATGCAGGCCGCAGACCCGCATACATAAAGATATCTTTATGTTGATATGTTTTGCGGGATCGCATAGGCTGGACACCGTTCAGGCAACGAGACGAAACGGTCATGGGCGCGGCTACGATTCTGCAGACCACACACTGGCTTCCCTGGGGTGTCTTGGGCGACGGCACGGACTGCCAGCCGACGGACCGCCCTCGCGTGGCGGCCAAGGCCGCATCCCTCCGCCGGGCCGGGGCCCACCCGCACTATGCCTGGCTCGCCGCCTTGGAAGAGACAGCGCACGAGACGCTTGAACGCGGCGATTGGGTCGAGGACGGGAAAGCGGTAGGGTAACCGGCAAGGCCGTCGGGCCGCCAACGAGGCATCGCTACCGATGAGAACACCGACCGTCGACGCCCCCTGCATTGACATCTGCCGGTTCGAAGACGGCATCTGCCAGGGCTGCGGACGCACGGCATGGGAAATCGCCGACTGGCAGTCCTATTCGCCCTACAAGCGCGCCGGCATCCTGAAGATGGCCAAAGAGCGGCTGAGCGAGCGCGGCTAGGATCAAGCTGACCCACCGCCGCACGGCTTCCCGGCGGAACAGGGAAGCCGGTTGCATATCCCGGCGCTGTGAACCACAATCTCTGGTGGTGGAGAACCACGGGCGAAGGCGTCGGATTCCATGACCACTGAGTCGCGCCGCCATTCAGACTACCCCTATCGGGACCTGCGGTTATCTAGCGGCAAGACGCTCTGGTTCGCCGAGTACGGCAATCCCGGCGGGGAACCGGTCTTCCTGATCCACGGATCCCCCGGCTCAGCCCGATACTGGTTCGGCTTCCCGGATTTCCTGCAGTCGGAGAGGTGGCGGTTCATCGCCGTCGACCGCCCCGGATACGGGTTCAGCGAGTTCTGGCAAACCGGGTATGCGGGGCTTGCGCCCGCGCTGCAGGAACTGGCCAGACATCTCTCGCTGGAGCGATTCAGCGTCCTGGGCGTCTCCGCTGGCGGCGGCTACGCCCTCGGCGCAGGTGCCGTGCTGGGACCGATGGTCGAGAGGGTGATCGCCGTTTCGTCGACCTCGCCCTTCGATGCCGACCTGTTGGCAAAGGTGAACCGCACGAACCGGACGGTCTATTGGATCGCCCGAAACCTGCCATTCCTGAACCGATTGAACGCCTGGCTGATCGCCAGGCTCTGCCGCAACCGCATGGAACGCCTGCTCGACCGGTCGAAAAAGAAGCTCTCCCTGCCCGACCAACGCGACCTCGAGCGTCCGCATGTCCGCGCTGTCCTGATCGCCGCCGGCCGCGACGCCTACCCGGCCGGCTCCGGCAAGGGTCTGGCACAGGACATCCGCAACCAGGTCAAACCCTGGGATTTCGATCTTGGGGACATTGCTGTCGAGACCCATGTCTGGACGGGTGACGATGACAAAAGCACACCTGAGGAGATGGCACGTCGTCTGAATGCCCTGGTTAAAGGGAGCCACCTGCACGTAGTGCCGAGCGCGGGCCACCTCTGGCATATCTCCAACTTCGCGACGATCCTGGAGAACTCACATTCGAACGTCTCAGAGGCGAATGTCCGCAGTCAGGGGTAATGCCGTCGCGGATGTCGGCGACCGGTTCGGCTGGATCGTGCCATAATCTGACGCTCCCGCGTCTTCGACTATGCTTTCCGGCCTCATGTCTACTGGAGCCAAGACCAGCCTTCAATTAGCATTCCACCAGGATCACCATCTGGGAGGTGGTCAGCAAGGCCATGGCCGAAGCAGATTCGGACGTTGAATCCGATAGTTACGGGCAAGTTTCTCTACCGAATGGGCAAGAATGGAAAGCGATTCCCTGTATTCCTCGTATCGCGAAAAGACGCTTGAGCACGTCTTCGTCGGCGACTGCCTTCGCCGCTTGTGGGCGTTGGGTGTCTGGGACGCTGAAGTTCTTACGGCTGACGTTGACGCGGCTGGCTACGATCTCGTCATGGAGGTCCGAGGCGTGCTTCGGCACATCCAACTGAAAGCTTCATTTAACGGTTCGAATGTCTACGAACAGAAGATTAATGCTAAATTGGGAGACAAACCCAGTGGCTGCGTAGTCTGGATGGGATTTGACCCGCGAACAATAGAGCTTGGCCCGTTTTACTGGTTTGGTGGCATCCCTGGAGAACCGCTTCCAAGAATAGACACCTTCAGGAAGGCTAAACACACGAAGGGGGATTCAACGGGCAAGAAAGGTGAGCGGCGAAACAGCTATATTCTGAAACGTACCACGTGCAAGCGGGTCGATACATTAGATGCGGTAATCGAGCTCCTCTTCGGTGCGATTGGATGAAGCCCGAGTAAAGTGAGGCCCCCTGATTGACGGCGAATGGCCACATCGGGTGACGAGCCGTGGAGTACGCGCCTGAATGCTCACCTGCCGATGAGCGCATAACGCGCTTGCATGCCCGCATTGGGCCAAAACCGGCACGTCGTCGACCGTCACAAGCCTTGCACCGAGGCCGCCCTCCAGGGATGCGGTTCCCTCTGCAGCTATGTCCAAATAGCGGATCTTTCATCGCATATGTTGCTGGCGTAATGTCTGATTGATGAGGGAGCCCAAGGCCAATGCCCTGACGGAGAACGATCTAGCGAAGCGGCGCGTTCCGTGCCTTATCGCCTATCTCCACCCGTTCCGTATTGTCGAAGGAAATGACCTTTCCCCTTGGAGCGTTACGATCGAACAAGTGAACGGCGGATCTTGGGATTATGTAGCTCTGCATGAAATGGCAGGCGGTATAGATGTGGGCTTGCCTACTCCTTATCACCTCGTTGTGGTACGGGATGGCGCTTTAGCGCTGCCGCCAATAGAAGATCTCTGGTCAGATCAAGCCGCTGTTGAGTTCTTCAATCGATGTTTAGCGGGACTGCTCATTGGCGGTGTCTATTGTGAAGCCATAACGCCTGACGGCCTCGACATGGGCTCAATCATCGACTGGCGATACGTACGCAGTCATAGGCCCGGCGCTGCAGCTCCGAACAGGTTCCACGAACAGGTCCGACACGGCAAAGCCAGCACGATCGAAGCCATCGCCCTATATCGCCCGCGCACCATTTCCATGACCAAACTGACGGCCGCCATGAAGAGTGGGCTCGACGTCTTGGGAAGAGTGAAGGCCATGCGTGGGGAGTACCTATTGAAGGGTGCAACAGGGATTGCTCGGCGAGACTGGGGCGCAGCGCTCTCAAACCTCTGGATTACCGCGGAACAGCTCACGTCGGAGCTTTGGTCGAGGGAAGTCATAAGCCCTACGCTTTCCGAGGACCCCAGCAAGTCACGACGGGACCAGCTTTGCGACTCCCGAACATGGACCGCATCGGCACGCCTTGAAATGCTCTTCCAGAAAGGGCTATTGCCGCTGGATACTCTCAAGTCGCTGAGTGCGGCGAGGCGGGCCCGCAATGACCTTTCTCACGAGGGCAAGCACCCTTCAGAGGATGCCTCTCGAAACGCCTATGAGGGCGTCTGCGGGCTCCTGTCCGTCGCATTGGCCGGAGAACGTCCGCCGCTTTTCGATCTTGATCTCGCGGATCACGCCCTTTCCGACCCATTTGCACCGCCGCGGCCTCTAGAGGGCGAACCCGAGTTCTGGATGGAGATACCGAAGCTCCCGGGTGAGTTGGATCTAGAAAAGGCCGAGGCTTCGTTGGAGAGACGAAGGTGCCCATCGTAGCTAACTGCCTGTGGGCCGTGTCGACCCTTCGACGGTATCCGATTCGTTAACTTGAACTGCTGAATTTGATCACAACCTTCCGTTTGTCCTTCGTCGGCCCTTGAAGGGAATGCGATCACCGGGCGCCACTCAAGAAAGCCGGCGAGAGCGGCCGAACACTGTCAGATTGAAAACGCCTAGCGACCGAGTTGTGGCACCTCAGTCGGCTGCCGCCTGCCCAGCCGCTTCCTCCCGCACCGCCTCCGCCTTCTCCGCCCGTGGCCGCCAGCCAGTCAGGCGCTCGCGCAGGGTCTGGAAGACGACGAACAGGCCCGGGATCAAGATGATGCCGACGACCGTGGCCAGAAGCATGCCGCCGAAGACCGGGATGCCGATGGATTGGCGGCTGGCGGCCCCCGCGCCAGAGGCCACGACCAGCGGGAAGATGCCCAGCAGGAACGAGATCGCGGTCATCAACACAGCGCGGAAGCGCAGGCGTGCGGCCGAGATCGCAGACTCCAGGATCGACAGGCCGTCTTCGCGCTGTTCCTTGGCAAACTCCACGATCAGGATGGCGTTCTTCGCCGCCAGGCCGATCAGCATGACGAAGCCGATCTGGGCATAGACATTGCTGTCGATGCCGGTCAGCGCCAACGCGGCCAGCGCACCCAGCAGGGCCACGGAGACCGACAGCATCACCGAGATCGGCAGCGACCAGCTTTCATACTGCGCCACCAGGAACAGGTAGGCGAACAAGACGGCGAAGGCGAGGATCATGCCGGTCTGGCCCGTCGCCTGGATTTCCTGAAGGGACTGGCCGGTCCACTC
>JANQIX010000029.1 GCA_028281925.1 Alphaproteobacteria bacterium
TGCCCATGTCTGGCTGGGCTATGCGCGGATGCCGCTTGCCACGCCGGTGCCCGTCGGGCCGGACGGCGTGCTGGAGATCACCACCTATCCGGGCGTGGCCCAGCCAGACATGGGCATTGATCGGTCTGGCGAGCTGGCTGTAGGGCGGCGGGTCGAGCACCGTGATCGGCACTGTCGCCTGTTGCTCTGGCCGCGCCGTAAAGGCCCGCGAGACGCCGGCCAAGAAGAAGGTCTCGCTCTCATCGACGGGCGTGAACCGGCGCCGGGCGCGGTGGTCCTCCCACTCAACTGCGCCGCCGGGCAGCTGGTGAAAGGCGCGCACGACGTAGGTCAGGGCAGGGAACAGGTCGATGCCGTGCGTGCTCCACTCTTCATCCGCATCCAGGCTGCCGACGGCGTCGACGATCAGACCGGACCCCTCCTCCTGAACCTGCAGGGTCGGAACGACGTCCGGTCCCCACTCGTGGCGGTAGTGCAGCTTCAGTGCCAGTGTCTGCGGCCGATCGCGCAGCACGGCTGGGGATTCGCTGTGGACCCAGATTTCCGCACCGTCGCTGGACGTCCAGGCGCGGTTCGCGGCGTCGGGTTCGTAGGCCTCGTGGTCTGGCAGACCGCGCTGTTTGGCCTTGAAATGGAAGAAGCCCGATTGCGTCAGCGAAGGGGGTACGGTCCAGATCGGCCCGTCGCCGTCGATATCGTCGATCGGCAGCCAGAACCGGTGGTCGGGGGTTCGTGGGTCCCACACAAACAGCTCGGCCTCGCGATAGCGCTCCGCCGTAACCAGATGAATGCGAACGCTCAAATCCGTCACCGCGGTCGGCGCGACGGTGACGACGCGGCGCGTGTCTTCGAAGAGCCAGACCGCCGGCGCCGGATGTCCCGTGCCCGCAAGCGGCAAGCGGCGGCGGAAGATCTCCCGCTCCCATCTCTGCCGGCCACCGGCCTCGTCCACCAACATGAAGCGCGTGTCCTCGCCCAGCGGCTCGCATCCGCGGTGGGCGAATCGTGCCCAGCCGGTCTCAGCCACCTCTTGCGGCGGCAGCGTGACGTGGAAGGCGCTGTCTTCGTTCCAGAGATGCAGGCGTGGTTTGGTAAAGCTGGTGTAGGCGTGGAACTCGGTCATCGGCGAATCCCCCGGTCGGCCATCGAAACTGCGGACAATGCCCCCAGTATCCCTCAACCGTCGCCGGGGGAAAGTGGTTTCCCGCCTACAACCGTCATTACCCTCGGATTCCAGCCGATGCGGTAGCAAAGCTCCGCGGGGTCATCGATGTCCCAGAGCACGAAATCGGCCGCCAGTCCCGGAGCCAGGCGTCCGCAGACGTCCCGCAAGCCCAGCGCGTCGGCGGCATTGCGTGTCACGCCGGCCAGCGCCTCTGCCGTCGTCAGACGGAACAGGGTGCACGCCATGTTCAGCATAAGCAGAAGCGATGTGACCGGCGCGCTGCCGGGATTGCTGTCGGTCGCCACGGCCATCGGCACTCCGTGGCGCCGGAAAGCGTCGATCGGCGGCAATTTGGTTTCCCGCAGGGTGTAGAACGCGCCTGGCAGCAGCACTGCGACCGTCCCTGCCTCAGCCATAGCTTCAACGCCATCTTCCGACGTGTATTCCAGGTGGTCCGCCGACAGCGCGCCGTACTCGGCTGCCAGAGCCGCACCGTCTCCGTCGGTCAACTGATCGGCATGCAGTTTCACCGCAAGGCCATGGCGGTGCGCCGTCTCGAACACGCGCGTGATCTGGGCCGTCGTGAACGCGATCGTCTCCAGAAAGCCATCGACCGCATCGGCCAGCCCGGCATCGGCGACCCTCGGCAGGACTTGGTCGCAGACAAGATCGATGTATCCGTCGGCGTCGCCGTGGAATTCCAGCGGAATGGCATGCGCACCCAGATACGTACGGCGTACGCGTATGCCTGCGTCCCCCAGCAGTCCGGCCGTGCGCAGCATACGGCATTCAGTTTCCGCATCCAGCCCATAGCCCGATTTGATCTCGACGGTCGTCACACCTTCGGCTTGCAACGCGGCCAGACGCCGGCGGGCGTCGTGCAACAGGGTTTCCTGATCGGCCGCGCGCGTCGCGGTGACGGTAGACAGGATACCGCCGCCGGCACGCGCGATCTCTTCATAGGACGCGCCGTCCAGCCGCAACGCGAACTCGCGGGCCCGGTTACCGCCGTAGACCAGATGCGTATGGCAGTCGACCAGCCCCGGGGTCACCCATCGCCCCCCGGCATCCTGCACGTCGCGGGCCAGGGCGTCCGCCGCCCCGGGCAAGTCGGCGCGCGGCCCGACCCAGGCGATCTGTCCGTCGGCAACACCGATGGCGCCGTCTTCGATCGCAGCGTAGCCCGTGTCGCCATCCATCGTGGCGAGATGTGCGTTGATCCAAAGAACGTCCCACATGTCCGCCGCCTCTACCGCAACCCCTAGCGTAGTGACGCGATGGCGGCGCGCGCCAGGGCATCGGCCCGTTCGTTCTCCGGATGGCCGGCATGGCCGCGCACCCAGTGCCACCGCACGGTATGCGGGGCCAGGGCCGTATCCAGCCGCTGCCAGAGGTCCTGGTTCTTCACCGGCTTCTTGTCCGTCGTGCGCCAGCCGCGTGACTTCCAGTTGGCCATCCACTGGGTCACGCCCTGCTTGACGTACTGGCTGTCGGTGGTCACCACGACCTCGACCGGGCGTTTCAGCGCTTCAAACCCGGCGATGGCGGCCATCAACTCCATCCGGTTGTTGGTGGTCGCGCGCTCGCCGCCGGAAAGTTCCTTCTCGCGCTCGCCGAAGCGCAGGATCGCGCCCCAGCCGCCGGGCCCCGGGTTGCCGCTGCAGGCCCCATCGGTGAACATTTCCACGACCGCAGCGCTCATGGCTCCAACCCATAGGCTCCGGGGCTCTGCACCTCCTGATGGAAACGCAGCTTCGACCAGTATTCCAGCGGGTCTTTCGGTTTCACCAGAGCGCCTTCCGGATGGTGCAGCCAGTCATAGAGCCGCGTGAGCAGGAACCTGAGCGCCGCGCCGCGCGCCAGCAGGGGCAGGACCTCCAGCTCCCGGGCACAGACCGGCCTGACCTTGCGGTAGTTCGAGAGCATCAGCCGCGCCTTGGTCACGTTGAACTGGCCGTCCGGTTCGAAGCACCAGGCATTCAGGCACACCGCCAGGTCGTAGGCGAAGAAATCCGTACAGGAGAAGTAGAAGTCGATGAAGCCGCTTAAGCTCTCGCCCTTGAAGAAGACATTGTCGGGAAACAAGTCCGCATGGATCAGCCCCGCGGGCAGATCCTCCGGCCAGTGGCTTTCCAGATACAACAGCTCGGCATCCAGGCTTTCCGCCAGATCCGGCCTCACCTCATGCGCGCGGTCTTCCGAACGCTGCAGCAGCGGCCGCCAGCCGCTGACCGATAGGTCGTTGACCCTCCGCATGGCGAAATCCGCCCCGGCGAGATGCATGGCGGCAAGCCCGGCGCCCAGCGCCGCGCAATGCCGCGGCTGGATTCGCCGCGGCCACATGCCTTCCAGAAAGCTGACGATGGCTGCAGGCCGGTCGGCCAGTCGGCGCAGCACCACGCCGTCGCGGCCCGGCAGCGGCAGCGGGCAGGCAATGCCACGCTCTGCCAGGTGCCGCATCACGCCGATGAAGAAGGGCAGGTCGGCCTCCGCCACCCGCTTCTCGTAAAGGGTCAGGATGAACGGCCCCTGAGTCGTCACCATCAGGAAGTTGGAGTTCTCGACCCCCTCGGCGATTCCCTTCAGCGAGAGCACGTCGCCCAGGTCATACTGGGCGGCGAACGCCTGCACGGCTTCATCGGTGACTTCGGTGTATACGGCCATCGCCCGCAGGGTTGCCGCAAGCCCGGGGTCCCGTCAATCCCGCGGGCTTGCCGCGTTTGCGCCGTTGGCGTAGAGCCGTGGTCCGGCAAACCCGAACCAGCGGCGGGAGAGCGAGATGAGCGAGACGGCCGGCTTTGAGGCTGCCGCAGAGACCGGGGCGTCCTCCAGACGCACCTATTACCTTGTCGATGGCTCGGGCTACATCTTCCGCGCCTACCACGCCATTCCCGACAGCTTCCGCCGCCCCGACGGCGTGCTGGTGAATGCCGTCCACGGCTTTTCGGCCATGCTGATGAAGCTCTTGGCGGATGTTGAAGCACACCACCTGGTCGTGGTGTTCGACGCCGCGCGGGAGAACTTCCGCAACGAGATCTATCCCGACTACAAGGCCAACCGCGACGAGCCGCCGCCCGATCTGGTGCCGCAATTTGCGCTGATCCGCGACGCTACGCGCGCCTTCAACATCGCCCAGGTGGAGATGGAGGGCTATGAGGCCGATGACCTGATCGCCACCTATTGCCGGCAGGCGCGCGAAGAAGGCGCTCAGGTCGTTGTCGTCTCGTCAGACAAGGATCTGATGCAGCTTGTCGGTGATGGCGTGACGCTGTTGGACCCCATGAAGAACCGGACCATTGACGTGCCGGAGGTCGTGGAGAAGTTCGGCGTGCCGCCCGGCCAAGTCGTCGACGTGCAGGCGCTGGCCGGCGACAGCATCGACAACGTGCCCGGCGTGCCGGGCATCGGGGTGAAGACGGCGGCCCAGCTGATCAACGACTACGGCGATCTGGAAACGCTTCTGTCTCGGGCTGAAGAGATAAAGCAGCCCAAGCGGCGCCAGTCACTGATCGACTTTGCGGATCAGGCCCGAATCTCCAAACGGTTGGTAGCACTGGACGACCGTGTCGACACGCCGCTCTCGCTGGCGGAGATGGCTGTCCAGCCGACGGATGTGGAGACGTTGGCCAAGTTCCTGAGCGACCAGGGTTTCCGGTCCATCGTGGCGCGTGTTCGCGCGCAGTTTGGAGGCGCGGAGGCTGAGGATGCGGCAGCCGAGCCGGACCCGGCGGCGCCTGTCGAAACGCAGTACGCGCTCATTCAGGACGAAGCCGACCTGTTGCCCTGGGTCGAAGAGGCTCTGGAGCGCGGCGTGCTCGCCGTGGATACCGAGACCACCTCGCTTGACGCCTCGACGGCTGCGCTGGTGGGCATCTCTTTGGCCACGGCGCCGGGGCGGGCCTGTTACATCCCGGTCGGCCATGTGGGCCAGGCCGGCGATGGAACGTTGGATCTCTCCGAAGGCGATGCGCGGCCGCACCAGATCCCGCTGGATCGCGCCATCGCGTTGCTGAAGCCGGTGCTGGAAGACCCATCGGTGCTCAAGATCGGCCAGAACCTGAAATACGACTGGCAGGTGCTGGCGCGCCACGGCGTCCGCGTGGACCCCATCGACGACACCATGCTGTTGTCCTACGTGCTGGACGGCGGCGCGCACGGCCATGGCATGGACGAGCTGGCCAGGCTGCATCTCGACCACGAGACCATCCACTATTCCGACCTCTGCGGCACCGGCAAAAACCAGATCACTTTCGACCGGGTGCCGCTGGACAAGGCCCGCGACTATGCAGCCGAAGACGCCGACATCACCTTGCGCCTCCATGGCATGCTGAAGCCTCGCCTGGTCGCGGAGCATATGGTCACGGTCTACGAGACCATTGAGCGGCCGCTCGCCGCCATTATCGGCGAGATGGAGACGACGGGCATCAAGGTTGACCGTGACGCGCTGGTCCGTCTGTCGACGGAATTCACCGAGCGGCTGGGGGATCTCGAGAGCGAGATCCACAAGCTTGCCGGCCACGGCTTCAATGTCGGATCGCCCAAGCAGCTCGGCACCGTGCTGTTCGATGAGATGGGGATCCAGGGCGGCAAGAAGGGCAAGGCCGGCGCCTACAGCACCGACAGTGCGGTGCTGGAGCCGCTGGCGGCCCAGGGCCACGACATCGCCGCCCGCGTGCTGGACTGGCGCCAACTCTCCAAGCTAAGGGGCACCTATACCGACGCGCTGGTCGACCAGATCAACCCGCGCACGGGGCGCGTGCACACCTCTTTCAGCCTGGCGGCGACCAATACCGGCCGCCTGTCCTCCAACGACCCCAACCTGCAGAACATCCCGATCCGCACTGAAGAGGGGCGCAAGATCCGCTATGCCTTCGTGGCGGAGCCGGGCAACAAGCTGATCTCCATCGACTATTCGCAGATCGAGCTGCGCCTGGTCGCCCATATCGCAGGCGTGGAGGCGCTGAAGCAGGCTTTCCGCGAGGGGCTGGACATCCACGCCATGACGGCGAGCCAGGTGTTCGGCATCCCTATGGACGACATGACGGCGGAGACGCGCCGCCGCGCAAAGGCGATCAACTTCGGCATCATTTACGGCATCTCCGCCTTCGGTCTCGCCAACCAGCTGGGCATTCCGCAGGGCGAGGCCGGCAGCTTCATCAACGCGTATCTGGAGAAGTTCGGCGAGCTGAAGGCTTGGATGGACGCCACCAAACGCCAGGGGCGGGAGCGCGGGTTCGTCACCACGCTCTACGGCCGCAAATGCCACCTGCCGACCATCAAGGACCCGAACCCCGCGCGGCGCGGCTTCGCCGAACGCCAGGCCATCAACGCGCCGATCCAGGGCACGGCCGCCGACATCATCAAAAGGGCGATGGTGCGCATCCCGCGCACGCTTACCAAAGCGGGCCTGAGCGCCCGCATGCTGCTGCAGGTGCATGACGAGCTGGTGTTCGAAGCCCCCGCCGCAGAGGCCGAAGCCACAGCCGAGACCGTCAAGCGCACCATGGAGGCGGCCGCCCATCTCGACGTGCCGCTGGTGGCCGATGCGGGCATCGCCGACACTTGGGCGGAGGCGCATTGACCTCGGTCGCCGGAGCGCATGATGGGTCGCATCAGCCGGAGGCGGGCAGGGGATGAAATGGGCGCCTTTGGTCTTGTCGGCATGCGCAGCCCTACCAGCGGTGGCGCTCGCACAGCCCGATCCTGGCGCGGTCTTTCAGGACTGTCCCCATTGCCCGGAGATGATGGTGATCCCGGCAGGGCAGTTCGTCATGGGCTCGGCGGCATCGGAGCCGGGTAGGCGGGATAATGAGGGCCCCCAGCGTCTAGTGACTGTCAGTGATTTCGCCCTGGGGCGCTACGAGGTGACAGTGGGGCAATTTGCGGCGTTCGTTGCAGCAACCGGACACGAGACGAACGGCTGCCGTTCGTGGAGCGGCGAGGATTGGGTACTCCGCACGTCGCTTAGCTGGCGCGATCCCGGCTTCGCGCAGTTGGAAGATCACCCGGTGACATGCGTCGGATGGGAAGACGCCCAGGACTATGTGCGATGGCTCACGCGCTCGACCGGGCACGCCTATCGACTGCCGAGCGAAGCGGAGTGGGAGTATGCGGCGCGAGCGGGCACGGTTTCGGCGCGCTATTGGGGCGATGATGCTCTGACCGACTGCGAGTTCGCAAACACCGCCGACCTCACGGCAAGGGAGGCGTTGCTGGACTTGAGAATTGCCCAGTGTCACGACGGCCATGTTCATACCTCGCCGGTTGGAAGCTTCTTGCCGAACAAGTTCGGCCTCCATGACATATTGGGAAATGTGTCGGAGTGGCTGCAGGATTGCTGGAACGAGGGTTATCAGGGTGCCCCCACGGACGGTTCGGCATGGCAAGTCGGGGACTGTGCCGGTGGCATGTTGCGCGGCGGCAGCTGGCTGTCTGGGCCGGATCATGTTCGCTCCGCGGACCGCGGCTGGCACTCAGGCGAACCGTCCATCTTGATCGGTTTCCGCGTTGCCAGGGCTGTCCATTAGAACGCGGGCCATCGAGTGCATCTGGCGCGCTGGCCGAGGCCTGCCTCTCTGGCCGGACGCTGTCTATAGCGGAGGATCCACTTGGAAACTGAGTTCACGCCGATTTCAGCGCTGATCGGCGGTGTGCTGATCGGCGCCGCCGCTGTGCTGTTGATGTGGTCGCAAGGCCGCATTCTGGGCGTCAGCGGCATTGTCGGTCGCCTGCTGCCGCCGGCGTCCGCGCCGGACCGCGGCTGGCGTCTGGCCTTTCTGGGCGGCTGTCTGGCCGCGCCGGCGATCTATGCCCTGGCGACCGGAACCCTGCCGGACATCGCGTTGCCGGCGGGCCTGCCGGTGGTGATCGTGGCCGGCCTGGTGGTGGGCATCGGTACGACGCTGGGAAATGGGTGCACCAGTGGCCATGGGGTTTGCGGGCTTGGCCGCATGTCCGGCCGCTCACTGGCGGCGACGGCCACCTTCATGTTGACGGCCGTGGCGACGGTGTTCGTCGTTCGCCACGTGCTGGGTAGCTGAGAAGACGGGAGCGACTTGTGCTGAAACTTGCCATCAGTGCGCTGGCGGGGCTGCTGTTCGGCTTGGGCCTGATCATCTCCATGATGGTCAACCCGGCGAAGGTGCTGGCCTTCCTCGATGTCGCCGGCGCATGGGACCCCAGTTTGGCGTTCGTGATGGGCGGTGCCTTGGCCGTCACCATGGCGGGTTATGCCTGGGTGTTGCGGCAGCCCCATCCCTGGCTTGCCGACCGCTTCGACCTGCCGGCCCGCCGCGACCTTGACCTGCGCCTGCTGGGCGGCGCCGCACTGTTCGGGCTTGGCTGGGGGCTGGCCGGCTTCTGTCCCGGCCCGGCGGTGGTCGCCACGGTTCTGAAGCCCGAGGCGGCTCTGCCCTTTGTCGCGGCCATGCTGGTCGGGATGATCGTGGCACGGGGGCTGCCAAGACTGCGCGCGGCGTCGTAGGTTGTGTCAAGCGCCAGCGCGCCAACGTCTGCTCTGACTGTGTCGGTTTTCCCCTTCGGCTCAACACCGACCGACGAATTCGGACCGATCATCTGCAATGGACACATCCGACATCCTGGCCAACTGCCTGACCGACGCCGAGTTCCCCGAACTGCCGGCCTTCCAACGCGGCAAGGTGCGCGACAGCTACGACCTGCCGGACGGGCGGCGCATCATGATCGCCACGGACCGGCAGTCCGCCTTCGACCAAGTCTTGGCGGCCGTGCCCTTCAAAGGACAGGTGCTTACCCAAACGGCTCGCTTCTGGTTTGAGCAGACTCCCGATCTCTGCCCCAATCATGTGATCGACTACCCTGATCCGAACGTGATCGTCGGCCGTCGGCTGACCATGCTGCCGGTGGAGATGGTGGTCCGGGCCTATCTCACCGGGTCCACGAACACCAGCATTTGGCCCATGTATCAGCGTGGCGAGCGGACACTCTACGGCCATCGGTTGCCTGACGGCCTGGCGAAGAACCAACAACTGCCCGAAACGATCATCACGCCGACCACCAAGGGGGCGCTCGGCGCCCACGACGAACCGACCACGGGCTCCGCGCTGGTGACAAGCGGCGCCGTCACGCAAGGGCAATGGGATGCGCTGAATGAGGCCAGCCTCGCACTCTTCGCCCGAGGGCAGGCAATTGCCGCGCGCAACGGCTTGATCCTGGTCGACACCAAGTACGAATTCGGCGTGGACGAAGCCGGCACGGTGACGCTCGCCGACGAGATCCACACCCCGGATTCAAGCCGCTATTGGATCGCCGACAGCTACGAAGACCGCTTCGCCACCGGGCAGGAGCCGGAAAGCCTTGACAAGGAATTCCTGCGGCTGTGGATCACCAAACGCTGTGATCCCTATACTGAGCCGCTGCCGGAGATCCCGCCGGAAACGCTGATGGAGTTCAGCGGCCGCTACATCCGTCTCTACGAGCAGGTGACCGGCCAGACCTTCGACAAGCCGGCCCTCGGCAAACCTGTCAGGGACCGCGTTCAAGCCAATCTGCGCCGCTTGTTCCCCGATCTCTTTGCAGAGCCGTAGTCTGGCTCAGGCGAGAGCGCGAGCCAAACGTCGAGCCGATCGGCAGTATCGGGTTTCGCCTCCGGCTCAACACCGGCCTACGTCCGGAGGTACCCGTCGGCCATCGTAACCGAGGAGACCTCGGCAAAGCGGCGCATGCGGTCGAGTTCCCCTTCCAGCCTTGTGAGGCGGCCCTTAGAGGGGCGGCATCCCGGCTCCAGCCAGAGCGCGGTGACGTCCAGCGTGTCGCGGTCGCGGTCCGCCTTCATGTCGATGCGGCCGACGAAACGGTCGCGGTCCAAGAGCGGGAAGACGTAATAGCCGTATTTCCGTTTGGCCGCCGGCACGAAGATCTCGATGCGGTAGTCGAAGCCGAAGCCGGCCATCAGCCGCTTGCGGTCGCGCAGCACCGGGTCGAACGGGCTCAGCGCCCGCACGCGGCCTGGCGGGTCATCGAGGTTTGAAAGCAGGTCCTCGATGTCGCCGCGGGCAAAGACGGGCCGGGGGCGTGAACCGTCGGCCGCCTCCACGACGACGGTGCGGATATCGCCGTCCTGCTGCGCCTCACACCAGGCCTTGGCCTCCGCGATCGTCACCAGATCCCAGAATCGGGCGATCTCGCCCGGGCTGGCGAAGCCCAGGCGGTCGAGCGCAGAGCGGCACGCCCAGTCGACGAAGGCGTCCGCCGACGGCATCTCGGCGCGCGCGACCTCCGGAATCACCCGTTCGGCCAAGTCGTAGACCTTCTGGAAGCCCTGACGGCGGGCCACGGCCAGCCGCCCGGCGCGCCAATGGAACTCCAGCGCTGCTTTGCCGGTGTGCCAGTCCCACCACCCCTGCCGGCCGGCGGTGTTGCCGTCGGCGAAGTCGCGCGCCATCACCGGGCCGTTGTTGCGAATGTGCTCCAGTACCCGGTCCAGGTCGCCAAGATGCTCGGCCCCGAACCAGCGGCAGAACTTGTCTGCCAGCCCACCCTCCTCGCGCGCGAATCGATGGCGCCAGTAGGGATAGAACGCCGTCGGTATCACCGACGCGTCGTGGGTCCAGTGTTCGAACAGCCGTGCGTCGTCTTCCACCAAACGGCGCAGCCGCTCGGGCCGGTAAGACTCCGCCCGTGAGAACAGGATCATATGGTGGGCTCGCTGGACCGTGCTGATGCTGTCCAGCTGCACGAAGCCGAGATCTTCGATCAGCGTCGTCAGCCCGTCGGCGGACAATCGCCGGCGCGGCGTGCACGCGAGCCCCTGGAGCGACAAGGTCAGACGTCGGGCCTGATCTGCGGACAGTTGGAGGGGCATCGAGAGGCTCGGAAATGTTCTCTTTGTGTTCGCAATGCGTATGGCAGGAATGGGCGCGGCGATCAAGCCGGTTGGTCACGCTGATGCCAGCCAGGCTGGAGGCTGGCCAATCGCATGCGGCCATGCGAGCGTGTTAGCTCTCTTCGGCTGGGAGGCACAGGATGCCCTCGCTCGACCTATTGATCCCATTCGCACTGGCCACGGCCCTGTTCGCCTACATGCCGGGGCCCGCCATGCTCTACACGGCAGCCCAGACCATGGTGCGGGGGCGCCGCGCCGGTTTCATGGCGGCTGCGGGCATCCATATGGGCGGCTATGTCCATGTCTTCGCCGCGGCGTTGGGCCTGTCCGCAATCTTCCGGCATGTGCCTGAGGCGTACATGGCCGTGAAACTCGCCGGGGCGGTCTATCTGGTCTGGCTGGGCATCGGGATGCTGCGGCGACGGCCGACGGCCTCCGAGATTCCGGCGGTCAAGGCAAAGACCGCGCGGCGTGCCTTCCTGGAGAGCATCGTGGTGGAGGTGCTGAACCCCAAGGTCGCCCTCTTCTTCATTGCCTTTCTGCCGCAGTTCGTGGACCCGGCTGCGACCTTGCCGATCTGGGCGCAGTTTCTGGTGCTCGGCACGATCGTCAATCTTGCCTTCTCCTCAGCCGACATCGTGGTGGTGTGTGTCGCGTCGGCCGTCATCGGCCGGGTACGGCAGAGCGGACTCGTTGAACGGATCACCCGGATTATCGGCGGTACGATTCTGATCGGCCTCGGCACCCGTTTGGCATTGGCTCGCGACTAGGTTGTGGGTCGCCAGCGCCGAGCGGCGGAACGGCCGATGCGACAAATCACACGGTACTGCGGCGATTTGGGGGAGTGGCCGCAGGCGTTTGAGATCGTACCCTGGCGTCAGCGGGTCAGGGCCCAGGTGCCCTCAAGCCGGCTGCAGGCCAGGAAAATCCTTCTCCTTCTGCGGGCGGTTCGCTATAACCCCGCCTGCCTTAAGGAATTGCGGCGAAGCGGTTTTGGGGCGCAGGCGGGAGCGTCAAGGGGATCGTGCGTGAAAATGATGCGGATTGGACAGGTTAGCGCCGGCTTGGCGGCGGGACTGGCGGTTGCGGCTGCAACCTTCGTGGGGGCAGCGGCGTCGGAGCCGGCGCCCGGGCAGATCGGGCTGCAAGACGCCGTGACGCCGGTGATGGAGCAGTTGAACAGCTTCCACAACCTGCTGCTCTACATCATCACGGCCATCACGCTGTTCGTCATGGGGTTGCTGGCCTACGTGATGTGGCGCTTCAACGCGAAGCGCAACCCCAAGCCATCTCGGACTTCGCACAACACACTGATCGAAATCGTTTGGACGGTCGTGCCGGTCATCATTTTGCTGTTCATCGCCGTGCCGTCGTTCAGCCTGCTCTATTATATGGACAGGGTCGAAGAGCCGGAGATGACGCTGGTCGTCACCGGCTATCAGTGGCATTGGGGCTATGAGTATCCCGACCAGCAGGTCCCCGAATATCTGAGCTACATAGTCGCCGAAGAGGACCTGGAGGAAGACCAGGTACGCCTCTTGTCGGTCGACAACCCCGTTGTGTTGCCGGTCGATACGGATATCCAGGTGCTGATCAAGGGCGGCGACGTGCTGCACAGCTGGGCCGTGCCCGCCTTCGGCATCAAGAAGGATGCCGTTCCCGGCCACACCAACGAGACCTGGGCCCGGATTGAACAGGAAGGCACCTATTACGGCATGTGTTCCGAGCTGTGCGGCGAGGGGCACGGGTTCATGCCGATTGAGGTGCATGCGGTCAGCCGCGAGGCCTTCGACGACTGGGTGATGGAGCAGGTGGCAGGCATGGATCTGGAAACGCCGCCGCAGCTGTTGACCCAGACCTATGAAGAGGCGCTGGCGCGCCGCCAGGTGGCCGAGGTCGAGTAACCGGCCGCAATCAGAACACGGTCGCTGACAGACCGGGACGGTTGAGGAAAGAAGGATAAGACGTCATGGCTCATGCCGGAGCGCACGCCCACGAGGACCACAAGCCGGGCTTCTTCACGCGCTGGCTGTTCTCTACGAACCATAAAGATATCGGCACGCTCTATCTGATCTTCGCCGTCGTCGCGGGCGTCATCGGCGGTGCCTTCTCGATCCTGATGCGCATGGAACTGCAGGAAGTCGGCATGCAGGTCGCCGACAGCGGGCAGGAATGGAACGTCTGGATCACCGCCCATGGCCTGATCATGGTCTTCTTCGTGGTCATGCCGGCCATGATCGGAGGCTTCGGCAACTGGTTCGTGCCCATTATGATCGGCGCGCCGGACATGGCATTTCCGCGCCTCAACAACATTTCGTTCTGGCTGATCGTCCCGGCTTTCCTGCTTCTGGTGGCTTCGGCCTTCGTCGGCCCCGGCGCCGGTACGGGATGGACGATCTATCCGCCCTTGTCCTCCGCACCCCAGGAAGGGGGCCGATTATTCACCGGACATGGCGGTCCATCGGTCGACATGGCGATCTTCGCCCTGCATTTGGCCGGTGCCTCGTCGGTGCTGGGGGCGGCCAACTTCATCACGACCATCTTCAACATGCGCGCACCGGGCATGACGCTCCACAAGATGCCGCTGTTCGTGTGGTCGATGCTGGTTACGGCGTTCCTGCTGGTGCTTTCCATCCCGGTGCTGGGCGGTGCCATCACCATGCTGCTGACGGACCGCAATTTCGGAACGGCTTTCTTTGAGCCGTCCGGGGGCGGTGACCCGCTGTTGTTCCAGCATCTGTTCTGGTTCTTCGGGCATCCTGAGGTCTACATCATGATCCTGCCGGGCTTCGGCATGATCAGCCACATCGTCTCCACCTTCTCCAAGAAGCCCGTGTTCGGCTATCTGGGCATGGCCTACGCCATGGTGGCGATCGGCTTCGTCGGGTTCATCGTGTGGGCGCACCACATGTACACGGTGGGCCTCGACGTCGACACGCGCGCCTACTTCACGGCGGCGACGATGATCATCGCGGTACCCACGGGCATTAAGATCTTCAGCTGGATCGCGACGATGTGGGGAGGGTCGCTGGAGTTCAAGACGCCCATGCTATGGGCGATCGGCTTCATCTTCCTGTTCACCGTCGGCGGTGTGACCGGCGTGGTGCTGGCCAATGGCGGCATGGATATCGCGCTGCACGACACCTACTACGTCGTGGCGCATTTCCACTACGTACTGAGCCTCGGTGCGGTCTTCGCCATCTTCGCCGGCTGGTACTACTGGATCGGGAAGATGAGCGGCCGCAATTATCCGGAGTTCTGGGGAAGGGTGCATTTCTGGACGACGTTCGTGGGCGTCAACCTGCTGTTCTTCCCCATGCACTTCCTGGGGCTGGCCGGCATGCCGCGGCGCATCCCCGACTATCCGGATGCGTTCGCCTTCTGGAACTACGTGTCGTCCATCGGTGCCTACATCTCATTCGCCTCGAGCCTGCTGTTCGTCGGCATCGCCGTCTACACGCTGGGCTGGGGCAAGAAGGTTGCGGCAAACTATTGGGGTGAAGGGGCGACGACACTGGAATGGACGTTGAGCTCGCCACCGCCGTTCCACCAGTTCGAGCGGCTGCCGCGCGTCAAATAGGGGTGCTGCCAGATCGTAGCAGAGCCCGGCACTTCAAGACTGGCCCGTCCTTCTCCTGGACGGGCCGGAGAGGGCCAATGACCGGGCCGATGGGGAGAGTATGACGGAGCTGTCGATCGACGGCGGTCAGAGAACCGCTGTCCGCTTGGCGGGCTGCGCCACTTGGCGGGACTATGTGGACCTGCTGAAGCCGCGGGTGATGACCCTGGTGGTCTTCACCGGTTTCGTCGGCCTGGCTGTGGCGCCTGGCGGGCTGCATCCCATTCTCGCGGCCACGGCGATCCTGTGCATCGCCATCGCCGCCGGAGCGGCCGGCGCGATCAATATGTGGTACGACCGGGACATCGACGCCGTGATGGCGCGTACGCAGGCGCGGCCCTTGCCGCGCGGGTTGATCGACCCGTCTGATGCCTTGGGGTTCGGCATCGTCCTCACCGTCGCCGCGGTCGGTCTGATGGGGTTGGCGGTGAATTGGGTGGCGGGCGTGCTGCTGGGCCTCGCCTCGGCCTTCTATGTGTTCGTCTACACCATGTGGCTGAAGCGTCGGACGCCGCAGAACATCGTCATCGGCGGTGCAGCCGGGGCGTTTCCGCCCATGATCGGCTGGGCCGCGGTAACCGGTGAGGTCAGCCTGGCGTCGATCGGTCTGTTCGCCATCATCTTCCTCTGGACGCCGCCCCATTTCTGGGCGCTGGGCCTCTACCGCTGTGGTGAGTACGCCAAAGCCGGCGTGCCCATGATGCCGGTGGTGGCGGGCGAGCGGCGGACCAAGCGGCAGATGCTGCTCTACACGGTCCTCCTGCTGCCGCTCGGCCTGCTGCCCTATGTTACCGGCATCGCGGGCCTGGTGTATGCCGCCGGTGCGCTGGTGCTGGGTGGGCTGTTCGTGGTCTGTGCCGTCCGGGTGTGGCGCGAGCGGGGTCGCGAGACCGGCGACCGTGCCGCCAAGCAGATGTTTGGCTATTCGATCTTCTATCTGTTCGCGCTGTTCGGCCTGATGGTCATCGACCGCAGCAATGGCGGGTTCATGTGATGCCGACACAGGATGAGGGGCATCAAGAGGCGGGACGGCGGCAGCGCGGCCGCAATTTGGCGATCCTGGCCGTACTGCTGGGGTTCGTGGTGCTGATCTACTTGATCACGCTGGTGCGCATGGGAGGGGCGGAATGACCGGGCCCGTTGACCAGGATGGGCAGAGGCGTCGAAACCAGAAGGTCCTGCTGCTGACCTTCGGTGCGGTGTTCGCCATGGTCGGGCTCAGCTTCGCGTCAGTGCCGCTCTACGATCTGTTCTGCCGGGTCACCGGGTTCGGCGGAACGACCCAAGTCGCCGGCGGCACGACGGGCGAAGTGCTGGACCGCACCGTCCGTGTCCGCTTCACCGCCGACGCCGACCGCAACCTGCCCTGGGGGTTCACGGCAGATACGACAGAGATGGAGATCCGCATCGGCGAGCCGGCGCTTGCCTATTACAGCGCGGAGAACCTGAGTTCCCTGCCGGTCGCCGGCACCGCGGTCTACAATGTCAGCCCGGGGCGCGCCGGTCTCTACTTCTACAAGGTCCAGTGCTTCTGCTTTGACGAGCAGATCCTGACGCCGGGCCAGCGCACCGACTTCCCGGTCTACTTCTTCCTGGATCCGGCGATGGACGACGACCCGGCGATGGATGATGTTACAACCGTTACGCTGTCTTACACGTTTTATCCCACCAACTCCGACGCGCTCGACCGGGCGATCGAGACCTATATGGGCGAGGCCGGGCAGGCGGTGCCGGCATCGACGGCTTTGGTGGACACGGCCGCAACACGCTAGATTGAGACCCTTGATGCCAAGGGGCACCAGGGGCGGGTGACAAGATCAGAGGCGAAGGATCAGGCAGGCATGAGCGACACGACGATCCAGAATGAGAGCGCGGGCTTGGCCACTGCGCCGGCTGGGGATGACCACCACGTGCCGACCTATGAGGAAGGCCCGCCGCATCCGTATCATCTGGTCAATCCCAGCGCCTGGCCCATCCTGGGGGCGTTTGCCGGAGGGCTCTTGGCCGTCGGCGCCGTCATGTTCATGCATGACGGCCCATGGTGGGTAATGGCACTGGGGTTTGCCGCCGTCTTGGGCGTCATGTTCGGCTGGTGGCGGCAGATCATCATCGAGTCCGTTGTGGAAAAGGCGCATTCGATCGTCACCAAGATCGGCCTGCGCTACGGGATGATGCTGTTCATCTCGTCCGAGGTGATGTTCTTCGTCGCGTTCTTCTGGGCCTTCTTCAACGCCAGCCTGTTCCCGATGGAGGCGACCGGATTTGTCTGGCCGCCGGAGGGTGTCGTTACCTTCGACCCCTTCCATCTGCCGTTCCTGATGACGCTGGTTCTGCTGTTGTCCGGCTGCACGGTCACCTGGGCGCACCACGCGCTGCGCGAAGGCCACAACCGAGAGGCCGCGCGTGCCCTGGGGTTGACGGTGTTGCTCGGCGTCCTTTTCAGCTGCCTGCAGGCCTATGAGTACAGCCATGCGGCCTTCGGGTTCCGCGACGGCATCTATCCCACGGTGTTCTACATGGCGACCGGGTTCCACGGCTTCCATGTGATCATCGGGACGATCTTCCTGGCCGTATGCTGGTGGCGCACGGCGCGCGGACACTTCACCAAGGACAGCCATTTCGGCTTCGAGGCGGCGGCTTGGTACTGGCATTTCGTCGATGTGGTCTGGCTGTTCCTGTTCTGCGCCGTCTACTGGTGGGGCGCGGGAGAGTCGGCCCACTGAGTGAGGACCGACGGGCGGAGCACACAGGTGTTGGCAAGCAGCGAAGGGGTTCCACCACTGCAGGCGGCCTTGGCTTGCGCCTGTCCGCGATGCGGGCAGGGGCGCCTGTTCGGCGGCTTCCTGAAGATCGCCGACAAGTGCGGCTCATGCGGTCTCGATCTCGCCAGGCAGGACAGCGGTGACGGACCTGCCGTGTTCCTGATCTTCATCCTGGGCTTCATCGCGGTGCCCGTGGCGTTCTGGATCCACTTCTCGTTCGACACGGCCATGTGGGTGGCGCCGACTATTGCCAGCGTGCTCGTCGTCGTGCTGGCGCTGGTGATGCTTCGGCCGGCGAAGGCCTATGTGATCGCCCTGCAGTACCGCCACCGCCGCGAAGACCTGGAAGGCGACTGACGAACCCGATGTCCCAGTCCTCCGGCCGGCGGTTTCGCCTGCTCGCTGTGCCGACCCTCATGGTCGTGGCCATGCTGCCGGTTCTGATCGGGCTAGGCGTCTGGCAGCTGCAGCGGATGGACTGGAAGGGCGGGCTGATCGCCCATATCGACGACCGCATGGCGGCGGAACCCACCACCATGCCGGCGGTGATCGAGGACGCCGAGGCGTGGGACTACCGGCGCGTCAGCGTACAGGGCCGGTTTCTCGACGGGAGCGCTCTGATCGTCTTGGGGCGTACCCATCAGGGACGGGCCGGTGGCCATCTGATCGCCGCGTTCGAGCGGACCGATGGGGCCGCGCTGGGCCGTCACATCCTGGTGAACCGAGGTTGGGTACCAGACGCCGCCGCCTCCACCGACGCCTGGGAATGGCCGGCCGGCGAGGTGATGGTTGAGGGTGTGCTGCGGCTGCCGGCACCCCAAGGTACTTTTCAGCCCGACAACGTGCCCGAAGCCAGGCAGTGGTATTGGGTCGACTTGGCCGCCATGGCGACGGCGTTGGCAATCGATACGCCGCAGCTGATCCTTGAGGCGGCAGACGCAGACCCGCGGCCGCCGATCGGCGGCCAGACGCGACTGGACATCCCCAACAACCACCTGCAATACGCCATCACTTGGTTCGGCTTGGCCGGCGTTCTGGTAGTGATCTTCGTCCTCTACCAGCTACGGCGCGGCCGCGAGGAGCAGTGAGACCCATGCCCAACCCTGCCCCCAGTTTTGCCTATGAGGATCTGGAGAAGCGCTTCGCCCGTCTGTCGGGCGTCGATAACGCGCTCGGCATCCTCTACTGGGACCAGGAAACCAACATGCCGGAAGGGTCGACCGAGATCCGCGGCGAAGCCCTGGCGACGCTGCAGGTGCTGTATCACGAGCTGCTGACCGATCCGGCCATGGGCGACCAGCTCGGCGAGGCGGAAAGCGCAGGCGGGCTGGATGATTGGCAGCAGGCGAACCTGCGGGAGATGCGGCGCAAGTATCTCCATGCCACGGCTGTGCCGTCGGAACTGGTCGAAGCGTCGACCAAGGCGGTCACGGCCTGTGAGGTGGCGTGGCGCTCGGCCCGCCGCGACAACGACTTCGCTGGCCTGAAGCCCCTGTTGCAAGAGGTGCTGACGCTG
Source organism: Alphaproteobacteria bacterium (assembly GCA_028281925.1). Taxonomy (GTDB): domain Bacteria; phylum Pseudomonadota; class Alphaproteobacteria; order DSM-16000; family Inquilinaceae; genus JACKIG01. The sequence goes on from JANQIX010000029.1 coordinate 18,925, forward strand.
ACGCTGCGGATCGGCGAGGCTAAGGCCGCAGCGATGGGCCTGGATGTCTATGACGCGCTGCTGGATGAGTTCGAGCCGGGCCTGCGGGCGAAAGAGATTGATCGCGTCTTCACCGATCTTGCCGCGTTCCTGCCTGACTTCACCGGCCGCGTGCTGGATTTTCAGGCCGGCCAGCCAGCGCCCGAGCCGCTGACCGGCCCGTTTCCCGTCGAGGCGCAACGCCAGCTTGGCGTCACGATGATGCGCGCGGCCGGGTTTGACTTCACCCGTGGCCGGCTCGACGTCAGCATGCACCCCTTCTGCGGCGGCGCCGACAACGATACGCGCATCACCACCCGCTATGACGAGGCCGATTTCACCAAGGCGTTGATGGGCGTGATGCATGAAACCGGCCACGCCCTCTACGAACAGGGCCGGCCAGCGGCCTGGCTGGCCCAGCCCGTCGGGTCGTCCCGCGGCATGGCGGTGCATGAGAGCCAGTCCCTGTCGGTCGAGATGCAGGCTTGCCGCAGCCGCGAGTTCCTGCAATACGCCGCACCGCTGATGCGGGAGGCGTTCTCAGCCCATGCCGACACTGCCGGCCCCGCCTGGTCCGTCGACAACCTCTACCGGCTCTACACGAGGGTGGAACGGGGGCTGATCCGTGTGGACGCGGACGAGGTGACCTATCCCGCCCATGTCATCCTGCGCTACCGGCTGGAGCGGGCCATGCTGGCCGGCGACCTGGCGCTGGGCGACCTGCCCGGCGCCTGGGCCGAGGGCATGGCGGAACTGGTGGGTATCGTGCCGCCGGACGACCGCGACGGCTGCCTGCAGGACATCCACTGGCCCGGCGGAGCCTGGGCCTATTTCCCCACCTACACACTCGGCGCCATGATCGCCGCCCAGCTGTTCGACGCCGCCTGCCGGGACGAGCCTGACCTGCTGCCGGCGCTTTCCCGCGGCGACTTCTCGCCCTTCATCGGCTGGATGCGCCGCAACGTGCACGCCCAAGGCTCCAGCAAGACCAGCACCGACCTGCTGACCGCCGCCACCGGCCGCCCGCTCGATCCGGAGGTCTTCAAGGCGCATCTGGCGCGGCGGTATCTCGACGGCTGACCGGGTTCGCTCGGCCTGCGGCCCCGACGAAGTCTTTTCCAGACTCCACCCGGTAGCGTTCCGCCTGCAAAAAGGCTCCCGCCACAACAAGGGATTTCTGCGAATGCGAGTGACTTGCATCTAGATGTCTTTGCCCCTAACCTCCAGATCACGAAATGCGGACACCGCAAGAAGCGCTATGAGGGGGCGGATCATGAGGCGGATCTTGGTCGTGGCGGGCTTAGGCGTGCTCGTTGCCAGTAACGCGGAGGCGGCGACGGATGCCAGCGCAGTGCTCGACACTTATGCCGACATCGCGCATGCCATGTACGAAGACGCGCTGGCCGATGCCCGGCGGGTGCAGGCCGCGGTGGAGGAACTGACGTCCAACCCGTCGGACGCGACGCTGCAGGCCGCGCGTGAGACCTGGATCGAAGCCCGTCGTCCCTACCAGCAGACGGAAGTCTACCGCTTCGGCAACGCGGCCGTGGACGACTGGGAAGGCCGCGTCAATGCCTGGCCGCTGGACGAGGGTCTGCTGGACTATGTCGACGAGGCGTATTACGGCACCGAGAGCGATGAGAACCTGCTCTATTCCGCCAACGTGATCGCCAACCCCACGCTTCAGTTCGGCGGTGAGACCATTGACGCGAGTGCAATCACCAAAGAGCTGCTGGCCGATGTGCTGCAAGAGGCGGACAACATCGAGGCCAACGTTGCCACCGGGTACCACGCCATCGAGTTCCTGCTGTGGGGCCAGGACCTGAACGGGACGGGGCCGGGGGCGGGCGATCGTCCGCATACGGATTTCGATCCGGCCAACTGCACCGGCGGAAATTGCGAGCGGCGCGTCGACTACCTGGTCACGGTCACCGATCTCTTGGTCGACGATCTGGAAGAGATGGTGGGCCTCTGGGCCGATGGCGGCGAAGCTCGTCTGGCCGTCACCGATGGGCCGGTTGAGGACGGGCTGACCGCCATTGTCACCGGGCTCGGCAGCCTTTCCTATGGCGAGCTGGCGGGCGAGCGAATGCAGCTGGGCCTGCTGCTGCACGACCCGGAGGAGGAGCATGACTGCTTCGCCGACAACACCCACGAGTCGCACTATTTCAATCAGGTGGGCATGATCGCCATCTACAACGCCAACTATGAGCGGATCGATGGCTCGGTTGTCTCCGGCCCGTCGCTCTCGGATCTGGTCGCAGAGGCCGAGCCGGCGCTGGACGAGCGGGTCAAGGCAGATATGGCGGCCACCTATGCGGCCATGGATGTGATGATGGAGACCGCTCAGGGCGGTATGGCCTATGACCAGATGCTGGGCGAGGGGAACGACGAGGGCAACCGGATCCTCCAGGATGTCATCGACGGCTTGATCGTTCAGGCCGAAGGCTTCGAACTGGTCGTCGCCGCGCTCGACCTGTCGCTGATCGATTTCGAGGGCTCAGACAGTCTGGACGACCCCGACGCCGTATTCGAGTGATCGGACCACCTGGTATTGAGGCGGGGCGCGTCGTCAGGCCACCCCGCCACCCTGTTGCCCGGGCGCTCGCTGTCGCCGCATAAGGTGGGCGTCCCGGATTCTCTCCCGTGGCCTCTGGGGAACGCCCGTGGTCATTCGCGCAATCCTGATCGTCTTTGCCATCTTCACCGTTCCGGCGGTGGCCAGTGTCCTTGAGGTCACACGGCCGACGACGGATTTCTCCTCAGCCGAGCGTTACGAGAACAACCCCGGCGGTGCTGCGACCTTCCGCGGCTCCGTGACGCGAAACGCCTTCTCCCAGCCCTCCGCCAACTTGACATTCGCCGACCGGGCGACGTTCAACATCGGCAATGCCATCTTCCGGCGCGTCTGGGTCTCCGCACCAGCCTCGACCCAGGCTTCGGACGGGCTGGGGCCGCTGTTCAACGCGCGGTCCTGCCAGCGCTGCCATCTGAAGGACGGCCGCGGCCATCCGCCCGAGGGCAACCATCCGGACGATGTCGCCGTGTCGATGCTGATGCGCCTCAGCATTCCGCCGCAGAGCGACGAAGATCGGGCACTGTTGGAGAGCGGTGCCGCCAGCGTGATCTCGGAGCCCGTCTATGGCGGTCAGCTGCAGGACGTGGCGATCCAGGGCCACACGATCGAAGGGCGTATTCACACGGAGTGGGAAGAAGTGCCGGTCGCGCTTGCCGGTGGCGAGATCGTGCAACTGCGCCGGCCGACCTACAGCGTCACCGATCTCGGTTACGGCGACATGCACCCGGACGTCATGATGTCGGTGCGCGTGGCGCCGCCGATGATCGGTCTGGGGCTCTTGGAATACATCGACGAGGCTGACATCCTGGCCCATGCCGACCCTGACGACAGCGACGGGGACGGCATCTCCGGCCGGGCGAACTATGTCTGGAGCGTCGTGAACGACGAGTTGATGCTGGGACGCTTCGGTTGGAAGGCCAATCAGCCGACCCTGTTGGAGCAGATCTCCGGCGCGTTTTCCGGCGATTTGGGGATCTCCACGCCAGTGTTCCCCGATGCCTGGGGCGAGTGCACGGAGGCGCAGACAGCCTGCCGGTCGGCCATCCACGGAGACTCACCGCAGTACGAAGACGTCGAAGTGCCGACGGAGCTTATGGACACGTTGCTGTTCTACAGCCGCCATCTTGCAGTGCCGGGGCGGCGCGACGTGGACGACCCGACCGTGCTGGAAGGCAAGCGCTTGTTCTACGAAACCGGCTGCGTTGCCTGCCATGTGCCGAAATTCGTCACCCGCCGGGACGAAAGCGAACCTGCGCTCTCATATCAGCTGATCTGGCCCTACACCGACCTGCTGCTGCACGACATGGGCGAAGGCTTGGCGGACAATCGGCCGGACGGCCTGGCATCGGGAAGCGAATGGCGCACACCACCGCTTTGGGGCATCGGCCTGACCGAGACCGTCAGCGGCCATACCTATTTCCTGCATGACGGCCGGGCCCGTTCTCTGACGGAAGCCATCCTGTGGCATGGCGGTGAAGCCCAACCCATGCGCGATGCCTTTGCCGCCATGACGCCGGAGCAGCGGCACGCGATGATCACCTTCCTGGAGTCGCTGTGAGACCTGACGCGCGCCCCATCGTCCGCGCCCTGCTGGCGCTGGGCTGTCTGCTGTTCGCCGCCCCGGGGCACGCGCAGCCGCTGCCGGCGGAGCTCTATGATCGCCTGAACGTGGACATCGTCCGCGACCAGGTGATCCCCGGCTATCGGCAGCTGGAAGCAGAGACAGCCGGTCTGCGTGAGGCGGCGGCTGCCTATTGCGGTCAGCCTGTCGATACCGCCTTTGAAGATCTGATCGCGCGCTACCACGGCACCTTCGACGCCTGGATGGGCGTGCAGTGGCTGACCTTCGGCCCGGCGAAGGATCTCATGCGGTTCCAGCGCATGCAGTTCTGGCCGGACAGCCGCAACCGCGTGTCCCGGCAGTTGTCCAGCCTGCTGGCAAACCCGCGCGAGGACCTTCTGGATCCCGACGTTCTTGCCGAGGCCAGCGTCGCCCTTCAGGGTTTCCCCGCGCTGGAGCGCCTGTTGTTCGGCGACGACCCGCTGCTGGCCGACACCTATAGCTGCGCGCTGACGATCGCGATCACGGCCAATCTGGCCACGATCGCCGCAGACTTGGCATTGGCCTGGGACCCGCTGCCGGATGTGCCGGAGGAAAGCGCGCGTGCCGCGATCGACGCCCTCGGCTATGCGGAGCCCGCAGCCTTCACCAGCGAACTCTATCAGACGCTCTACCAGCATCTTGAAGCGATCGTGACGCTGAAGCTTGCGCGGCCGATCGGCGAGACGCTTGAGGAGGCACGACCCCGCCGCGGCGAGTCCTGGCGAAGCGGTCGCTCTGTCCGGAACATCCACCTGAACCTGCTGGCCATACGCGGCGTTATCGATAACAGCGATGCGCTTGGCTTTGCCGATATCGTTGCCGATACCGCCGGCCGGAACGACGTCGCCAAAGCCCTCAGAGACGCGATCGCCGAGGCCATCGCCAAGGCCGAGCTCCTTGACGCGCCGCTTGAGGAGACATTGGTCGACCCGTCGCTGCGGCCGGACTTCGTCCGGCTGATCACAGCGGCAAACACGGCGCGGGAACGGGTAGCCATCGGAGTTGGCGAGGCCATGGGCCTGCTGGTGGGTTTCAACAGCCTGGACGGAGACTGATGGCGATCGGCCGGCGGCCTGTCCTGTCGGGCTTGGCCTGCGTCGCTGCGGCATCGCCGTTGACCGCTATAGGTGCCGATGTCGGGGCGGAGCCCGGGGCGACGTATTGGAGCAGCGGCCAGTCGTTTGCCGGTCAGAACTATGTGGCCGGTGTCGACGCGTCCGGCACCCTCGTCGGCCAAGCGCCGCTTCCGGACCGGGGGCACGCTTTGACGGCCCGACCAGGTGGCGGTGAGGCCGTCATGTGCGCGCGCCGCCCCGGCACGTTCATGGCCGTGGTGGACCTGAGGTCGGGCAGAGTCGACCGCATGGTGGAAAGCCCTGACGGCCGCCATTTCCAGGGACACGCCGTCTATGCAAGCAACGGTCGCCTGCTGTTCGCGACAGAGAACGATTTCGCCGACGGTCGTGGCGTGATCGGCATCTATGACGCAGCCGACGGCTACACCCGCGTCGGAGAGATGTCGAGTCACGAGATCGGCCCCCACGACATTGCGATGGCGCCGTCTGGCGATGCGCTGATCGTCGCCAATGGCGGCATCCTGACCCACCCCGATTTCGGCCGCGCCAAGCAGAACCTGGACACCATGGCCCCGTCGCTGGCCCTGATCGATCCCCGCGACGGCAGCCTGCTAGCCGAACACCGTCTTCCCGCGGACCTGCACCAGCTCAGCATACGCCACCTGGCAGTCCGCCCCGACGGCGCGATCGCAGCGGCAATGCAATACGAGGGGCCGGAGACCGATCGGCCGCCGCTGGTCGGCCTGCTGCGCGGTTCGGGACCGATTCGGCTGTTGAGCGCGCCGGAGCCGGTGCAGACACAGATGGCAAACTATTGCGGCAGCGTCACCTTCGACGCGACAGGCATGGTGTTCGCTGCCAGCAGCCCGCGCGGCGGAATCATCACGTTCTGGGACGCAGGCGCGGGTGGCTATCTCGCCGAGGCGCAGGTGCCCGACGGCTGCGGCGTCGCCCCGGACGGCACCGTTGGTGGCTTCATGATTTCCAGTGGCTTAGGCGGCCACTGGCGCTTCAGCGTTGTTGATGGTGGCCTGGGCCGCCTGGGCGGCATCGGCGCTCCAATCGTCCGCTGGGACAACCACATGACGCGCGTGTCAGCCTGACATTGCGCGACGGGTATCAGGGGCTTCGCCGCCTCTGCGATGCGGATGGCAAGGCCTAGAGCGCTTAAGGGTGGCTGGCTCAGCTGCGCGAGTTCACCTTTGCGCTGCGCGCCCATCAACGGTCTGCATCGATCAGCAGTGCCTTCTTCTTACCTTTGAATCCCCGATACCGTGCCGGCGCCGGGACTTCGGACATCAGCCATTCGCGAAAGGCCGTGATGCGCGGAGCGTCGGCCAGGGTGTCCCGGATCACCAAAGCATAGGCGCCTGTGGTGACCGGCGGGGTCAGCAACGGTGTTACGAGAATGCCGTGGCGCAGTTCGGTTTCCACGAAGTCCCACGCGACCAGGGCGACGCCGGACCCCGTGCTGGCCGCCTGCACGGCGATGCAATCGTGCTCGAAGACCAGGCCGTCTTCCAGTGGCAGGTCCGGCACGCCGGTGACCTGGGTCCATACCCGCCAGTCCCAGCCGTCTTTGGTGTTCAATAGCAGCCGGCAGCGACGCAGGTCCTCTGGCGTCTCGATCGCGCCGATCCTGGCTAGATAGCTGGGGGAACAGACGGCGACTGCCCGTTCAAGAAAGAAATACGCCAGCGGCGCGCCAAGCTGGACATCGCGGCGAAAGGTGATGCCCAGATCGAAATCCTCGCGAGCGAAGTCTACCTCGTCAGACGCCGTGGTCAGGCGAACCTCGATGTCAGGGTGCCGCTCCTGAAACCGGTGGAGGCGCGGGATAAGCCACATCAGGCCGAAGCTGGTGCGGGCTTTCACGCGCAGTAGACCCTGGTCACTCACTAGCCTGTCTGCTGCGTCGGCGATGGTGTCGAAGGCGCCGGTCAGCACCGGCAGCAAGCGCTGCCCCTCGGCCGTCAGGTGCACCTCACGATGGCTGCGGCGAAACAGGGCGAGGCCCAGATGCTGTTCCAGTGCCTTCACCTGGCGGCTGACAGCTGCCTGGGTGACGTGCAGCTCGTCGGCTGCGCGGCTGATGCTCTGGTGACGGGCTGCGGCCTCAAACGCGCGCAAGGCCGTCAGCGGCGGTAGACGTCGCATGGCTCTGCATGACTTTTGGTAAGGCAGAGGGCCAGGATAAATCGATTGAGCGACACGGGGCAACCGACGATTTCTGTGATCATGAGATGATGGACGCGCGCTCACAGAGCGGCAGCGTAACTTAGACTCAAGCTGTCACAGATCTGCAAAGGAGTGTCTCAATGGCCGTTTTTATCGCGCCCACTGTGCCGTTCGTCCGTACCGATCAGCATCATAACGATTCCGTAACGGTCGGTTGGCCGACGGCGTTCGGCGCTGCTGTCGGGCGCGCCTTTGGTGTGTTGAGCCACAAGGGGCGCCCCAGCACCCAGGCTGAGCATCTACCGGGCGCCAAGCTGGGCGATGCCGGCGTCAGCCGTGCCGAGGTGACCCGGGACCGGCCTACTGGGTACGACCGCGGCATCGACGCCGGACGCCGGTGAGGAGACCGCGCCTCGGGAGGCGCGGTTGCCTTCCTTTGTCATTCGCCAACCGAAACGATCACTCCGCCGCTTGGCTTTCCGGCGCAGGCGGTGTCCAGCGCAGGATCGGCTTGCGCGCGGCGGCAGTTTCGTCCAGACGGCGGCGGGGGGTGAGATAGGGCGCACCGGCGAAATACTCGGCATCGCCGGCCTTCGCGCGGCGCGCGAGTGCCAGCACCGTGTCGGCGAAGGCATCCAGTGTGGCCTTGCTCTCGCTCTCCGTCGGCTCCACCAACAAGGCACCGTGGACGACCAGCGGGAAATACATGGTCATGGGGTGGAAACCCTCATCCACCAGCGCCTTGGCCATGTCCAGCGTGGTGACGCCGGTGTCCTTCAGGAAGTGGTCGTCGAACAGCACCTCGTGCATGCACGGGCCCGGGAAGGGCGCTGTCAGCTCTTCGCCCAAACGCGCCAGCAGATAGTTGGCGTTCAGCACCGCATCGCCCGCGGCCTGGCGCAGACCGTCGGCGCCGTGGCTCAGGATATAGGCCAGCGCGCGCACGAACATGCCCATCTGGCCGTGGAAACCCTTCAGCCGCCCCAGGCTGTGGGCCGTCTCGCCCTCTGTCTGCTCGGCCAGACGCAGGCCCTCCGGGCCATGTACGACCGACGGGATGGGGGCAAACGGCGCCAGTGCATCCGACAGCACGACGGGGCCGGAGCCGGGGCCGCCGCCGCCATGCGGTGTGGAAAAGGTCTTGTGCAGGTTGATGTGCATGGCGTCGATGCCAAGATCGCCCGGCCGCACGCGTCCCACGATGGCATTGAAATTGGCCCCGTCGCAGTAGAAATAGCCGCCGGCCGCATGCAGCGCGTCGGCGATGTCGACGATGTCGCCTTCGAACAGCCCACAGGTGTTGGGGTTGGTCAGCATGATGGCGGCGACGCCGTCGTCCAGCCGTTCCTTGAACGCGGCCAGGTCAACGCGCCCCTCATCGGTCGCCGGAATGCGGTCGACCGTGAAGCCAAGTGCCGCGGCCGTCGCGGGGTTGGTGCCGTGGGCGCTTTCGGGCACCAGCACATGGGTGCGGTCGGTCTGGCCATGGTGTTCAAGGGCCGCGCGGATCGCCATCATGCCGCACAGTTCGCCATGGGCGCCGGCGCCGGGCGTCATGGCCACGGCCGGCATGCCGGTCAGTCGCTTCAGCCAGTCGGCCAGAGCGTCGATCAGTGCCAGCGCGCCTTGCACGGTGGACATCGGCTGCATCGGGTGCAGCGAGGCGAAACCGGGCAGGCGCGCCAGCTTCTCGTTGATCCGCGGGTTGTGCTTCATGGTGCACGAGCCGAGCGGGTACATCGTGGTGTCGATGCCCAGGTTCTGCTGTGACAGCCGCGTGTAGTGCCGCACCACCTGCGGTTCGGTGAGGCCGGGCAGGCCGACGGGGCCTTCGCGTTCCAGCCCGCCAAGGCGACGGTCGGCCGTCACCGGTTCGGCCAGGTCGACCCCGCAGGCCCCGGGCGTATCGGCCTCAAAGATCAGCGGTTCTTCCATCATCAGGCCGCGGTTGCCGGTGATGGTCTCGCCGTTGCTGGCGCCCGTTTCAGCGCCGCGCGTCGGGCGGCCTTGCGTGTTCATCGCAGCGTCTCCCTCAGTGCTGCCAGCAGGGCGTCTTCGTCGTCGTCGGTCACCGTTTCCGTTGCCGCCACCAGCAACAGGTCCGCGAGATCCGGCCGCTCCGGATAGAGCCGGCTGACCGGCACGCCGGCCAGCACGCCGCGCTCAGCCAGTGCGTCGACCACGGGTGCCGCCGGGCGGTCGAGCCGCACCGTGAACTCGTTGAAGAACCCGGTGTTGAGCACCGACACGCCAGGCAGCCCCGCCAGGCGATCCGCCAGCCGCACGGCGCGAGCGTGATTGACCTTGGCGAGTTGCCGGAAGCCGTCTTCGCCCAAGAGGCTCAGATGGATGGTGAAGGCCAGCGCACACAGGCCGCTGTTGGTGCAGATGTTGCTGGTCGCTTTTTCTCGCCGAATGTGCTGCTCGCGCGTCGACAGCGTCAACACGAAGCCGCGACGGCCGTCGACGTCGACGGTCTCGCCGCAGAGCCGGCCCGGCATCTGGCGGACATGCTTGGTGCGCGCGGCGAACAGGCCGACATGGGGGCCGCCGAAATTGAGGCCGTTGCCGATCGACTGGCCTTCCGCGGCGACGATATCGGCACCCATGGCGCCAGGCGGCTTGAGAAGGCCGAGCGACACGATCTCCGCCACCACGGCGATCAGCAGCACGCCCTTGGCGCGGCAGGCCTCGGCCAGGGGTCCGAGATCGGTCAAGTGGCCGAACACGCTGGGCGTCTGCACCACCAAGCACGAGGTCTCGCCATCGATCCGGGCGGCAAGATCCTCGGTGCCGGCCGCATCCGCCTCGGCTTCGTCGAGCGAAAACCCGATGAAGCGGGCCAGCGTGCGCACGGTGTCACGGTAATGCGGATGCAGGCCGCCGGACAGCACCGCCCGGTTGCGCCGGGTCACGCGGTTGGCCATCAGCACGGCTTCGGCACAGGCCGTGGCGCCGTCATACATCGATGCGTTGGCCACATCCATGCCGGTGATCAGCGCCACCTGGGTCTGGAATTCGAACAGGACCTGCAGCGTGCCCTGGCTGACCTCGGGCTGATAGGGCGTATAGCTGGTCAGGAACTCGCCGCGCTGGATCAGATAGTCGACCGTGGCCGGCACATGGTGGCGATAGGCACCGGCGCCCAGGAAGCAGGGCACATCGCTGGCCGGCACATTGCGAGCGGCCATAGCCGATATGGCCCGCTCCACCTCCATCTCGCCGGCATGCAGGGGCAGGCCGTCGATCGGCGCGTCCAGGCGTGCCGCATCGGGGACATCGCGATAGAGGCTGTCGATCGAAGGCACGCCGATGGTGGCCAGCATGGACCGCCGGTCGGCGTCGGTCAGGGGCAGATACCGCATCAGTCCAGGCCCGCCACGAATTCGTCGTAGGCGGCCTGGTCCATCATCTCGTCAAGCTCTGCCGGATTGGCGATCTTTATCTTGAAGAACCAGCCATCCTCGCCGGGCGACTCGTTCACGGCGGCCGGGCTTTCGACCAGGGCGGCGTTGGCTTCCACGATCTCTCCGGTGACGGGGGCATAGACTTCGCTGGCGGCCTTGACGGATTCCACGACGGCGATTTCGCCACCCTTTTCCGCCTGGCGGCCCGCCTCCGGCAGCTCCACGAACACGATGTCGCCCAGCTGCTGCTGGGCATAATCGGTGATGCCGACGGTGCCGACGCCGTCTTCGACCCGGATCCATTCGTGATCGGTGGTGAAATAGAGTGTGCTCATGGGGAAATTCTCCTGTCGCTGTCGGGGCAGGGTGGTCAGCCGCGGTAGTAACGCAGCGGCACGAATGGCAGTTTGACGATCTCGGCCCTCACCGGCCGGTCGCGGATCACCAGATTGCAGGCGGTGCCGGCCTTGGCATGCGCTACGTCGACATAGCCCATGGCGATGGGGCCGCCCACGGTAGGGCCGTGGCCGCCGCTGGTCACTTCGCCGATCAGCGTGCCGGCTTCGTCGGTGATCACCGTGTGCGCGCGGGCCGGTGCCCGGCCTTCGGGCTTCAGGCCGACGCGGCGGCGGGGCGGTCCGTCTTGCAGCTGCTGCAGGATCCGGTCGGCGCCAGGGAAGCCACCGTCAGTACGACGGCGTTTGCCGATCACCCAGGTCAGCGCTGCTTCAATGGGGGTCGTTTCGGTATCGATATCACTTCCGTAGAGGCAGAGGCCCGCTTCCAGCCGCAAGGTGTCGCGGGCGCCGAGGCCTGCCGGCGCCACCTCGGGCTCTTGCAACAGCCGTCGGGCCAGGGCCTCGGCGCCGTCGGATGCAACCGAGATCTCGTATCCGTCTTCGCCGGTATAGCCGGATCGGCTGACGAAGCAGTCGTGACCGTCGATCGTCGCCTTACGCACGGTCATGAACGACTGCGTCGCGGCTGCGGGGTCGAGCCGTGCCAATGCCGTAGCGGCCTGGGGCCCCTGCAGGGCCAAGAGCGATCGGTCCTCGGCGCGTGTGAGTGTCGCCTGGCCTGACAGCCCTTCCGCGATATGCGCGAAATCCGCATCCTTGCAGGCGGCATTGACGACCAGGAAGACGGCGCCGGGCCAGCTGTCATCAGCCGCACGGGTCACCATAAGGTCGTCGAGAATGCCGCCGGTTTCGTTCAGTAGCAGGGTATAGCGCGTCTGGCCGGCGTCCAGCCCGACCAGGTCACCCGGCACCAGGCTCTCCAGCGCCGCCGCTACGTTTGTGCCGCCGCTTGCCGTGAGGAACCCCTGGCCCATATGCGAGACGTCGAACAGGCTCGCCGCCTCACGTGTGTGCAGATGTTCCTTCATGATGCCGGCGGGGTACTGCACCGGCATGTCATAGCCGGCAAACGGCACCATGCGGGCGCCGAGCTCGCGATGCAGGGCGTGCAGCGCCGTCGTTTTCAGGCTTTCAGGGGCATCGGTCATGGTCTTCGCAGGCCTCCAGCCGGACGGGTGTACCGGCAGGGCGCGATAGCCCCATCGGTTCCAACCCCCGTCTGTACGGAGACCTGAGAGATTCACCGCTTGGCCTTGTATCGGGCCGGTCGCGGCTTACCCCTTCGGTGAGGCAGCGCGGGCCGCCTGCTTTCCAGATGTGCCTCCCCTAGCGGTCCCTGGTGCCTGAGAGTTTCCCGGGGGTTTGCTCCTTCGGCGCCGACTGCGGGCGTGCGCGCCCGCGGCCGATCTCTCCCGCTAGGTTCATCGGCGTGTTCGGGTTGACTGCATCTAGGCTAGCGCCCGCAGCCCCATTGTCAATCGGCAGAGGCTTGATCTCTGCCGAACCCCGTTGCCTATTCCGCTGCCTGCCGCAACTGCAGGCGCTTCAGGCAGCGGTCGATCCACTGGGCCGTCAGCTTTTCCTGCAGGCTGTTCTGACCCAGGCGTTCGTGCAGGCCGTGGAATTCCACGCGGTCCAGCGACTGATCCTGGTTGAAGCAGGAAAAGACCACCGACCGCTTGCCCGTCTCCGGGTCCACATGCGGCTGCAGGCACTGGGCGCAGATCTCTTTCATCATGCATTGCATGGGCGAGTTGATGGATCCGATGGCGACATGTCCCGGCTTCAGATAGGGCGCCAGCACGCCGTGGCGGGCCGCCCCCACCGCGCCCATCATGCGGTCGGAACCGATACAGATGATGCGGTCGACCTCCGCCAGCGGGATGTCGGCCGGATCGGCGCCATAGCTGGCGATCGCCTCCACGATGTTGCCGACGAAGCCGCGGTCGCCTGGCCGCGACGGCTCGAACCCTGGCGCCTCGTCGCAGCACCAGACGATACGGTCGGCCGCCGCTTCGATCTGGTCGACCTTGTAGCGGTCGATCACCTTCTTGTAGCCGGCGAAGTAGAGTACGCGGCTGCCCGCGGCCCGAAGCGCCTGGCCGATGGAAAACAGCACGGCATTGCCCAGGCCGCCACCCACCAGCATCACGGTCTCGTCCGACGGGATTTCGGTCGGCGTGCCCGTGGGGCCCATCAGGATCACCGGCTCGCCCGGCTCCAGGAAAGCGCAGAGGTCCGAAGATCCACCCATCTCCAGCACGATGGTGGAGAGCAGGCCCTGATCGCGGTCGACCCAGGCGCCGGTCATGGCCAGCCCCTCCATGGCCAGCGTCGTGACGTCGATCTTCGGTGCCAGGGTCTCGAAGTTCTGCAGGCGGTAGAACTGGCCGGGCTGGAAGGCGCGGGCGGCTACTGGGGCTCGCACGATGACCTCGACGATGGTGGGCGTCAGCCGTTCCACGGCGTGCACGACAGCCCTCAGATTGCCTCGTGCCCAGTCGACGATTTCGGGCCCGGTCACGGCGGTCGGCGATGTGGCGGCTAAGGCGCGGCTGACGACTGGATAGCCCTGCTTGGTGCCGCCCATCGCCTTGACCACATTACCGCTGAAGCTGGGGTGCAGGTCGCCCCAGAACGACACCGTCCGCCCGTCTTCGGCCTTGTACATCAGCACCTGCGGCGTTTCCGGCTTGGCTACTCGCTCCGGCGTCACGGGATTGCCGTCGGCGTCGATGGCCTGGAAGAAGCCGCCGTCCAGCCGCAGCAGGTCGGGCTCTTCGCGCGCCAGCACGGTATTCGGGTGGGTGCCGGCGGCGACCAGGATGGTCCGCGCGGGCAGGGTGTGTTGCCGGCCGGTGCCGTGGGGCCGGCCATCCTCGCCGATTTCCTGCACTTCCACGGTCAGGCCGGCCGCATGGCCATAACGGTCCACTTCGACGGCCTTGGGCGAGAGCAACTCTGCGAAAAGGATGCCCTCCTCCAGAGCCTTGTTCACCTCTTCATGATTGAGCGTGTAGCTGGGGGCGTCGATCAGGCGGCGGCGATAGGCGATGGTTGACCCGCCCCAGCCGATCATCAGTTCTTGTACCCGCGGTGTGCGGCCCTGGGCGGCGGCGGCTTGACGCTCCGCGCGCAAAGCAGCGGCATGGGTCAGAAACTCCGCCGCGATTTCCGCTTCTTCCTCGGTCCAGCGCGCGCGCACTGCCGCCTCGCCCCGCTCAGCAACCAGGGTCTCATAGCGGGCCAGGAACTTCTCCACCTGCACGGCGTAATAGGCGAGGCTCTCGGTTGCCGTGTCGATCGCCGTCAGGCCGCCGCCGATCACGACGATGGGCAGGCGCACCTGCAAGTTGGCGACGCTGTTGGTCTTGGCCGCGCCAGTGAGCTGCAGGGCCATGAGGAAATCCGAGGCCATGCGCACGCCGCGGGAGAGCGCGTTCGGCATGTCGATATAGGTCGGGCGGCCCGCCCCGGCGCACATGGCAATGTGGTCGAAGCCGGCGGCCAGTGCGTCTTCGATCTTCAGCGTGCCGCCGAAGCGCACACCGCCGGTCATGGTGAAGCCGCGGCGGCGTTCCAGCAGAAGGCGGACGATCTTCAGGAAGTTCTTATCCCAGCGCACGGTGATGCCGTATTCGGCCACGCCGCCGAAGCCGGCCATCACCCGGTCGTCCAGGCCCTCCGTCAGCTCCGCGATGTCGTGGATCGGGCGGAACGGCTGCGGCGTGCCGTCGGGGGCCACGCCGGAGATCTCGCCAGGCAGCGGCTCGATCTTCAGGCCGTCGATGCCGACGATGGTGTGTCCGTCGTTCAGCAGGTGATGGGCCAGGTTGAAGCCGGCCGGCCCCAGCCCGACGACCAGCACCTTGCTGCCCGTGTCGGGCAGCGGCAGCGGGCGCCGCAGGTTCAGCGGGTTCCAACGGGTCAACAGGCCGTAGATCTCGAACCCCCAGGGCAGCGCCAGCACGTCTTTCAGGGTGCGCGTCTCAGCCTGGGGAATATCCACAGGCTCCTGCCGCTGATAGATGCAAGACTTCATGCAGTCGTTGCAGATGCGGTGGCCAGTCGCCGCGCACAGCGGGTTGTCGACCGCGATCATGCCCAGGGCCGCGATGGGTCGGCCTTCCGTCTTCAGCACATGGAATTCGCTGATCTTCTCGTCCAGCGGACAGCCGGCCAGCGTGACGCCGAAGGGGCTCTTCTGGAACGCGCCCGTCTTGCGGTCGCGCAGACCCTTGGCACAGCTGTCCTTGGCTTGGTTGTGACACCAGATGCAATAGTTGGCCTCGTCCAACGCCCCGGTCAGGTCGGTCCCGTCGTCGGTCAGGGCGAAGCCTTCACGGTGGCGCAGCCGCGCGGGCGCTAGCCGGTATTTGGCGACGCCGTCTTCCTCCTCCGTTTCCAGTTCGATCAAGTGATAGGGGTCGATCTTCTCCGGCACCTGGAACAGCACGCCGTCGCCGTAGCGCACCCTCCCCTCCGGCGTGTGCAGCGCCCAGCCGGCATACTGCAGCGCATCAGCCAGCGGCTCGGAGTGGTTGGCTTCATCGTCGAGCCAGGCAGTGACCGCCTTGGCGAAGCCGAGTTCCGTCAGCGGGCCTCCGATATGGGCTTCCAGGCGGGCCTCCAGGGACGCCGCGTCAAGCTGGGCCGCCACATCCGGCTTCACCTTCTTGGCCGCTTGGCGCTGCACGAACAGGCGCTTGCAGGTGTAGACGGGCGCCAGTCTGTCATGCTCAGCCGCCAGCGCATCGCGTGCTGCACGGATGTTGAAAAGGTCGGCCACGAAGTCTTCAAGATGGGGGCCGAGCGCGATCAGCAGCTCCGACTCGTCTTTCGCCGCCATGGCTTCGGGGGCCGCGCGGGCTTCCATGAGCCTTGCGTGCAGCGGGGCGTCCACGTCGGCCAGATGGTCAAGGAAAGCCGAGTCGATGCGGGCCAGGCCGTCGCGGTCATAGAGATCGCCGAAGGCCAGTCCGTGCGAGAGCGTCAATGTGGGCATGTTTCAGGCTTGTCGGAGCGGCGGGTTCATTCGCATCCCGTGCCGGGCTCTACCACTGGGTATAGCCGGGCGTGGTTCATCGCCGATATGCGTTGGGGACGCGAACCTCCATTAGGCGGCCTGGCTCAGGCGTTGTAAAGCCGAACCGGGCATAGAGGCCGTGCGCGTCGCGCGTTGCCAGCATGAGCCGGCGCAGACCCTTCACGTCGGGATGGGACAGCACCGCTTCCACCAGCCATTTGCCCAGGCCTCGACCTTGGTGCGCCGGCAGCACGAAGACATCGCCCAGATAAGCGAACGTGGCGCGGTCCGTCACGGCGCGGGCAAAGCCCGCCTGATCACCGTTCGTGCCGTAAAGGCCGAAGCAAAGCGAATGGTCGATGGAACGCTGGACGATGTCACGCGGGATGTCTTCGCTCCAATAGGCGGTCTTCAGGAAGCCGTGGATCGCATTCAGGTCCAGCCGGCCATTGTCGGTGTCGATTTCATATCCGTCCCGTGCAGCAACAATTGGCATCGGACGTGGTCCCCCGATCGGCGTTTCCAAGGCGGTCTAACCCGACGGTGGCTCGGCCGTCCAGCGGCCCCCAGCAACCATTGGCCGCATTTGACCCCCAGGCGCGGCGGTTCCATAACCGTCACAAAGACACTCCCGATCTTCAGACGGATGGAAGCGGACATGACGGCAGTCGCCGAAACGGCGCGGCCTCGGGCAGATGCGGATGCGCGGGTGACCGCGGTATGGCTGCTGACGGTAGCGGCCATGGTGTTCGCCATGACCGTGATCGGCGCGATCACGCGCCTCACGGAAAGCGGCCTGTCGATGGTTGAATGGCGGCCGCTGATCGGTGCGATCCCGCCGCTCAGCGACGCGGAATGGCAGCGCGTCTTCGACCTCTATCGCGAGACGCCGGAGTACCGGCTGCGCAACGCCGGGATGGGCCTGGAGGCCTTCAAGACCATCTTTTTCTGGGAGTGGTTTCACAGGCTTTGGGGCCGCCTGATCGGTGTGGCCTATGCCCTGCCGCTGGTCTGGCTGTGGGTTGCCGGGCGCATCCCGCCGCAAGTGCGATGGCACTTGGTCGGCCTCTTCATCCTAGGCGGGCTGCAGGGGCTGATGGGCTGGTACATGGTGCTGAGTGGCCTGGTCGACCGGCCGTCGGTCAGCCACTATCGCCTGGCCGCCCATCTAGGGCTGGCGATCCTGATCTATGGTCTGCTGATCTGGACGGCCCTCGGGCTTCTGATGCGCGACCGCGGCCCTGCCGCGTCGGCTGGAGTGCGCCGGATCGGCTGGATCGCGTTCACGCTCGTAATCGTCACGGTGTTCTGGGGCGCGCTGGTTGCCGGGCTCGATGCCGGCATCGGCTTCAACACTTGGCCCTTGATGGCGGGCGATCTGCTGCCGCCGGAAGCGCTGATCGTCGAGCCGCCCTTCGTGACCGGCAATAACCCCGTCGCGATGTGGCTTCTGCCGTTCGAGAACCACGCCATGGTGCAGTTCGTCCATCGCTGGCTGGCCATCGTTGCTGCGCTGGCCGTGCTGGCGTTCTGGTGGCGTGTGCGCAGGTCCGGCATCCGCGGGCTGGGACTGGCGACGGCCGACGCTATGGCTGTTACGGTCGTGATTCAGGTGGCTCTCGGCATCGCCACCCTTCTGACCTTTGTCGCGATACCGCTGGCCGCGGCCCATCAAGCCGGCGCGCTGATCCTGATCGCCCTCATGCTGATGCTGCTGTTCCGGGTCGGGACCCGCGGCGTGTAGCTTCAGGCCCGACCGTCGGAACGCGTCGGCGGTGTCAGTGCACGTCGGCCCAGAGCTTGCGCTTCACTGCATACATCAGTGCGGTGAAGACGATCAGGAACAGGATCACCTTCACGCCCATCTCTTTGCGCTCTTCCAGGCTAGGCTCGGCAGTGAACATCAGGAAATTGGTGACGTCGTACGCCTGCTGATGCACGGATGCTTCGGTACCGTCGGTGTACGGCACACCGTTCGGGAAGAGCAGGTTGGGCATCGCCACCTGATGACCGGGGTAGTACGTGTTCCAGGACATTCCTGGCATCAACTCGGTACCATCGGGCGGATCGACATACCCGGTCAGGAAGGCATAGAGATAGTCGGGGCCGCCCGCGCGCGCCTTGGCCATCACCGACAGATCCGGTGGCAGAGCGCCGTTGTTGGCTAGGCGCGCCGACTCTTCGTTGGGGAAGGGGGCCACGAAACGGTCGGCCGGGATGCCAGGCCGCTGGAACATCTCTCCGTTCTCGTCCGGCCCGTCGGTGATGCGGTACTCCGCCGCGATTGCCGCGACTTCGTCCTCGCTGAAACCGAGTTGCGCGAGGTTGCGGTAGGCTATCAGGTCCATCGAATGGCAGCTGGAGCAGACCTGTTTGTAGACGTGAAAGCCCCGCTGCGTGGCCGCCCGGTCGAAGGTGCCGAACAGGCCGTTGAAGCTCCAGTCGATGGCTGGCGGCTCCACCGCCTCGCCCGCAGCGTGAGCCGCGGCGCCAATGCCGATACCGCAAGCCAGAGCGAGCCCGGCCAGTGCAGAGCGTCTGAGGACGTTCACCATGATCTTACGCCTTGTCCATCGGCTTGGCGGTTGCCCCCGCCGTTATGGCACCGCCGCCCCGGGGCAGTACCGGTTCGCTGATGCTCGTCGGTAGCGGCAGCGGCCGCTCAAGCTTGCCGAGAAGCGGCAGCAGGATCAGGAAGTGGGCGAAATAGTAGACCGTGCCCAGGCGTGACAGGACGACATAGATGCCTTCCGCCGGCTTGGCGCCACAGTAGCCCAGCATCAAGCAGACAAACACGAACACCCAGAAGAAGATCTTGTAGATCGGCCGGAACCGGGCGCTACGCACCTTGGATGTGTCGAGCCAGGGCAGGATGAACAGCACCGCGATCGAGCCGAACATCAGCACCACGCCCAACAGCTTATCCGGCACGGCCCGCAGGATCGCGTAGAACGGCAGGAAGTACCATTCAGGCACGATATGCGCCGGCGTCACCAGAGGATCGGCGGGGATGTAGTTGTCCGGATGGCCCAGATAGTTGGGCGCGAAGAACACGAACAGCGAGAAGAAGATCAGGAACACGCCAAGGCCGAAGGTGTCCTTGATCGTGTAGTAGGGATGGAAGGGCAGGGTGTCCTGCGGGCCCTTGGGGTCGATGCCCAGCGGGTTGTTCGACCCGGTGATGTGCAGCGCGGCCACATGCAGGAAGACCACGCCGATGATCACGAATGGCAGCAGGTAGTGCAGGGAGAAGAACCGGTTCAGTGTCGGGTTATCGACGGAGAACCCGCCCCACAGCCACATCACGATCTGGTCGCCGAACACCGGCACGGCAGAGAACAGGTTGGTGATGACAGTGGCACCCCAGAAGCTCATCTGGCCCCAGGGAAGCACATAGCCCATGAAGGCCGTCGCCATCATCAGGAACAGGATGATGACGCCGAGGATCCACAGCAGTTCCCGCGGCTGCTTGTATGACCCGTAATAGAGCCCGCGGAAGATGTGGATATAGACGACGATGAAGAACATCGATGCGCCGTTCATATGAAGGTAGCGCATCAGCCAGCCGTAATTGACGTCGCGCATGATCCGCTCGACGCTGTCGAAGGCATAGTCGACATGGGCCGTGTAATGCATCGACAGGAAGATGCCGGTCACGATCATGACCATCAGCACAACCATCGCCAATGCGCCGAAGTTCCAGAAGTAATTGAAGTTCCGCGGCGTCGGATAGGCCGCGTACTCTTTATGCATCAGCGTGAATAAGGGCAGTCGCTGGTCCATCCAGCGGATAACGGGATTCTTGAAACTGCTGTTGGCAAGGCCGTGGCCCATGGGAACTCTCCTGCCGCGGGTCTTCTGGCGGCTCAGCCGATACGGATCTGCGTATCGCTCAGGAATTCGTACTCCGGCACAGGAAGGTTGAGAGGTGCCGGCCCTTTGCGGATGCGCCCCGACGTGTCGTAGTGGGAGCCGTGGCAGGGGCAGAACCAGCCGCCGTACTCGCCTCGCTGGTCGGTCGGCTTCTGCCCCAGCGGGATGCAGCCGAGATGCGTGCAGACCCCGACCACGATCAGCCATTCAGGGTTGATCACCCGGGCGTCGTCCGGCTCGGGGTCGATCATGTCACCTTCGGGGGCTTCTTCCGCCGCCTGCACCTCGCCGGCCGTACGATGCCGCACGAACACGGGCTTGCCCCGCCATGACACGGTGATCGACTGGCCCACCGCGATGGGCGACAGGTCGACATCGATCGACGACAATGCCAGCGTGTCCGCCGCCGGGTTCATGCTGTCGATGAAGGGCCAAGCGAATGCCGCGGTCCCGACGGCGCCAACGGCCGCCGTTGTGAGGTAAAGGAAATCACGGCGCGTCGTGCCATTTCCTTCGCTGTCCTGCCCGTCGGGGTGGGTGATGTCCGCCATCGTGCACGTTCCATTTTTCTTCGTACTTGGGCCAAGAGTATGCGCCCGGAACGGCGCCGGTGAAGCCATGCGCGGCAATGGGACGCGCAATCATGCTGCTGACCGATTGAGACGCTAAGGCTCGCCTTCGACGTTCCCACCCCCAGCGTATAGCGCCCGACCGGCCATCTTGCAATTGCACAATATCAATGCGGATATAGGAAATCGGCAGCTTTCGGCGACAATAGGTCTCGAAGATCGCGGTCAGCCATGCATCTTGTCCTCTTCGAACCCGACATTCCGCAGAACACAGGTGCGGCCATGCGCCTGGCCGCGTGCCTCGGTGTGACCTTGGACATTGTCGAGCCCTGTGGGTTTCTCTTGGACGACCGCAGGCTGCGCCGCGTGGTGATGGATTATGCCGAGGGCCTTGACTGGGCACGGCACGCGAGCTGGGACAGCTATCTGAGCATCATCGGGGATGCGCGCTTGGTCCTGCTGACAACTGCGGCCCATCAAAGTTACATAGACTTCGCGTTTGCGCCGGGCGACCGTCTGATCGTCGGTCGGGAGAGCGGTGGTGTACCGCAGGCCGTGCATGATGCGGCCCATGCGCGCATGCGCGTCCCCATGCGCCCCGGCGCCCGCTCGCTGAACGTCGTCGCCGCCGCAGCCATGGTGCTAGGCGAAGCACTGCGCCAGACGGGCGGGCTGCCCCCGGGAACGGAGTGAGCGGACATGCCGATAATGCCCGATGAAGAGCAGAAACAGCGCGCTGTGGACTGGTTCACCACCCTTAGAGATCGCATCTGTGCGGCCTTTGAAGCGGTAGAGGCAGACCATACCGGGCCGCTGTCGGATCGGCCGGCCGGGTCGTTCCAGCGCAGCCCATGGCAGCGGCCGGGCGGTGGCGGCGGTGTCATGTCGCTGATGCGGGGTCGGGTATTCGAGAAGGTTGGCGTCAACGTGTCGACCGTGCACGGCACTTTTGCTGAAGAGTTCCGCGGGCAGATCCCCGGAACTGAGGGTTCCGGCACCTTCTGGGCCAGCGGCATCAGCCTGGTGGCCCATATGCAGAGCCCGCACGTACCCGCCGTTCACATGAACACCCGCATGATCGTAACGCAAAAGGGCTGGTTCGGCGGGGGCACCGATCTGACGCCCATGCGGCCCGACACAGACGACACGGACCATTTCCATGAGGTGCTGAAGTCGGTCTGTGATCAACACGACCCTGGCTACTATCCGCGGTTCAAGGCGTGGTGTGACGACTACTTTTTCCTGAAGCACCGGGACGAACCAAGGGGCATCGGCGGCATCTTCTTCGACAGTCTGGATTCGGGGGATTGGGAGGCGGACTTCGCCTTCGTGCGTGACGTCGGTGCGGGGTTTCTGGACGCCTACCTGCCGGTCCTGTCGCGCCACCAGGATCGGCCGTGGACCGAAGCCGACCGGTCGTACCAGCTGCAGCGCAGGGGACGCTATGTGGAGTTCAACCTGCTATACGATCGGGGCACGACCTTCGGCCTGAAGACCGGCGGCAATGTCGAAGCGATCCTGATGTCTCTGCCGCCCATGGTCAGTTGGCCCTAATCGCGCCATATTGACATCGCATCGCCGCTGCGACGTTCGCCCGCACCAACACGGAGACCGGTTCCATGATGCGATCGATCCGCCTTGCCATCCTGGCGCTACTTCTCGCCACAGGTCCAGCGGCGGCCCAGGACCGACTGCCGCTCGAGGCGTTCGTCGGCACCTGGAGCGGCACCGGCATCGCTGAGGATGACGACAGCCTGTTCTTCGCCGTGACGGCGCGCGACTTGGATATCGTCATCCGGCCCGAGGGCGACGGTTTCCGCATTGACTGGACGACACTGATCCGCAGCGGCGGCGATCCCGCCAATCCCGATGTGCGGCGCCGGTCGGCCTCGCTGGTTCTCCAGCCCGCGGGGCGGCCCGGCCTTTACCGGGCGCCCGAATCCGGCGATCCGTTGCAGGGTGGAACCATGAGTTGGGCGCGGATCCATGGCAACACGCTCAGCCTCTATCAGCTCGTGCTCAACGAGGAAGGCGGATACGAGCTGACCAACTATGATCGCACACTGACCGATCTCGGCATGGAATCGGTGTTTCAGCGCATCCGCGACGGCGAGGTCGTTCGGGTGGTGCGCGGTCGTCTGGTGAAGACCGGATCGTAGCGCCACGGCGGCAACGGCTACGGATCGCCGATACCGGCCTCGGCGATCCGGCGTTTCAACTCCGCCAGGCAGGCTTCGCGTCCGGCGACGAAGCCGCCAGCGACCCACCAGGTTTCCACCTCCGCAAGAAGTTCGCCGACGCGCGGACCCTGCGGCACGCCCAATGCCACGGCATCGCCGCCAGAAATCGGCAACTGCGGAACCGGCCATCCCTCCAGTCCGTGTCGCAACGACAGAGGATCGCCCGTGTTCCGGCCGTCCGCCGCTGCCAGCAGCATCCGGTCGCGGATGTCCGCCAGGCCCGATTCTCCGCGACCGGTCGCGTAGACAAGACGGCGTGCCCCCGGCAGATCGATAGGCAGTGAGGCCGGCCGGGCGAAGTCGGCAATCGAGAGCAGTCGAGCGCGATCCGCATTCGAGAGCTTCAGCCGGGTCGCGAGGTTCGCCAGCAAATCGGTATCGTGCACCAGGGCCGCCAGCCGCCGGATCGGGTCGGGGCGTTCTTCCAAGGCAATCAGCCGGCCCAGACGGTCCGTCCGTCCGTCCTCGCCCAGAATGCGGTTTGCAACGCCGGCGTCGGCCATCAGCTGCCAGGCCGGCACGGGATCCGGCGCGGCGAGGAGCTTCAGCGTCTCGTCGCGCACCCGCTCTGCGGAAAGTCGGCCGAGATGTTCGGCCTCGATCCGGCAAGCGGACATTGCTGCGGCATCCGGCGGCGGGCGGCCGTAGTGTGCGTGAAAGCGGAAGAAGCGCAGAATGCGCAGGCGATCTTCGACGATCCGGTCATGCGCCGAACCGACGAACCGCACGCGCCCGGCCATCAGGTCAGCGACGCCGCCGAAATAGTCGTAGACGGTCCCATCCGGCGTGGCCGACAGGGCGTTCATCGTGAAGTCGCGGCGGGCGGCGTCGGCGCGCCAGTCCTCGGTGAAGGCCACCACGGCGTGGCGGCCGTCTGTTTCCACATCGACCCTGAGCGTGGTGATCTCAAACGGCCGTTTGTCGACGACGGCGGTGACCGTCCCGTGCGCTACCCCGGTGGGTACGACCTTGATGCCCGCGCCGGTCAGAAGCGCGATGATGGTGTCGGGTTCCAGCGGCGTCGCCAGGTCCACGTCCTTGGACGGCCGCCCGACTAGCGTGTCCCGCACGCAGCCGCCGACAAACCGGATTTCGGCACTGGCCTCGGCGAAGAGTCCGAGAATCTTGTTGAGCTCCGGGGATCGACGCCAGGGGGCCTGAGGCAGCCTGGTCCGGCCTTCAGTCGCCGACATACCGCCGCCCCATCAGTCGGCGGTGGGCGTGTGTGTCCCGGGAACGATCTCGCCGTTCTCGATGCGCGGCGGCTGGTAGGTCCCGCCGGCCGGATCACCCATCAACGCCCATGCGCCAAGGGACGCTGCCGCAAGACCCACACCGCCCAGCGACAACCAGTGCCACGGCGCACGCGCAAGCTGTCCGGCCAATCCAACGTCGCTGCGCCGGGTCTGCAGCCAGACATAGGCCAAGTAGGCGAGCGTCGGCAGCGCAACCAGCAGGACGATGAGCAGCGGCTTCAGCATGGGGTCAGCAGCACCTCCCGAAGATTGACGAGCATGCCGGCCGTCGCCCCCCAGATGTACCGGTCGTAATAGGGGAAAGCGTAGAACTGGCGCTGTGCTCCGGCAACCTTGACGGAGTCGATGACGGGATTGGCGTCATCCAGAATGAACGTCAGCGGCACCTCGAAGACTTCGGCCACTTCCTTGGGGTCGGGGGTCAAGCCCAGCGGCGGCCGCAAGAGCCCGGCATAGGGTTCGACGATGAAACCGGTCCGCGTGATATAGGTATCCAACCGCCCGATGACGGTAACGCGATCGGGCTCGATGCCGATCTCTTCATGGGTTTCCCGCAACGCTGTATCGACGCCATCGGCGTCCTGTGGTTCGCGGCCACCGCCCGGGAAGCTGATCTGGCCAGCGTGGCTCGCCAGGTGAGCTGTGCGCTGGGTGAAGAGGATGGTCAACCCCTCCGGCCGGTCGACGAACGGTACCAGCACAGCCGCCGATCGGAACGGCCTGTATGGTGCCATGTCCCGGTTCAGGTCCTGATCGCCGCGCTCGCGCGCATCGTAGGCGTAGCGTTCGAGGCGCCGGGTCAATTCGCCGCGATCGATCGGCGCCATGGCGGGCATTGCGTCGCTGCTGCCTGGGGCTGGGTCGGCTCCGTCGGGCTCTGGTCCATGGCAAAGAAGGTCTGCTGACTCCATATCCCCAGACGTCCCTCGTGTTCGACCGCAAGATCGGCCAGTTGATAATAGACCGACCGCACGATCAGTGCCTCCAGCCCCGACACGATCAAGATATAGGGGCTGGGCTCTCCGGTGCCAGGGTCGAACGCGACGCGGATCGGGTGCTCTGGCCCTGCCGTTATCTCGCGGTCGAGATTCGTACGGAATATAAGCGTTTGCGAGGATCCGCTGCCCGCCGCGGTCACGGCAACGGCGGTGAACGGAGCATCGTCCACCTCGATTCGGCCGCGTTCCGCGGGCGTGATCAGCCAATAGCCGCCCGAATCATCGCGCCGCAACACGCTTGCGAACAGCTTGACCAAAGCAGTCCGATTGATCGGCGATCCCCGGTAGTACCAAGTGCCGTCCCGGGCTATGCGGATGTCGTAACTGCGGTCGCTGGTACCGGCTGCCCCAGCGGCAGAATCGTCGCGGACCCGCTCCCGACTTCCGAATTTCGCCATAGTCTCTTATGTAACTCGACCTTCAAGCAAAGACCAGCGGAGCGCCGATAGGTGAACGGCACGATCGAGACGGAACGGCTGAGCGGACCCCATCTCGCCGAAGCAGTAGAGCGGGCGGGCGCACAGCTATCGCGCGTGCGAAGCGAGATCGGGCGCGTCATATTCGGACAAGGCGCGGTGATCGAGCAGACACTGGTCAGCCTGCTGGCCGGCGGCCATGTGCTGTTGATCGGCGTGCCGGGCCTTGCCAAGACCCGTTTGGTGGAAACGCTTGGCACCGTGCTGGGGCTGGAAGCACGCCGGATCCAATGCACACCCGACCTGATGCCGGCCGATATCCTCGGGTCGGAAGTGATGGAAGAAGGCGCCGACGGCAAGCGCGCCTTCCGCTTCATCCCGGGCCCGGTGTTCTGCCAGCTTCTGATGGCCGACGAGGTCAACCGCGCCAGCCCGCGCACCCAGTCGGCCCTGCT
The DNA here is from genome assembly GCA_028281925.1 of Alphaproteobacteria bacterium. GTDB lineage: Bacteria > Pseudomonadota > Alphaproteobacteria > DSM-16000 > Inquilinaceae > JACKIG01. Next base: position 44,977 of record JANQIX010000029.1, read on the forward strand.
GCAGGCCATGCAGGAACACCGGGTCTCGGTCGCCGGTCACTATCATGGCTTGCCGCAGCCCTTCCACGTGCTGGCCACTCAGAATCCATTGGAACAGGAAGGCACCTATCCGCTGCCCGAGGCGCAGCTCGACCGGTTCCTCATGCAGGTCGATGTCGGCTATCCTGATCTTGAGGCTGAGAAGGGCATGCTGATCGCGACGACTGGCGCCGAACAGGCACAGGTTTCGCCAGTCCTGGATGCCGGCGATCTCGAATTCATCCAGCAGCTTGTCCGGCGTCTGCCGGTCGGCGAAAGCGTGGTCGAAGCGATCCTGTCCCTTGTCCGTCGAGGGCGCCCCGACAGCACTGACCTTGAGAAGGTGCGCGATTATGTAGCTTGGGGGCCGGGGCCGCGAGCCAGTCAGGCGCTCATGCTTGCCTCGCGCGCACGGGCCCTGCTGGACGGTCGGTATGCGCCGTCCGTCGACGACGTGATTGCGCTTGCGCCGGCTGTGCTGCGCCACCGCATGGCGTTGAACTTCGCGGCCCGGGCTGAGGAGGTGCCGATCACGATCGACGATGTGATCGAACTTCTGATCGCCCCGCACCGGTAGGCCGACCGGAACCGTGTCTTCCGCCGCGACCAACCGCCACGGCATGCCCAAACGCCGGCGCGCTGAAGCGCTGGCTGCAGCGATGCCGCCGCTCTTGGTCGCGGCCGAACGTGTGGCGGCCACGGTGGCGCAGGGCGTGCATGGGCGCCGGCGCGTCGGCCCGGGCGACAGTTTCTGGCAGTTCCGCCCCTACCAGCCCGGGGATTCCGCGCACCGAATCGACTGGCGGCAGACGGCGAAGGGTCAGGCCGTCTTCATCCGTGAGCACGAATGGGACGCCGCCCAGACGGTCTGGCTCTGGCGTGACGGCTCGCCATCAATGGAGTACGGCTCTGCATCCGGGGCGTCAAAGCGCGACCGGGCGGAGATCCTGTTACTGGCGCTGGCCTCGCTCCTGACCCGCGCCGGCGAGCGGGTGGCGCTGGTTGGCGGCGGCGATCCCCCGACCGCCGGCCGTGTCAGCCTGAGCCGGATCGCCATGACGCTGGGGACGGGCAAGAGTCCGAACGGCCTGCCGCCAATGCTGGATCTGCCGCGGTCCGCCGAGCTGGTGCTTTTCGGGGATTTCCTAAGCCCTCTGGAAGAGATGGACCGCGTCGTAAGGTTCTTCGCTCAGCGCGCGGTCAGGGGGCATCTCTTGCAAGTCCTGGATCCAACGGAGGTGCGACTGCCATTCAGCGGCCGTGTCCGCTTCTTCGGGTTGGAGGCCGAGGGAGAGACGCTGGTGCCGCGCGTAGAAGGCGTCCGCACGGCCTATCTGGAGAGGCTCGCTGCGCATCAGAGGGGCCTCGCGGCTCTCGCACGGGCTGCCGGATGGACATATGCCGTCCATGCCACGGACCGGCCGCCGCAGACGGCCTTGTTGTCGCTGTTCAATGCGCTGGGGTCACCTCAGCACTCTTCGCGACGCGCGGGAGCACGGTGATGCTGAGCTTGGGGCCCATGGTCTTCGCGCAACCGCTGATCTTGGCGGCACTTGGCATTCTGCCCATCATCTACTGGCTCTTGCGGGTGACGCCGCCGGCCCCGCGTCGCGTTGCCTTTCCAGCGATCCGGCTGTTGTTCGGTCTGACTGCCCGAGAGGAAACGCCGGCACGCACGCCCTGGTGGCTGCTGGCTTTACGTCTTCTGGTCGCCGCACTGGTCATCCTCGGGCTGGCCCGGCCGCTGATCAACCCCAGCGCTGACTACCCTGGCACCGGGCCGATCATCCTGGTGGTCGACAACGGATGGGCGGCAGCGGCGGACTGGACGGCCCGGCGCGCCCACATGGACGACGTCATCGACCGTGCCGAACGGCAGGGCCGGCGTGTGATCGTGCTGGCGACGGCGCCGACCGAAGCGGGTGAGCCGCCGGCACCCTCGGCGCCAATCAGGGCGGCGGAAGCCCGCGCGCTGCTCGAGGCGCTTGTGCCTCAGCCGTGGTCGACCGACCGCGCGACGACGCTGGCGGCGCTTGAGGAATTGACACTCGACCACGCCGCCCATGCGGTCTGGCTGTCGGACGGTGTCGGCGATGGGCAGGAACGTGCGCTCGCAGCCCGACTGCAGCAGCTTGGCAGTGCGGACGCGCTTATCCCTCAGGCCGCGAGGCCGCTGTTGATGACGCCGCCCTCGCTGGACGGCTTGTCGCTCCGGGTCGGTGTCAGCAGGCCGGAAGCCGGGGCGCCTCGGAGTGTCACCGTACGTGCCGCGGCGGCCGATGGCCGCCTCCTCGGTCGAGAAACGGTCTTGTTCGGCGAGACGGAGACCTACAGCGAAGCGTTGTTCTCGCTGCCCGTCGAACTGCGGAACGAGGTCGCCCGCATCGACATCGAAGGGCACGCCAGCGCTGGGGCCACCATCCTCTTGGACGACCGGTGGCGTCGTCGCCCAGTGGGGCTCGTATCGGTCGGTGCGGAGGCGGAAATGCAGCCGCTGTTGGCCGATACGCACTACATCCAGCGTGCGCTTGAGCCCTTCAGCGAGCTTCGCCGGGGCGATGTGCAGGGGCTGCTGGAAAGCGGGGTCGCGGTGCTTGTGCTGCCGGATATCGGTCAGCTCAACGCGGAAGAGGCTGCGGCAATCGATGGCTTCGTCTCCGACGGCGGCGTCTTGATCCGGTTTGCCGGACCTCTGATGGCGGTCAGCCCGGACGATCTATCCCCCGTACGCTTGCGTCTCGGCGACCGGACATTGTCCGGCGCATTGAGTTGGACCGAGCCGATGCCGCTGGCACCGTTCGAGCCCGGCACGCCGTTTGCGGACCTCACCGTTCCGGACGACGTGCTGGTCGGCCGGCAGGTGCTGGCGGAGCCGAGCCTGGATCTGTCGGATCGCACCTGGGCACGCCTCGTCGACGGCACGCCCCTTGTCACGGCGAACCGCCGTGGACCCGAGGGCCAAGGCGGTTGGATCGTACTGGTGCACGTGACGGCCGGACCGGAATGGTCGAACCTGCCTCTGTCGGGACTGTTCGTCGAGATGCTGAGACGCCTTGTGGAGCTGAGCAATGCCTCGCAGGCGCTGGGCGCAGCCGCCGGGCCTGGAACCTTGGACCCCATACTCACGCTGGACGGCTTTGCGCGTTTGGGGGCCCCACCGGCCATGGCCGGGCCGTTGTCGCCCGACCAGTTGGGGGATCCCGAGATTGGCCCGCGGTCCCCGCCCGGACTGTACGGCACGGAAGATGCCCGTCGCGCACTCAATCTGGGCGATGTGATCGAAGCTGTGCAACCCTTGGGACCCCTTCCAGCCGGCGTGGCGGTCTCGGGCTATGAACGGGCGCGCGAACTGGACCTCATGCCCTGGCTGATGGCGGCAGCCTTGGCGTTGATGATCGCTGACCTGGCGATCTCGCTGATGCTGCGGCGGGCGGTTGCCTTGCCGCTGCGGCCGCGAACAGCCGGCGGAATCGCAGCGGCGATCGCGCTGGGCCTGTCGGCATTGCCTGGCGAGGCGCAAGCTGACGAGACGTTCGCGCTGACGGCGGCGAACGAAACCTATCTTGCCTATGTCATCACCGGCGACCCCACGGTCGATGAGATCAGCCGTGCCGGGCTGGAGACGCTGAGCCTGGTGCTGCGGACCCGCACGGCGGTAGAAGCCGCCGGAGCCTTGGGCGTGAATGTGGCGACCGACGAACTGGCATTCTTCCCGCTGCTCTACTGGCCGGTCACGGATACACAACCGGCGCTCAGCGCACAGGCTATCGAGCGGTTGAACGACTATCTGCGCTTCGGCGGCACGATCGTGTTCGACACGCGCGACCAGGGCGTAGGCGGGGAGTTCGGCAGTCGTGTGGCGCGCATGCAGGACCTCACGGCAGGTCTCGACATTCCAGAGCTGACTCCGGTGCCGCCGGAACATGTTCTGACCAAAGCGTTCTATCTGATGCAGGACTTTCCGGGCCGCTATGCCGGCGGTGAGGTCTGGGTGCAGACGACCGAAGAGCATATCAATGACGGGGTATCTTCGATCATCATCGGCGGCAACGACTGGGCGGCCGCTTGGGCGGCGGACGGGCTCGGCCAGCCCATGTTCGCCGTGGTGCCGGGGGGTGATCGCCAGCGCGAGATGGCCTACCGCTTCGGCGTCAATCTGGTGATGTATGCGCTGACCGGTAACTACAAGGCCGATCAGGTCCATGTGCCCGCCATCTTGGAGCGGCTGGGCCAATGACGGCGACGACGGACATCGCGTTCGGCCCTCTGCTGCCCTGGGCGGTACTGGCGCCGCTGTTCGCCGTGACGGCCCTGGTGCTGATCGCTACGGCTGTCGCGCGGGCCCGGGGGCTGGTCTGGCGCAGCTTCGTTGCGCTGGCGCTGGCGCTGGTCTTGCTGAATCCTTCGGTCGTGCGCGAACAGCGCCAGCCCATCGACGATGTTGCCGTTGTCGTCGTCGACCGCTCTCCCAGCCAGGCAACGTCGGACCGCAGCGAGCGCACGGATGAGGCCTTGCGAGATTTGCGCGAGCGGCTCGGCCAATTCGACGACCTGGACGTCCGCGTCGTGACAACGGCGGACGCGGCGACCGATGGTCCCTCCATCGAAAGCACGCAGCTGTTTGAGGCCCTTAACCAGGCGGTCGCCGATGTGCCGAGGCGGCGTCTGGCCGGCGTTGTGCTGTTGACCGATGGCCAGGTGCACGACGTTCCGAGGCTGGAGCAGCTCGAAGGCGGCGCGCCCATCCATACCCTGCTGACCGGGCCAAGGGACGAAGCCGACCGACGACTTTCATTGGTACAGGCGCCGGCCTTCGGCTTGGTCGGACAGCCCGTGACAGTCACATTGCGGGCGGACGATCTGCCGTCCCTGGGCGGCGGCGGATTTGCCTCCGTGACGGTGCACGCGGAGGGGGAAGTGGCGGGCGTGCAGCCGATACCGCTCGGCGTCGACTACGATCTGCATTTGATGATCGACCATGGCGGCACCAACGTCTTCGAGATCGAGGTCGAGCCTTCCGACCGTGAGCTGTCGTTGGCCAACAACCGGATCGCGATCGTCGTCAACGGCGTACGCGACAGGCTGCGCGTCCTGCTGGTTTCCGGAGAACCACATCCGGGTGAACGCACCTGGCGCAACATTCTGAAAAGCGATCCCAGCGTGGATCTGGTGCATTTCACGATCCTGCGCCCGCCGGAAAAGCAGGACGGCACGCCCATCAACGAACTGTCGCTGATTTCCTTCCCGATCCGCGAGCTGTTTGAGCTCAGGCTGAACGAATTCGACCTGATCATCTTCGACCGGTATCGACGTCGCGGCGTGCTGCCGGGGCTCTACCTCGCCAATATAGCCAACTATGTCCGCAACGGCGGAGCCTTCCTGGAAGCCAGCGGGCCACAGTTCGCCTCGCCGTTCAGCCTATACCGCACGCCGCTGGGCGATGTGCTGCCGGGTGAGCCTACGGGTGAGGTATTGGAAGAGGGGTACAGCCCCCTGGTCACCGATCTCGGCCTGCGCCACCCCGTGACGGCAGGGTTGCCGGAAACCGGAGGTATGGCCGGCGGCTGGGGGCGATGGTTCCGCCAGATCGAAGTGGCGCCGACCGGCGGCGCGACCGTCATGACCGGCGTCGGCGGCCGACCGCTTCTGATGCTGGACAGGGTGGCGGACGGCCGCGTGGCCCAGTTGATGAGCGACCATATCTGGCTGTGGGCGCGCGGATTCGAAGGCGGCGGCCCGCAGGCGGAGCTGTTGCGCCGGCTGGCCCACTGGCTGATGCAGGAACCGGCGCTGGAAGAGGACGATCTGCGCGCTGACGTCTCGGGCACGATGATCGAGGTGGAACGCCGCAGCCTGGACCCCACCGGTGGCACCGTCACGATAACGACCCCCTCGGGCGAGACGGTGGAGGTTACGCTGGACGAGGCGTCGCCGGGCCGGGCGGTCGGCCGCTATGAGGCCGCAGAGCCGGGCATCTTCCGGCTCGGCGACGGCGATCTCTCGGCTCTCGCCGTCGTCGGGTCGCCCAATCCGCCGGAGCTTTCCGATCTTCGGACGACCGACGAGGTTCTGCGCCCGGTTGCGGAAGCGACCGGCGGCGGTATTGCTTGGCTGGAGGATGACGGCGTGCCGGACATCCGCCGTGTGCGTCCGGATCGCTTGTCGGCTGGTGGCGACTGGATTGGCATGCGGGCGAATGGTGACTATCTTGTCACGGGCGTTGCCGAAGGGTCGCTTCTGCCGCCGGGGCTTGTGCTGATTCTCGTTATCAGCGGGCTGCTCGCCGCCTGGCGGCGGGAAGGGCAATAGCCGTACGCTGCGGGTCCGGCCGGCGGCCCACGAATATCTTGTCTGTCTTCCCTGACCATGGCATCGAGTTGCGTCGTCTCTGAACCGTTGGCCCCCGATATGGCGCCCAAACGAGGCATTAGGCCATCGCCCGACGGTTCGGCGACGTTCGGCGCTGCGAAGGCGCCGCACCGGAAACCCAGATGGCGGAGTCCGATATGCTGGCCGGCGATTTCGGGTACGGGTTCGAAACCGCGTTTGCCACGTTGCCGCTCGTCCTGCTTCTCGTGACGGGCGGTCTGCTTGCGTTCCAGATGGGGGGGCTGGGCCTGTGGCGCGTGCCGCTTGCCATCATCGGGGGCATGCTGCTGGGCGTTCTCGCGGCGCATCTCGAAATGCCCATGCCGTATCGCAGTTGGATACCGCTTGGCGCGATCACTGTCATCGGGCTGGGCGTCGCCCTCAGGGTGGAGCCTCCGACCTGGCTGGCCATGGGTGTGGTCGCCATTCCGGCGCTCTATATCGGGCGCGAGGTGCTGGGGCTGGGCCAACTCGCGGCGTTCACCTGGGTCGGTTTGGGCGTTGGGCTCACGATCGTGATGGCGGCGTCGATCGGTCTCGCCAATCTGATAGACAGCGTTGGCGCGACACGTGTGCTGCAGTTCGCTGGCGGTGGGGTGGCGGTGGCCTGCATCCTGATGCTGGCCGGCGTCATCCCTGTTCCCTGACCTGTTCCCTGATCGAGCGCCGTTCCGTCAGAGGCGCTTCAGACCGTAATTGAGCTGGGTACCGACTCTCTTGAAGCCCAGCCGGTCGTAGAGTGGTCGGAGTTCCGGCGTGCTCGACAGCCATGCGACGCGGTGGCCCTGCGCGAAATGGTCGGCAAGCAATCGGTAGCAGAGCCCTGCCGCGATGCCGCGGCGCCGATAGGCAGGCAGCGTGCCGACACCGGCCAGTTCAGTCGCTCCACCGCCGATCAATAGGTTGGCGCTGCCGACGATCTCTCCCTCCACCCGTGCCAGGGCGGCCTGAATGGTTCCGTCGGACAAGCCTGCGCGCAGCATCGTGCGCCAGCCGGTGACACCGTCGCTGCTGCCGAGATCGAAACAGCGCGTCAGCACGCTCAAAAGACCCGAGACGCCGTGCTCGTCGTACGGCTTAATGAACTCCACTCGCGCCCGGCTTTGCATCGGCCGGACCTGCAATGCGGCGGCATCGAGCACCATGACCTGAGCGGTCGACTCCCGCTTGATCCCGGTGACTTCCAGGACCGGCGTCAGGGTCGGAAAGCACTCCGCGAAGTACTCCAGGCGCAGCGTGCGCTCGCGGCTGTTGAACGTCTGCATCAGCGCGGCGACCGCACCCGGCCAGTCGTCGCTGTCGGCGACCGGGAGGGCCACACTCAGCAGGTATTCGCGGCTGTCGCGTGAGAAAAACGCACGGAAAGGCCCGACGGCGACCATATCGCGGCCAAGGGCAGCGGTCGCCTGGAGGTTGCGGATCAGGGCCGTGAGGCGGTCCAGGGTCACGACAACGCCGGCTGAAGCCTGTCCATGGCCTCCGTCAGACGGGCGGGTGAGCAGGCAAAGCAAAGCCGCATATAGCCTTCGCCGCCGGGGCCGAAAGCCGATCCGGGCGCGAGCCCGACATTGGTCTCGTCGACCAGTCGGAACGCGAGCCCACGGCTGTCAGTCTCGCCATCAACCGAGAAGAATGCATAGAAGGCGCCGGCCGGGCGGGCCAGCCGCACACGTGGCAAGGCGCCCAGGCGCTGGCAGACAATGTCCCGGCCGGTGCGGCACTGCTGGCGGATGGTCTCGATCGTTCCCAGCCCGTCTTCCAACGCCGCGACGGCTCCGTATTGCAGGAAGGTCGCCACACCCGAGGTATTGTACTGGATCAAGTTTTCATAGATCTGGCCAAGGGCCGCCGGTGCCACCACCCAGCCGATCCGCCAGCCGGTCATGGCCCAGTTCTTGGAAAAGCTGTTGACGACGATCAGCCGTTCATCCGGATCCATTATCTCCAGGAACGACGGGGCATGGTCGGTGTCGTAGGTGATGCGGTTGTAGACCTCGTCGGCTACGATCCAGAAACCGTGATGGCGCGCGAGACGCGCAAGCTCCTCCATCTGCTCTGCCGACATGATCCAGCCGGTGGGGTTACTGGGCGTGTTGATGAATACGGCGCGCGTGCGCGGCCCGCAGGCCTCCGTCAGCCGGTCGAAGTCGAGCGTCCAGCCGGTTTCCGTCAGTTCCATCGGCACGGCGCGGATAACGCCGCCCATGATCTGCAGCGATGCCAGGATATTGGGCCAGACCGGCGTGATCAGCACGACTTCGTCGCCCGGATCGATCAGCGCCTGCATGGTCAGCGCGATCGCCTGCATGCCCGATGCCGTGATGAAGATCCGCTCCGGCGGGATCTCGCGATCATGGACGCCGGACAGATAGCGGGACATGGCCTGACGCAGCGGCGGGACGCCGCGCTGATAGGTATAGAAGGTCTGGCCGTCGCGCAGGGCTGCGACGGCCGCATCGCCGATCGGCTCGGGCGTCGTCATGTCGCCCTCGCCGGCCCAGAGCGGGATGACGCCGGGCTTGGCCAGGCCGTATTGCACGATCTCAACGATGCCGCTGTCGGGCAGCGACGCGATGGCGGGCCTGAGCGAGCCTTTCAGCTCGTCCGGGCGCAGGGCATGGGGCATGGGGTTCCTCAGTGTTTCCGGGACGGGCCGTCACGCCTGCAGTTCAGGACGACCGGCAAACTGCGTCAGGGCTTCCGGATTGGCCAGCGCTTCCTTGTTCTTCACGGGCCGCCCGTGGACGACATCGCGCACGGCCAGTTCGGTGATCTTGCCGCTCTTGGTGCGGGGTATGTCTGTCACCTGAAGCACCGCTGCCGGTACGTGGCGCGGTGACGCGCCCTGCCGGATCTGGACCTTGATCCGCCTGATCAGATCGTCGTCGAGCGACAGGCCGGGCTTCAGCACGACGAACAGTACGACGCGGACATCGCCTTCCCAATTCTGGCCGATCACCATGCTCTCGACCACCTCCGGCAGCTTCTCAACCTGGCGATAGATCTCCGCCGTGCCGATACGCACGCCCCCGGGGTTCAGCGTAGCGTCGGACCGGCCATAGATGACCATGCCGTCCGTCTCAGTCAGCTCCACATAGTCGCCATGGCACCAGATGTTGGGGAAGCGGCTGAAATAGGCGTCATGGTACTTCTGCCCGTCGGGGTCGTTCCAGAAGCCGACGGGCATGGGCGGGAACGGGGCCGTGCACACCAACTCCCCCTTTTCGCCGCGCACCGGCCGCGCGTCGTCGTCGAACACCTCCACCTTCATCCCGAGTGCCAGGCACTGCAATTCGCCCCGGCGTACCGGCAGCACGGGGTTGCCGAGCGCGAAGCAGGACAAGAGGTCGGTTCCGCCGGAGATCGAGGCGAGTTGCAGGTCGCGCTTGATGCCGTCATAGACGTAGTCAAAGCTCTCCGGCACCAGCGGCGACCCTGTCGACGTCATCGCGCGCAAGGCCGCCAGCTTGTGCGTATCGGCTGGCCGGTATCCCTGCTTGTGCAAGGCATCGATGTACTTCGCCGACGTGCCGAACAGCGTCATGTCCGCGGCGTCGGCAAAGTCGAACAGCACATTGCCGTCCGGATGGAACGGGTTGCCGTCATAGAGCAGCAGCGTCGCTTCGGACGCCAGCGCGCTGATCAGCCAGTTCCACATCATCCAGCCCAGCGTCGTGAAATAGAACACGCGGTCGTCCGGCCTGATGTCGCAGTGCAGCCGGTGTTCCTTCAGATGCTGCAGCAGCGCGCCGCCGGCGCTGTGGACGATGCATTTCGGCACGCCCGTCGTGCCGCTGGAATACATGATGTAGATCGGATGGTTGAACGGCAGCTGCGCGAACGGGATCTCGCCGGTCCCGTGACCTTCCAGGAAGCCGTCCCATGTGACCGCGTTGGGCAGCGACGACACGTCCGGCGCCGTAGTCGTGTAGGGCACGACCACCGTTCGTTCCACGCTCGGCAGGCTGCCCAAGATCTCAGCCAGCTTGTCGCGGATGTCGAAGGTCTTGCCGCCGTAGAAATAGCCATCGACGGTGACCAGCAGCTTCGGTTCGATCTGTCCGAAACGGTCGAGCACACCCTGCACGCCGAAATCCGGGGAGGCCGACGACCAGATGGCACCGATAGCGGTCGTCGCCAGCATGGCGATCACCGCCTCCGGCATGTTGGGCAGATAGCCGCCGACACGATCGCCCGCCGCTATGCCCATGGCCCGCATGGCTTTCTCGGTGCGGCTCACCTGATCGTGCAACTCGGCGAAGGTCAGCGTCCGGCGCACCTTGTCTTCGCCCCAGAAGATGATCGCGATGCCGTCGTCGCGGCGGCGCAGAAGGTTCTGGGCGAAGTTCAGCCGGGCGTCGGGGAAGAACCGGGCGCCCGGCATCTTGTCCCCGTCGATCAGGACGCGGCTGCCCCTGGTCTCGGCGATCACGCCGCCGTAGTCCCACAGCGCCGTCCAGAAGCCTTCCATATCCTCGACCGACCAGGCGTGCAGGGCCCTGTAGTCCGGCAGGTCGACCCCGCGGGTTGCCGCAACCCATTCGCGGAACCGGGTCAGGTTGGCGTCGGCGACGCGGTCGAGGGACGGCGTCCACAGCACCTCGGTTGTCATGGGCGGTTCTCCGATCGGCGGGCCGGCGGCGGCCGCGCTTGGCAAGGCCGCGCCCGGCTTCTCTTTTGTCGCTGGTGAGAGCGTCCGATCCCCTTTATAGCAGGCGCCTCGCGCCGTCACTATCTGCGGCGGTGCTGTCCCGCGGGACCTGATGAGGGGAGATCGCTCGATGATCGCGGCCATCGGTTTCGACGGCGACGATACGCTCTGGCACAACGAGACTATCTTCTCCATGACGCAGGAGCGGTTCCACGACCTGATGGTCCGCTATGTGCCGGAGGCCGGGGTCGACGAACATCTGGTGGCGAGAGAGCGTGCCAATCTTCACCTGTTCGGCTACGGCGTGAAGGGCTTCATGCTGTCGATGATCGAGACCGCCATCGAGGTCACGCGCGAGCGTATCGCCGCCGGCGACATCCAGAGGATCATCGATTTCGGCAAGATGATGCTGGACCATCCCGTGGAACTGCTGGACGGGGTGGAAGAGGTGATCGACGGCTTGCGGGCGCGATATCCGCTGTTCCTGATCACCAAGGGCGACCTCTTCGATCAGGAGAGCAAAATCGCCCGCTCGGGCCTTGCCGAGAGGTTCGAGCGCATTGAGATCGTGTCGGAGAAGGACGAGGCGACCTATGCCCAGATCCTGCAGCGCGCCGGCGTGGCCCCGGGCGACTTTATGATGGTCGGCAATTCCATGCGATCCGACATCCTACCGGTCCTCGCCATCGGCGGCCGGGCGGTGCACGTCCCCTATCACATCACCTGGGAGCACGAAGTAGCACCGCCGCCGGCCGAACCGCATGCCGGGCTAACGGTGCTGGACAGCATTCGCGACCTGCCTGCCCACATCCCGGCATAAGGCGGGACGGGTCGGCACCAACGCGACGTTCCCTTCGCAGGAGCCTGCCATGAGCGACACCAAACCCCATCCCCTGCTACCGGCGGACAGCGACGCCGTAGGGCAGGAAGTCTGCGTGCGCCATCCGCTCAATCCGAAGGCCAAGGTCTACCTCAAGGCGCTCAGCCGGGCCGTGGGCATGGAGCGGGTCCATCTCTGGTCCGCCAGGCTGCCTCCCGGCCATGAGTCTTTCATGTTCCACAGCCACATGACGGAGGAGGAGTTTCTCTACATCCTCTCCGGCCGCGGCCGGGCGGAGATCGGGGACGAGGTCTTCGAGGTCGGTCCGGGCGACTACATGGGGTTCACGACACCCTCGCTGCCCCATAACCTCTCCAATCCCTATGACGAAGACTTGGTCTATCTGATGGGCGGCGAGAAGCGCCCGCTGGAAATCGGCGAGTTCCCGCGACACGGCAAATGGATCGTATCGCGCGGTGACGAGATCTTCTTTGTCGACTCTGCGGCAGTGGAACGGCGCAGCATCGCTGACTTCATCGATCGAGGCGAAGATGTCGAAGGGGCATGAGGCACTGTGGCTCTCTCGTTTTTGCTCCCCAGCAACACACAGTTTCGATAACGTCAGCAGTCTGAAAGGTCGGCGTGCTCCGCTGGACGCCATAGACCGTTGCAAAGTGTAAGGGGGTGTCATGAGGCTCAGGCGATTTGCCCTTGCTCTTGCGTACCTGACTATGGTTTGGGCCACTGACAGCGCTCAGGCGGCATACGCGACCAGCGGCTGGGTGGAATTCGACGGAGACCTGGAGACGTGTCTGCGTACGGGCGAAAGCGCGATATCGCTGGAAGGCTATAGCCCGAGCCGCGGCCGTACGAGCGCGTTCGGCTGGAGCGGCGACGACAACATCATCGTCCGCTGCATTCCCGAGCACGGGCTGGTGGTGATGTTCGTCTATGCGCAAGAGAACATCGTCGATCCGATCCTGGATCGCCTGCGCGGCGCCTTTGCCAGCCCGACGGCGCCGCCGAAACCGCGCTGACGGTCCCGGCGGCGCCTGCCGTTAACGGCTACTGCCGCTCGTACACCATCTCCATCGTCCTGAACATCTCTCCGTCCGGGCCCGGCATATAGAATTCGTCGACGTGCCGGTCGCCGCCGTCCATCCGGCTTTCGATCCGCATCGGCATCATGCCGCCGGTCATCGGGTTCGGCGTTTCGCCTTCCATGACCCACAGGCCGGACGCCTCGTCGATCCCACCGTAGAGCAGGGTGACGCCCGTGCTCATGCTGTCAATCCAAGTGCCCCAGTAGCGGCCGGTAATGTTGTCATAGCCGGTCGTGGCGCGCCCCTGGAAAGGCGTGCCGTCCATCTCTCCATGGAACTGCTCTTCCAGGATGCGGCCGTCGAAGATCATGCTGCGTTCGGCGGTGCCCTGGCTGACCTGCGGCTCCGCCCCCGGCTGCATCCAATGGGTGGTTGTCACCGACCAGGATCCCACCAGCTCGGCCATCGCCTCGTGCTGCGGACCGGGGGTCATGGCCTCGATCCATGCCTGCATCATCGGGTCGACATCGCCCGTATCGGCACTCTGCGCCAATGCTGCGCTGGAGCCTGCCGCGAAGATGGCGAGCGACAAGGCCAGACCCGTGGAACCGAACCTACGCATGCTGTCCTCCGATCATGGGAACGATTGGCCCTGCACTAGGTAGGGTGCCGACAGGACATGTGCGAGGCCGGCAACGGCCAATCGCTCCGGGAGACGGGCGTGTGCAGTCCTGCGTCAGCACGCGAGACCTGCAACTGAAAATCGAGACCGAATGTGACCGCTTGGTTTCGTGCTATGCTTCGCCCCTGGCGCGGCATCAACCGCATCAGCCGGCCCCCATGGCCGGGAGCCATTCGCGGAGGCTGACCCATGCCACGCAAGAAGACGGTCTGGAAGCGCCAACTGATCGTCATGCTGATCTGCAAACCGGATCGGCGCAGGATCCTTGACCACACGAAAGAGCACCTGGAGAAGAGCGCCAAGACCAAGGATATCGCGTGCAAGTCCATCGAATTGGACACGCGCAAAGCCGCCTCGACGGAGGAGGCAGAGGCGCTGAAAGAGATGATCCTCTGGCTGGAGGACGGACGGCTCTACATCGTCGGCCATGGCGATTGGTCGAACCAGAAGATCGGGTGCTGGGATGCGGCGACGGTAGCCAAGCTGGTGGGTGTTGAAGGCGCGCAGTTTCCGCTTGCCAGCCTGACCGGATGCCGGACGGGCCGGGACAAGATCTCCGAGGAAAACCCGCGTCAGGCGATGCCGCTCGGTGTCTATGTCGCCAATTCCATGGACAGCTTCGCCTCGCAGTTCCATCGCAGCCTTGGCGAGGATCACAAGCTGAAGATCGACGTCTACGCGCGCGTCTTCGGCACCCAAGCCGATAAGAGCCCCACCGTACTGACCATGTGGGACGACATCCTGGACATCGAGCCTGACGAGGACAAGGCTGAAGGCCTGTTCGGCGTCGGGGACATGGTGGACAACAAGAAGTTGCGGTTCTTCTGGAAGGGCGAATTGCAGCAGCGCGAATGGGTCATGCGAGGGACCGGTGCGGAGGCGGTGTTCTGACTATGCCTTCGGTTGGACAGCTTGGCCGAGTCCTGCGATCCAACCGGATCATCTTACCGTCCGCTGAACCGGTCAGAGAGCGCGCAGGTCTTCGATCACCTTGCCGTCGTTGGGCAGGCTGCCGGGGGCGACCACTTCGACGGTGCCGCGCAGCTTGGTGACGCTCTGCAGGGTGGCGGAGACGGCCTCGGCTAGTCCGGCAACTTCGCCTCCTGCCTCCACCTTCAGCACCATCGCGTCGGCGCCGTCGGGGTTGTCGACCGAAAGTCGGCCACGACCGACCTCCGGATGGCGCTTCAGCACTTCGGCGACCTGTTCAGGGTGCACGAACATGCCCTTGACCTTGGTCGTCTGGTCCGCCCGGCCCATCCAGCCTTTGATGCGCATGTTGGTCCGGCCGCACGGGCTCTGGCCGGGCAGCACGGCCGACATGTCGCCGGTGGCGAAGCGCAGCAGCGGGTACTCGTTGGAAAAGATGGTGACCAGCACCTCGCCCACCTCGCCGGCCGGCACGGGATCGCCCGTGCCGGGGCGCACGATTTCCACCAGCACGGCTTCGTCCACCACCAGGCCCTCACGGGCCGGCGTCTCATAGGCGATGACGCCGAGATCGGCTGTGCCATAGCTCTGGTACACCTCAATGCCCCGTGTGGCATAGAAGGTGCTCAAAGCCGGAAACAGGGCGCCGCCGGAGACATGCGCCAACCTCAGCGTGCGCAGGTCGGCCCCCGTCTCGTCGCCCTTCTCGAGGATCACCTTCAGGAAATCGGGGGTGCCGACATAGCCGCGGGGCTTTGCCTCGGCCATCACCTGGGCTTGCAGGTCGGTATTGCCGGTGCCTGCGGGAATGACCGCACAGCCGATCTCCCGCGCACCCGCCTCGAACATCATGCCGGCGGGCGTGAAATGGTAGGCGAAGCAGTTTTGCACGATATCGCCGGCTCGGAAGCCAGTGGCATAGAGCGCCCGCGCGCTGTGCCAGAACGCCGCCTTGCCGCTGTCCGCGTCATAGATCGGCCCCGGCGACACGAAGATGCGCGCAAGCCGGCCCGGCGCCACGCCAGCGAGGCCGCCAAAGGGTGGATCCTCCTGCTGCAGTTGCCGAAGCACCGACTTCCGCGTAACGGGCAGGGCCGCCAATGCCTCGCGGCTGGTTATCGTACTGGGGTCGACGTCGGTAAGCAGACGAGTATAGGCCGGGGCATGGGCCTTGGCGTGGGCGACCTGTGCGGACAGGGCGATCATCAGCGCGGCTTCGCGCGCTTCGGGATCGCGGGTCTCAAGGGCGTCGAAATGGACGTCGTCGGTCATGTCCGCAGCCTCCCCAGCCTTGTTGCCTTCTGATAGCGCATGCGCGGTGCGCTCTCCAGCATTGCCGGGGCAAATGGACACGCAAGGGGTGGTTTCGGTGGGCGAGCTTGCGAGGGGCTCGGAGCGGTTCAAGACGCGTGCCGCGTGGGCGCAGGCGGATCGGCCGATTCCAGCAACGATTTCAGCGCAGCCAGATCCCGCGTGACATTTCGCCGGATGGCCGCCTTCAGAAGCGGCTTTGTCAGCCGAAAAAGACCTTTCGGATCGCCGGTGTTGCGGATCGTCATGCGCGTGCCGGCGGCCGATCTATCGCGATAGCGACGGTCACATCGACACCCATATAAGCCCCCGAGCACGCTTCGGTTGGCGGCTTTCGATCCGGGCCGCCTGGTAACAGGCTACGCGAAGTGTTGATTGATGCGTGCGGCCACGCCCCGCGGCGCGATCAATAGGACGTGAACCGCCGACGGTCGCCCCAAAGGGGTAACCGCCGGAGAGTCACAGTTACCCGCGCGGTGCGTGCTTGTTCAGGATGCGCTGTAAGGTGCGGCGGTGCATGCGCAGGCGTCGCGCCGTTTCCGAAACGTTGCGGTCGCACTGCTCGTAGACCCGCTGGATATGCTCCCACCGCACCCGATCGGCGGACATCGGGTTCTCTGGCGGCGGTGGCAGAACCCGGTCGACATCCGTCAGCAACGCTGCTTCCACTTGGTCGGCGTCGGCCGGCTTTGGCAGATAGTCGACAGCCCCGGCCTTCACCGCCGCCACCGCGGTGGCAATATTCCCATAGCCGGTCAGCATGACGACACGCGATCCCGGCCGCGCTTCGGATACGACGGGCACGACGTCGAGGCCGTTTCCATCGGTCAAGCGCAGGTCAAGCACCGCATAGGCAGGGGCGACCGATTTAGCGAGCTCCGAAGCCTCGGCCACGGATCCCGCGGTCACGACCTCGAATCCCCGGCGTTCCATGGCGCGGGCCAAGCGTGTGCGAAAGGCGCCGTCATCGTCCACAATCAACAGGCTTCGCTGCGCGTTACGCGCCGGCAATGCCCGGGTCTCCTCGGCATGCATCATGTTCATGGCGGACTCCCTCTGACCTCCAAATTATGCCGTCTCCACCGAACGACAACCTGGGCACCTCCATTTCTTGGGTTATTGAACGCCAATACCGCTCCGCCCCGTTCCAGCAGCGTCTTGGCGATGAATACGCCGAGCCCGAGATGCTGGTGTCCGTTCTCCTCTTGTTGCTCATCCAAGAGGTAGGGTTCGCCGAGTTGCGGCAACAGGGTGGGCGGAAATCCGGGGCCGTCGTCGACGATCGTAACCGATAGGTCGTCGCGGCTCCAAGTCGCGTGCACGTTCACGCTTTCCGTGGCGAACCGCAGCGCGTTCTGGAGAAGATTGCCCAAACCGTGCAGCAGTTCCGGCGTGCGGTGGATGATCGGCTGTGGGCTGCCGTCTTCCGGCGTTGCTGCGATGGTCAGCCGGATCGCTTCGCTGCGGTACCGGTCCGCCGCTGCCTCAAGCAGCGACCGGAGCGTCAGCAACTCGTAGGGATCGCCGCCACTGGCTTCCGGGCGGCGTGCAAGTTCCGCCAGGATGTCGCGGCAGCGACGCGACTCCTGAACCAAGAGGGCAATGTCGCCGGCAAAAGGGCTGTCTTCCGGTAGGTCCCGCGCCAGTTCGCCGGCGACCAGAGAGATCGTGCCGAGGGGGGTGCCCAGTTCGTGCGCCGCAGCAGCGGCCAGCCCGCCCAGTGCCGAGAGCCGCTGCTCGCGCGCCAGCGTCATCTGGGTCGCTGCCAGGGCTTCGCCCATTCGTCGTGCCTCTTCCGCAACCTGCCAGACATAGCCGGAGACCACCAGGCAGGCGAGCGTCAGTGCAAACCACACACCGAGATTATAGATAGGCGGCAGCTTCACCGGCCCTTCGGGATTGAGAGGCAGCGGGTAGTGCCAGACCGCCATCAGAAAGACGCAGCAGAGCGTCAAGACCGTGAGTATCAGGGTCGGACGGCGCTCCAGCGTGCTGGCCGCGACGGTCAGCGGCGCCAGCAGCAGCACCGCGAAAGGGTTCTCCAGCCCGCCGGTGAGGAATAGCAGAACCGTCAGCTGGATCAGGTCATATCCGAGGTATAGCGCAGCATCGCGATCGCCCAGGCGTGCCATGGTTCGGCTCTGGAAGATGGCCGCGATATTCAGCAAGACGGAAACGCCGACGACGATGGCTGCCGGCAGCATGGGCACCTGGTAGTCCATGCCGTAGGTGACGACGACCAGGGCGATGACTTGCCCGAAGATCGCGATCCACCGAATGGTTATCAGCGTACGCAGACGGATGCGCCCCGTCGTGCGCAGCCCCGTCGCGTCGGTGTCGACCGATGTCATGTCGTCCCCCAAGCGCCGCGCCATCCCGGGCTCGGGCTCAATGAGGCAGATGCGCACCCGAACGGAAACGTCAAGCCTGTGGGATCACTGCAGCTGTTCTGGTCCGGCGGGCATGGCTGCCCTGCGACCGTCGGTGCTGGTCGTCGGCACAGCGGATCGCCATAGTCAACGGCCATGAACGTGATTGAGAGTGGCCGGGATCGGCACGCGATCCGTGTCGACGGTCTGACCAAGAGCTTCGGCCGCGTCGTGGCTGTCGACGATGTCTCATTCGGTGTCGACGCCGGCAGCACGGTGGCGCTGCTCGGCGCCAACGGAGCCGGGAAGACAACCACGCTGTCGATGATCCTGGGCCTGCTTCTGCCGACCGGCGGCACGATTGAGGTACTGGGCTGCGATATGCTGGGGGCACGGCATCACGCGTTGTGGCGCATGAATTTCTCCAGCCCTTATGTCGACCTGCCGCAGCGACTGACAGTTCGGGAAAATCTCTCAGTTTATGCTAAGCTTTACGGAGTGCGCGAGCCCAAGGCGCGTATCGCGACCCTGGCTGAGGAACTCAGCCTGACGGCGTTCCTTAAGCGGCCGACCGGCCGGCTGTCGGCCGGACAGAAGACGCGTGTCGCGTTGGCCAAGGCGCTGATCAACGATCCGGAGCTGTTGCTTCTGGACGAACCGACAGCGTCGCTTGACCCCGATACGGCCGACTGGATGCGCGGATACCTGGAAGGCTATAGGGCGCGCCGGCGGGCCACGATCGTGCTCGCGAGCCATAACATGTCGGAGGTCGAGCGCCTGTGCGACGACGTCTTGATGATGAAGCAGGGCCGGATCGTGGACCGCGGGTCGCCGATGCAACTCATCGCCCAGTACGGTCGTGCCAATCTGGAGGAGGTGTTCTTGCACATCGCCCGGTCCGATCATGCCCAGGCGGTCTGACGGGGCGGGTGGGGTGTGACGGACGGACAATCCATGACGGACGGAATGCGGCGAGCGGCGGCGGTGCCGCCGGCGGCGTTCTCGTTCGGCCGCATCGGCGCAATGATCCTGCGCTACTGGTATCTGTTGCGGGGATCCTGGCCGAGGATTCTCGAACTGGCCTATTGGCCGACAATGCAGATGATTCTGTGGGGATTCATCACCCTGCACTTCGTGTCGCAGAGCGCGTGGGTGGCGCAGGCGGCTGGAGTTCTGATCTCAGCTGTTCTCCTCTGGGACGTTCTCTTTCGGGGCCAGCTCGGCCTTTCGCTCTCATTCCTGGAGGAAGCGTGGAGTCGCAATCTCGGGCAGCTCTTCGTGAGCCCGCTCAGACCGTCCGAATGGGTGGTCGCGATGATGACAATGAGCCTGATCCGCACGCTGATCGGAGTCATTCCGGCATGCCTGCTGGCTCTGCCGCTGTTCGGCTACAGCGTGTTCGGAATAGGGCTGCCGCTGGTGGCGTTTTTCGTCAACCTGATCGTCTGCGGCTGGTGGATTGCTTTGATCGTCGTGTCGTTGATCCTTCGTCTGGGCCTCGGCGCCGAAAGTATGGCATGGCTGATTGTCTTTCTTCTCGCACCGATAAGCTGCATCTACTATCCACTGGAAGTGCTACCGGCTGCCGTTCAGTGGCTGGCGCTATCGTTACCGCCGGCGCACGTCTTCGAAGGCATGCGGGCCGTATTATTCGACGAGACGTTTCTGGTCCGCCATTTTTTCGCGGCGGCGGGTCTGAACGGCCTGTTCATGACGATCTCCGGTTTGATCTTCATGTGGGCGTTCAACGATGCGCGGCGACGCGGGGCGTTGCTACAACAGGGGGAGTGACCTCTTCGCGTAAACATTGGGTTAATCAATCTGAAGGATACTGGCGGTGATAAGGGGGAACCCGTCCTTTGTAGGTGAGTTGATGCGATCGGACGCGGAGAGCGCCCGCCGTACGCGCCTGACCGCCATGCTTCTTGCCGGGTTCACCGTGGTCGCCGGTTACCTTTGGTACACCGTCATCCAGCACGACCATCACCGGACGGCGGCGTCTATTGAGAGCTGGCAACAGGTGCAGCTGCAGATCGCCCGCGATGCGGCGGAGTCGGTGCGCGCCTGGGTGACCGGGGAGATGCTGCGGGAGGGATTCTCGACGGATCGGGCCGCCGATGAGGCGGCTCGTCTGTTCGTCGCGCCTATCCAGGTACTGGGCACCGGGCGCGCGAACCTGTACCGCGGCGACAGGCAGGAAGGGGAGTGGCGGCTTGTCGACGCCCCCGATGCTGCCGTTGTCGCCGATATCGGGCTGCAGGCACCGTTGCCCTGGGAGATGGAGCAGCCTGTAGGGCCCGCGGAACTGGCTGACGACGCCGGGCCGGAAGGGACCGGCATGTTGACTGCTACAGGGGCTGCCGGACCCCTGGTGGTTGCCTGGTCGTCGCTCGATCTGGGCGATGCTGTCTGGACCATCTCGATCGAGACACCTCGGCGCGAAATTCTGTCGCACGCTCGCGTTAACGACGAGCTGTTGCGTGAAGCCGTGGCCACCATGTTGTCGACCTTGGTGCTGGCCATCCTGTTTCTCTCGATCTGGCGGCAGGATCGTGCGTCGGTCATGCGTGTGGCCACGCTACAGGAATCGCAGGACGCGTTGGAAAAGCGGGTGGAGACGCGAACCCGCGAACTCTCCTCCGTCAACGTGGCGCTGCGTGAGGAAATCGCGGAGCGCACGCGTGCCGAAGAAACCCTTGCCCTGCGCACAGCGGAAAGCACCCGTCAGTCGTTGCTGCTGACCACGGTGGTGCAGTGCATGCGCCAGGGTGTCGCCGTATTCGATCGAGATCGGCGGCTCTTGCTGTGCAACAACCGCTATCAGTCGCTGCTGGATCTTCCGGAAGGCATCATCAAGGCCGGCACGCTTTATGAAGATATCGTCCATTGGCAGGCCGACCGCGGCGAATTCGGCGAGGTCGACTGGGATGAGGCGTGGCCGCCGCGGCTGCAGCGCATTGCCGAAGGCGAGATGGCCCGGTGGGTGCGCCGCCGCCCGAATGGCCGTTGGATCGAGTTCAGCCGCGACCCGATGCCCGGCGGCGGGTTTATTACGCTTTTGTCGGACATCACGGCGCAGAAACGGTCTGAAATCGAGCTTGCGGAAAATGTGCGCAAGTTCCGCGCCATGTTCACCCAGCATGCGGCCATCATGTACCTGGTCGATCCGGTCAGCTTGCGGATCGTCGATGTCAATCAGGCCGCAGAGTCCTTCTACGGCTTTACGCGGCACGAGTTCCTCACGAAGACGGCGATGGACTTCGCCACGATCTCGGCCGTGGAACTGCGCCGCGAGCTGGCCCTTGGCGCGGAATGCGGGCGCAACGTGCGGACAGAGCGGCACCGTCTCGGCGATGGCGAGATCCGCGACGTCGAAGTGCGGTCCACGCCGATCCCGTTCGGCAGCGGCAAGCAGGTGCATTTCGAGATCGTTCAGGACGTCACCGACCGCCGCCGCGCCGAAGAGAACCTGCTGAAGCTCTCCCAGGCCGTGGAGCAGAGCCCCGCCTCGGTGATCATCGCCGACTTGGCCGGCCGGATCGAATACGTCAACAGCACGTTCGTAGCCGTTACGGGGTATCGCCCGGATGAGGTGCTGGGCCAGGACCTGGCCGTGCTGACCAGCGGGTACATGACCAAGCAGGCCTATCAGGACCTGTGGTCGACGGTGCTGGCCGGGCGGGAATGGCGCGGAGAGATCCACAGCCGCACCAAGGAAGGCGCTCTATTCTGGGAGTATGCCCTGATCGCACCGATCCGCGGTGCGGACGGGCGTATCACCCATGTCCTGCAGGTGCGCGAGGACGTCAGCCAGCGCAAGGAGATCGAAGAGCAGCTCTTACGCCAGGCCACCTATGACGAGCTGACCCAGCTGCCCAACCGCATGCTGGCGCTGGACCGCCTGGAAGGCGCCATCAACCAGTGCCATCGCCAGGGCCAGAAGCTGGCCCTAATCATGGTCGATCTCGACAACTTCAAGAACGTCAACGACACCTTCGGCCATGACGCCGGCGATACGCTTCTGAAGCAGGCGGCGCTCAGGCTCGGTGAGTGCCTGCGCGAGGGCGATACCGTTGCTCGCCTCGGCGGTGACGAGTTCCTTGTCATCCTGCCCAGCCTGAGCGACCCGGTGCGGGCCGAGGTGGTGGCCAAGCGTGTGCTCGACAGCTTCTCCGCACCCTTCTTCGTCGAAGGACGGGAGGTGTTCGCCACGGCCAGCATCGGCATCACCATCTTCCCGCTGGACGGCAACAATCCGCAGGTGATGATGCGCAATGCCGATGCGGCGATGTATCGGGCGAAGGAATCCGGCCGCAACAGCTTCCAGTTCTTCACGCCGGAACTGAATGCAGCCGTAAGCGAGCGCATTCAGCTGGAAAGCCGACTGCGCCGTGCCCTGGACCGTGACGAGTTCTCGCTGTACTACCAGCCAATCGTCGAAACGACCAGCGGCCGGATCCATGGTGCGGAAGCGCTGCTGCGATGGCAGAGCGGCGATCTCGGTTTCATCGCGCCGGACCAGTTCATACCGCTGGCAGAAGAAACCGGCCTGATCCTGCGCATCGGCGAATGGGTATTGCGGGAGGCGTGCCGCCAAGGGCGGGATTGGCTCGATGCCGGTCTTACCCTTGAGACCATTTCCGTCAACGTGTCGTCGCGGCAGTTCGCCCAAGGCACCATGGTCTCGGTGCTGGAGCGTGTCCTGAGTGACAGCGGACTGCCGCCCGGCAAGCTTGAACTGGAGGTCACGGAGAACCTGCTGCTGGACGAGACGGCCGAGGTCAGCCGCCAGCTTCACCAGCTGCAGGAAATGGGTTTGCGACTGTCCATCGACGATTTCGGCACGGGCTATTCCGCGCTTGGATACCTGAAGCGGTACACGTTTGATGCGCTCAAGATCGATAGATCGTTTGTACGCGACGTGCCGCGGGATCCGGACGACCGCAAGCTGGTGGAAGCGATCGTGGCCATGGCCCATGGACTCGGCATGCGCGTAGTTGCAGAGGGTGTCGAGACGGCCGAGCAGATGGCATTTCTGCGCTCATGCCAATGCGATCTGGTGCAGGGCTACTATCTGGCCCGGCCCGGCCCGGCTGAGGTGTTCCCGGCAAGCGACATCCTGCCCGTGGCGCTGCCGCCGGGCCTCGCCGCCTACGCCGAGTAGAGGGGGCCGCGGTCGCGGGTCAGCCCGTCCTGCCGCTCACGCCCGCATCCGCAAAGGTCGCCATATCGGCGTGGCATGCTACGGCCGCCTTGACGATATGGATCGCCAGCGCCGCGCCGGACGCCTCGCCAAGGCGCATCCCAAGATCCAGGATGGCGTCGCGGCCCAGATGATCCAACAGCCGGCGGTGGCCCGGCTCGGCTGAGACATGCGCAACCAGGCAATGGTCCAGCGCCTTGGGATCCAGCGCATGCAGCACGGCCGCGGCCGCGGTGCAGGTGAAGCCGTCCAGCAGCACGGGTGTGCGCGCCATCCGCGCAGCCATCACCGCGCCGACGATCGCCGCAAGCTCGACGCCCCCAAGGCAACGCAACACGTGAAGCGGGTCATTCAGGGCCGCACGGTTGACGGCGATCGCCTCTTCAACGGCGGCAGCCTTCTGCGCAACACCGTCTGTGTCGACACCGGTCCCCGGACCTACCCAGTCGGCTGCCGAGCCGCCGAACAGCGCGGTACACAGCGCCGCGCCGGACGTGGTGTTGCCGATCCCCATTTCGCCGAGGCAGATCAGGTGCAGGCCCGGTTCCACGGCCATCATGCCGTAGGCGATGGCCCGCGCGCACTCCTCCTCGGTCATTGCCGGCCCGGTGGTGAAGTCTTGGGTCGGATTCTCCAGATCCATCTCGTAGACGCGCAGATCGCTGTCGGCGATCCGGCAGAGCTGGTTGACCGCAGCACCACCCACCTGGAAGTTGGCGATCATCTGCGTCGTCACATC
This sequence comes from Alphaproteobacteria bacterium, assembly GCA_028281925.1. GTDB lineage: Bacteria > Pseudomonadota > Alphaproteobacteria > DSM-16000 > Inquilinaceae > JACKIG01. The sequence goes on from JANQIX010000029.1 coordinate 69,112, forward strand.
GACGGGAAAGGCGGACACCGGCCGAGCCGCCGCGACGCCGTGGTTCCCCGCGAAGACCGCGACCCTGGGATGGCGAAGCTCCGGTGGATGCCGTGCCTGCCAGCAGGCCATCCAGAACGCGATCTCTTCCAGCTTGCCCAGCGCGCCAGGGGGTTTCGTCAGTTCCCGCTCCCGCAGGCGCGCCGCCGTTCCCGCTTCCAGATCCGGCCCCGGCAGATGGCGCGCCAGATCGCGGATGTCTTCGAAGGTGACGGCGGGCTTGCGTTCGTTCATGGCAGCGTCCGTTGGTTGGGAGAGGTAGCGACGGCGCGACCGTGCCAGCGCAGACGCCGCAGGTCAAAGCCATCGCGGCTTGCGCAGCGCTACCGTGCTCTGTAGCCCTTGTCTCTGCGATGACCGATGTTGCGACGCGGCTGCTCGCACTAGCCCGCCGCCGCGGCGAGGAAGTGCTTGCCGCAGCCTTGTTCCTTACGCGTTTGCCCATCCGATGGCGCGGACCGTGGCCGCCGGACCTGTCGGCCCGCGCCTACGGCGCCTTTGCGTTGATCGGGGCCTTGCTCGGTGCAGCAGCCGGCGGAACCTATTTTGCGGCAGTCGCCTTAGGGCTTTCGGCGACGCTCGCGGCTCTGATGGCTGTGGCCGCACTGATCGTGACCACGGGCGCGCTGCACGAAGACGGGCTGGGTGACTTCGCCGATGGCATCGGCGGCGGCAAGGACCGCGAGGGGCGGTTGGCAATCATGCGCGACAGCCGCGTGGGCACCTATGGGGCCCTTGCGCTGATCCTTGCCGTCGGCATGCGGGTGGCGGCGATTGTGGATCTGGCGACGCCGGAGCAGGTCGTGGCGGCATTGGTGGTGTCCGCGGCCGTTTCGCGGGGGCTCTTGCCGTGCATCGTTGTGCTGTTGGCACCCGCCCGGCCGGACGGGCTGGCGGTGGGGGTGGGCCGACCTGACCGGTCTGTCGCAGCGGTCGCCGTGTCGATCTCCATTGCCTTCGCGTTCGTGCTGCTGCCGCCGGGCGATGCTGCAGTCGCACTCTCCGGCGCCGTGGCCGCCGCCGTTGTGACTGGTCTGGTTGCCTGGCGTGCGATCGGCGGCTATACGGGTGATGTCCTGGGGGCCGCCCAGCAGGTGGCGGACGTGGCCGTCCTGATCGTGCTGGCCGCCCGCGCCTGACCTCCGTCCGCAGCCTTTAGAGCCGTCCTTGGTCTTCTCGCCTCAGCCCGACACCGTCGTGACCCGCTGGTGGCATGTTCGCCATGCTCCGGTGCCCAATCCCGAGGGGCACATCTACGGGCAGACCGATCGCGACTGCGATACCGGCGACGTGGCGGCCTTTGAGGCCCTGGCGGCAGCGCTGCCTGCCGAGCCCCGCTGGGTCACCAGCACGTTGAAGCGGACGCGACAGACAGCGGATGCCATCCTGACGGCTCGCGGAAAGACAGCCGGCCTGTCGGCAGAACCCGATTTAGCGGAGCAGAGCTTCGGGGATTGGCAAGGCCGCCCGCCGCATGATGCCTATGCGGAGCAAGGTATCCGCCATCCCTTCTGGTTGTGCCCCGGGACGCTGCGCCCGCCGGGCGGCGAGAGCTTCCTGGACCTGATGGGGCGCGTGCATCCGTGCCTCGTGCGCCTGTCTCGGGCCCATGCTGGACGCGACATTGTTGCCGTCACGCATGGCGGGACTATTCGTGCCGCCATTGCCCTGGCGCTGGACCTGTCCGCGGAGACGGCGCTCAGGTTCTCCATCGACAATCTGTCGGTCACCCGAATCGATTTCATCGATGTCGGGAACAGCGCGCCTCTATGGCGTGTCGTTGCCATCAATCGTTCGGTAACGCCCTGATTCTGCCTCGTTTTCCTGGGATCTATCGCAGTGAGGGGCAATCGGCGCAGGATGCATGTCATTGTGCATGATGCGCACCGCTACGATTTTTGGGAGAACGCGATGCCCATGATTCGCACCATGGCCGTGCTTGTTGCCATAGCCGTCGGCTGGTTTGGCTTCAGCCAGCCTTCCAAAGCCCTTTCGCCGCAGGAGGAGCTGATTGAGGCCTCCCGGCTCACCGTCCTGCGTCTCGTCGACGGAGGCGACTATCCGCAGCTGCGCAGCTATATCCAGAATGCCCGCGGCATCATGATCATTCCCGAACTGGTCCGCGGCGGCTTCGTTCTGGGTGGTGAGGGCGGTACCGGCGTGATGCTGCTGCGCCAGTTGGACGGGTCCTGGGGCTATCCGACCTTCGTCTCGGTCGCCAGCGGCTCTGTGGGGATTCAGATCGGCGGACAGATCTCGGAAGTCGTGCTGACGGTGATGACCGATGAAGGGGTCAACACCATGCTGTCCGACGAATTCACCTTGGGTGCCGACCTGAACGCGGCAGCCGCCAATTACGGCGTCGGCATCGAAGGCGGGACGGCGCTGGACCGGAACGCCGAGATGTACGCGTTTTCCTACAATTCCGGCCTGTTCGTTGGCGGCGCGCTGGAGGGCACGGTGCTGAGCAACCTTGAGGATTGGAATCAGAACTACTATGCCCCGGGCGCCACGGCCGAGGCGATCCGGGCTGGCCTCTTCACCAACTCCCATGCGGAGATCCTGCGCCAGACGCTTCCGTGAACGGAGCAGGGCTGTTGGCGCGCGGACGATGAACGGCGGGTCTCGGCGGTCGCGCGGCCGCCGGGAGCGTTAGCTTCCTTCGCCGCCGCCTTCGGCCCGGAGCAGCAGCTCATAGGTCTGCTGCGAGCGCGAACCCTCGGCCCACATGGCAGCCGTGCGTCCCGTATAGTCTGACAGGAGCGGATTGGCGCCTGCGTCCAACAGCCGCTCCACCACGCGATGATGGCCGCCTATGGCCGCGGCCATCAGCGGCGTGCGCCCGCTCTGATTCCCGACATCCAGCGGCGCCCCGGCTTCGATCAGCAGATCGACGATGCCGTAGTGCCCCATCTCTGCCCCGTAATAGAGAGGCGTATTGCCGTCCTCATCGACGGACGAGGTTCGCGCGCCGTGATCCAGCAGAGCGCGCACCATCGGTTGATTGCCATTGTTGACCGCCAGAATCAGGGCTGTACGGCCCCGGGTCCCGGTGGCGTTGGGACGGTGGCCACGCAGCAGCAGCGACAACACTTCATCAGCGTCGTTGTCTTCGGCGGCTTCGATCAGTTCGTCCTGCTGATAGAGGCTCAGCTGGGCAAATGCCGGTTTCCAGCCGGCCGAACCTAGGATCATGGCGAGCGACGCCAGGGCCGGCCGTCGCGCCATCCGCATGGACATGGGACCTCCCACTGAATCGTTGTTCTTTCGATCATAGCCTGGGGTACTTGCCCAGACCAGAGACGCAATATGCCGCAACAACGCCAGGTTCCCCCTTGTGCCGCCCAAGTCGCGCCATCTTTGGCTGGTCTTTTCGCGGCTGAGAGCGGTGGCGCCGCAGAGGGGTCCAATCTGGGGCGAAGTGGCGCAACGCGACCGCACATTCTCGCGATGAGACTGTGAAACGCGAGAGAATGCGGTGCACGCATGCCGGCTTTGCCTTAGGGCCAGTCCGGGGGTGGCTGTACTCGATCGCCCGATTTGCTATAGAGGGGCCGCCATTCCCCAGCCGTTGAGGAGTCTCAACCTTCCATGATCCGCAGTCTTTGCATCGGCCTTGCCATGGTGCTGCTGGTCGCGGCCTGCCAGACCCAGCGCTCAAGCGTGGTGTCGGGCGGCTCGGTCAGCGGCGGCAGCAGCGCATCCCCTGTCGCTGCGCGGCCCTCCAATTCGCTCTTCCCCGACATACCGGCGTCGACGCTGCCGCATCCGCCCGGCTCTTGCCTGACGGATGACGAGATTCGCGCTGACCAGTTCATGCTGCTGAAGACGCAGATGATGCTGGCAGGTCTTACCTGCACGGGTCCCTATAACGATGGGAACACGTTCGGCCATTATCAGGACTTCATCCTGACCCATGCGTCGACCATCCGCGATGCGCAGAACACGATGGCACGGTTTCTGAGCCGGTATCGTTCGGGCAATCCCAACCGTCTGTTCGATACTTATGCGACCTCGTATTCCAACAATGAGGCGCAGGTGATGAACCAGGTGTCCGGCGGCCGTTATTGCCAGGCGCTGCAGAACCGGTTCTACAGCGCCTCGTCGTTCTCGGCGGCTGAGATGCAGAGTTTCCTGAACCAGGCGCTGGAACAGACCCGTTCGCGGTATCAGGTCTGCGGATAGGCAGCTGTCTTTGGGTATTGATGGCGGCCCACGGCCAGCGCCGGCGGGCCGCTCTTCATCTTCTCAACTGCGTGCGGACAGCGAGCGACCCGTCGCCTTGTCGAAGAGTTGCAGCGCGCCCGGCTCGACTGTCAGGGTCAGCGTCATTCCGGGCGTCACGGTGACTGAACCCGGCAGACGAGCCAACAACCGATCCTCCGTACCGTCGAGGCGGCTGTGCACGACCGTGTCGGCACCAAGCGCTTCGATCAGATCGACGGCGACCTGAACCTCGTTACCCGAAGGTGCTGCCGCGCCGTTGGCGGCCGGCGCCAGATGCTCGGGCCTTACGCCCACGGTCACGTCCTCCCCACCAGCTAGTCCGCCGGTCAGCTGGGTCGCCAGACGCACACCGCCGGTAAGCTCCACGGCTCCGCCGTCCGCCGTCACGCGGCCGGGCAGGAAATTCATGGCGGGCGACCCGATGAAGCCGGCGACGAACACGCTGGCCGGATTGCGGTAGACCTCAAGCGGTGTCCCGATCTGCTCGGCAATCCCGTCCTTCATCACCATCAGACGGTCGGCCAGAGTCATGGCTTCGACCTGGTCGTGGGTGACGTAGAGGCTGGTGGTACCGAGCCGCTGTTGCAGGCGCTTGATCTCCACCCGCATCTGCGTGCGCAGCTTGGCATCCAAGTTGGACAGCGGCTCGTCGAAAAGGAACACCGACGGTTCCCGCACGATCGCGCGCCCCATGGCGACACGCTGGCGCTGGCCGCCGGACAGCGCCCGCGGTTTGCGGAAGAGAAAGTCAGACAGCTCCAGGATTGCCGCAGCCTCACGCACTCGGCGGTCGATCTCCGCCTTCGGCAGCTTCTGAATGCGCAGGCCGTAGCTCATGTTGCCGTAGACATTCATATGCGGGTAGAGCGCGTAGTTTTGGAACACCATGGCGATGTTCCGATCTTTCGGCTCCAGCTCGTTCACCACGCGGCCGTCGATGGCGATGTCACCTGACGTAATCCGCTCCAGCCCCGCAACCATGCGCAACAGGGTTGATTTGCCGCAACCTGACGGGCCCAGCATCACCAGGAACTCGCCATCGGCGATGGCACAGTCGATGCCCTTGATGGTTTCGAAGGCCAAGCCCGCATAGGTCTTGCGGACGCCGCGGATATCGACCGTTGCCATATCTCTTACTTCTCGCTCTCGATCAGGCCCTTCACGAACCATCGCTGCATGAACACGACCACCAGTACGGGCGGGATCATGGCCAGGATGGTTGTGGCCATGGCGATCGGCCAATCCACCTGTCCGTCCCCCACCGCCAGCATGCGGTTCAGGCCGATCTGTACCGTCAGCAGGTTATCGGTGATGAGAAGCGGCCAGAGATACTGGTTCCAGCCGTAGATGAAGAGGATCACGAACAGCGCCGCGATGTTGGTGCGCGACAGCGGCAGCAGGATGTCCTTGAAGAACCGCAGCGGTCCGGCGCCGTCCATGCGCGCGGCTTCTGCCAGTTCGTCCGGCACGGTCATGAACACCTGGCGGAACAGGAACGTCGCGGTGGCTGAGGCAATCAGCGGAATGGTCAGGCCGGCGAACGTGTCCAGCATGTTCCATTTTAGCGCGATCTCGATCGAGAACAGCCAGGCGACGGCGTCGGTGATGCCAACCGCGTCGAGCAGATGCTGGATCGGCGCCAGGGCATTGGCCGCCACCTCATAGGTCGGCACGATGCGCACTTCCACGGGCAGCATCAGCGTGATGAAGATCATCCAGAAGAAGCCCATCCGGAAGGGGAACCGGAAATAGACGATGGCGAAGGCCGACAAGAGCGAGATGGCGATCTTGGCCACGGCGATCACCATGGCCATGACGAAGCTGTTCCAGAGCATCGTGCCGACAGGTGCATTGCCGGCGCTCTCGGAGCCGCTCGTTATGGCGCGCACATAGTTGTCCCAGAGATGGGCGCCCGGAAGCATCGGCATGGGCGCCTGGGCAATCGTCCGCAGGTCGTGTGACGAAGCGACGAAGGCGACATAAATTGGGAAAAAAACGACCACCACGCCCAGGATCAGGACGGCGTGGCCGATCAGCGCCTGCCAGCGGCGGTTCTCCACCATCAGTAATGCACCCTGCGCTCGATGTAGCGGAACTGCACCACGGTCAGGGCGATGACGATGATCATCAGCACCACCGATTGTGCGGAGGATCCGCCGAGGTCGAGGCCGACGAAGCCGTCGCTATAGACCTTGTAGACCAGGATGTTGGTAGCTCCGGGGGAGCCCGGACCACCGCTGGTCACGGCGTCGATGATCCCGAACGTGTCGAAGAAGGCATAGACGATGTTGACGACCAGCAGAAAGAATGTGGTCGGGGACAGCAGGGGGAAGATGATCGTCCAGAACCGGCGGGTCGGGCTGGCACCGTCGATCGCCGCTGCCTCGATCAGGCTCTTCGGGATCGCCTGCAGGCCGGCCAGGAAGAACAGGAAATTATAGCTGATCTGCTTCCACGCGGCGGCGAGGATCACCAGCATCATCGCCTCGTTGCCGTGCACATGGTAGTTCCAGTCATAGCCCAGCTGGTCGAGCATGTAGGCGACGATGCCGATGGTCGGCTGGAACATGAACAGCCACAGCACGCCTGCGATCACCGGTGCGATGGCATAGGGGGCGATCAGCAGGGTCTTGTAGCCGGTGGCGCCGCGGATCACGCGGTCGGCCATCGTGGCCAGGAACAGGGCGACGCCCATGGACAAGAGCGTCACCAGCAGACTGAAAACCAGCGTGATCTGAATGCTGTGATAGTAGAACGGATCGCCGAACAGCCTGATGTAGTTGTCGAACCAGACGAAGGCCGTGCGCAGGCCGAACGGGTCTTCCCGCTGGAACGACTGGCCGACCGCCTGTATCGCCGGCCAGATGAAGAACAGCAGCGTGATCAGGATCTGCGGCGCAACCAGCAGGTACGGCAACGTCCGGCTGTTGAAGGTGACCCGCTTTTGCATGCTGATATCGAGCTTGAAACTTTCGGGGTGCCAATAGAGGCAGGATAGCGATGGGGCCGCCCAGGACTAGTCCCGAGCGGCCCCTGCGGTCCTTCCCGCCGTCAACCTGCCGACGCTATCGTCCGAAGGCAGGCCGGATGTCAGCTGTTGTCGCCTTCGAACTGGCGCAACAGATCGTTACCGCGCTCGACCGCGGCGTCCAGGCCCTCCTGGGCGGTCTTGTCGCCGGCCCAGATGGCTTCCAGCTCTTCGTTGATGATGTCGCGGATCTGTACGAAGCTGCCGAACCGCAGGCCCTTGGAGTTCGGCGTCGGCGCATGCAGGTTGATCTGGCGGATCGAGGTGTCCGTGCCGGGGTTCTCGGCATAGAAGCCCTGCTCTTCCGTCAGCTCTGCCGCCGCCGTGGTGATCGGCAGATAGCCGGTGAACTGGTGCCATTCGGCCTGCACTTCCGGCGATGACAGATAGGAGAAGAAGGCCGCGGCGCCGTCATAGACCTCGGAATCCTGACCCTGCAGCACCCACAGCGTCGCACCGCCGATGATCGAGTTCTGCGGACCGCCGTCCGGACCCTGGGCCACATCCGGCCAATACGGCAGCATGCCGACGCCGAAGTCGAAATCGACGCTGTCGACGATGCCGGCATAGGCGGCCGAGCTGTTCATGTACATGGCACATTCGCCGCTGTAGAACAGGCCCGCGCTGTCGCTGCGGCGGCCGCCATACTTGAAGATACCGTCAGCCTGCCAGTCCGCCAGCGCCTGGATATGCGCCACATGCGCAGCGCTGTTGATCGCCAACTCGGTTCCCAGGCCTTCAAAACCGTTCGACAGCGTGCCGATCGGGATGTTGTGCCAGGCCGAGAAGTTTTCGATCTGCACCCAACTCTGCCAGCCGGTGGTGAAGCCGCAGGAGGCATGGCCACCGTCGATGATCTGGCGCGCCGCCGCTTCCAGTTCGGGCCAGGTGGTCGGCGCTTCCTCCACGCCGGCGGCCTCGAAGATCGCCTGGTTGTAGTAGAGAACCGGCGTGGAGCTGTTGAACGGCATCGACAGCATGTTGCCGTCCGGATCTGTATAATAGCCCGTCACGGCGGCGAGATAGTCGGCCGGGTCGAAGTCGGCCCCATGCTCCGCCATCAGCTCATAGACGGGATAGATGGCGCCTTCGGCCGCCATCATGGTGGCGGTACCGACCTCGAACACCTGCACGATCGCCGGCTGCTCACCCGCGCGGAAGGCGGCGATGGCGGCCGTCATCGTCTCGGTGTAGTTGCCCTTGTAGACGGCCGTCAGGACATAGTCGTCCTGCGAGGCGTTAAAGTTGGCGGCGATCTCGTCGACCTTCTCGCCCAGAGCGCCGCCCATGGCGTGCCACCACTGGACCTCCACCTGAGCGTGGGCCGCGCCAGCGGCCAGCACGATGGCCGGCGCCGCGGCCAATGCGGTGCGCAGTGTCATTCCCGATCTCCCTGTATGCGTTCGGCTTCGCCGTTGGCTGTACAGGACGGATGATTGCAGGTGTGTGACACCGTTGGGAAGGTTGGATGACACGCCGGGACACAGAAATCGGTGACGCCGACGACGCAGGCCGGCGTCGGCTATCGGTATCGAAGAATTCGGGGCGCGGGCCGCACCTATTCGACGTCGCGCAGCACCTTCTTGGCGCGTTCCAGAGCTTCTTGGAAGTGGCGCGGACGGGCGTCATAGGGCGCCACCGCCTGAGCGTGCATGACGAAATAGCCGAAGTGGTGCTTCAGCATTTCGGCCTGTTCCAGCTTCGAGGCCAATGAGAGCAGGTAATCGTACAGGTCCTGGTCCTTGTGCTTGTCCAGGTACTCCTGGGCCTTGCCGTACAATTCCTCGATGCTCTCGTTCATCGATGGCTCCCGCGACGCGACGCAATCTCAAGGTCCGTATTGCACGATCGCGACGCCTGCGCAAGGCGGTGAGGGATCATCCCATCAGTGCTGCAAGTACGGCGTTCAGCCTCAGGCGCCCAGCCGGGGTGGCCTTCAAGCGCAGCCCATCGCGTTGCAGGAACCCGCCATCCACCAATGGGGCAAGCTGGCTCTGATCGAGGCCGTTTGACGGCGTATCATCGCCGGCCGTTGCGATGCGGTCGAGGGCCACGCCCTCTGTCAGGCGCAGCCCCATCAAAAGCTTCTCGCGCCACTGAAGGTCGGGGTTGATCTGCTCGCGCGGGTGTTCGCCGTGGCCCAGCCGTTCTGTCCGTTCCAGCCATATCTCCGGCGCGCGGTGGGTTCGCGTGGCCCATTTGCGCCCGCCCAGGGTCAGGCGACCATGGGCGCCCGGTCCAACGCCGACATAGTCGCCGTACCGCCAATACGTCAGATTGTGGCGGGATTCCTCGCCTGGCCGAGCATGGTTTGAGATCTCGTATGCCGGCAGGCCGGCTGCGTCCGTGACCTCTGCGGTCGTTTCGAAGAGTGCCGCTTGCGCGTCCTCATCGGGAAGCACCAGCGCGCCGCGAGCCGCCAGCGGGTGAAAGGCGGTGCCGGGTTCAATGGTGAGCTGATAGAGCGACAGGTGGCCGTCTGCGAGAGTCAGGGCAGCGTTCAGCTCTTGCCGCCAATCCGCCACCGACTGGCCGGGCCGGGCGTAGATCAGGTCGAACGACCAGCGCGGGAAGGTTCGCGCCGCAAGCGTCAGGGCACGCAGGGCATCCGCCTTGTCGTGGCCGCGGCCGAGGGTGTGTAGCGCGTCGTCGTCCAACGCCTGCACGCCAAGCGACACCCGGTTGACCCCGGCGGCACGGTAGTCCGCGAACCGGTTAGCTTCGACCGATGTCGGGTTCGCTTCCAGCGTGATCTCAATGTCCGCAGCGGCTTGCCATCGCCCGGCCGCGCGATTGATGACGGCGGCGACCGTCGCCGGCGCCATGAGCGACGGCGTGCCGCCGCCGAAGAAGATGGAGGTGAGTCGGCGGTCAGTTGTCTCGTTAGCGAAATGATCGAGTTCGGTCAGCAGCGCGGACCGCCACCGATCCTGATCGATGCTGTCCCGGACATGGCTGTTGAAATCGCAATAGGGGCACTTCGACAGGCAGAAAGGCCAATGGACATAAAGGGCAAAGCCCTGGTCAGCAACGATCGTCACGGTTCAGAAACAATCACGCACGATCCGATGGAACGCCTCGGCGCGATGGCTGATCGAATGTTTCGCAGCCGGATCCATTTCGCCGAAGGTAATCGCATGGCCGACCGGAATGAATACGGGATCGAAACCAAATCCCCTGTCGCCACGCGGTGGCCAGGTGAGCGTGCCGTGCACGACGCCCTCGACGATATGTATTCGACCGTCGGGCCACGCCAAAGCGAGGGCGCAGACGAAATGCGCCGACCGGTCGCGATGGCTGCTTTCGGTCAACGCGGCTTCGAGCCGCTGCATGCCCCATTGGAAGTCCCGGCTGCCGTCCGGTCGCTCGGCCCAGCGCGCGGTGTGGATGCCGGGCGCGCCGCCCAGGGCATGAACTGCAAGGCCACTGTCGTCCGATAGCGCGGGATGGCCGGTACCGTCGGCAACGAAGCGAGCCTTCAGCGCCGCATTCGCCGCAAAGCTTGTTCCGGTTTCTTCCGGATCGATCAGATCGAAGTCGCCGGCCGACGGTATGTTGGCGACGCGGCCGGCCAGAAGATCGCGGATTTCCCGGATCTTTCCCGCGTTGTGGCTGGCCACCACCAGCGTATCGCCGGCAAAGCGATGGGCCATGGGGGCGTCGGGCATCAGAAGGCCTCGGGCTCGACTGCCATCACGGTGCCCGCACCGCTGGCGATGGCGGCGGCATGGGCACTTGCATGGGGCAGAATCCGCTGCAGGTAAAACTCCGCGGTCTTACGCTTGGTGTTGTGAAAGCGCGCCTCGGCATCGGAGCCGCCGGCCTTCGACTTGGCGATCAAGCCCATGCGCGCCCAGAGATAGCCGATGGTGACGTGGCCCAGCAGCTTCAGATAGTCATGGGCCGCGGCCGCCCCTTCGGTCGGGTCGGCAAGCGCCGCCTGCGCCATGCCCACGGTCACCCGCTGCAGCCGGCCGAACGCCTTGGCCAACGGCATGACCAGCGATGCGGCCGCCGGATCTTCGGCATGCTGGCTCAAAAACGCATCAATCGGGTGGAAGGCCTGCCGCAGCAGCCGGCCGGTGGCTTCCGGCAGTTTGCGGCCGACCAGATCCAGTGCCTGGATGCCATTGGTGCCCTCATAGATCCGGGCGATGCGGACGTCGCGAACCAATTGCTCGATCCCCGTGTCGCGGACATAGCCATAGCCGCCATGCACCTGGATCGCCAGGTCGGCGACCTCTTGCCCCAGATCGGTCAGGTGTGCCTTCACCACCGGCGTCATCAGGGCCACCAGATCGTCGGCCGCCTGCCGCTGCGCCGGGTCGGGGTGGCGCATCGCCACATCCACGTGAAGGGCAGTCCAATAGGCCAGGGCCCGACCGCCTTCGACCTGCGCCTTCATAGTCATCAGCATGCGCCGGACATCCGCATGCTCGATGATGGGAACGGCACTCCCGTTGGCCCCGCTTCCCGTAAGCGGGCGGCCCTGGGGTCTTTCGCGGGCATAGGCCCGGGCGTTCTGATAGGCGGTTTCCGCGACGCCCAGCCCCTGCATGCCAACGGCCAGGCGCGCAACGTTCATCATCGTGAACATGGCCCGCATGCCCTTGTGCGGCGCCCCGACTAACCAAGCCGTCGCGTCATTGAAGGTCATCGTGCAGGTGGGGGAGGCGTGCAGCCCCATCTTGTGCTCGATGCCCATGCACAGCACGCCGTTGCGCTGCCCCGGCCGTACAGCACCGTTCTCCTCCGCCGGCAGGAACTTTGGCACCAGGAACAGGCTGATGCCGCGCGTCCCTGCCGGTGCGTCGGGCAGCCGCGCCAGCACCAGATGCACAATGTTCTCCGCCATATCGTGCTCGCCGGCCGTGATGAAGATCTTGGTGCCGGAGAGGCGATAGGTCCCATCATCCGCCGGCGCGGCCTTGGCGCGGATCAGGCCAAGATCGCTGCCGCATTGCGGCTCGGTCAGGCACATGGTGCCGGTCCATGTCCCGTCGGACAGCTTCGGCAGATAGAGATCCTTCAAGCCATCGTCGGCGTGCTGGAGAATGGCGTTGTAGGCGCCGTGGCTGAGGCCGGGCACCGCGGTGAATGCCATGTTGCCGGAGATCATGATCTCGTCGATCACGAAATTGACCAGGGCCGGCAAGCCCTGGCCGCCATAGCGGGGGTCGGACGTCACAGCGGTCCAGCCGCCGGCAGCGTACTTCGCGTACGCCTCGGGGAATCCGGCCGGCGTACGCACGACACCGTTGTCGTAAACGCAGCCTTCCGCGTCGCCGGACTGGTTCAGTGGGAACAGCACCGTCTCCGACATGCGCGCGGCTTCGGCCAACACGGCATCGATCACGTCCGGCGTCGCCTCTTCCAGCCCCGGCAGGTCCGGCAGTTGGTCGGCGCCGACAACGTCGCGCAAGACGAAGCGGATGTCGTCCAACGGCGCGCGGTAGGTCGTCATGGGGCGGTCGCTCTCCTCAAGGGGCCGGTCCGGTCAGTTGCGCAGCGGCTTGCCGGTGCTAAGCATGTGCTCCATGCGCGCCTGCGTTGCGGGCGTGCGGATCAGGCGGACGAAGGCTTCGCGTTCCAGCGTCAGCAGGCCGTCTTCCGCCACCGTGTCGATCCAGTCGGTGCCGCCGCCGGCGAGCACGCCAGCCAGTTCCGTCGCCACGACGGCGTCATGGGGCGTTGCCTTGCCCAAGAGGCGGAAACCGTCGATCGCCAGCTTCATGGCCGCCGCGGCGGTCGGCCCCGGCAGGTGGATCTCCTCCAGTTCCGGCGGCGGGCGATAGTCGACCGCCAGGGCCAATGCCTTTGCCTTAGCGTCGGCCAGCAGCCGGTCGCGGTTCATGGTGATCCCGTCTCCGGGCCGGAAGAACAGATGCTCTTGCGCC
>JANQIX010000039.1 GCA_028281925.1 Alphaproteobacteria bacterium
GCCGAAGATGATGTTCAGCGCCGCAGCAAGCTCACCGGGCTGCTCGAAATGGACGGTCTCGCCGACGCCGACATCGAAGGACTGCCACTCGATGATGACACGGTCCGTGTGCTGATGGATGGTGACGGAGGTGTCGCCATAGGTGATATCGGCTTGGCCTTCGGTGACCACGCCGCCGGCGGGTGTGGCCAGCGCGGGATCGGCGGCCAAGAGCCAGCCGCACACGGCCGCCGTGGTCAGCGCCGTCGTGCCCGCCAGCACACGGCGCAGCGCCGGTGTCGAGTCCGCCGATAGCGCCCGTCCATGCATCGCATTGCTGCGCCGACGGCCGCCGGAGAGCGAATGACCGGCCGCTGAACGGCGGGCCGCACTTGTCGATCGGGTCCGAGACAGGGCGGTCAAGCGAGTCGACATGTCTTTCGTCCTCTCCGGTCGATAGCGGCGGATTAGCGGCGGGCGCAGCGAGTCCACGGCACTTCGCAGTTGTTCCTATTAGCGTATACGTGCAGCACTTTCAGCAAATAAATTCAAATGCTATGCACATTAATGGTAAATAAGAAAAGTGGATTCAGTTAAGCTCAGTCGGATTCAGGGGGTTAGGCACAACACTCCGCACAGAGAAATTTATCCGGATGCGCCCAAATATTATGCACTTAAGATTCTTAATTATAGACATGACTCTAGATCAGTAGCGTCTTGCCCCTTTTCTCTCGGACAAATCGCGACTGATCGGGCTTTCGCCTATCTCAATACCTGATTGTTACAACACCTCTTCACGGGCCTTCTTACCGGTGATGAGCGCTCTTGCCGCCGCTTCACAGATCAGACCGCCGCTGTCTGAGGGTCGTGGCGACACTCTGCCAGCCCATACGGAATTCATTACGGGTACATGATCTGTGGCCGGCCTGTCTTTGGCCCTGCGTGCCAATCGTTTGCCTATTTGTGCCAAATTGCCATGGAAGCCGGTCGCGGCGTGGCACCGCCAACCATACTATCGTCGCCCATCGAGCCACCGAATGCGCGACGTCTGCTCACTCGCTGGCGGATGCTAGGGCCCGGTCACTCGCTGTTCGCTGCCGCGGCAGGCGGACCGGCGGCATTGGCCTCCTGCTGGCGGCGCCACATGGCGGCGTAGACGCCGTCTTGCGCCAAGAGGTCGGTGTGGCTGCCCCGCTCCACCACGCGGCCGGTTTCCAGAACGATGATCTCGTCGGCGTCGACCACGGTCGACAACCGGTGCGCGATCACCAGTGTGGTGCGCCCGGTACTGACCTCGGCCAGGCTCGCCTGGATGTCGCGCTCGGTGCGGGTGTCCAGCGCCGAGGTGGCCTCATCGAACAAGAGGATCGGCGGGTTCTTCAAGATAGTGCGGGCGATCGCCACGCGCTGCTTCTCGCCGCCCGACAGCTTCAGCCCGCGCTCGCCCACCTTCGTGCCATACCCGTCGGGCAGGCCGGCGACGAAGTCGTGGATATGGGCCAGGCGTGCTGCGCGCTGCACTTCGTCTTCGGAAGATCCGGGCCGGCCATAGCCGATATTGTAGGCGACGCTGTCGTTGAACAGCACGGTGTCCTGCGGAACGATGCCGATGGCGCTGCGCAGGGTGTCCTGCGTGACAGTCCGGATATCCTGGCCGTCGATGCGCACGGCCCCGTCCGTGACGTCGTAGAACCGATAGAGCAGGCGGCTGATCGTCGACTTGCCCGCCCCCGTCGGGCCGACGATCGCCACCGTGTTGCCTGCGGGTACGGAGAACGAGACATCGGAAAGGATCGGCCGGCGCGGGTCATAGCCGAAGCTGACCCGGTCGAACTCCACCGTCCCGCCATTGACCGACAGCGCCTTGGCGTCGGGCGCGTCCGTCACCTCTTCCGGCACGTCCAAGAGGCTGAACATGCGGTCCATGTCCAACAGGCTCTGCTTGATTTCGCGATAGACGAAGCCGAAGAAATTCAGCGGCTGATAGAGCTGCATCAGATATGTGTTAACCAAGACGAAGTCGCCGACGGTCATACTGCCCGCAACGATGCCGCGCGCCGCCATGTACATGACCCCAGTCAGCCCCAGAGAGATAATGACCGCCTGGCCGATATTCAGCAGCGACAGCGAGGTTCGGCTGCGCACCGCGGCGTGCTCGTATCGCTGCTGGGCCGTGTCGTAGCGACCCCATTCATGACGCTCGTTGCCGAAATACTTGACCGTCTCGTAGTTCAAGAGACTGTCGATGGCCTTGGTATTGGCGTCTTCATCGGCGTCGTTCATGCGCCGGCGCAGCTTCAGGCGCCATTCGGTCACCTTCATCGTAAAGGCGATGTAGCTGACGACGGTGACGACGGTGACCAGCGCGAACCAGATATCGAACATCCGCCACAGGATCACCGCGACCAGCAGAATCTCCAGAATGGTCGGGATGATGTTGAACAGCGCGAAGCTCAGCAGCGTTTCGATGCTGCGCGTGCCGCGCTCCACCACCCGGCTCAACCCGCCGGTCTGGCGTTCCAGGTGAAACCGCAGCGACAAGGCGTGCAGATGGCGGAACACGTTCAAGGCAGCATTGCGGATCGCGCGCTGGGCCACCCGCGCGAAGATCGCGTCGCGCAGTTCGGCGAAGGCCAGGCTCAACACGCGCGCAAGCCCATAGGCGACGATGGCGCCGATCGGCAGGATCAGCGCCGCCGAAGCCTCCACCGAAAGCGCGTCGACCGCGTCCTTGTAGAAGAGCGGGATGTAGACGTTCGCCACCTTGGCAGCCACAAGGCACGAGAGCGCGAACACCACGCGGGCACGCAGGCCCCACTCGCCGGGCGGCCAGAGATAGGGGGCCAGGGTGCGTAGGACGGAGATCCGACCGGTGGCCGTGGACAGGTCGCTGGACATGATGCCTATGAGCTAGGGTGACGATGGACACGGACAAAGGGCAAGATTTGCGCCCCGACGATCTGGAAGCCCTGATCGGCCAGGGCGGACGGCTCCTTCTGCAGCGGGATTTCCAGGGCGCGGCCGCGCTGGCCAGAAGCGCGCTCGCGCTCGATCCGGGCAACAGGCACGCCCGCGACCAGCTCGATGCAGCGATGGCGGCACTCGGCAATCCCGATGGCGATGCCATAGGGGACGCTGGCGAGCCCGACCGCAAGCCCGTTTTCGCGCCAACCGTGTCGGACCAAGCGCTGGGCCGCCAGCTACGGGCGTCGATGGCCGCCGGACGCGTCGACGAGGCGACAGATCTCTTACGCCGGGCCGTCGCCGACGACCCGAATAACGCCCATCTCCGCATCCAGCTCGGTAACCTGCTATCCCATCTCGGCGACCGGACGGGCGCAGTCGCCGCCTATGGCGAAGCGGCGGCCCTCCACCCGGACGATGCGGACGCACAGGCCGCCCTCGGCAACGCCCTGATGCGGTCGGGCGAGCCATCGCAGGCTGCCGACTGTTATCGGGCCACGCTCGCGATAGATGCCGAGGCGACCGATGCACGCCGCAATCTCGGCACGGCGTTGCGCGAATGCGGCGATCTCGACGGCGCCGTCGCGGCCTATCGCCAGGCGCTGACGGGGGCGCCGAACGATGCGGCCGGCCACTACAATCTCGCCATCGCGCTCTCCGACACCGGTGCCTTCGCGCGCGCCGCGATGCATTACCGCCGCGCCCTGGCGCTGGCCAGCCCGTCCAGCATTCCCGATCGAGCGACGATCCTGAACAATCTCGGCAACGCCCTGAAAAACCACGGGGCTATTCCGCGGGCCATCGCTGCGTTCCGCCGGGCCCAGGCGCTGAGGCCGGGCTATGCCACAGCGACCTATAACGAGGCCCTCGCCCTCTTGCTCTCCGGCAATTACCGGGAGGGTTTCGCCAAATACGAAAGCCGCTGGCAGCGGGGCCCGCTGGCGCCCCCACTGCCGGACACAGCGCTGCCGCGCTGGTCCGGCGAGCCGCTGGAACCGGACGCCCGCCTTCTTGTCTTCCCCGAGCAGGGGCTGGGCGATGCCATCATGATGTCGCGATACCTGCCCCTGTTGGCCCAGCGCTTCACAGGCGTGACCTGCTTGGCCGCTGGACCGGTGGAACGGCTGTTCCGCCAAAGCCTGGGCGACGCGGTCACGGTCGTGACCAATCGACAGGGGGCTCCGGACAGCGAGTTCAGCCATCACTGTCCAATCATGAGCCTGCCATTCGCCTTCGGCACCGAGTCTAATGACATTCCGTCCGCTGACGGCGTTTTGAAGCCCGACAGCGAGGCGACGGCGGCCTGGGCCGCACAGACACCCACAGGCAGACGCCTTCGGGTCGGGCTGTGCTGGGCCGGCCGCAGCGACAACCCCATGGACCGGTTCCGCAGCCTGCCGCTCGCGGCCTTCCGCCCACTGTTGGCGAACGACGGTGTCGCCTGGTTCAGCCTGCAGAAAGGCGAGGCGCGTGCAGAGATCGATGCGGAGGGTTTGGGCGGGCAGATCCACGACCCCATGGGCGATTGCCGGGACTTCCTGGACACCGCCTCCCTGATCGCCACGCTGGACCTGGTGATCTCCGTCGATACGGCCGCAGCCCATCTGGCAGGCGCTCTCGGCACGCCCGTCTGGCTGTTGAACCGATTTCAAAGCGAATGGCGGTGGCTGCGCGATCGGACCGACAGCCCTTGGTATCCCTCCCTGCGCCTTATCACGCAGCCGCGACCGGGCGACTGGACGGCGGTGCTGGCCGAAGTGACGGCGCGCCTGCGGTTGCAGGCGGCCGGCCGGCAGGTCCGGTACGTGCGCCCGGCACGGCGGCCATCGGCGGGATAGGCATCCGGGCTATGCCTGCCAACCCCGCCGAGGCACCTGCCATCGCAATCCCCGAACCGCCGCGACGGGGCGACGACACCGAACTGGGCCGCCGGCTCCAAGCGGCGATGGCGAACAAGCGGTTCGACCAGGCACTCCATCTCTTGCGCAAGGCGGCAGCCGAAGATCCGGCGGATGCGCTTGCACCCAGGCAGCTCGGCAATCTGCTCTCATTTCTGGGCGATCATGAAGCGGCGGAGGGCTGGTATCGGAAGGCCGCAGCACTTCGGCCGGACAGTGCGGACATCCAGGTCGACCTCGCCAATGCACTGATGAACCGCGGCAAACCCGAACTGGCGATTGCGATCTACCGCCAGGCCCAGTCCCTGGCGCCCGACCACCCGATCGCTGCCGGCAACGAGGCGCTGGCATTGCTGCTCACAGGCGACTATCGCGAGGGTCTGCCCAGATATGAAAGCCGCTGGCGGCATGCGCCGCTTTCGACGGCACGCCCCAAGACCACGCTGCCGCGCTGGGGCGGTGACCCGCCGGGGCCGGATGCCAGGATCCTTGTGTTCCCTGAGCAGGGGTTGGGCGATGCGATCATGATGTCGCGCTATCTGCCCCCGCTGGCCCGACGGTTCGCCGCCGTCACCTGCATTGTGGCCGAGCCTCTGGCCCGCCTGTTCCGCCACAGCCTGGGTGACGCTATCACGACCGCTACCGATCCGGACGCCGTCTCCGACGGCGGCTTCACCCACCACTGCCCGGTCATGAGTCTTCCGCTCGCTTTCGGCACGGACCTGAACAGCATTCCGGACTGCAGCGGCGTGCTGCGGCAGAACGCGCAAGACGCAGCAGCCTGGGCGGCCCGCACCTGTGTTGATCGGCGGCTGCGCGTTGGCATCGTCTGGGCCGGCCGGCGGGACAACCCGATGGACCGGGTCCGCAGCCTGCCGCTCCGCGCCTTCCGCCCCATGCTCGCGCTGGACGGCATCGCCTGGTTCAGCCTGCAGAAAGACGAAGCCGCCGCCGAGATCGACGCGGAAGGCCTTGAGGGTCGGATCCACGACCCCATGGGCGACTGCCGCGACTTCATGGACACGGCCAATCTGGTCGCCACCTTGGATCTGGTGATCAGCGTCGACACGGCGGTCGCCCATCTCGCCGGAGCGGTCGGCACGCCGATCTGGCTGTTGAACCGGTTTCAGAGCGAATGGCGGTGGTTGCGGGATCGAAACGACAGCCCGTGGTATCCTGCAATGCGCATCTTCACCCAGCCGCAGCCGGGCGCGTGGCGGCCCATCCTTGACGAAGTGACGGCCCGCTTGCGTCTGCTGGCGGGCCGTCGACAGATCCGTCTTGTGCGTCGCTCCAGGCAGCCCTAGGCCGCCCGAGCGTCGTCGCGTCACTCCGCAGCGATGGCCCGTGTTGCCAGCTTGGTGAAGCCGTCGCGGGTCTGCGGCAGCTTGCGTTCCAGGATCCGCGAGGCGACCAAGGTGCGCAGCACCTGGGCCGTACCGCCGCCGATGGTGAACATGCGCGCGTCGCGGGCGATCCGCTCCATGGGGCAGTCGCGCGAATAGCCGCGGGCGCCGAAGATCTGCAGCGCGTCGTTAGTCGCTTTGATCGCCATTTCCGAAGCGAAGACCTTGGCCTTGGCCGCGTCCAGCGGATCAGGGAACGGCTGACCGTTGCGGCCAGCGGCGGCGGCCGTGGCATAGATCAACGCGCGGGCGGCAGAGGTCTGAATGGCGATGTCGCTCAGCATCCATTGCAGGCCCTGGAACTCGCAGATCGGGCGGCCGAACTGTTCCCGCTCCCGGGCATAGTCCAGCGCCCGGTCCAGTGCCCCTTCGGCCAGACCGAGCGCGACCGTGGCAGCACCGACGCGCTGGCTGTTATAGGCGTTCATCAGGTCGGCGAAGCCGTGGCGGAAGTCGCCGTTCGGGGCCAGCACCATGTCCGCCGGCACTTCAAGGTCACGGCAGATAATCTCGGTCTCCGGAATACCGCGCAGGCCCATGGTGGGCTCACGCTTGCCGACGACCAGCCCCGGTGCGCCGGCAAAGACGATGAAGCCGCCGATGCCCAGCTCGCGGCCGGCCTCGTCAAACGCCCGGGCGAAGATCAGATGCAGCTTGGAGACGCCGCCGCCGGTGATCCAATGCTTGCGGCCATTCAGCACCCAGGTGTCACCGCGCTGGTCGGCCCGCGTTGTCATCTGCGAGGCCGCGGACCCGGCCTCGGGCTCGGTGATGCAGATCGCCGGCTTGTCGCCGCTCAGCACCGACGCCGCAGCCATCTGCTTCTGCTTCTCTGTGCCGTACTGCAGGATGGCCGACAGCGCCCCCATATTGGCCTCGACCACGATCCGGGCGGTCACGCCACACGCCTTGGCGACCTGTTCGATCACCAGAACGGCATCCAGAAACCCAAGGCCCGGCCCGCCATATTGTTCCGGCACGGTCAGGCCGAAGAAACCGGACTCGACCAGGGCTTCGACGTTCTCCCATGGGTACCGCTCGCTGCGATCAATGGCGGCCGCGCGCGGCGCAAATACGGTCTCGGCCAACGCTTTGGCCCGCTCCTGCAGATGCAGTTGCCCGGGCGTCAGTTCCACGGTCATTGGGTGTTTCCTCCGGCTCACATTAACGCGAGCGTATCGTGAGCATATCCTTCAATCAAACGAATAATTCTGAAGTGCAATTTCAGTATTTTTGATGTTATGCCGCCCTTGAGGTGCGAGAAAGCGGCTTGGCCACATCGCACACTTGACGGCATCCGGCGTATCGTAGGTCTGATGGCCTTCGCCGTTCAGGTTGGGACAGAACAAGGAAGACGCTATGCGGCACCTGCTGTGTAGGCCGGGCATCGGGATACGAGCGTGGCTGGCCGGATCGGCCGCCTTTGTGTTGGCCGGAGCCGCCACAACGCCGGCGATGGCGGACGGGATCGACAAGTCAGCAATCGAGCTCTACCAGCAGTGCGAAACGGTCACCTCCCGCTTCTTGCAGGGCGTGTGCTTTGGCTATCTGTCGGCCGCACTCTCGTCGCACCTGGCGTTGACCGGTGGCGATGAGACGGTGTGCCTGCCGGCCGACCTGCCGCTGGAGGCTGTACGGCGGGATTTCGTGACCTTCGCCGCCGGCAACCGCTCGCTGTCCGACGTGCCGGCCCATGAGGCCGTCATAGCGATGATGCGGGCCGCCTATCCCTGCGACGGCACACCGGCGGCCGGCGCTGCGGACGAGCCGCCAGACTACGGACTGTCGGCCGGCCAGGATTAGGCGGGAGATTACGGAGTTCCACGCCCAGTCCCACCTATTCCGGAAGCGGCCCAACATAGCGGGCACGAGGGCGGATCAGCTTTGGGTCCGCATACTGCTCAATCGCATGGCCGATCCAGCCGACGCTGCGGCCGAGGGCGAACAGCGTCAGCGGCGCCTCTTCCGGCAGGTCAAGCGCCTGCCCGATCAGCGCAAGCCCGACATCCAGGGTCGGCGGGCGGCCGGCGAGGTCGCGGGCGGCGGCGGCCAGCCGGGCTGCCCGGTCCAGCAGATCCGACGGCGCACCGGCCCGCTCCAGCGCCGCCACCAGCAGCAGATAGCGGGGATCGCCGTCAGGATAGAGCGGATGGCCGAAGCCGGGCAGATCGTCCCCACGCCGTAGCCGCCGGGCGACGGCCGCATGGGGATCATCGGCGCCCAGTAGATCCGGAAGGGCCGCCGCCACACGCTCGGTAATGCCGCCATGGCGCGGCCCCGTCAGGGCGGCCAGTCCCGCGACCACGGCGGCTACCGGCGATGCCCGCGTAGAGGCAACGCACCGCACCGTGAAGGCAGATGCGTTCAACTCATGATCGGCCACCGCTACCAGTGCGGCCCGCAAGACGGTGCCCTGGCGTGATGGCACATGCCAGTGTCGCGCCAGATGCTCGTGCGCCGGCCGCCCGTCCGTCGGCTCTCCGGTGACAATGGCCAGCATCCGGTGGATGATCCGAGCCCCCGTCATCGCGACACCGGCCGGGGCAAGGTTATAGATCGTCGGATCGTGTTTGAAGGCGACGGGCAGAAGCGCCTGACACCGCTCCAACGCCGGCAGACCGGCGGCAAGACGCGTCCAGCCCCCAGGATCTTCGCCAGCCACCCCAGACAGCGTGGCAAAGGGATCCGTGCCCACAGCCCAGATCAGACCCGCGACCGTTTCCAGGCTGCTCTCGGCCATCAGGCGCTGCAGCGGTTGCCCGCGATAGAAGATGGCGCCGTTGCGGATCAGCGTGATGGCGCTTTCCAGCACCGGTTCCCCGCTGTCAAGAGGCGGCCGGGTGGCCGGCTCCCCCGGCTGCTTGCGGCGCACG
>JANQIX010000062.1 GCA_028281925.1 Alphaproteobacteria bacterium
GGCCATAACGGCTGGCCTCCTTCACCAGCCATCAGGGTGAATCACATTTCACCGCCCTTGGGAATCCCACGATTCAACCACCAGCGAATTCGCTCTAGCTCGTTGTCGTCTGCGATGTTCAAAGAGGAACGCAAACCATGTGCCAAAGAAAGCGCCTGCAAGTGTTGTTAGGAAGGGGGCCAAAAAAGGGGCCACGAGTCGCGCGAAGTCCGTGGCGATAGTAGCAATATCTCCGGCAATGTCACCCATTCAACCTATCCCTTTTTATCAGCTCTATTGTATTTGCAATAGCGAGAGGAATCAACGCCCTGTGCCTAGCCAACTCCCTCTAGGCAACCGAGAGTAGGCAGGATAATCTGCATTGCCGAAAGCCATTCAAGTTTGAAGCGCCTACCCAAAAATACCTATTTCTCATTGTGAGGAAACCTAGGTAAAGCTTGTGAGGTAGATCGTCGTCGTTACTGTCTTATCGCTGGAGAATAATTTAACATGCAGGCAATTATGGGTCCGAGGTGGGCGCGGTGCTTTTGGCCGTTTCACTATTCGATTGTGGCCGCGCAGCGTGCCGATTGACTGGTGGTGATTCGTGAACGGCCAGGTTCCGAGAGAGAGCGAATCTTCGATTCAGGGCCGGCAGCCGACGAAGTATAGCCACGGACCACCTTCCATCTCCGACGACCCCTAAAACGACCCAAACACGCTCGCCAGCGCGATGATCACCGCCAGCGCCGCCATCGGTGCCACGATCGCGACCATGAAAATATCCGCGTAGGCCTTGCGGTGGCCGATGCCGCAGACGGTCAACAGGGTGATCACGGCGCCGTTGTGGGGCAGGGCGTCCAGCGCGCCTGAGGCGACGGCGGTGACGCGGTGCATGGCCTCCAGCGACACGCCGGTGGTGCGGGCGAGGTCCGCGAAGGTGGCGCCCAGGGCGTCGAGCGCGATGCTCATGCCGCCGGAGGCGGAGCCGGTCATGGCCGACAGGGCCGTGACGGAGGCGGCGACGGTGATCAGCGGGTTGCCGCCGCCCAGCGACAACACGGCGTCGCTGATCGTGCCGAACACCGGCAGGGCCGCGATGATGGCGCCGAAGCCCACCAGGCTGGCGGTGTTGAAGATCGGCAGGACCGAGGCGTCGGCCCCCTTGTCCAGGCTCGCGCGCAGGTCTTCCAGCCGCCGCCAGTTGAAGACGATCAGCAGGATGATGGCGAGGAACAGCGCCGTGATCACGGCCCAGAGGCCGCGCACGCTCTCGATCGTCGTCGGGCCCAGCGGCGGCTCGGCCAGGTACGACGTGTCCATCAGCGGCACGATGAACTCAACGAAGGCGAAGTTGGCGACGATCACGGTGACCACCGGCAGCACGGCCAGGGCGAAGGGGGGCAGCGGCTCCTCCTCCCGTCGCGTTTCCGGCAGCTCGGCGATGTCGAAGCCGGCCCCTTGCGTGCGCTCGCGCATCACCACGTCGCGCGCGGGCAGGGCGTCGGCATGGTCGCCGTAGCCTTCGCCGGCCTTGCGGGCGCTCTTCGCACGGCGGTTCAGCCAGAGAACGCCCAGCGCGAACATGATCACCGCGGCGATGATGCCCAGGCCCGGGGCGGCGAACGAGGTGGTGTTGAAGAACGGCATGGGGATGGCGTTCTGGATCGCCGGCGTGCCGGGCAGGGCCGACATGGTGAAGGTGAAGGCGCCCAGCGCCAGAGTGCCGGGGATCAGCCGCTTGGGAATGTCGGCGGTGCGGAACAGGGCGGCCGCCACGGGGAAGATGGCGAAGGCCACGACAAAGGCCGACACACCGCCATAGGTCAGCACGCCGCAGCACAAGACGACGGAGACGATGGACCGTTCCGGCCCCAGCCAGGCGCTGACCGACCGGGCGATGGACTTCGCCGACCCGCTGTCGTCCATCAGCTTGCCGAATACGGCGCCTAAGAGGAACAGCGGGAAGAACGAGATGATGAAGCCGCCCGTGCTGGTCATGAAGATCTGCGTATAGGCGGCCAGCACCGGCAGCCCGCCGGTCATCACCACCGCCAGCATGGCCATGGCCGGCGCCAGCAGGATCAGCGTGATCCCGCGGAACGCCAGGAACATCAACAGCCCGAGGGCAACCAGAACGGCGGCGAGGTCGATCATGGGTCGTGTGTCCCACGTGGAGGTGGCTTGGCGGTTGGGGGCGGCGTGCCTTTCAGGCGGTCGCGCGCGGCCGGGCGGCTAAGGTCTAGCGACATTCAGAGTCCCTCCCCCTCGATGGGGGAGGGTTCGGGTGGGGGTGATGGCGCCGCAACGCTCTCCTCGCCTCCCCTATATGCTTCTACGGACCCCATTTGCTGATCCATGGTGCAGGTTTCTCTCTAAGGCATCGCCCGGTTCTCCCCGGCCATCTTCGAGACCTGTGACTGATGCTGCTGGGCTGAACTGTTACCGATGGACCCGGTTTGGACCGGCACGATCACCCCCACCCAACCCTCCCCCATCAAGGGGGAGGGCCAAAGTGGGGTTGGGGCCATGAATGTCGACAGACCCTAACCCGTTTCCGGATACCGGGCGTCGTAGGGGTAGGCGTCGAAGTCCTGGCCCTTCGCCCGCCAGTTGGCGAGCCAGCGCTCCGCCACCTCTTGGCCCTCGACGCGCAGGCGTTCCAGGTGCTTCGGGTCGCGGTCGAATTTCGAGGTGCGGCTCAGGCCCCAGGCGGTGTCGCGCGTCATCTTGATGGTGCGGATGTCGACCACCTTGCGGTCGGCGCCGAAAGCCGACTCTGCGCCGTACTTGGTGATCCACCGGTTCATGGTCAGGATGTGGTCCAGCTCCGCATTCAGCGAGATGTTGCCGGCCAGGTCGTTCTCGCGGTCGCGCATATCCTCCAGGCTGGTGATCTGCTGGGCCGCGTTGATCTCCTGCGGGTTGATGCGGATCACCCAGATCTCGTCCGGCTTGTCCGCATTGGTCTCGCGGTCGACAAGCTGGCGCACTGGCGGGTTCTGGGAATAGAGGCCGTCCCAATAGAAAGCATCGCGCTGGATGCTCTTTCCCGGCGTGCCCGTGGGAAACTCTTTATCCTCGATGCGCTGGGCCGGCAGCACCTCGGGCAGGGTGCCCGACGCCGCCACGCCTTCCAGCGAGATGCCGCGGCGCATGCGCCAGCGGGTCACGTCGTACTGGTCATGCTCCTTATGCGCGGGCCTCAGGCCCAGATCCTCCAGCGTCTTGTCGCTGTCGAAGGTCTCGAAATTGCCGCTGTAGATCTCGATCGCGCCGGCCAGCATGCGGCGGCCGGTCTTGGCCACGCCTGGCCAGTCGATGGTTTCGAAATTCGGGCAGATCGCCTGTAACAGGGCAGGGAAGGCCAGGTATTGCTGGCGCGCGCCCATCAGCGAGAGGCCCATCAGCGCCAGGTCGCCATAGATCTCGTAGGGGCTGGAGTCCGGGAACGGTGCGCCCCGTTCCTTCATCTCCAGCAGCTTGGCGACGGCGGCGTTGTGGTACTTCTCGATCGGCGTGCTGGCGGAAAAGGTGGTCCACAGGAAGTTCAGCCGCTCGATCGCCTTGTCGAGGGTGCCGCAGGCGGGGTCGGCCGTATTCGGGGCCAGGCCGTACCAGGTGGCGAGCGCGCACAGCGCCCCGGCCGAGGTGCCGCTGATCGCGGTGATATCGAAGCGCTGGCCCTTGCCTCGATCGGCGTCCCAGGCCTTCTTGGTTTCCAGGATCTTCGTCAGCACGCCCCAGGTGAACGCGGCATGGGTGCCGCCGCCCTGACAGGCGATCGCAACCGTCTTCGTAGCCATTCCGGCCGTCCTTCACTATGCCCCCAGATCGGCCCGTCGGCCGGCACCGTAATATACAACTTCAAGACGTAGATGCAGTGCAAAATCGCTCGCGTCGAATCGACGCTTGCCGGTGGGTGGGGAGGGCTCAGGTCCAGGAGCGCCAGTCGGCGACCGCCTTTCGGACCACAGGGAGGTCCCCGCCTTCGCGAGGACGACGCGCTGGCTGATGGAACGAGACAACCATCAATGAATAGACGTCATGCCCGCGCAGGCGGGCATCTCCCGCCGTTGTCTCGGCACTGTCACAGCAAGTTCGGGAGTCTGACAGGGGACCGAACTGCCTCAAGCCCTCAGCAGGCCCGCGCCCTTCAGGAACTCGGCCATCAGATCGGCATCGTGCAGATATCCCGCGCGCTTGTGCCGGCGGATGGCCGCCGACCGTTCGCGAATGTCCAGGCTCTCCACGATCGCAACGGCTTCGTCCACGCCCGTGCCCTTCGGGTCGATCGTGGTGGCCAAAAAACCCTCGACCGTCGGCGCCCGGGCCGATCCCGCGATCACGACGGCCGGGATGCCGAGCGAAGCGCACAGGCCGGCACCGTGGACCCGCGTGGTCACGGTCAGGTCGAAACCGTCATAGAGGTCGAAATAGTCGCGGGGGTCGTAGGAGTAGAGCAGCGGTACACGCCCGCCCAGGCGGGCCCGCAGCTCCCCGATTTCATCGATGTAATGGCAGACCAGCGCGCAGTCGTATCGGTCGGTCAGGCGTTCGAACAGGGCGACGGTGAAGTCCAGCACGGCGGCGTCGATGCGCTGGTGATTGCTCTTGGCCGTACCCTGGGCGCAGAGCGCGATGCGCCGCGGCCCGTCGCGCAACCGGTCGGTTGGCGACGCGTAGAGGCTGGGGCAGGGGCGGCGTTCCGGCGAGATCGGCGCCAAGAGATCACGGCAGCCCTCATCGCGCACGGTCACGAGCCCAGCGCGGCCCAGTATCTCCCGGTCCAGCGGCGACAGGTCGTCGAAGCTGCGCCCGGCATGGCCGTGGAAGTAGCCGAGGCCGAGATAGGCGATCGGCATCCCGGCCGCCTGCACCATGCGCAACAGCGGTTCCACAGGCCCGCCACACCATTCCGGCGTTCCGGCCATGATGCAGGCATCTGCCTCATCGACGGGAAAGCCGGGGCGCACCGAGTTGTCCCAGCGCCAGGTGAAGGATTGCGCGAGCGCGTATGGGTTCACCGTGATCCCGCGATCCGTGTCCGCACCCGGTTCGCGCACTGGGACCGCACGGTTGTGCAGCACGCGGCCTGCGACGAATTCCGGATTTCGGTTGAAGACCAGCGGGATGTGCTGTGGCAAGGCGGCCTCCACCAGCCGCCGGACGCCATAGAGAATGAAGTCGTCGCCACAGTTCCAGGACCGCGTCGTGGAGTAGACGATGGTCGGGACCATGGGCCGAGCCCTGGTCAATGTGCCGGCGCCTCCTGAGGCGGTTCGACGACGACCTCGGGCGCCGGTTCGCCCGGCCCCTCCTTCGGCAGCATCCGGCGCAGGATCAGATAGCCGCCGATGCCGGCCAGTACCGAGGCGATGACGATGCTAAGCTTGGCATCGCCGATCAGGGCGCTGTCGTCGAACGCAAGCTCCGTGATGAAGATCGACATGGTGAAGCCGACCCCGGCCAGGCAGCCCGCACCCAGGATCTGGCCCCAGTTCACGCCTTCCGGCATGCTGGCCAGGCGCAGCTGCACCGTCAGCCAGCTGAACAGCATGATGCCGATCGGCTTGCCCAGGAACAGGCCCAGGATGATGCCAAGGCTGACCGTGCTGCCGAACGACTGCTCACCCACCGCCACGCCGGCGTTGAACAGGGCGAACAGCGGCAGCACGAACAAGGTCTGGATCGGGTGCAGGTAATGCTCCAGCGACAGGCCGAAGGGCGTCAACTCGCGCGTGGCCGAATGCAGGTCTTCGATCGCCTCAAGCTGCTGGTGGTTCTCGATCATGCTGTCTTTTGTCACGTCGTCGCGGCGCAGCCGGCGCAGCTTGTCCGACGCGAAGTCGATCAGCTTCTGCGGCTGGATGCGCACACGCACCGGCACCAGGAAGGCCATGACCACGCCGGCCACGGTCGCATGGATGCCTGACGCAAATACGCCCACCCAGACGCCGACGATCAGCACCATCATCACGCTGATCCGCGCCAGCCGGATCTGGAAGGCCACCATCAGCGGCAGCAGCAGCGCGCCGGCGACGATCAGCGGCACGAAGTTGATCTGCTCAGTATAGAACAGGGCGATCACCGACACTGCCGCCAGGTCGTCGGCAATGGCCAGCGCCGTCAGGAAGATTTTGAGGCCGATCGGCACGCGCTTGCCGAACATCGCCAGGATGCCGAGTGCGAAGGCGATGTCGGTCGCCATGGGGATGCCCCATCCACGCACCATGTCCGCTTCGCCGTAGTTCAGCGCGTAATAGATGCCGGCGGGCAGGGCGACGCCGCCAATCGCCGCCATCACCGGCAGCGACGCTTGGCGGAATGACGACAGGTGGCCCAGCAAGAGCTCGCGCTTGATCTCCAGCCCGACGACGAAGAAGAAGATCACCATCAGCGCGTCGTTGACCCAGTGCTGCAGCGACATCTGGTACGTCGTCTCGCCCCAGCTGAAGCCCAGATAGGTGTGGATCAGCGCAAAGTAGTCTTCCGCCCAGGGGCTGTTGGCCCAGATCAGCGCCGTGGCCGCACAGGCCAGCAGCACCATGCTGCCCATGACTTGCGAATGGACGAACGAGTCGAAGGTGCGGTCCTTGCCCAGACGTTCGGTGTCGGCACTCATATGGTGGCCCCCCTCGATGCGTCATTGTTGTCGTCCGGCGGACGAGGGCAGCAATACAGGACAGTGCAGTGACCGATCAATCCACGATGGGGCCGATCAGACGCATAACGTGAGATGCTTAGTCTTGCGATTCGTCTGGAAAGGCGAGATGCGTCCGGCTGCACTTCTGGCGGGCCGGACGTGAATGGGCTCGCGGCCCGCGCCGAACGAATGGGCCGCCGTCACCGATACACGCTGACGCTTCGGGGCGCAGGCCCCGCGATCAGCCGAAGGGGACGAAGGACGATTTCGGTCCCTGGCAGTCGGGGCAGACCCAGTCGTCGGGCAGGTCCTCGAACGCCGTGCCGGCCGGGATGCCCTGCGACGGATCCCCCTGGGCCGGGTCGTAGACGTAAGGCGAGCAGTCGGGCTCCAGACAGATATACCGCTGTTGCGCCGGATCACTGGCGCGAGCCAGGTTGCTGGGCGTAAGCCATGTCAGGGCTGCGCCGCCAAGCAGTGAGGTCAGCACGTCGCGCCGGCTGGGCGTGAGGATCGATTGGGAAAGGGCCGTGCGGATCATCCTGGTGTACTCCCGTCGTGCCGGGTAAGTCTGAAGATCCGCATGTGAGCTTGGCACCGGGCCGAAACCCACGCCATGACGTGGCTCATGGACCGGAATGGCCTTTCGGCGGCATTCTCCGCCGATCAGCTTCGCGCCCGTGCCAGATAGGCGGCCCGGCGCCGTGCCTCTTCCTCGCCATAGAGGAACGTCAACAGCACGAAGCGGCGGCCCGCCGTCACGTCCATGGCTTCGTGCAGATGGGCGCATGAGAACACGACCGCACCACCGGCCGGTGGTGCGTAAAGCTCCGGCCCGTATTCTGGAAAGCGCAGCTCGCCGCCTTCATAGTCGCCGGTGTTGAGATTGAGGGTCATGGCGAAGCGGCGGTGCGCCGCGTCGGGCGTCGTGTTGTCGCGGTGCGGGCGGAAATAGCCGCCGGTCTCAGCGTCATAGCAGACGACCTTCAGCGCCTCGAATCGCGTGGCCTGGAAGCAGAAGGCCTTGGCGATTTCCGGCAGCAGTCTGCGCGTGAGCCGGCCCGTCACGGCTGCGCCCAGCGCCGGGTCTCTGATCGTGTGGTCGCGCCGGATCTTGGCGTCGGGGTCTTCGACCAGAGCGGGTTTGCCGTCGACCAGCCGCGGCATGCCCGAGGCGACGTTGCCCTGGGTTTCGTACGTCTCCATCAGCGCGGTGCAGAGGTCACGATCCAGGACATCGGGGACGATCAGCACAGGCGCGCCGCCTACGACCCTGTTTGCCGGCGCGTGGCCGAGGCTTGCCACTGCCGTGGTGAGCTCCCTGCCGTCGCCTGTGACCGGCAGGACCACCGCAATGCGGAATGTCGGGTCCAGCACGATGGCGGTGGGGGGCGGCGATGGCCCGAGAAAGGCGGCCGTAACGGCGCCGTCCTCATCGGCCAAAACGATCGCCTTCGTTCGGCAGGCGAAGGCTGCAGCATCCTCCAGTGTTCCCTGCACAAGGTTTACAGCCGCAACGGTCGCGTCAGTTAGTCGATCCAGGATAGCCACCAGCGCATCGTCGGGTACGCCACCGATCACCAGCACGGTGGCGCGACCGCACAGTCGCTCATAGAAGTGGAAGGCCCGGCCATGGGCGTCGCGGCGCGCAAAGTCGATCGCGCGGTCTCCGGGCTGCAGCGGTGGCTGAAGTGCAGTGGCCATGCGACGCGTATTCTCCAACAGCCGGTCTCGGCGATCACGCTATCGTGCCGCCGCAGAAAAAGGAAAGGGCGGCCGTTTCGGGCCGCCCTGAAGTCTCGTCGCGGCGGCAGCGCCGATGGCGCCGCCGCGTTCACGCTCTTGACGTCTTAGACGCCGATTTCGCCGCCGTCGTCCTTGGTGATGACGACGACAGACGGGCGCGGCGGCACGCCGTCCTGGAAGTCCGGCCAGCGGGTGGCCGGATCTTCGAAGGTGGAGTTGCGCTCGAAGCCGGGGAAAGCTGACGTGCCGTCGGTCGCCGGGTGCTGAACGGCGACGAACAGCGTACGGTCATCCGGCGTGAAGCGCGGGCCGCACATCTCGGCACCCACCGGCACGCGGAAGAACATCTTGCCGGTGCCGCGCAGCTCGCCATCGGTCTCCAGACCCCAGACACCGTCGGCCGAACCGGACACGCGGCTCCACGAACCGCCCTGGTCGGTCGTGATCCACAGCCGGCCCTTGCCGTCGACGGCCATGTTATCCGGGCAGCTGAACCAACCGTTCTCCGACGTCGCGGAGTTCCAGACCGCACCGACTTCCGCATCGGCCGGGTCGCCGCACTGGACCAGGATTTCCCAGGTGAAGGTGGTCGCCGCGTGGTCGTCACCGTCCTGGGTGATCTCGATGATCTGGCCCCAGGCGTTCTCCGCACGCGGGTTGGCGGCGTCGACGTCTTCGGCATTGCGCCGCGTGTTGTTGGTCAGGTTGACGTAGATCTTGTTGGTGACCGGGTTGGGTTCGACATCCTCCGGGCGGTCCATCGGCGTGGCACCCAGCAGATCCGCCGATTTGCGGGTCTCGATCACGACGTCGGCCTGGCTGTCGAGGCCGTTGTCGGCCGTCAGCGGGCCCTCGCCATGGGTCAGGGCCAGCCATTCGCCGGTCCCGTCAGCATCGAACCGGGCGACGTAGAGCGTACCGCTGTCGAGCAGGTCCATGTTCGCCGCACGGTCGTCTGCGTTGTAGGTGCCGTCGGAGACGAACTTGTAGAGATACTCGAACCGCTGATCGTCGCCGGTGTAGACGACGACCCGACCGTCGCCGTTGACGATCATCTCAGCATTCTCGTGCTTGGCGCGGCCCATGGCAGTCCGCTTCTTGGGCACGGAGTTGCGGTCCAGCGGATCGACCTCGACGATCCAGCCGAAACGGTTGGCCTCGTTCGGCACGGCGTTGATGTCGAAGCGGTCGTGGAACTTGCCCCAGGCGTACCAGTTGCCGGGAACGCCATAGCGGTCGTAGTTCTCGAACTCCGGATGGCCCGCATCCAGGTCGCCCCAGAAATAGCCGTGGAAGTTCTCCTCGGCCGTGAGGAACGTGCCCCAGGGCGTCTGGCCGCCGGCGCAGTTGTTGATGGTGCCGATCACGCGCGTGCCCGAAGGGTCGGCCGGTGTCTTCATCCGGTCGTGCGCAGCAGCCGGGCCGGTCAGCTCCATCCATGTCGTGCGCATGGTGATCCGGCGGGCATACTCGCTTTCGGGCACAACGCTCCAGGTGCCGCCTTCCTTACGGACCTCGATGACCGAGCAGCCATGGGCCGACATCTCGATGTCGACGAGGTCGCGGGTCATGCCGCTGAAGCCGGCGTTGTCCTGCTTGCCGAGGCCGGGGAACATGACCTCTTCGTTCGTGTATTCGTGGTTCACGAACAGCACGCCGTGCTCGCTATTGTCGGAGCCGAGCGGCAGGCCGACATAGCCGATGAAGTCGTTGTTGTAGCCGAACTGCATCTCCTGTGCGTCCGGCGTCTGGTTCATCGGGTCGAATTCCGGCGCGTCGGCTTCCACCGGGTCGCCCCAGCGGATCAGGACGTTGGCGGTATAGCCCTCGGCGACATGATGCGTCTCGTCGACGCCGTGCTCGATCTCGCTGAAGACGTAGCGACTGTCTTCCGCGCGGGCCTCGCTGCTCTGCAGCAGCATCGGCGCGGCGGTCGCCGAGATCGCGCTTACGGCCAGCGCGCCGCGCATGGCATCGCGGCGGCCGAACCGCGTGTTGATGATGTCCCCCAAGGTGGGGGTGGCGGTCGGATTGGTCGGCGTGTCGTCGGCAGCCTCGAAGGCCTCGCCCTTGTTGCCGAACATCGAGATGTCCCGGTTGTCCATTGTCTCGCCTCTCCCTTGTTGGTGGTCGTTTGATACGGGTTGTTGGCCGGGAAGAAGGGCCCGGAAAAGATGCGCCGGACCATAAAACCCCCCTGTGACGAATATGTTACATGGACGTGACTCGGTAGTGAAATCACTCTGCGGCAGTGGGCCTCGTGGTCGCAGTTCAAGTCGGTATCACGGGTTCGTGCCCGGTGATCGGCGAGCCAGGGACCGGCGTATAAGTCGGCAACACAGCAGTGATGGCCCCAACGGCGCTGAAGGGTTCAGCAGTCTGCATGTGGGCCGGTGCGGCGATCTGCGGGTGAATTTGCGGCGCGGTGCCGCTCAACGGAATTCCAACAGGAAGGTAGGGCCGATGACCGATAGCGAGATCTTGCGACGCGAACGTACCGGCATCGATCGACGCTTGTTCTTGGGCGGAATCGCCGCCTCCGGGCTGGCGGGCCTCGGCTTGGCGCCGACCGGCTTGGCGTGGGCTGCGACGATTCCGCCCGCAGATCGAATGCCGTTCGAGGTCACACGCGGCGGCGACCCGATCGGAACGCATCAAATCACCTTCAGCCGGCAGGGCAGCCGGACCCAGGTCGACATCGCGATCGACCTTGAGGTGTCGGTCGCCTTCGTCACCGTCTTCCGGTACCGGCATCGCAACACC
This sequence comes from Alphaproteobacteria bacterium, assembly GCA_028281925.1. Lineage (GTDB taxonomy): Bacteria > Pseudomonadota > Alphaproteobacteria > DSM-16000 > Inquilinaceae > JACKIG01. The sequence continues at coordinate 11,135 of JANQIX010000062.1, forward strand.
GAGGTGTGGGAGGACGGTCGCCTGGTCGCCATCGACACCGAGACCAACGATGACGGCCGGGACTACCGGCTGACCGGCCGCGCCACCGCGGCCGGCCTGGAAGTCGACGGCGGGCAGGGGCGCTATGTGGCGCCGGCCGACATTATGCCCACCAGCTATTGGAACCAGGAGATCGTCCGGCGAACTGAGCTTCTGGACACACAGCGCGGCGGCATTCTGAACGTGTCGGCTCGCCCGGGTGCTGTCGAACAGCTTCAAACCGGTGGCCGTACGGTCAGAGCACAGCGCTATACCTTTACCGGCGATCTCACCTTGAGTGCCTGGTACACCGATGTGGGCCAATGGGTGGCCATGTCGTTCGACGCCCGCGGCGAAGAAGTGCGTTACCGGCTGCGGCCGGACGGCGCCGTGCTGGCGGGCTAAGGACGCCGGGGCAACCTTGACCTGCGAAACGCTCAGGTTCGTTCTTGGTGACCAGCTGAGCCCCAACGTCTCGTCACTTGCCGATCTGGATGCGGCGAGCGACGTGGTTCTGATGGTGGAGGTGGCGGACGAAACGACCTATGTCCGCCACCACAAGAAGAAGATCGCCTTCATTCTGTCTGCCATGCGGCACTTTGCGGCCCGACTTGGCGAAGACGGCGTGACCGTCGACTACGTGCGTCTGGAGGACCAGGGCAATACCGGCAGCTTCCGCGAAGAACTCGCCCGCGCCGTTCGGCGTCACCGGCCGCGCAGGGTGTTGGTGACCGAACCTGGTGAGTACCGTGTCCGTGCCGATATGGATAGTTGGCGGGATCTCGTCGGGGTCACGGTCGAGATCCGCGAGGATGACCGTTTCCTCTGCTCGAGGGCGGAATTCGCCCGTTGGGCGGGCGACCGCCGACAGCTTCGTATGGAGCATTTCTACCGCGTGATGCGCCGCCGCTACGGCGTGTTGCTGGACAGCAGCGGCGAACCTGAAGGTGGCAAGTGGAACCTCGACGCGGACAATCGCAAGGCTCTGCCCGCGCTTGTCCGACCGCCGGCACAGCCGCAGTTTGATTCCGACTGTGAGACCCGCGAGGTTCTCGATCTGGTGGACCGCCGGTTCGGCGGCCATTTCGGCGACCTGCTGCCCTTCGACTTCGCGGTCACAGAAGAGGGCGCAGAGCTTGCGTTCGACCACTTCCTGCAATGCGCCCTGCCGCAATTTGGCGATTACCAGGACGCCATGCGGCAGGGTGAGCCAGTGCTGTTCCACTCGTTGATCGCGCTCTATCTGAACGTTGGTCTGTTGGATCCGCTGGCCGTCATTCGGCGTGTGGAGGCGGCCTATCGTGCCGGCGACGTACCTCTGAACGCTGCCGAAGGATACATCCGTCAAGTGCTGGGCTGGCGGGAGTATGTGCGCGGCGTCTACTGGCTGAAGATGCCCGACTATGCTGAGACCAACGCACTGAATGCGCAGCGGCCGCTGCCCGATTTCTATTGGACCGGCGAGACGCGCCTGAACTGTCTGGCCGACGTCATCGGGCAAACGAAACATCTCGCCTATGCCCACCACATCCAGCGCCTGATGGTCACCGGCAATTTCGCGCTGTTGCTCGGCGTCGCGCCGAAAGAGGTGTGCGAGTGGTATCTCGCCGTCTATGCCGACGCCTTCGAATGGGTGGAGCTGCCAAACACCCACGGGATGGCTTTGCATGCCGATGGCGGTGTGATGGCCTCCAAGCCGTACGCGTCCAGCGGCGCCTATATCGACCGTATGTCGGACTACTGCAGCAACTGCACGTACGATGTGCGCAAGAAGGCAGGGCCTAAGGCCTGCCCGTTCAACTATCTCTACTGGAACTTCCTGATCGAGAACCGCGCGCGACTGGAGGGCAATCCGCGTCTCGCCATGCCCTATCGGACGCTGGCGCGCATGCCGGAGGCGCGCTTGGCTGAGATTCGGCGGGATGCCCGGGCGTTCATGGATCAGGTGACCGGTGCCGCTGCGCCGGTCGATGCCGCGTAGGATGGGAATGTGCAACTCAGCGACTGGCCCGAAGGATGGGTGCGCTTGGATCACAGGCGCGAGCATGGGTATCGGCCGCGCCGTCGCCCTGCGGCTCGCCCGCGACGGATGGACGGTGGCGGCAACGGCCCGCGGCGCCGATAAACTGGATGAACTGGTGCATGAGGCGCCGGCCGGGCGCATTATCGCGTGCCCCGGCGATGTCACGGACACGTCCGCCGTCCATGCCATCGTCCAGCGGCTGGAGGCAGAGCATGGCGGCATTGCGCTCGCCATCCTCAACGCCGGGACCTACGCGAAGGACAGTGCGGAAACGTTGAAACGGGACAGCTTCGCTGCGACGATCGAGCTGAACTTGGTGTCCGTCGCCGGCTGTGTCGAGGCGCTGATGCCGGCCTGGACCGAGCGGCGGCGGGGCCATCTGGCCATCGTCGCCTCAGTCGCCGGATATCGCGGGCTCCCGGGTGCGCTCGCTTACGGTGCCAGCAAGGCCGGTCTGATCAACTTCACTGAGGCGCTTAAGTTCGATTTCGATCGCCTTGGACTGAAGGCTCAGCTGATCAACCCGGGGTTCGTCCGGACGCCGCTGACCGACAAGAACGACTTCCCCATGCCGTTCATCATCGAGGCCGAAGATGCCGCGGAACGGATCGTGCGGGGACTTCAGGGCAGCGCCTTTGAGATCGCGTTTCCGAGACGTTTCGTGGCGATCCTCAAGCGGCTGCGCGGCCTGCCGTACTCACTCTATTTCTCTCTCGTTGGCCGCGGTACCGGACAGAAGAAGGCAAGGCGATAGGGGCGGCCCTCAGGCTCGCCCCTGCCGCTGATAGGTCTGCAAGGCGCGTATCAGCCTGCCGCTTCCGATGCCGCGATGGCGTCGGCCAGCGCCACCAGCCGACGCGCATTCTCCACGTGCAGGTTCTCCACCAGCTTGCCCTCGACCACCACGACGCCCTTGCCCTCGGCCGCGGCTTCTGCGTGGGCGGCGATGATCCGGCGCGAGAAATCGATCTCGTCCGCCGAGGGCGCAAAGGCCGCGTTCGCGGCAGCGACCGTCTTCGGGTGGATCAGCGTCTTACCGTCGAAGCCCAGTTCCACACCCTGCTGGCACGAGGCAACAAAGCCTTCATCGTCCTGCAGGTCCAGATAGACACCGTCAACGATCGCCAGCCCGTAGGCGCGGGCCGCCAGCAGGCACCATGAGAGCGAGGTCAGCATTGGCAGGCGCATGGGCGTATGGGCCGCGTGCGTATCCTTCGCCAGGTCCGACGTGCCCATGACGAAGCCGGCAAGCCGCGGCGTTGCGCTCGCGATTTCCTTCGCGTTCAGCACGCCCATGGGCGTTTCCATCATGCACCAGAGTGCCAGATCGTCCGGGGCGCCGGCGCTCGCCAGAACGGCTTCGGCCTTGCGCACCATGTCGGCACTTTCCACCTTCGGCAGCAGAATGCCATGGGCACCGGCCGTGGCGGTGGCCACCAGGTCGGCCTGTCCCCAGGCCGTCTCCAACCCGTTCACGCGGATCAGGATCTCGCGCGAGCCGAAGCCGCCGGCACGGACGGCCTCGACCACCTGGGTACGCGCCAGCTCCTTCGCATCCGGCGCGGTCGCGTCTTCCAGGTCCAGGATCAGGGCATCGGCCGGTAGGGTCTTGCCCTTTTCCAGCGCCCGGGCATTCGACCCGGGCATATACAGCACGCTGCGGCGCGGGCGCGCGGCCGTAGCCATGGCATGTCCTCCAACTGCGGGTCCGATCACGGTCTCAGCCGACCCTACAGGGGCCGCACCGCCGCTGACAATGACACGGGTCATCTCGCCCGAGACCGGAAGTGGTCCAGTTCGGTCGGCCGCGATTGGATAGGGGTGAGAGCCCGCCCATGAGCAGCCTTGGAGTGATCCAATGGGATTTTGGGGTAGGTCTCTTGGGGTGATATGTAATAGAATCGTTGAAATCTCTCATGTCCAAGCACAAGTCTGTGAGTAGACGCTGCGGCATACTGGCGGATTGGCCGAATCGAGCGGCTTGATTAATTTGCTAACTGAGGCATGCCAAACCTCATTCTGTGCATGTTGTTAGTGAACGCCGGGGCAACCGGCCTGACCATACCATAGTATACTTGGACAGAGGTGCAATTGCGGGCGCGGTATTCAGCGCCGAGACACGCGAAGGAGGCGGACATGACAAGGTTCGCAAAGACACTTGCCGCAGCCGTGGCGACGGCCGCGCTGTTGAGCGCCTGTGCTGGCACGGGGCCCGCGAGCTCACGCGGATGCACGACGCAGAACTCGCTGGCCGGCGCTGGCGTCGGTGCCGCGGGCGGTGCGGCCATCGGCCTGTTGGCCGGCGGCTCCACCGGTGCGATCGCGGGTGGACTGCTGGGCGGCGCAACGGGTGCCGTCGTCGGCAGCCAAGTCAACTGTCCGGACTATTCGGGCCGCGACTCCAGACTCTATAAGTGAGCCTGCGGGCACGAGTGGACAGTCGGCGGCTGACGCTGGGGACAGATTGCGCGGGCGGCGTGCTGGGTTCGTGCCGGGTGTGACTGCGCGGGCCATCGAAGCACCTATACGATGCTTTCGGGGCGCGTGCGCATTCAATAGCGCCATTTGTTCCGTGAGCCGCTAGGGTTCTGACGGAGGGGCCATCAGCCAAGGTCTGCCGGTGACGGACGGGCCAACGATCGGGCGCCTCCTGGAGAACGAGTTAGATGCACGAACCCTTGGCGGTGACGGAGCCGACGCCGCCGGATACCGCTTCCGCTACGCGATCCTCACCTGCCCATCATCTGCGGATCGAAGCCAGATCGCCCTCCATCGACCCCGCGACCCCACTGTTGGGCTTGAGCCTGCTTCGCCGCCTGGTACTGGCGGCCCGGCGTGCAGGGTTCGACACGATCGAGATCCTTGCCGCTGACGCAGGCGACGCCGCTCGCCTTTCACGCCTCGTGCAGGGGGTGCGGGGCGTCAGTGTGACCGCCGAGGGTGCACAGCCGTCAGCCGGCTGTGCCGTCGTTGCCGCTGACGTGCTGGGGGAGGTCGCGCCGCTGGAGGCCCTCGCGCGGGGCGAGACGTCTGCCGTTTTCCGCATCGTTGACGATGCCACTCTGGAGGTGGCGCGGGACCGTCTGTTGAGGGCGCTGGTCAAGGCCACCGACGGGTTCATGTCACGGCACTTCGCCCGGCCGATCTCCATCGCCGTTTCCCGCCGCATCGTCGGTTGGGGCGTTACGCCCAATCAGATGACCATTGTCAGCATGCTGATCGGCTTGGTTGCCGCGCCGTTCTTCCTGTTCGACGCGCCCTGGCTGCAGGCGATCGGTGGATTGCTGTTTGTCGCCCATTCCGTGCTCGACGGGTGCGATGGCGAGCTGGCACGCCTGACTTATCGCGAGAGCCGCCTGGGCGGGCTGTTGGACTTCATCGGCGACAATCTTGTCCATGTCGCGGTGTTCGGCTGTATGGGCTGGGGCTGGTACGCGGCCAGCGGCAGCCTTTGGCCGCTCTATCTTGGGATCAGCGCCGTGCTGGGGGCAGCAGGCTCCGCACTTGCCGTCTACTGGCTGACGCTGCGCAAGACTGCATCAGGCGGCGCGGCCACGGGGCCGCTCTACACCTCTGTCGCCGCGTCGCCACAGCGCTCGGCGCGGCTGACGAAGATGCTGGACGACCTGTCGCGGCGCGACTTCATCTATCTGGTGTTCGTCCTGTCGCTGTTCGGCAAGGCAAGCTGGTTTCTGGCGCTGGCCGGTATCGGCGCGCCGATCTTCCTGATGCTGGTGCTGTTCGTGGCCCGGCGGGAAGGGCGGGGCTGACCTCGCCCCTCCCGCCGGAGCCGTCTACCCGGCCGAGCGTGCGGCCTCTGCCAAGAAGGCCTCGGCAATCCGCATGGCGTCCGGCGTGTCGACGTCGAGCCACCAGGACCCGGTGACGTCGGCGGTCTTCGCGCGTCCGTCTGCGGCAAGCCTGCGCAACCCATCAGAAAGCCCGTGTTCGCCATCGGCCCGCGCGCGCCGCAGCCCGTCGAACAGGCCGGCGGTGCAGTACATTACGCCGGTGTCCGCGCCGTCCCATTCGGCCAGTGTCTTGCCGATCTTGCGGATGGCGTCGCCGTTGACGGCCACCTTGGTGGCATCGTCCACATCGAAAATGTCCTGCTTCGCCATGTCCACGGCCAGGCGCATGCCGCTGGCGGGCAGCCGCGCCTGTACAAGGCGCGCCGGCAGTGATGCGTCGTACAGGTGATCGCACATGGTCAGAACGAACGGTTCGTCGCCGATCGCCTCGGCCGCCGCCAGCGCGCTGGCACCGTTACCGGCCTGCCAGTCTTCGGACTGCACGAATTCGACGCTGACGGAGGTGCGTCGCGCGATGGATTCGAAATGGGCCCGCACCATCTCCGCCTCGTGCCCCAGCGAGATCACGAAGCGTTCAGCGCCGACGCTCTGCTTCAGCGTGCGCACAACCCATTCGGCCATGGTCGCGCCGCCGACGGGCGCCAGCGGCTTGGGCAGGCTTGCATTCGGGAACAGGCGCGAGCCCAGGCCCGCGGCCAGCACCAGCGCCGTCTTCACACGCCGCCGTGGCTCTACGGCGAGATGCGTGAAGGGCTGGCGAGGATGCATCAGGTTCGGCGACTTGCCGGTGATGAAGCCGTCCGTCGCCTCACGCGCCACATGGTCGCGCACTTGTACGGGCGGGCTCTTCATGTAATAGGCCGAGGGCGCTTCCAGCGGGCCGCCGATGCCGCGATCCAGCCCCACCTTGGCGCAGCGCAGGGCATCGATTACCACACCGGCGCTGTTGGGCGAATCCTCCACCGACAGCCGCATCTCCAGATGCATCGGCACATCGCCGAAGCCGCGGCCTTCCATGCGGATGAAGGCAACCTTGTTGTCGTTCTGCCACGGCACATAGTCCGACGGGCCGATATGGATCTGGTTCTTGTCCAGCGGGGTGTCGAGCTGGGACTGCACCGACTGCGTCTTGGACTTCTTCTTCGACGTCAGGCGCGCCCGCTGCAGCATGTTCAGGAAATCGGTGTTGCCGCCGGTGTTCAGCTGATAGGTCCGGTCCAGGGCCACGCCGCGGTCGTTGAACAGGCGGCTCAGCATGCGGTGCACGATGGTAGCACCAACCTGGCTCTTGATGTCGTCACCCACGATCGGCACGCCCGCCTCGCGGAACCGGGCCGCCCAGTCCGGGTCGGAGGCGATGAACACCGGCACGCAGTTGACCATGGCGACCTTGGCTGCAAGGCAGGCCTCGGCATAGTGGCGGACAGACTGTTCGGAGCCGACCGGCAGATAGCACAGCAGCACATCGGCGCCGCTGTCTTTCAGCGCCTGCGCGACATCGACGGGCTCGGCATCGGCAGCACGGAAGGCCCGGTCGTCGTCATAATCGGCCATATGGTCGGCAACGCCGTCCAGAACCGGTGCCATGGAGACCCTGACGTTCGATACCGGCAGCGCCTGCTGGAACACCGTCGTGCAGTTAGGCTTTGCAAAGATCGCCTGCTCCAACGGCAGGCCCACCTTTCGGCGGTCGATATCGAACGCCGCTACCACCTCGATATCGGTCGGGCCGTAGCCGCCGACCTCAGGGTGCATCAGCCCCGCCGCTTCATAATTGCGATTGGTCCGGTAGTACTCAAGCCCCTGAACCAACGAAGACGCACAGTTCCCAACGCCTGCGATCGCCACTTTGATTTTGGACATCCAAACTCTCTCTTCTTCGCTTTTCCCGGTCGGCCGGTCATCCGAGTGGGCCGGGTGAGGCAGGCGCCCTGATCCGCTTTCCGTCACGCCGGCTCTTGTTGGGGTGGTCTTGGCGGTGTTTGCTGCGACACTTCTCGGCAGGGCGACAGTGAACGATCCTTTCGCCCATAGACCCATTGCGCCTCTGGGTAAACACTTTTGCAATAGAGTTGTCATGAAAACGAAACGTTACAAGGTTGGGGCGGGTTCAGGCCGCTGATGCCAGATCGCAGGCCGCCCGAAGGTGGCGCGGAGCGCTACACGGCATTAAGGCAATGCGATTGTTGGGAAATGGACGAAGCCATGGATGGCTGCGCACATAGTGCTGCTGCAGTGCTGGACCGATCGTGCCAACATCCGTGGCAGAATGTCGCCCCGGTAGTGTCCGTCCGATACGGGCGCGGAAACCGCTGCGAGAGACTGTGCCAGCGACTGTGATTGTCTATTGTGTCGCCAAATCGCATAGCAGCAGGTGATTGTCGGCGACGGCGCCGATGACAAGGCGATGGCGGCCGTTGATCACATGCAGCGCCGCGACGCTGGCGGCCTTGATGGACATGCCATCGTCGTCCTCCAGCACGGTGCAGACGCGTGGTCCGCCCGCGGCCCCGCCGAGCTCGATCCTCTGGATGCGCGAAGGCGCATGCCGACGGGGCGACACGAGGTGGAGGCTGAGGGCGAGCAGGCGCGGATGCACGGCAACCCAGAGATTGCCGTCGGCGTCCAGATCGAGATTGTCGGGATAGCCGTCGACACGGATGGGCTCTGCATCGCGCCTGAGCCGCAGAGGGGTGTTGCCATCCTGCCGAAACACAAGGATTCGTTTCCGTAGCAGCTCCGACACGTAGACTCTGCCGCTCGCGTCGTCGATCGCAATGCCATTGGCGTTGCGGATGCGGTTCGCCGCCACGGTGAACCTGTCTTGATAGGCGACGACCGTGCAGGTCGCAGCCGGGGCCAGCGATTCCAGGATCCGCAGCGGCATCAACCTCATATGGGCGTCATTTGTTACAAGGAACCGCTCGGCATCGATCGCGGCAACATCGTTGGGGCTTCGGAGCCGTGCGGGGTCGCTTGCCGTATGCTGATGAACCAGACCGTCAGCCTCGACCTGAAACACCTCGATCGATCGGCTCAACTGGGCCCGCTGATTGACCACGAACAACCTGAGATCGTCGTTACCGATCGGCAGCAGCGAAAGGCCGATCGGATGGAACGCTTCGTCCCAAGGGATGCGGGCACCCGTGTTCGGCTGGTTCTGCCGCCACAAAGGCAGGATTCTCGGTTCGGGGGCGTCGATCGCAAGGTCCAGGGTGGCGATGCCGCCGCGGGCGTCCCTGTTGCGCCAGCGATCCTGAAACGAGATGTAGGCGATCCCTGTGCGGCGATCGATTGCCGCGTCCTCCGGGCCCGGCAGATTGATGCGACGGTAGCCCTTCAGCCGATAGGGTGACTCTGGGCCCATGCGAACAGTGGCGTGGGATGAGGCGGTCATGGGGGCTCCCGCGAGTTTCGGTGGGAGATGCAGGCGTTCGCAGCGGGCGGCGCCACTGAGCCTGCTGAGCCTGGGATGCCGTCCAACGGCCAACCAACCAATGCTGTACTGCTCTCGCAATACGGCAAACTAACGTCATCTCCGTAACGCTGTCAGCGGGATGACAACGACCACTATAGCCGGAAAATCAGTATAGCCGCATATATCTCGCTAATCGTGGGCGCGATACTGGCGGTCGAAGGGGCTCACTGGATCGGTGGCGACGGTATGGAGGTTGGCGCCGGCGTTGAAGAGCTGTTCGAGGCTGTCGCGCACACGGGCGGCGCCATTGGCATCGGCAATGGGCCGGCCGCCGCGGGACGGGGTGTTGGTGATGTCGCCCGGGCGTTTGCCGCGGCCTACGCGACCCTGAGCGATCCAGCTGTCGTCACAAACATGCGGGCGATAGACGCCGATTACGATCCGCTGGAGCACATCGCACTCGGGTTGGCCTTCGACGGGTCCGTATCCCTTCCCTTCGATACCGGCGATCTGGCACAGCAGACGGCAGCATTGGCAGGCGTGCCGATACCGTGCGGCCCACCGCCATGGGTCCCGGTACCGACTGAATGCACGGAACCGCTGTTCGATGCCCATGCGCTGCGCCTGATCTTTGGTGCGACTGCCTGCGGCATCTTTGCGTTGCATCTGCCCGGAGGCGGGCCGGAGGTGGATGAACGCATCTGCGCGCCGTCGCGAACGAGCGGGCCAAGCATCTCTGGTGTCCCTCACACCGCGCACGTCCGACCAGACCTGCTATGAATATGGTAAGTAGAGTCAAATTGTCACAGGTTGAGCGCTCACCCGATCTGGTTCGCATCTATGGTGTGCCAATATGCGCACCTCCCAAATTAGACAAAAAGTCGTGTTGTGTGTTGATCTGAACGTCAAAAAAATGGCATGAAAGCGGGCCATATAAATGGGAGGCTGAAAATATGACCCTAAATCCTCTACCACAGAATCATCCTACTCTCGATGGATACCACCGTCCGAAGATGATGGCGATCGGCGATAGTCAGTTCAATGGTACGCGATCGCTGACAACCGATGCGGTTGGCGCCAATAACAGTCCACCAGCCCAGGTCGCGCAGCAGATCGGTATTGACTTCAAGATACCCGACTATCCAAGACCAATTCTCTTTGACCTGGAGGCTGTAATTCGTGACGTGCAGTCAGTGGATGATATGGTTGACGATGCAATCAAGAATGCCAAAGATTGGCAACATACTCTGGCGCTCAGCACAGGACCACGTTTCCACGATAATCTGGCCGTTGCTGGTCATACCTATCAGGACCTCTGGGAAGCGCGGTCGGGCACTAACCGTCTTAACATCCCGAAGCTGATCGATTCTCTTGACGATCAAGCGTTGCCGCTTGGCGCGTTGCTGAAGTTGTACTTCGCAATCAACAACGCCTTTGTCCTGAGTCCGGCCAACGACAGTGACGTCAATCGCCTGTCGCCGCTTGAGCAGGTTGCTTCGCGCCAACCTGAAAGACTTCTGGTCAATATTGGTGCTAATAATGGCGTATTCATGACCATTCTAATGGCAGATAATAGCCAAGACATGGAAGAGGAAATTGAGCAGATTCCCGATCACGCTGTCAAGTTAGCGAATTACCTTGTCAAGTACTGTAATGATGTGGAGCATGTCTACTTTTCCACTCTCGTGCGTCCTCGCGTAGTTGCCAACCTTCGGCCTCGCGATATGGACGAGCTTGGCTCTCCACCAATTGCCGGCGGCTACTTCAAGAGCTATATTTCAGATATCCTCAACGGTGGGTTCCTTGATGCTAAGGCGATGGAGCGATTTGACAAGAAAATCGAACGTATAAATCTTCGTGTTGAGCATGAGATCCGTCGAGCGTTCGATGGAAATACAAAAACTATTCCTCACTTCGTAGATCTGTTTGAGATAGGCAATGCATTTGATACGAAGCACTGGAATGACCGTCTGATAGTGCAAAAAATTGATGATGATTTATATAGACTTGGTAACTTCCCATACTACGGATTGTCGGGAAGGAGGCGAGGTACTGGCCTCTTTAGTATTGACAACATGCATCCGACAATTGTCGGGTACAATGTCGTGTCGAACCAGATAATGAGATCTATCAATCATAATGAAGGAGAGAATTATCCTCTACGGCCATGGCCGGTTTCGATAGAGGCTGATACCCTAGTGAAGAGTCCGCCAAGGCTTTTGGATGTCTATAAGCTTTTGGTCAGCATCGCGAAGTTCTTTTTCTGATCGAGAGAGACTCCGTGTCCGTTTGAGGACAAGTCAAGCGCGCCGTTTTCACGGCCAGCCACGGCATTCTCAAACGGACACCCGGCCGCCGTGTGTGTTGGGAGCACCGCAGCCGGACGACGTGAATGCCGGATGGCGCCGCGGCGCCCTACCCGTGTCTGCTCTCGCCGACGGTCGCCCGCCGCTCACAGCACGTCGCAGTACTCGCAGCCTTGTTTGACGTAGGCGTGGGTCGGGGCCAGCGCCTGCAATGCCGCCATCTGGTTGGGGCGGCTCTGGGCGCGGATCACCAGCGTATCCTGGTCGCGCTGTACCAGGGCGGCGAAGGCGCGCAGGATGTCGCCGGCCTTCTCCTTCGAATCGTCGATGGAGACGGCACCCGGCACCACCACCTCGAACGGCACGGTCTGGCCCGTGGTCTGGTCCAGGAATGGCAGCTGAACGGTGCCTACGAACCCTTCCAGGCCGCCTTCCAGCACTGTCTTGCTGGCCGTGTCGACCGCGCCGGCCAGCATGTTCAGGTCCACGGCCAGCCCTGTCAGATGGGCAGCCATGATTGCCTGCGCGGTCATGATGTTGTCGCAGCGCGCCGTGATCTCGTGGCGCAGAACGGTGGCGCCGGACCTTACCTCCACAGCCATCTCAGCCGTGCGTACCATGCCACCGGCGGGGTTGTCGGGGTCCGGCGCCTCGGTGATGCGGATACGCGGGTCGATCGTCGGGGCGGTCATCGGTGGCTCTCCCGGTTCTGCGGCGCCGTTGGTCGTCTCGGCCTCGTTAAGCGACTGTCCGATTTTGCCGTCTGGGGCCCGCGAAGCAAGGCCCCAGGTGATCGGCACGCTCTAGAGATAATCGCGGGCCAGGACTTCAGCGATCTGCACGGCGTTCAGCGCCGCCCCTTTGCGCAGGTTGTCGGACACAATCCAAAGGTTCAGGCCATTGTCTATGGTCGGGTCTTCGCGGATGCGGCTGACATAGACGGCATCCTCGCCGGCGCTTTCCACCGGCGTCACATAGCCTTCGTCGGCGCGGTGGTCGACGACGATTACGCCCGGTGCTTCCTGCAGAGCGGCCCGCGCCTCATCGGCGCTGAGCGGCTGCTCCAGTTCCAGGTTCACCGCTTCGGCATGGCCGATGAACACTGGGACACGCACGCAAGTGGCCGTGACCTTGATGGTTGGGTCCAAGATCTTCTTGGTTTCCACCACCATCTTCCATTCCTCTTTCGTGTCGCCGCTGTCCATGAAGACGTCGATATGCGGGATCACGTTGAAGGCGATCTGCTTGGTGAACTGGTGCCGCTCGATCGGGTCGTTCACATAGACGGACCGGGTCTGGGAAAACAGCTCGTCCATCGCCTCGCGCCCGGCGCCGGAGACGGACTGATAAGTGGACACCACCACGCGGCGGATGCCGGCCACGTCGTGGATCGGCTTCAGCGCCACAACCATCTGCATGGTCGAACAGTTGGGGTTGGCGACGATGTTCTTGCGGTCATAGCCGGCCAGCGCGTCGGCATTCACCTCGGGCACCACCAGCGGCACGTCCGGGTCCATGCGGAAGTACGAGGTGTTGTCGATCACAACGGCGCCAGATTTGGCGGCGCGCGGGCTGTGCACTGCGGACACCTTGGCGCCGGGCGAAGACAGCACGATGTCGGTGTCGTCGAAATCGAAGGTGTTGAGGTCCTTGACCTTCAGGATGTCGTCTTCCCCGAACGACACCTCGCGGCCGACCGATCGGGCCGAGGCCAGCGGAACGACCTCGTCCACCGGGAATTGCCGTTCGGCGAGAATCTGCAGCATCTCGCGGCCGACATTGCCCGTGCCGCCGACGACAGCAACGCGATACCCCATGGTTGCAACCTTCCGAAGACATGCGTGGCCGGCGGATCAGCCGCCAAGGCCCACGTCGCAAGACCGGGGACTATGGGTGCTGCGGCGGCGAATGCAAGACCTATTGCGCGTTTTGCGTGCCGGGCGGTCAGAGGCCGCTCAGGCCGATCCGCATCATCAGATCGTACAGCATGTCGGTGGCGCGCGCCCGGTGCAGGCGGTGCATCTCCCGTGCCGCATGGGGGTCGCCAGCCCGGATGGCGTCGGCCAGCTGGCGATGGTCGGCGGTGGACTGGACCGGCTTCGGCCGCAGGGTCAGGGTCGCCAGACGGGCCCGGTGCGACTGGTCGCGGAAGGTCAGGGCCAGCGCTGACAGGCGGGCGTTCCCGGAAAGCTCCACCAGCGTGGCATGGAAACGGTCGTCGGCCTCGGCCCAGGCCGACAGGTCGTCGTCGCCAAGCGCCCGCTCCATATCGGCAACGGCGTCGTCCAGCCGGGCAATGTCCTCCGGCGCCAAGTCGCGTTTCGCCGCCAGCTCCGCCGCAGAGGCCTCAAGCGCCGTCAGGATTTGGTAGATATCGCGCATGTCGGCCGGCGACAGCGGCAGCACCTTCATGCCGTGGCGCGACCGTACCGACACCAGCCCTTCCTGCTCGAGCCGGATCAAGGCCTCCCGGACGGGCGTGCGGCTGATGCCCAGCATCAGCGCGATCTCCTGCTCCAGCGCGGTGAAGCCGGCCGGCAGCTCGTTGTCCAGGATGCGGCGCTTCAGGTCGCCATAGGCCCGGTCCACCAGCGACGGTTTGGGGTCGCCGGCCCGCCCGCCCCGTCGTGCGGTGGCGGTCGGGCGCTTGGTAAGCGTGGATCTCGAAGGCATGGGCGTCCGCGGGTCACTGTCATACGGTCATCTAGACCAGTCATATCGCGTCGGCGCAGTCACGCGAAGTCGAAACTGCGCGAGCGGGACCTAGTCTCTGGCGGCCGTGTGGCCGGTGGCTCCGTACCCGCTTGGTGACCTTGCGTGTGGGCGGACGGCTCGGCCGCCCGCCCATCGCCGTGCGTCAGTAGAGGAACATGGGCAGTCCCTGCGGGTGCAGCACACGGGCGCGGTAATTCTCCGCGTCGTACAGCCGCTCCACATCCACGCGCTTCTGCGCCGAGGTCGCCGTTTCCACCGGGACGGTGGTGTAGCAGCCGTTCTGCAACGCGACCATGATGCCGGAATGGCCCATTTCGAGCTGCTGCACGGCGAGATTGCCATAGGACGTGGCGACCATGCGATCCAGCGAATCCGGCGCGCCGGCGCGCATCATGTAGGCCAGCGACTGATTGACGATCTCGATGCCCGTCAGTTGCTTAAGGGCATCACCGGTATGCTTGCCGATGCCGCCCAGCTTCTTGTGGCCGTAGGCATCTTCCGGCCCGCCTTCGATGATCTCGCCGCCTTCCATCTGCGCACCTTCCGAGACGACGACGACGGCATAGCCGCTGGGGTTGCTGTTCCGGTCTCTTGCCACCAGTTCGGCAAGCTTCTGGATGTTGAATGGCACTTCGCTGATCAGCGCCCGGTCCGCATCCGCCAGATAGGCGGCGATCAGTGCGGTCTCACCGCTATTGCGGCCGAACAACTCAATCACCGCGACGCGCTCATGGCTGCCGCTGGGCGTGCGCAGCGCGTGGATGAATTCCACGCTGCGGGTCACGGCGGTCGAGAAGCCGATGCAGTAGTCCGTGCCGTGGACGTCGTTGTCCATCGTCTTCGGGATCGCCACACAGCGGAACCCTTCCTTGTGCAGCCGGACGGCGTAGCTGAGCGTGTCGTCACCGCCGATGGGCACCAGGGCCTGGATCCCCAGCTTGTCCAGCACCTGCAGCACATAGGGCGTGGTGTCGGCCAGGCCCTTTTCGCCTTCGTAGGCGAATTTGCCCTCCAGGAAGGCCGGCATATCCTTCTTGCGCGTTTTCTGCGGATTGGTGCGCGAGGTGTGCAGGAAGGTGCCACCGGTGCGGTCGACGGTGCGAACGGTCGCGCGCGTCACCGGCATCACCCATTCGCTGTTGTCCTCAAACGACTTGTTGACGTCATAGTTCAGCGGGCCGGCCCAGCCGCGGCGAAACCCGACGACCTCCCAGCCGTTCTCTTCAGCGCGGTTGACGACCGCCTTCATGCAGGGGTTCAGACCCGGGACATCGCCGCCGCCGGTCAAGATGCCAATGCGCATATCTGTGGTTCTCCCCTTCTTGGTGACTGTTCCTCCTGCCGACGGGCCAGGGGCCTTCGTGCGGCGTCCGGGGTCTTGGGGCAGGGGCGAACACCTTCGCTCCGGGGGGATCGGTCCCGCCCGTCGATCTCATGACGTCGCTCGCCGGCCTAATGGCGCAGCCCCGAAAACGTCGGCTTGGTATCCGGCCGGCGGATGGATCCCCTGGCTGGCCTTGCGCTCAGCCGGCCAACGCCGTGCGTTGGGTCAGTTCACGCTGCGTTCGTGTCGACTCTCGATGAATTCGAACCCGCCGCTGGCGGTGTCGGCGACCACGGAATGGGTGGCGAGGGACTCAAGCCTGCGGCGCACGCCTTTCAAGAGGATGCCGTCGGTGATCCCGGTGGCGGCGAAGGCGACGTTGCCGGTCACCAGCTCTTTGGTCCGGTAGACGCGCGTGAAGTCCTTGATCCCCCACGCCTGGGCCATGGCGCGTTCGTCGTCGTTGCGGAACAAGAGGCGCGCGCGCATGCGTCCGCCGAAGCACTTCAGCGCCGCGGCTGCCAGCACACCTTCCGGGGCGCCGCCCGTGCCCATATAGAGATCGATGGGGCTGTCCGGCATGGCCACCGACACGATGCCGCTGATGTCGCCATCCGGAATGGCCATCGTGCGCGCGCCAGCGTTGATGACCTTGGCGAACAGGCTGTCGTGCCGCGGGCGGTCGAGCATGCAGACAACGATCTCGCCGGGGTCGACGCCTTTGGCGTCGGCGAGATTGCGGATGTTGTCGGCAACCGGCGCGTCGAGATCGACCACGTCGTCCGGCAGGCCGGGGCCGATGGCGATTTTCGTCATATAGACGTCGGGCACGCGCATGATCGTGCCGTCTTCCACCATTGCCATCACGCTGATGGAATTGCTGCGGCCCATGGCCGTGGATGCGGCGCCTTCCACCGCGTTCAGCGCGATATCAACGGCCGGGCCGTCGGAGCCGATTAACTCGCCATTATAGAGAATCGGCGCGACGCCACGCACGCCTTCGCCAAGGACCACCGTGCCCCGGATCTGCAAGCCTGCGAGCGCTCGACGCATGGCGTCGGCCGCAGCGACATCCGTCGCCTGTTCGTTGCGCCGCCCGAAGAACATCGAAGCGGCCAACGCAGCTTCTTGCGTCACCTGCAGGCCGCCATTCAGCAAATCTGACATCACGGCCTGCTGGCCGGCGGCCGCGTAGGTGTCGGACATCACGTGGGTGTCGGACATGGAGATCCCTCCGTCGCTCGTTCGATGCGCAATCATTTGCACGTCAATGCCCGTGCGGATGCGCGCCGAGGAACGCCGACGAAACCGACAAATGGGTGTCGCCATCCGGACGGTGTCGATAAGCGTACACTGCTGCTTAATGGTCCGGTCAACAATTCATAACAAATCATGGTGCCAGATATTGACAAAGGTGATGATTTGTTCGAGAATAAAAGATGGAAGAAAGTGTTCGATAGCAAAGTTATTTTGTAATCACCTTGATTTGGTCTTGCCGAATCCAGGGCGATCATGCTCGCGACTGTGCCATCCACAGCGATCGTGCTTATCAGCCGTCTTCCATTGCGATGACGTGGCCAAGCGTACCATCCGTGCCCAGCAGCTTCAGCGGGGGCGCACAGGAAGCGCTGCGGACTCGCCACTGAGCTCGCATGCCAACGGCACGGCTGCACGACCTGCCGCCGACCGGTTCCTCTGTGTTGATTCATCGATTATGTGAATTCAGTATACAATATGCAGGTGCCGATCAAAGTCTCGGTCAACTGCGTGCAGGCCGAAAGTTGAGTACGCGTTCGTTGAGAAAGTCAACCGAACGATAACCCGAAACCGCTCGGCATGCGACCGCCAGCCCGGGGCGGTTAAGCCGCTGGCTCAAGATTGCATTCAGAATTCAAACCATGATAGGAAGAATTCGGCGGCCTCGAACGGCCTCTCCGGCACCCGGGATCCGACAGCATGCAAGATTGCACGATCGCCGATGTCACCGTGCGGGACATTCGCTTTCCCACGTCGCGGGAGCTCGACGGGTCCGATGCGATGAACGAGGCGCCGGACTATTCGGCGACCTATGTCGTGCTGCACACAGACCCGGCCGAAGCGCCAGACGGCCACGGCATGACCTTCACGATCGGACGCGGCAACGAGATCTGTGTGGCGGCCGTGCGGTCATTGGCGCCTCTGGTCGTGGGGCGGCGGCTGAGCGAGATCGCGGCCGATATGGCCGGGTATTGGCGCGCGCTGAACGCCGACAGCCAGCTGCGCTGGATCGGGCCGGAAAAGGGTGCGATCCATCTGGCGCTTGCCGCCGTGATCAACGCCACCTGGGATCTCTGGGCCAAGGCCGTCGGCAAGCCCGTTTGGAAGCTGCTGGCCGACATGACGCCGGAACAGGTCGTCGGCTGCATCGACTTCCGCTACATCGAAGATGCGCTGAGCCCGCAAGAGGCGCTGGAAATCCTCGCCCGCAATGCGCCTTCGAAGGCTGCCCGTGAGGCGGAGATGCGCGCCCACGGCTATCCCTCCTACACCACGTCGGCCGGGTGGCTCGGCTATGACGACGACAAGATGCGCCGGCTGTGCCGCGATGCTATTGCTGCGGGCTGGGACAACTTCAAGATCAAGGTTGGCGCCGATGTCGAGGACGATATCCGGCGCGCTCGCCTGATCCGGGAAGAGATCGGCTACGACCGCAAGCTGATGGTCGACGCCAACCAGGTTTGGGGTGTCGACGAGGCGATCGCCCATATGCGCCGCCTGGCGGAGTTCAAACCCTGGTTCATCGAAGAGCCGACGAGCCCGGACGACATCCTGGGCCATGCGACGATCCGCAAGGCGCTGAAGCCGATCGGCGTGGCGACCGGCGAGCACTGCCACAACCGTGTGATGTTCAAGCAGCTGTTCCAGGCCGAAGCGATCGACGTCTGCCAAATCGACAGCTGCCGCCTCGGTGGGGTCAACGAGATCCTGGCGGTGCTGCTGATGGCGGCCAAGTACCGGGTCCCGGTGTGGCCGCATGCCGGCGGCGTGGGCCTATGCGAATACGTCCAGCATCTGTCGCTGTTCGACTATGTCGCCGTGTCGGCCTCGCTGGAAGGCCGGCTGACGGAATACGCCGACCATCTGCACGAGCATTTCGTCGATCCCGTCAACATGCAGGGCGGCCGCTACATGCCACCGGAGCGGCCGGGCTACAGCATCGAGATGTGGCCTGAGAGCCTGGACGCGCACGAGTACCCCAACGGTTCCGTCTGGCGGGCGGCCTGAGCCGAACGCGGTGGGAAACGACAAGGCAAGGAGTTGCTGATGCTGCCCAAGATCGGTGTCCTTCTGGGCGACCCCTGCGGGATCGGGCCCGAGCTGGTTGCGAAGCTGCTGGCCGACGAGACGCTGATTGCGCGTGCCCGCGTGCTGGTGATCGGCGACGGCCGGTATCTTGCGGCTGGCCGGCGCGTGGCGGGGACCGAGGGGGAGCTGCCCGTCTACAAGGCGGCGCAGGCTTGGGCGGCCGGGGGCCAGACGCCGGCTCTGCTGGATCTTCGGGCCGCCGATCCGGAGACGCTGACGCCGGGCACCGCGATGGAGCCTGCGGGCCGCGCCGTGCTGGATTGCCTTCGGTTTGCATTGCAGCTGGCGCAGGACGGCACCATCGACGCGATTTGCTTCGCCCCGTTCAACAAGCAGGCGATGCACATGGCGGGTCTCGGTTTCGATGACGAGCTTCAGTTCGTGGCCAACGAGATCGGCTTCGGTGGACCTGTGAGCGAGTTCAATGTGCTGGAGGCATTGTGGACCGGCCGCGTCACCTCGCATATCCCACTGGCGAAGGTCAGTGAGTCGATCACGCGCGAAGGCGTGGTCGAGGCGGTTCGCCTGATCTCCGGCGCGCTGATGGCGTCCGGCGTGTCGCGCCCTCGCATAGGGGTGGCAGGGCTCAATCCCCATGCCGGCGACGGCGGTGTTTTCGGTCGGGAGGAGATCGACGTGATCGCCCCCGCGGTGGCGGAGGCAAAGGCGGCCGGCATCGCGGCCGACGGCCCGTTTCCCGCGGACATCGTGTTCCGCCGCGCGCAGGCCGGCGAGTTCGACGCGATCATCAGCATGTATCACGACCAGGGTCAGATCGCGATGAAGCTGATGGGCTTCGAGCGCGGCGTGACCGTGCTGGGCGGCCTGCCCATCCCGCTGACGACGCCGGCCCATGGTACGGCCTTCGACATTGTCGGCCGCGGCATTGCCAATCCCGAAGCGACACGGCAAGCCTTCATGGTCGCCTGCCGCATGGCCGAAGCGCGGCTGAGCGCTGCCGCCTGAGGCGCATGACGGCCCGGCTGACCGTCCGCCGGCAACTGCGGGGTGGCGGTGGCATGCGGTATGCCAATATCCTGTCGGACCAGCCGGCGGAATGGCCGGCGACCGTCTGGTGAGGGCCGATGACGATACGCGGTGCGGAGACCACGCCGGAGGAGCAGGCCGGCTTTGACCAGGTACCGATGATCCGGCGCCGTTCTCTGCATGAGGAAGTGGTCACGCATCTGCGCGACATGATCATCGAGGGCGAGCTGAAGCCCGGTCAGCGGCTGCCGGAACGGGAGCTGTGCGAGCGTTTCGGCATCTCCCGCACGCCGCTGCGCGAGGCGATCAAGGTGCTGGCCAGCGAGGGGTTGGTGGAGCTGCCGCCCAACCGCGGCGCGACTGTCACTGAGCTTTCGCCGGAAGACATGCGCGGCATGCTGCAGGTCATCGGCGTGCTGGAGATGCTGGCGGGGGAACTCGCCTGTGCCGTGGCGACGGATGAGGAGATCCGCGGCGTCGTCGCCATGCACTATGAGATGATGGCGCAATACGCCAAACGCGACCGGCTGGCCTATTTCAAGCTGAACCAGGCGATCCATGCCGAGATTGTGCGCATCTCCCACAACACCACGCTCGGCCACGCCCATGCGGGCCTGAGCGCCCGCATGCGTCAGATCCGCTATTACGGCAACCGCTATCCCGAGCGCTGGAAGGTGGCGGTGGCGGAACACGAAGCCTTCATCGCCGCGCTGGAAGCCCGTGACGGCGGCGAGCTTGGGCGGCAGCTGCGCGCTCATATGGATTCCACCTGGGGCGCCATTCAACACCACCTGGCGCAGGAGGCGACGGTTTAGGCGGCCGCAACTTCCTTCGGTGCGGCATCGAACGCGTCGCAGAAATGGGCTGCGAGCCTCTCCACTGCGGGCTCTGAGCGGGATCGGGCCAGCAGAAGCGCGAATTCCAGATCCGGCAGCCGCGGCAGGCCGTTACGCCCATCAAGGGCCCGCAGCTGCCCGCCCGCAAGCCGGGCCGTTCGGGCTGTGACGGCAAGCCCGGCGCTGACCGCGGCGCGCAGCCCGGACAGGCTCGGGCTTTCGTACACGATCTCCCAGTCGATGCCCGCCGCGTCCAGGGCCGCCAGGGCGGCGTTGCGATAGGTGCAGGCGCCGGGGAAGAGAGCAAGAGGCAGGGGTCGCGTGGCGGACGTGTCGAAGTCGCCATGGCCGATCCACACCATGGGTTCGCGCCGGAGCGGGCGCCAAGTGCGGCTGTCGCCCGCCCGCAGCGTCAGGGCGATGTCCAGCCGGCCGTCATCCACCGCGTCGATCAGCGGCCGGCTATTGTCGATGCGCACCTCCAGCCGGATGCCCGGGTGGCTGATGGCAAACCGCCGAAGCACCTCGGGTAGGCCCGCATCGGCCACGTCCTGTGCGGCGCCCAGCCTGATCGTGCCGGTGACGTCGAACGCTCTGAGCGCGCCGATGGCCGCATCGTTGGTTTCGAGAATCCGCCGGGCATAGCCCAGCAGCCGCTCGCCGGAGGCGGTCAGGACCATACGCCGACCGTCCCTCTGGAACAGTGTGGCACCGGCCTGTGCGGACAGACGGTCGACTTGCTGGCTCACGGCCGGCAGGGATCGGCCGACGCGCCCGCCGGCGGCGGCGAAGCTGCCGGACTCCGCAATCGCCACCAGAGTCCTGAGGCAGTCCATGTCCAGGTTCGTGACCATAGAAACTTCGATAACATGAAACTGTCTCTTCAGATAGTTCCAATTATTCGTACGAAAGATTTCGCTTACATGTTCGCCGACACATCAACCGGAGGCAGGACGGATGCCCTATATCGAGATCACGACAAGCGGACGGCCCCTGGGCGCGGATGAGAAATTCCGACTGATCGCCGAGACGACGCGTCTGATGGACGACTTCATGCGCAAGAAGCGAGAGCTGATCTCCGTCAGGATCGAAGACGGAGATACGGCTGCCTGGGGTATCGGTGGCACACTGTTGGGTGAAGGCCAAGTGGCTGCCCATATGGAGCTGAAGGTGAGCCAAGCCACAAACACGCCCGGCGAGAAGGCAGCGATGATCGAAGCCGGGTACGCGCTGCTGCGCGAGGTGGTTGGAGCGATCCCCGAGGCGAGCTATGTGATCGTCAATGAGATCCCTTTGGAGAACTGGGGCTATGGTGGCGTCGCCATGGCGGAGCGATACGCCAAGCATTGACCGGCGCGCGGGGGACGGGCGGTGCGTGCGGTCGTGATCCGCGCGCATCGCAGCGCCTACCCTGAGCCGATCACCGGTAAAGCCGGGGACACGCTGACGCTGGGCCAGCGCGACGACGAATGGCCCGCGTTCATATGGGCAAAGGCCGCGTCTGGCCGCGAGGGGTGGGTGCCGGACGCCTACCTTGAGATCTCAGGCAGTTCGGGAACGCTCACGCGCGACTACGTTGCGCATGAGCTGACGCTTTCCGAAGGCGCCCTCGTGGAGGTTTTGGAGGAAACCGGCGGGTGGGCGTGGTGCCGGACCGATGGTGGCGAACTTGGCTGGCTGCCGATGACCCATATTGCGTCAGCGGCCGGCTGACCAGGGTCGGAGAGCCATCGGTTTTCATTGGCTTCTCCGAAACCGGCCGCTAGCTTCCGACGGTTGCCGCCTCGGGGTATCTCGTCCATATGCGCAAGTCCGTGTTTCGTTCGCTGCTGGGCCGGATCGGCGCGGCGCTTGGCGTGCTTCGGCCGATCGGGGAAGAGGTCTTCGTCTCCGACGAGACACTGGCCGATGGCAGCTGGGGGCGAGACTTGACGACCCGCCGCCATGCCGAGCTGATCGGCTTTCTGCGCGAGGAGAAAATCCCGACCGACGCGCGCATCCTTGACGTCGGAAGCTCTTGGGGGTTCCTGGCCAAGGCGCTGCACCACCATGGCTACCGCAATCTCTGGGGATGCGATCGCATTCCAGGTGATGCGGGCCCGCGGCCCGGCAAGCCCTTTCAGGACTATCGGGGCCTGATGCGCTACACCGGGGTCGACCTCAATCGCGACAAGCTGGCCCCATTCGAGCCCGATAGCTTCGACGTGATCATCTGTTCGGAGGTGCTGGAGCATCTCGAAGCGCCCGGCGCCATGCTGAAAGATTTTCAGCGGACGCTGAAGCCTGGCGGGCTCGTCTTCATGGAGGTGCCTAATCCTCAGAATATCTTCGAACGCCTGCGCTTCATGCATCGCGGGCAGTTCAAGCGTTTCCGACCGAAGCTCAGGCCGGATCATACCGGCCATATCTCGATCATCACGTCGGATATTCTGATGGCACTCTGTGCCCGTTGCGATCTGAAGATCGAACGTATCCACCGCAGCTTCGTGGTATGGGACGGATACTTCGTTCTGCCCTACCGTGGCTGGGGCCTGCGGCTCAGCTATGGCGCCAATTACTTGCTGCGCAGCACGCGGAACGTCGCCTGGGCGGACTATCCGCACAAGGATTTCCACGGCTCTGGGATCGTGGTCTGGCAGAACGCCGAAGGGGTAATGGCATCGGCGGCGGGAGGTTAGCAATCGGCGCACCGGCATCGGCCAGTCGCCGGCGGACCCCGGTGATTTCGTCTTCAGCGGCCGACCTCTACTATGCCGACGCCGCAACAGACAATGAACGGGGGCGGGTTATGCGGTCTGCATGGGCAGGTCTGGCTGTACTTCTTGCCGTATGTGGCGGGCTGCGCGGCGCTGAGGCGGAGCCTACGAACTGGGCTGCAGTGCTGAGCGCAGATGATGCGCAGGTTACCGTGCACGATGCCGTCGGCGTGCAGGGCGGTGCGATCGTCGTCGGCACCCAGCACCGGGACGGGGAGGGGACGGCTGGCTGGATCGCCCGGCTTACCCATGACGGTACCGTGTCGTGGACGCGCGTCTTCGATGCACGCTCCCCCGCCCTGGGTGCAGCTATCGGCTTTCCCGAGATCGAGAGCTTCGCGTTCCGTGGGGTCACGCAGGCAGCAGAGGGGTCGCTGTGGATCGTCGGCGATGCTGTCGTCGCCGGTGAGGCCGCCGGTCGGTATGGGTTTGTGCTGGTGGCCCGCGCCGACGGCAGGCTAACCAACTTCTACGTCCACGGTGACGGCGCTGAAGCGCTGCACGCCATTACGGCGGGATCCGGTGGGCTGATCGCCGTCGGCGAGACCCTGGCAGGCGGCACGCCGCGGGGCTGGATCGTCGGCCTGGCCCCCGGACAGGGTGTCGTCCTGGATACGGCTTTCAGGCCCGACCTGGCCGGCCGGCTGACGGACGTGGCGATCGTCGAGGACGGCCGACTGGTCATGGTGATGACCGGGGAGAGTGCGTCCGAAACCCAGCCGCTGCATCTGTTCGTGCTGCCGCCCGACCCCGATCGGCCGATGAACTGGGGTACCCCGCAGAGCGCGACCGGGCAGACTGCATCGGGCGCGCCCGACAGTTTCGTGGTCTCCCTGGGCGACGGGCACATCATGCTGTTCAGTCCGGCAGAGCAGGACGCCGATGGCTTCACCTCAAGGGTAACGGTCTATGGCCCTGATGGCGCACATGCCGGCCACGGCATTTTTGCCGATGGAGGCCAGCGCGTTGAGATCCTGTCTGCGGCGACTGATGTGAACCGCGCGGTCGCCGTCGGCAGCGCCCGCCGCGCCGATCAGGATCCATCGTTCTGGATTGGTACGATCGGGCCGAACCCGGCTGAGGGCACACGCCAGCACGTGATCGATGCGGCGGCGCCGTTGAGTGCCGGTGCCGCGACCGATCGTGGAGGCGGGCTGCTGCTGGCCGCCGCGCATGCCGACGGTGCCGCGCGGACCATTGCCCTTGGTGGTCCGCTGCCGGAGAGTCTGGGTCCCGCGGAGCAGGCGGTCGACCTCGGCCAAGTGGCCGCGTTCCACGCCCTTTGCGCCCCGGATCTCTGCGACCAGACCCTGCGCCTGCCACGCTACGCGGACCGGATGGGCCAGGTCGGCATGCCGTTCGACCGATCGCTGCGAGACCAGTTCGCCCGGGTGGAGGGTATCGATGTCACCGAAGACGGCGTCATCTTGGCGGCTGGTCTCGACGGTGGACAGTCCACACGGCATCGGGTGCCTTGGGTCCGCGCGTTTGGTGCGGACGGAACGCAGATGTGGTCGACCGCGCTACCCGAATGGAACGGCTCGAAGCCGTTCGTGCGCGATGTGGTGGCACTGGACGGCGGCCGGATCGTCGCCGCCGGTTATGCATCCGGCCGGGTCGAGGTCGACGGCGACCGGACACGCGCGTTCATCGCACCGGTCTGGGTGCTGGACGCCGACGGAACGGTTGTCGAGGCGGTGGAGCTGGATATCGCGCCGGTGCCTCGCGGACAGTACGAAGACTTCGGCCTGCATGCGGCCATAGGTCTGGGCGAGGTTGCCGTCGTCGCGGGCGGTGTCGGCGGACCGTCGGTCGGAACCGATTTCGAGTACGGCCGTGGTGTGCTGGCCGCAGTCGACGGCGAAGGGGCCGTCGTCTGGCGCACCCATCTGCCGCAGGGCGATGGCTATGGGCGGACGGTCGTCCTGAACGATGTGGCCGCTGCGCCCAACGGCACGATCGTAGCGGTCGGTACCGGCATGGCCGAAACCGGCGGTGTCCCGGCACTCGGCTATGTTGCAGTCGTCGATGCCGACGGCACGCTGGTCTGGGAGTCGCCGGTCGACCATTTCGCCGGCGCGTTCGCACGGTTGAACGCGGTCACGGTCGGGCCGGATGGCACGATTTACCTGGCCGGAGACGGCACATTCGGGTGTCGTCAGGCGTCGAACAATGACGTGTTTCGCCATTGGGTCGCGGCATTGACCGTCGACCGGTCGATCGGGTGGACGCGTTGCCTGATCGACCGCGATGTTGTCGGCATCGGCGGCCTGACGGTCTCGGATGGCCGTGTCATCGTCGCCGGGTACGCCGATGCGCCGGCACCGTCGGGCCTGGGCAGCGATCCGGTCGGTTGGGTTGGCGCCATCGATCCGGCCGACGGCACGGCGCTGGCCGATGACGTCATGGGGGCCGGGATCGAGTTCGAACGCCTGTTGGACAGCGCCATCGGGCCCGAGGGGCAGGTCTGGGTGGCAGGCCGCGTGTCGACTTTCCGGGGTGTCGAGGGCTGGATTGCGCGGCTCGCCCCCGGTGCGCTCACGCCGTGAGGTATCCCGCCACTGTCATCCTGCCGCATTGGCGATCTTCCGCCGTCTCGTCCAAGTCGCGTCGTAGGGGCAGCGGCTAATGCGCGTTTTGGTTCTGGGCGCCTATGGACTGATCGGACTGGAGATCGCCAAGGCACTGCACCGTGCCGGCCATGCCGTCACCGGATTGGGGCGGTCTGAGCGCCGGGGCCGTGCGCTGTTGCCGGAGATAGACTGGGTCGCAGCCGACATCGCGACATTGACGACGCCGGCCGACTGGGGGCCGATGCTGGCCGATGTGGATGCCGTGGTGAACTCCGCCGGTATCCTTCAAAGCGGCTTCGGGGACAGTGTGTCGGCGACCCAGCGGGATGCCATCGTGGCCCTGATCGCCGCGTGCGAGACCGGGGGCGTGCGCAAGTTCATCCAGATTTCTGCACCCGGAGCCGTGCCTGACGCCAACACAGCCTTCTACAGCACCAAGGGTGAGGCGGATGCCGCCCTGACCGCGAGCACTCTGGACTGGACGATCCTGCGTCCAGGGCTGGTCATCGCGCCGTCGGCCTATGGCGGCACAAGCCTGTTGAGGATGCTGGGCGCTGTCCCGCTGGTGCAGCCGATCGTGCTCGCCGAGGCTCGGATGCAGACGGTGGCCGTCGGCGATGTGGCCGAAGCCGTGCGGATGGCGATCGAAGGCGACATGGCCAGGCGCGACTTCGATCTGGTCGAAGACGAAGCGCATACGCTGAAAGAGATCGTGTGCCGGATCCGCGCATGGCAGGGGTTTGCGAGCGCCAGGGCGATGTTGACGCTGCCGCGATGGGCTGGCTATGGCGTCGCGAAGGCCGCGGATCTGGCAGGATGGCTGGGCTGGCGGCCAGCGCTGCGGACGACGGCCCTGAAGGTTCTGGAAAAGGATGTGATGGGCGACCCGCGGCCCTGGGCAGCGGCATCAGGCATGCGTCTCAACGCGCTTAGCGAGACGTTGCGCGCGCTGCCGTCTACGGCGCAGGAACGCATCTATGCCCGCGCGCTGCTTGCCTTCCCGGTGCTGGTACTGACCCTCGCCATCTTCTGGATCGTGTCGGGCGCCATCGGCCTCTGGCGGCTGGAGGCAGCGGCGGCCGTGTTGGCCGACCATCTGCCGGAGACAGTGTCCTGGGTCGCGGCCGCCGGCGCCGGTCTGTTGGATATCGCACTTGGCTTGGGCCTGTTGGTCCGCCGCCTCGTTCGGCCGGCCTGTTGCGCATCCATCCTCGTCTGCGTGGTCTATCTCGCAGGGGCAACGCTCATGACGCCGGAACTGTGGGCCGACCTGTTCGGCCCCTTGGTGAAGGTCTTTCCCGCCATGGCTCTGGCAGCGGCCGTCTGGGCGCTGGCGGAGGAGCGATGATGGACTGGATCCATGTCCTGACCTGGCTGCATGTCATTGGTGCCACGGTTCTGCTCGGCACCGGGGCTGGCATCGCCTTCTTCATGTTGATGGCGAACCGCACGAATGATGCGGTGCTGGTGGCGCATACGGCGGGGATCGTGGTCATCGCCGACTGGGTGTTCACGGCGACTGCGGCGGTTGCCCAGCCCATTACCGGCGTGCTTCTGGCGCTCGCCATCGGGTGGCCGCTGACGGAGCCGTGGATCCTTCTCTCCATGGGGCTCTATGTGTTCGTCGGATGCTTCTGGCTGCCGGTCGTCTGGATCCAGCGCGAACTGCGCAATATCGCACGCGAAGCCGTCGCCGCTGCAGCCCCGCTGCCCGACCGGTATCACCGCCTCTACCGCATCTGGTTCCTGTGCGGGTTCCCGGCGTTCTTTGCCGTCTTGCTCATCTTCTGGCTGATGATCACGAAGCCTGCCTTCGCCTGACGCAACGCCTTGCACTGCGGCGTCCGGCATCGGTCGCACCGATAGAATAAGAGTCTGACATAGTCGCGAGCATCCGCGGGAGAAGATCGACGCTCGTCTCACATCTCGGGAAGAAAGTTTAATTTCCTTGATAGTGCTGTTAACGTAAATTTCTTAGATTTTTACCAATATTCCTAAAATTTCACTTTGCTGCATCATCTGTAATCTTTTGTATTTGCAATTTCGATCAAATCTGCGATAAATCATGTCTGTCTGTCAGCCGTCGTGTCCACCGGAAAATTCCCGCGCATCCGCGCCGTTGATGGGTCGCCCCCGTGGGACGGCCTGCGCCGATGTCGGGCGTCGGGGGCCGCAGCACTGACGGCTCCGGGCCGCCGGTCCGGGGCGCCGACCTGCACCATCGGGCCAGGGGATTGGTTTCATGACGGGCACGATTTCCATCGCAGCAAGCGAGTTCAGTGTTGGCGAGGCCGAGGGTCAGATCCTGGTCCCCATCGAGCGGACGGGCGATCTGAGCGGTGCGGTGACGATCGAATTCGCGACGACCGCGGACACGGCGACCGCCGGCACGGACTATCTCAACACGGCGGGCACCGTCACCATGGCGGCGGGCCAGGATCGCGTCCTGGTGCCCATCAGCATTCTCGATGACGACGGTGGGGAGGCGACGGAGACCTTCGTGCTGTCGCTGGTCAACGTGGACTCGGGCTTCCTGGCGGCACCGCGGACGGCACGCGTCAACATCCTGGATGATGAGACGCCGACGACGGACGAACCTCAGCCGCCGCTCACCTCGAACTACGATGTGTCGCGCGAAGTCGTCGTTCCCGGCCTCGCCCAGCCGATCGCCTTCGACTTCGCGCCGCATGACCCCAGCCTGATGTACGTCGCCGAAAAAGGCGGGGTCATCAAAATCTACGATACCGACACCGGCTCCAGCCTCGGTACCTTCCTGGACATCAGCGACAAGGTGAACAACATCCAGGACCGGGGCCTGATGGACATCGCGTTCCATCCGGACTTCGAGGCCAACCCCTACGTCTACGCCTTCTACGTCGTCGATCCGCCGGGAACGGCAGGCGAAACGGGCAATGATGGGCCCGATGGCGGCGGCAACCGTTTCGCCTATGTGGTCCGGTTCACCGCCGATGCCGACAACGACTATCGTACCGTGGTCCCGGGCAGCGAGACGATCCTGGTCGGCGCGGCCGGCCAGACCCTGTCGGATATCAGCGGCAATGGTGCGGTCGACAGCACCAACAGCGCAAACATCAATGTGCGCGCCTCCGACGTCGACCCGGCCACCGGCGAGTACATTCAGGACTACATCAAGGTCGATTCCCGGTCGCATGCGGGCGGCGCGCTGGAATTCGGGCCCGACGGCGCCCTCTATGTCTCCATCGGCGACGGCACGTCGTTCAACTACACCGACCCGCGTACGGTCAGCGTCCAGGATGTGGACAGCCTGTCCGGCAAGATCCTGCGCATCGATCCGCTGACGGGCCAGGGGCTGGCCGACAATCCGTTCGTCGAGCCGGGTGACTCGCTCGATGCCAACAGCTCGAAAGTCTATCAGCTGGGTCTGCGCAATCCCTTCAAGATCGCGTTCGATGAAGACGGCCAGATCTTCATCAGCGAGACGGGGTGGAACAGCTGGGAGGAGATCAATAGCGGCGGGCCCGGCGCCAACTATGGCTGGCCCTATTACGAGGGCGGGGACAACGGCGTCCTGCAGCAGACCAACGGCTATAGCGGCCTTTCCGGTGCCGCGGATTTCTATGAAGGCGTCGAAAACGGTGACATCACGATCACCGCACCCTATCGCGCCTTCTCCCATGCCAATGGCGATCCGGGCTTCCAGGTCCAGGCGATCGTGGGCGGCGGCAGCGTCTACACCGGGTCTGTGTATCCGGAAGAGTTTCAGAATGATTATTTTTTCACGGACGTGTCCCAGGGCGAGGTGTTCACGGTAGACACCGATGATCGCCGCGATGTGAAGTACCTCTACACGACCGACAACGGGTTCGGGCCCGTGCATTTCCAACAAGGGCCGGATGGCTACATGTATTACGCCGATCTGGTGACGGGCGAGATCGGGCGCCTGCAGATCGCCGGCCCGCTTGCCACCCTCACGGCACGCGTCGACGACGAATTCGAGCTCTACGTCAACGGCGTGGAGGTGTTGAGCGACGACGATTGGCGGGATGCGGAGACGATCTCGCTTGTCCTCGAACCGGGCGACCAGATCGCCGTGCACGCCGTGGACACCGGCGGGCCGGGCGGTGCGTTCTTCGACATCATGCTCGCCGACGGCACGCGGATCGGCAGTTCGTCCGACTGGCTCGTCAGCGAGACCGCGTCGGGCGACTGGACGGCCAAGGGCTATGACGACAGTGCCTGGGACGCGGCGACGCAATACGGTGGCCCAGGCGCCGATCCTTGGGCCGGTGGCGCCATCTCGCCGTTCCTGCCGGGCGACTCGCCGGGTCAGTGGATTTGGTCGGACGACAACGAGGCCGACAACGAGGTGTTCATGCGGTTCGTCGTTCCCACCGTTAACACGGCCCCCGCGGCGGTTGACGACACGGCAGCTACGCAGGCGGCGACTCCCGTCACCATCGACGTGCTGGCCAACGACGGCGATCTCGACGGCGACACCCTGACGATCGTCTCTGTCACCACGCCGGCGAACGGCGCGGCTGTGATCGACGACAACGGCACTCCGTCCGACCCGACGGACGATCGCATCGTCTACACGCCGGACGACGGGTCCGGCAGTGTGACGGTCGACGTGCTGACGGCGAGCTTCGGCAGTGGAGCCGACGGATTTGCCTATCAGGACGACCTGTTCCGGGGCACGTCGCGCGGCGCCTTTGCTT
Organism: Alphaproteobacteria bacterium; assembly: GCA_028281925.1. Taxonomy (GTDB): domain Bacteria; phylum Pseudomonadota; class Alphaproteobacteria; order DSM-16000; family Inquilinaceae; genus JACKIG01. The sequence continues at coordinate 41,948 of JANQIX010000062.1, forward strand.
CCGGCCAGTACGACGGCAGTGGTGGACAGTCCGGCGGTGGCCTGACAGTCACCGTGGGCGGCATCAACAACACCAACATCACGGACGGCATGTCCGGCGGCTGGACGGCCGACTTCACGCTTGCCGAAGACGCACCGGCGACTCTGACCTTCAGCTACCGCGCGGTCATGGACTCGAACTACGAGTCGGATGAGTTCGCGGAAGTGCTAGCTTCCATCGACGGTACGCTGATCGGCCAGAACGGCAGCGACGCCATCGTCCGCCTGACCGGCGACGGCAATGGCGGCCCGGATATGGACACCGGCTGGGTCACGGTCACGCTGGACCTTGGTACGCTGTCGGCCGGGACCCACACGCTGGCGCTGGGCGGCTACAACAACAAGAAGACCTATAACGACGAGAGCGTCGAGTTCCGGTTTGACGACGTCACGGTGACCGTGGCGCAGGACGGAGAGCCCTTCGTCGGCACGGATACCTTCACCTATACAGTCTCCGACGGAACCGATACCAGCACGGCCACCGTCACTGTCGATGTCGGCGTTGACCAGAACACGCCCCCCGTTGCGGGCGACGATGACCGGTCGACGGGTCAAGACACGCCCTTGGTCCTGACGGTCGCCGACCTGTTGGCGAACGACAGCGATGCCGACGGCGACACGCTGTTCCTGACAGGCTTCACCCAGCCGGCCAACGGCGCGCTGGTGGACAACGGCAACGGCACGCTGACCTACACGCCGAATGCCGGCTTCAACGGCGTCGACAGCTTCACCTATACCGTCAGCGACGGCACCGACACGGACAGCGCGACGGTCGACCTGACCGTGGGAACGGTTGTGGAGCCGGAGATCGTGTCCGACGACTTCAGCGGGCCGGTTCTCGATGCGATCTGGTCGCTGGAAGGGCCCGCGGGCACGGCCGATGTCGGTACGGCCGGCGACGAAGCGTTCCTCCAGATCGACGTTCCGATCGGCGACTTCAACGCCTTCAACGAAAACCGGTCGGCCCGCGTGCTGCAGGACGCACCGGACGGGGATTTCGAGGTCGAGGCGAAGTTCCTGAGTGAGCCATCCGAACAGTTCCAGTACCAGGGTATTCTGGTGGAACAGGATGTCGATACCTGGCTGCGCTTCGACGTCTTCAGTGACGGCACCCAGCAGTTCGTGTTCGCGGCGACGACACGGGACGGTGTGTCGACCAGCGTGTTCAACCTGCCGATCGGGGCGGGCGAGGCGTCCCATCTCAGGGCGACGCGCACGGGCGACGACTGGGCGCTGTCATATTCGGCGGACGGCCAGACCTGGACGGAGGCAGGCACCGTCACCTTCGCGATGAACGTCACGGGCGTGGGGCCGCTTGCCGGAGCGACGGGGTCGCCCGGCGACGGACCGGGCTTTACCGCGCAGGTGGACTATTTCTTCAACACGGCCTCGCCGATCGTGCCGGAAGATGGCGACGGCAACACGGCACCGGTGGCCAATGATGATGCGCTGGCGACCGACGCGGATACAGCGTTGGTTGTCAGCATCGACAGTGATTTGCTGGCTAACGACAGTGATGCGGATGGCGACACGCTCTTCCTGACGGGCTTCACCCAGCCTTCCAACGGCACGCTGGTCGACAACGGAAACGGCACGCTGACCTATACGCCGAACGCCGGCTACAGCGGCCCTGACAGCTTCACCTATACGGTTGGCGACGGCACCGACACGGCAACCGCCACCGTCAATCTGACCGTAGACGCGGTCTCGGGACCCCAGATCGTGTCGGACGATTTCAGCGGTCCCAGCCTGGATGCCATCTGGTCGCTGGAAGGGCCAGCCGGCACGGCGGACGTCGGCACAGCCGGCGATGAGGCCTTCCTGCAGATCGACGTTCCCATCGGCGACTTCAACGCCTTCAACGAGAACCGGTCCGCCCGCGTGCTGCAGGATGCACCGGACCTAGACTTCGAGGTTGAGGCGAAGTTTCTAAGCGAGCCGTCGCTGGCATTCCAGTACCAGGGCATTCTGGTGGAGCAGGATGCCAATACCTGGCTGCGCTTCGACGTGTTCAGCGACGGAACCTCGCAGTTCATCTTCGCGGCCACGACGCTGAACGGGGTCTCTTTCAGCCAGTTCAATCTGCCGATCGCGACGGGCGATGCATCCCATCTCCGGGCAACGCGCTCGGGCGATGACTGGACGCTGTCCTATTCGTCCGATGGCCAGACCTGGACGCTGGCGGGCAGCTTCACCTTCGCCATGACCGTCACCGGGGTTGGTCCACTGGCCGGTGCGACGGCGTCCCCGGGTGACGGACCCGGCTTCACAGCGCAGGTGGACTACTTCTTCAACACCGCCTCGCCGATCGTGCCGGAAGATGGCGACGGCAACGCCGCACCGATGGCCGACAACGATGCGTTGGCAACCGATGCGGACACTGCGCTGGTGGTGAGCGTCGCAAATGATTTGCTGGCTAACGACAGCGATGCAGACGGCGACACACTGTTCGTGACAGGGTTCACCCAGCCGGCAAACGGCAGCCTGCTGGACAATGGCGATGGCACGCTGACCTACACGCCGACCGCCGGCTTCAGCGGTGATGACAGCTTCACCTATACCGTCAGCGACGGCATGGACACTGCCACCGCGACCGTGACCGTCACCGTGGCAGACCCGTTGAACACGCCGCCCGTCGCCCAGGACGATACGGCATCGACCGATCAGGACACGGCTCTTGTCGTCAGCATCGCCGACCTGTTGTCGAACGACAACGATGCCGACGGCGACACGCTGTTCCTCACGGGCTTCACGCAGCCGGCCAACGGCACGCTGATCGACAACGGCGACGGCACGCTGACCTATACGCCCAATGCCGGCTACAGCGGCCCGGATAGCTTCACCTATACGATCAGCGATGGTACCGACCCGGCGACAGCCACCGTCAACCTGACCGTGGACGCGGCGTCGGGACCCGAGATCATATCGGACGATTTCAGTGGGCCCAGCCTGGATGCCATCTGGTCGCTGGAAGGGCCTGCGGGCACGGCCGATGTCGGCACCGCGGGCGACGAAGCCTTCCTGCAGATAGACGTCCCCGTCGGCGACTTCAATGCGTTCAACGAGAACCGGTCGGCCCGTGTGCTGCAGGACGCACCCGACGAAGACTTCGAGATTGAGGCGAAGTTCCTCAGCGAGCCGTCCCTGGCATTCCAGTATCAGGGCCTTCTGGTGGAGCAGGACGCCGATACCTGGATCCGGTTCGACGTCTTCAGCGACGGCACCCAGCAGTTCCTGTTCGCGGCCACCACGGTGAACGGCGTCTCGTTCAGCCAGGTCAACCTGCCGATCGGAACAGGCGAGGCGTCCCATCTCAGGGCGACGCGCGCCGGTGATGACTGGACGCTGTCGTATTCATCGGACGGCCAGACCTGGACGGTGGCGGGCACGTTCACCTTCGCCATGACCGTCACGGCCGTGGGGCCGCTGGCCGGCACGACGGCATCGCCCGGAGACGGGCCGGCATTCACCGCGCAGGTGGATTACTTCTTCAACACCGCCTCGCCGATCGTGCCGGAAGATGGTGTGGTCAACGCCGCACCGGAGGCCGATGACGATGCGCTGGCCACGGCTGCGGACACGGCGCTTGTCGTAAGCGTGGCCGACGACCTGCTGGGCAACGACAGCGATGCCGACGGCGACACGTTGTTCCTGACAGGCTTCACCCAGCCGGCCAACGGCACGCTGCTCGACAACGGCGACGGCACGCTGACCTATACGCCAGATGCCGGCTTCAGCGGTGACGACAGCTTCACCTACACGATCAGCGACGGCACTGACACCGCCACGGCGACCGTGACCGTCACCGTGGCGGACGCGGCGAACACGCCGCCAGGCGCGCAGGACGATACAGCCGCCACAGCGCCCGCGACACCCGTCACCATCGACGTGCTGGCCAATGACGGCGACCTGGACGGCGATGCTCTGGCCATCACGTCGGTCTCCGACCCCGCCAACGGAACGGCCGTCATCGACGACAACGGCACGCCGACCGACACGTCAGACGACCGCATAGTCTACACCCCCGACAGCGGGTCCGGCACATCAACGGTCACAGTGCTGTCCGCCAGCTTCGATGGCGGGGCTGACGGCTTCACCTATCAGGACGACCTGTTCCGCGGAACGTCCCGCGGTGCCTTCGCCTCCGGGGAGTTCGACAGCAATGGCGGACAGTCCGGCGGTGGCCTGGAAGTCACAGTCGGCGGCATCAACAACACCGACATCACCAACGGCATGTCCGGCGGCTGGACCACGAGCTTCACCCTCGACAAGGCCGGACCGGTCACGCTGACCTTCAAGTACCGAGCGGTGATGGACTCCGACTATGAGTCGGACGAATTCGTCGAGGTGCTGGCGGCGGTTGACGGCACCCTGGTCGGCCAGGGCGGCAGCGACGCCATTGCGCGCCTGACGGGCAACGGCAATGGCGGCCCGGATATGGACACCGGCTGGGTCACCGTCACCTTGGATCTGGGCACGCTGTCGGCCGGCACCCACACGCTGGCACTCGGCGGCTACAACAACAAGAAGACCTACTTCAACGAGAGCACGGATTTCCGCTTCGACGACGTCGAAGTGACGGTGACCGAGAGCGATCCGGACTTCACCGGCACTGACACGTTCACCTACACGGTTTCCGACGGCACGGACACCGACACCGCAACAGTCACCGTGACCGTGGCAGACGCGGTCAACACCCCGCCCGTTGCCGCCGACGACAGCGCGGCAACGCCGGCCGGTACGCCTGTGGCCATCGATGTGCTGGCCAATGACAGCGATGCCGACGGCGATACCCTGACGGTCACTTCAGTCTCAGACCCCGCGAACGGCACGGCGGTGATCGACGACAACGGCACGCCGGACGATCCCACGGACGACCGCATCGTCTACACCCCCGATGCCGGGGCGGGGCAGGTCACCGTTGAGGTGCTGGCGGCTGGGTTCGACGGCGGTGCCGAGGGCTTCACCTATCAGGACGATCTGTTCCGCGGAACGTCCCGCCCCGACTATGCGTCCGGGAGCCATGGCGGCAGCGCCGGGCAGCAGGGCGGCGGCCTGGAGGTCGAGTTGGGTGGCGTCGACGGCCGGGATATCACCGACGGCATGTCGGGCGGCTGGACCACGACCTTCACGCTCGATCAGGCCGGGCCGGCGACGCTGACCTTCAGCTACCGGCTGGAGATGAGCGAGCGGTACGACCCCGGCGAGTTCTCCGAAGTACTTGCAGCGGTCGACGGCACCCTGATCGGGGTCGGCGGAAACGACTATGTCGACCGGCTTGAGGGTCTCTCGGGTTCCAACGACAAGGACACGGGCTGGGTGACGGTCACCCTCGACCTCGGAACCCTTGATGCCGGCACTCACAGCTTGGCCTTGGGCGGCTTCAACAACAAGAAGACGACCTCAAGCGAAGAAACCAGCATCCGGTTCGACGACGTTTCGGTGAAGGTCATCGAAGCCGATCCCGGCTTCCTAGGCACCGACAGCTTCACCTACACGATCTCCGATGGCACGGACACCAGCACCGCGACGGTCGATGTGACCGTGGGCGGCACGGCGGTGATCGCGGCTGAGGATTTCGAAGGCGGCGCCCAGGGGTGGAGCGACGGCACGACCACGGATGGCGGGGCGGCCTTCACCACCTTCCTCGGCCGCTTCGACGGCGTTGGAGAGCAGACCTCGAAGTCGTTCGCCGTGGCGGACGGTGCGGATCAGGTGGAGATCACGTTCGATTTCTACGAGCTGGACAGCTGGGACGGGGATGCAGGCGATCGTTTCTCCGCTTATCTCGACGGCGTCGAGATCTTTTCAGAAGACTTCTTCCATGCTGGCCGCGCCGGCAGCGACGGCAACGATGCCGCGGCCAGCGGCAGCACGGGCTCGGTGGCGTGGTCGATTGCGCCTGTCTCGGACGGCCAGTCCGATCTCGGGTTCGGCTCGGACTCTGCCGACACGGACCAGATCCATCAGGTCACGCTGCTGCTGGACAACCCCGGTGCCGGTTTCACCCTTGGCTTCGGGTCGTCCCTGGATCAGGAAATCGAGGACGAGTCCTTCGGGATCGACAACCTGGTTGTGACGGCGATCGACCTAAACGGCGACATGCTGCTGGGCTGACGTTCAGCTTGCTCGGCCTGTATCCTTGCGGGCCGGGTCACATTGTGGCCACGATCCAGACTAGAAGTAGCGGCAACGGGTGCCGTCTGCCCTCGGCAGGCTGCATGCGCGTGAACGACCGCGTGTTCGGACCGGTCCAGGAGGTGAGGGTGAAGAAGGCAAGCCTGGCAACGTTGTTCGCTGCAATCGGCGCCGCATCGCTGACGGCTGGCTGCATCGTCGGCTCGGAAGGCGGTGAAGGCGGCGGGCGCGTGGTCGTGGATACGCGGGATTTCACCCTTCAGACGCCGGGCCTCACCATCCGTTCCCACGGCCGCGGTCGCGAAGGCGGTGAGGGGGGCGAAGGCGGCGAGGGCGGTTAGGCGCTATCGCCCGCCTGCCACTTCGGAGATGAAATCTTCGAACTTGCCCGAGGGGCCGGCTTGGAGCGCCTCTACGGTTTCGACGACCACGTTGAACGGATATCCGAACTTCTGCTGAACCCACTTCTGTAGCGCTGCCGTCTCATCGGGCTTGAGCGCGCGATGGGTGGTGAGGCGAAGCGCGATCAGATCGAGCCCGCGCTGAACGAACTGGTACCGCCCGACGGGGGCCAGGGAGGTCAGCGTCCGGATGTCGCCGGACGACAGCATCGGCCAGCGTTCTTCGCCCGTCGGCATCACCAGCATGTTCTGGCGCCGGCCCAGGATCCGGGTGAGGACCGGCAGACCGCGGCCGCAGGTGCAAGGGGGACCGACTTCTGCAACGTCGCCCAGCTCATAGCGGATCAGCGGCATGGCGAAGTTGTGCAGCGGCGTTACCACGACGGTGCCGACCTCGCCCGGTTGGCAGGGGCGCCCCGATCCGTCCAGCACCTCCACCAGCATGGTCTCGGCCTGTACGTGATAGGCCTCGCTGTCGGGGCATTGCAGGGCGACATAGCCGGTCTCGCGGGTGCTGTACATGTCGGCGACGGGCACGCCCCAGGCTTCGGCACACAGCTCCCGCACTCGCGGCCGCAACGCCTCGGCAATTGTCTCGACCTGGCGCAGGCGCGGCAAACGCGTACCGGTTGCTAGACAGTGGCCGGCCAGGCGTTCGACGATGCTGGGATGGGTCAGCAGGTAGTCGGGGTCGGCCCGTGTCAGCCATTCGACCTGCAGGTCGACCGGAGTGGTGACATTCAGGCTGACGCAAGGCCCTGTGCGAAACAGCGCCATGGTCGACCGCCCCCAATTGTCGGCCCGCTTTCCGTCGGGATAGGGCGCTTTGCCGGCTGCGGAGTCGCGGATGACGGCCAGAGTGCCGCTGAAATCCCGGCGGTGCCAGAGATGGTCGCGTACGGTCACCGCACTCCAGAAGAGCTGCCAGAGCTGGCTTCTGATGGCGCGCACCGGCTTGCCGGTCGACCCTGACGTGAAGATGTCCCCAGCGACGCCATGACTTTCCGGCAGGTCGGCTGAGATCAGGTCATCGCCTGCCGCCTGCACGTCTTGCCGGCTGAGGATAGGCAGCCGCAGCCAAGCGTCTCGGAAGCGGTCGTCATCCGCCTCCATGTCCAGATCTGCCAGCCGCTCGCGGTAGAACGGGACGGTCCGCCGCGCGTGGGCGGCCAGCAGGCGAAGCTGTGCGGCTTGGTGGCGCCACAGCATTTCGGCCGGCCACCACTGGGACCGCTCCAGCTGAAACAGGATCGCGCCGACGGCCATCCCGGACGGGTCCGGAACGGCGGGCCATGCAATTTCGTCGGCATGGCTCGCGAATGGCAAGGTTTCCACGGGGCCGGATCTGCACTCTTCGATAGTTTGGGCAGCCTCGGCCGTGCGGCCGCGGCACTGTCCATCCCTATCTGGGGTGCAACCATGTCCGCTGCCAGCATGCCGACCCTTCGGGGCTGTCACGCTGGGTCAGGGCCGAGCCAGCTATTTCTCGCTCTCAGAAACGTCTCTCAGGCGCCGTTCGCAGTTCGCCCACTCTCCATGCCGGCATTGGCCTTTGATGCAGTCGAACTCGCACAGCGCCACGTCCTCCGGCACGTCTTGAACGATCTCCTTCTTCCACCATCTGGCCAGTCGGGAGAATATGCTGAGCGTTGACACCGCAATAATTGTAGGGTGTGGACGGCGGGAGAAAATGACGTGCCTCAAATTGCCTTCGTGTGCCGCCTCGTAATCACCGACCGGGGCACCGAGGACCTTGCAAAACGGTCAACCCTTCTGTCGTACAGCGCTGCGGACGGGTGAGGGTCCGCTGAGTGCGAAGACAGTGCGTACCCGAGGTACCCTCTCATGCTCGGACCGGGGATCGCCCTTCGACAGGGGCCGCGCCCACACAAACGACAGTCAGGAGCCTCCAGAGAGGTTCTAGAACTGCTTCGGGCATAGTAACATTGTTGCGAGCGCCTCGGCATTTCCGTAGAGCGCATTTGGTCGGAGGAGTATAGCCCCTCATCCCGATCAAAACTGAGAAAGATCGAAGAGTTTTCCGAAGGTTTCGGAATGGCATTTCTGCTTGATCGCTGGGAGATCGACTCCGATACGCGCCGCATCGCGTGCGATGGCTTTGAGACGCGCGTCTCGCCCAAGGCAATGGGCGTGTTGCTGGCGCTTGATGCCGCCTGGGGCGGGGTGGTCTCCCGCGATACGCTGCTGGACACGGTCTGGCCGGGCGTGACCGTGGGTGAAGAGGTGCTGACCCAGGCCATTGCGGAGCTGCGGCGCGCCTTCGGCGATGATCGCCGGCAGCCGAGTGCGATCGAAACGGTTCACAAGCGCGGCTACAGGCTGCTGCTGAAGCGCGACCCGATGCAGCCGCCGCAGTCGGAGGGTGGGCTTGGTCCCGCTCGTGGCCCCTCGGTGGCGGTCCTGCCGTTCAGGGCGCTGGGCTCGGACGAAGCTGCGCTGACCTTGGCTGACGGCTTGAGCCGAGATGTGTCCGTCAGTTTGGCCCGCACGCGGTGGCTGTTCGTATCGGCGCTGGCCAGTTCCTCGGCGCTGGCGGCCGGGGGCTCGGGCCCGGTCCAGGCAGCGGCGCGTCTCGGGGTGCGCTACATCCTCGACGGCACCGTCATCGTCGACGGTCGCCGCTTTCGTCTATCGGTGTCGCTCTGCGATGCAACGGACGGCGGGACCGTCTGGGCGGAGATCGTCGAGCGGCCGCTGGATGACCTGTTCGAGATCATCGACAGCGTCGCGGGAGCGGTCGCCATGGCAGTGGAGAGCGAGATCGTGTTCAGCGAGCGCCGTCGCGCGATGCTGAGCCCGATCGAATCTCTGGATGCCTGGGGCGCCTTTCACCGGGGCACGGCATTGGCATCGGCGTCCGATCCAGGCCGGCTTGAAGAGGCGGAGGCGCTGCTGCTGAGGGCCACGTCGCTCGCGCCGGACGCGCCGCGTATCCTCGCAGCGACGTCGGCGCTCTATTTCCGCCGAACCTGCCTTGCAATACCTGAGACCCACCGCCAGGATCGCGCTAAAGCGGTGGAGTTCGCCGAACGTGCGGTGGCGAGCGACGCCCGCGATCCAATGGCGCTCATGGCGCGCGGCATGAACCATGTTGTTGCCGGCGAGGTTGAAGCGGGCCGGGCGCGGTACCAGGACGCCATCGCCTTGAACCGCAACTTCGCCCATGCGCGCTACTATCTCGCCTACACCTCGATCTACGCGGACGACTTCAGCGCCGGGCTGCAGCAGATGGACTTCGCGCACCGGCTCAGCCCGGTCGATCCCATGCGCTTTTCGTTTCTCGCGGCGCGCGGGCAACTGCACTCACTCCATGGCGAGGTGGAGGAGGGGGCGGACCTCGCCGACCGCGCGCTCAGCGAACCCAACGCCAATTTCTGGAACCACTGCATTGCCGCCTGGTGTGCCGAGCGCGCGGGCCGCCGCGACACCGCAGGGCGCTACGCGGCGGCTTTGAAGGCGCAACGGCCGGACTTCAGGCGCGAAGACTATTTCGCCATCTTCCAGTTCTCCGACACCAATCGCCGCGCGGTAGAAACGGCCTTTGACGGAATCGGCCTCTGACGTCGGACACATGACTTCAGCGCGTATGTCGTTGGGGTGAGTCGAGCAGAGTCAGGGTCTTGCTGAGGTCTTGCTTGCCCCACGTGAATGGTTACTCGGTGAGAGAGGCAGTAGGCTGCCCTGGCGACTGCGACCGACAACATCCCGAGCCGCGTGCCTACCCCAACGGCGTTGTTGAGGGATGCCGCCCCTGGAGGACATAGCAGTGACCGGCGGCGGGAGGTTGCGGATACGGCGCGGGGACGCGAACTGCCTTCACGTCGTAGCAATGTGGCTCAGGGAACAGGTAGCGATGCCTCGCAGATTTAAGAATAGGGACGTCAATGGACCCGGTTGAGGAAGCTCTCAAGAGCTTCGATGGTAAGGCGACTTCCATACTCTGCGAAATTCGCGCAAAGTTTGGTGCCAGAACTTCTTTCGTGTCGGACCTCGTTCGGCTCGCAGTTCAGGGGGAACCGCGAGTGTCCGATGGCGCGACTTGGCTGATCAAGGGTCTTCTTGATGACGGCGTCCGTCTGACGTGGTCTCAGACGGAAGATCTTGTCGGCAATCTGGATGCGATTTCATCCTGGCAGGCGCAGCTTCACATCTGCCAATCGGTTCGGCATTTCGAGACGTCGGCGGAGCTGGCAAGTGCCTGCGCTGACTGGTTGACACCGTTGCTGAAATGCGACCGTCCGTTTCTGCGGGCATGGTCCATGGACGCCCTGCAGCACTTGGCATCGCGAAGCGCGGATCTGACTGGGCGCGCTGCGGCCGCCTTGGACGCCGCCGAACGCGACCCTGCGGCTTCAGTTCGTGCCCGTGCCCGCGGCTGGCGAAAGCGGGCAGACCGGCGATGAACGGTGGCGTCACGTTTCCGGTCGGTCTCTTGCCCAGGGCAAAGGAAACGTGGCTCAGCGTTGACCGGCGGTAGTCTGAAGGGGAATGGCCAATCAGCTTGCCGGCATTGATCCGGGCCGAAGATAGGCAAAGGCATGCTGCACGTAATCGGCTTTCCCCAGCTCCACCCCTTGGCTTCGCAGGATGGCGTAGGCCGTGATCAGGTGGAAATAGAACTGGGGGACTGCCCAGTCTCGCGCGTATTGCTCACCGTCCATGTCGAAGATCATGCCGTTGCGAATCTGAACCTCGATTGACCGCTGCGCGCCGGCATCGAGTGCGTCCGGCCCAAAATCGCCCAGTAAGGAAAGCGCTTCACGGATTCGAGCCTGGGCCTCTGAGAGTGAACCCGGATCGTCCCCTGCGTTCCGACCCTCGCGGCCCAATTGGTCCAAGGCCTCAGGAAGCGGCTCACCCCGAAGCCTGAATGCCGCCTCCTGCGCTTGTAAGCAGGCAAAGCGGACCTGCGATGACAAAGGAAACATGTCGGGCGCGAGGCGCGCAGACAACAGCGCCTCGGCCTCTGTTTCCGGGAACTGTGCCTTTGCCTTGTCGAGCCAGTTCGATAAGGCGCGGAGCATCTGTGTGTAGGCCGGCACGATAAGGGTTGTCAGCGACATGGGTGCCTCTGAAGCCTGTTGATCCAACAAGGGTCGATCCCGGACGTTCGTCCGATCCCCCACAGCCCTCGCCTCCGGTGAGGGAAAGCGTCTCACCTCAGGTCGTGCGTAACCTCACCGTCGTGGAACAGACGTTCCTGGTTGTTGCACGGAAGCCGCGTGGCACCTCCGATGGCCGAAATTCGTCAGCATTCGAACGATGTGCCATGCCATAGCGAGATTGGTGCTGCGGTGATGCGTTCCCAACTCGTTGCCTGCTTCAACGCAGGACGTTGCAGAACCCGACCGAGGGCCAGTCTACTCCCTGCACCCGATGTTCGCCATCTGCGTTGGTGTGAGATCCAGCGTAGGGCATCTTGTAGAAAATCGCACGTTCCGCCAAGTGCTGCCGCTGCAGGAAATGGAGAAGATGCCGCCAGACCGCAGACTTCAACTCAGATTTCAAACCGGCCTCGCGAGCCCCTACTCGCACGCGGTATCGGCCTCCCAGACGTCGCTGACATAGGTTTCGACGCAGTCGTCCTCGCTCTCGGCCTCAGCACTTCCGGGGCCGGCCAAGGGCCTGCGCCCGTCGAAGTTGACCGGGGGGCCGGGCCGGCCGCCGGCCGCTGGCGGCGGTCCACCTGAGCCGCTCGGCGGACCGCCGGTCCGGCGCGGCGGTGGTCCATCCGGGCCGCCCGGCGGACCACCGGCCGCCGGCGACAGCCCGCCCGGGCCGCTCACGCCGCCGATGCTGAAGCCGTCGCCGAACACGTTGATCTGGAACGGTGCGCCCCGCTCATTGGTGAAGAACGCAGCACCGCCGGGATCGCGGCTGCGGCTTCGCGCCGGCGGGATCTCGTCAAGCAGGGTTTCCACATCCGTCGGCAGGGCGGGGGCACCCGGCGGCGGGGGCGGCGCTGTCGGTGCAAAGGGCAGCGTGTAATAGGCGAAATTGCCGGCCACCAGGGCGCTGCCCGCGACGGGGTTCAGGGGGTCATAGGGGCCGAGTTCGAAGGCGAATGCCCCCTGGTCGTTCGGCACCCGCGGCACACCGTGCGCGATGCCGTTCAAGCGCGCCGCCGGTTCGACCGCATCGCCGGCTGCCGACGCCACATAGATCCGCAATTCGCCCGTCGGTGCGCTGTTGAACGCGCTGGCGGCATCGGCCGCCAGCAATACGCCAGCACCGATGATGGTGTCGCCGCCCCCATAGGTCCCGTCGTCGTCGATCAGGTGCCCGATGAAGGCGTTGGCGAGCGTCGCCTCGCTGCCGACGGGCACGAGCACACTGCCGCTCACCGTGTTGCCGGCGTCCCCGTCGCCGGGCTCGTCACCGTGGCCGATCAGGGCATACTGATCGGCTGCGTCCTGGCCGGTCAGCGTCAGATTCGCAAGCACAGTCACGTCGATCGCGCCGCTGTGGTTGCCGTCGGCATCCCATCCCCCGTGGCCGAGCTGGGCGTAGGCCTGCGGATTGGTTCCGCCGGCGAAGGCCACGTCGCGGGCCTGAGTGACCGTGATCGTGCCGCTGTGATCGCCGTTGGCCAATCGGCCTCCGTGGCCGAGCTGCGCGTAGGCGCCTTCACCGCCGCCGGTGAACGCCAGGTTGCCGGCGCGGGTGATCACGATGTTGCCGCTGTGACTGCCGTCGGCGGTGTTTCCTCCATGGCCGAGCTGTGCGTAGGCGCCTTCGCCCGTGCCGCCGGTGAAGGTCAGGTCGATGGCCTGGTCGATCCTGATCTCGCCACCATGACTGGCGTCGGCGGAATTGCCCCCGTGGCCAAGCTGGGCGTAGCCGCGCGGGCCGGTGCCGCCGGTGAATGTCAGGTCACCGGCCCGCTCGATCGTGATTGCGCCGCCATGACTGCCGTCCGCATTGTTTCCGCCGTGGCCGAGCTGGGCGTAGTTGCCGCCGGTGGCAGTGAAGATGATGTCGTTGGCCACGGCGATCGTGATGCTGCCGGTGTAGTTGCCGTCCGGCTCGACGCCGGGATTCAGGTCGCGGCCGCCGTGGCCGATCTGGACGTAGCTGTTCGGCCGGCTGCCCGCGGTGGCGGTCAGATTGCCGGGGGTGCCGTCGCCGTCGCTGAGCGCAATCGTGATCGCGCCGCCGATGTCGAAGCCGGCCGAGCCCGGGTCCCGGAAGCCGGCCTGGGCGAAGCCGCGGTCCGCCGTGCTGCTGCCCCGCAGCCTCATCGCCGCGGCGGCGAAATTGCTGGCGCCGAAGCGGGAGCCGACGGCGATGCCGATGCCCTGATTTCCGTTTCCGATGAAGATGGTGCCGCCGTCTATGCCGTAAGCGGCTGGTGTGGCCAGGATCGCGTCGATGTCCGTCGTCACCCCATCCCAGCCGGCGACCAGACTGGTGGCGCCGGTGCCGCTGCGGATGCTGGCATCGGCGCGGATATGCGACCGGGCGAGCATCACGATGGCCGCAACGCCGCCGACCGACAGGGTCGCGTTCACGTCGATCTCGCCGCCCCGGGCCCGGTAGTCGATGTTGAGCACGCCGTTCGTGCCCCTGACCGGCGCGTTCTGCACCAGGTCGGCATCGGCGATGGCAGAGAACGTGGCCGCATTGTCGGCGCTCGGATCGTCGGCGAAGTTGACCGTGATGGCATCGACGATTTCGATGTTGCCGGCTTGGCCCGCGTCGCCACCCGGCGCGTTGCTGGTGTCCAGCGTGAAGTCGGTGCCCGATTCCAGGGCGGCCTCGATCGTCTGGATGTCGACGAAGGAGAAGCCCGCCGTGCAGTTCCCGGCCGCCGCGGCAGCGCACAGGTCGGTCGGGTCGATCAGCACGCCGCCCGACTGCCCGGCTGCGGCACTCAGGTCGAAGGCGCCCGTGACCGTGACATGGCCGCCCGACACCTCCGCGAAGCCGCCGTTGCCGCCAACAGCCCCGCCGCGTGCGCGGATGCGGCCCTGGAAGTCCATCTCCTGGTTGGCCCAGGCGATCACCGTGCCGCCATCGCCCCGGTCCACGGCATCGGCCGCGACCTCCGCGCCTGCGGCGATGTAGACGATGTCGGCTTCGGGGATGAAGTCCTCGGTCTCGTAGCCCGCATCCATGACGATCGTGGTGCCGGAGCGTCCGCCGGCCGCCGGGGCAAGGTAGGCGAGCCCGCCCGTCGGCGCATGTGCACCGCCGCGTTCGGCCCCGCCGATCAGCACCGTGCCGCCACCGGCCGGGCCCGAGGCGTCGATATTGGCTGCCAGGTCCAGTTCCAGCCGGTCGCCCAGCACGTGAACCGTGCCGCCCGTTTCGCCCGCATCGTCGCCTGTGGCGTTGATCGTACCCGCGACCTGCACGGTGCCCTCGTCGCCGCCCAGCAGCACCACTTGGCCCTCTTGGGTGCCGACCGTGCGTGCTTGGACCACGCCGTCGAGATTGATGACGTCGTCGATCACGCCGGCAGCCGCATCGGCGGTCAGAATCACCTGTCCGCCGTCGGCCAGGATCGCGCCCGTGTTCTCCGCCAGCGCGCCGACCGGATTGCCGTTGCTGTCCAACGGAAGCTGCGTCGTCGGATCGGTGATCGCAAAGTTCACCAGCCCATCGCCGTAATAGTCCAGCGCGAAGCCCTGGCCACCGCCGAGGATCGCCACATCGGCGACGATGGTGCCGGAATTGCGCACGCCCGGGCCGACCAGGGCCGCCAAACCACTGGCGTTGATGGTGCCGCGGTTCTCCACCACTGCGGTCGGGTCGCCGGCGATGTCGAACTCCAGCCGGCCGCCGACCATGAAGCGGTCGTCCATGATGTCGAGTGACGTCGCGACGATTGAGGCTACGTCGATCTCCGCATCGGGCCCGAAAACGACGCCGGCGGGGTTGGAGATGAAAATCTGCCCGTTGGAGCTGAGCGAACCAAGGATCTCCGAGGCTTCACCGGAGAGCACCCGGTTCAGCGCCGCGGCGAGCGCATGCGGCTGGACGAAGGTCACACGCTCGTTCGCTGCCACTTCGAAGGTCTGCCACTCGATGATGACGCGGTCTGAGCCCTGGCGAATGGTGACGCTCTCGGCCCCGTATTCGATTTCCGCCTGGCCTTCGACGACCGCACCATCCGTCGGCAGTGCCCATGTGGGGCTGGCGGTCGCCAGCCAGCCGCAGACCGCGGCGGCGGTCAGCACGGTCGTGCCGGCCAATATGCAGCGCAGCGACCGGGCGGCCGGTTGGGTCCGGGTCACCATGGTCCTGCGAAAGGTCGACATATCTCTCCCCTTCTGTTTGCCGCTCGCTCCTTGGGCACGAGCCGCATGCGCTGTTTCAGACCACAACGCGCCCGGCGCGGAAACGCCGAGCAACAAGTAAAGGGCGCTGTTCTGAGGAGCTATATTGGTAAGGACCCATTGGGCCCTTGCCGGTGAGCCAAGTCAGAGTTTGCGCGATCCGGCCAGGGGCGTATCAAAATATAACAGTTAATTCAATATAATAGTCTCATTAACTTTGTAATATTCGCATTAATCTGATCAAATGCCAGCGCAAGCCAATCCATGCGGCATTTGTTTTAGTTAAGAGTATTGAAAAACTGCGAAACATAACTCAACATACTTGAAGGAATGCGCAGAAGGCGGATGACCCATCCGGTCATCCGCCTGCATGTCCGGGCAATCCCCCATGCGCGTCCGTCAGCTCATCCCGCTGAACGAGGTTGAGGAATTCGTTCGCCTCGATGCCCAAGGCCGACCCTTCGATGAAGTCGCGGTCGGCCGGCCTTAGACCAGCCGGCGGACCGGACCGACCCATGCCGGCCGTGGCGTAGCCCCCGGATCAGCTACAGCAAGCCCTGGGGAACGATGCCGGTGCCGCTGCGTCGGCCGCTTCATGGGACGGCGATGCCGGTTTCTGAGACTGTCGCCCGCGCCGGCCTCGCCGCCTGGTGCCGGCATTATCCGATCGAATGGCTTGCACGAGGCAGGCTGTGTCGGCGTTGTCGCCGCAGGCCTCTGAGATCGCGGTGACGATCCGGCCCCAGATGCCCGCGTCGCGCCACCGGACGAAGCGGTTGTAGCAGGTCGTGTATGGCCCATAGGCCCGCGGCAGGGTCCGCCACGGCGCCCCCGACCGCAGCACCC
Organism: Alphaproteobacteria bacterium; assembly: GCA_028281925.1. Classification (GTDB taxonomy): domain Bacteria; phylum Pseudomonadota; class Alphaproteobacteria; order DSM-16000; family Inquilinaceae; genus JACKIG01. The sequence continues at coordinate 58,673 of JANQIX010000062.1, forward strand.
AGATGATGCCGTTCAAGGTTTGCCGGTCGTCGACGCGCGGAACGCCACGGGGCTTGTTGGGCAGAACAGGCTTGATCGCTGCCCACTGACGATCCGTCAGCTCGTAGTTTCGCATTGTCCTATCTCCCAGTCTCGACGCTACCCTTGGACGCTCCAGCCCATGTCGCAGCATGGCCATACGCAGGGGCTCCAAGATCGCATCGACGCTCGCGTTGAATTGCTGCGCTTGGCAGCGCGCGTCTCCACCCGTCCGGTTGGTCTGGCGAGCTCCTCGAAGCGGCGGACTGACGTGAGAATGCGGCACGAGACACCCGCATTCGCTGCCGGATAACCCTTCGACGGTCTGCAATATCGCTCAGTAATGCAGATGCCGCAGATCGCGAAACAGCGCCATATTGTCGATATAGGAATAAATAAATCTCAGAGAGAGTACAAAGAAAAGCCTGCGCCTTACTTGTAACAAAATCTATCAAATCGGGCTGAGAACTTGCTCTTCTGTCCCGTCCTTCGCGCCTGTTCGAAACGGGGTTTGAGCCATCCCGACGGCGTCCGCAAAGTCCCGGTCGGTCACGTCTGCCCATATGCGAGACGCGCCCCATCCTTGGCTGTGGCCACAAATCGATTGGCCGTATGAGCCAGGTTTTCTGGTTCCCGGTACCGGCGCATGCTTTTCCAATGCGTCAGCAGCGTCGGCGATGGGCATCGACGGCTCTGCCTGGGCGTGGAAGGGGACCGTCACTGCCAACCCGGCCCGCAATGACGGTCCGCCGTATGGGGCCGGGCTTCGCCGCGGCTCGACGCGACCTAAACGCCTCTCGGCTCGGCCGGAGCCAATACTGCGTTTACAGCCTGCTGCTTCGGCGTCGACTGACTAAACTGATTTGAGCTTTATGGAGATGACTGCCGCCAGCTCTTGGATGTGGCATAAACGTGCTGCGTCAGCCTCCTCTTTCGTGAGCCCGAACAGTTCAGCGATAATCGCAGATGTAAGATCGCACCGGCTATTGCAGTGGTGCCGCGCCAATTGTTCAGCGTGCAGCTTGCGATTCTTTCCAAGGTTGCCCGTTGCCCATTTGTAAGTCGCTTTCACTTTGGCGCGAGTCTGTTCGATTGCCGAACCGATAACGGGAACGGCAGAACCCATCCTTCGGATCTTCTTCTTTTCTTTCTGGGCGATAATATAGGGGAGAATGATATTCTGAACATGGCTATGTTCGAGTTTCTGATCGTCGCATTGGTAGGCGGCGGCGTCTGCATAAATCTTCTGTAAGTTCTTGATATGCGTGTTCGTCTTGTAGGCTGAAATGCCGTGCTTGGCTGACTGCGCTGCGGTCAGTGCTGCGCTGGCGACCAGCAGCGCGATCGGCCCTGCCCCGAGGGTCGCTCCAGAGATAAGCGCCCCCCATCCGGCCTTGCCCATCAAAGCCCCGCCTGTGGCACTGTTCACCAGGTTCAGGGTTCCCGTCGTCCTGGCGGCGATCTGTTTGGCGATATTGCCGGTGATCTTTGCCCTGTTATCGATCTTCAGCATATTCCTGGCGTTGAGGGACGCCGGGCCTGGACTCTGCCAAGCTTGGCTGTGTCCGTCCTCGTCATTGTCCGGATCCTGATCGATCATCGAATCCAGTGTGTCGATCGCGACCATAACGGATACGTTTGTCATCTGTCGCTCCTGTGCTTCGGTTGTAAGCACGCTAATCGGCGGGGGATTGCTCCGGTTTGGACCGATGGGTCTGGCTCCGAGGCGCGAGAACCGCAGAGTCCGCTAGCGCATCTCACGTCCGTGCTCTCGGATCTGTGGCCCCGTCCAAATCGGCGCCCGAAAAACAACGATATGAACTGGCATCGGGATAAATAAAAATCGTAAGAAATACAAGAATTCACAGGATTTTTATTTGTAACAAAGTCTATCAATTCAAATCGATACTTCGCTCTTCCACAGAATCCGGAAGATCCGGGAGGAGGTAACGGTGCGGGACGGGTCCGGGTACGCCGGACGCCGCGGACTCACCCCTGCACTTGCATGGGGGGGCCGCGACGTCTCAAAGCCGCACCCGGAAGCCGGTCAGACGGCCGGCACCCGGCCTGCCGTCAGCTACTGGCACGCCGTGTCGACGTTCCAGAAGTCGGCGAAATAGGTCTCCACGCAGGTGTCCTCGGCCTGGGCCTGCTGGCTGCCGGGGCCGGCCGCCGG
>JANQIX010000077.1 GCA_028281925.1 Alphaproteobacteria bacterium
GACAGCCCATGCCGCCGTCAACTGTTCGATGGTTTAACAAAGCACAAAAACATAGGCGGCGAAGTTTCGCCTTTGCAAAGGCCGCATCATCAAAGCCGCTGGGCCCGCGGTGAAGCTTGGCCCCCGCCGGGCTGCCGCCCCATTTTGGCAGCGGAGATGCAACACACCAACGGATGCACCCTGGATCGGGGCGTCGTTGGAACATCGGCGGGAGATGCCCTCAGGAATGGGGTGATAGGTTGGGCCTTCAGCCTGCTGGTGATCCATCCGGATTGGCCGTTGGTGCCGTCCCTGGGCCGCCGGGTTGGAGCGACGCTGAACACTATCGCATCGGCTGGGCGCACCGGCCAGTCGCCTTCCCCGTTGACCATTGTGGACCGGCCTCGGCGGCTGCTTGGATTCAGACGGCTTCCGCCACCGTCCCTCCGGCCACAACTATGTGATCGGCAAATCCGTGTGGATGATGATAAAGCGCAGGGAAGCTGAGCAACACGTCTGCCGTCGAAAACGGCTGTGCGGGGAATGACATTGCGCCCATGATCGGGTCGGAAACAGATCGGCAGTAGAGTCGCGGATGGCCATCGCTCAGCACCTGGATCGCGCCAGAGGCATCGCACGCTCGTTTGCGATGTACTATGCCAAGCCCGTCTATCTGCGGCGGCTGTCGCGGTTCTATTGCCAGTTCGTGGGACCGGGAACGCTCTGCTTCGATATCGGGGCGCATCTCGGCAACCGGAGCCGCTGCTGGCTCAATCTCGGCGCCCGGGTGGTCGCGGTAGAACCGCAGCCCGATTTTGCCCAGATGCTGGCCTGGTGGTGCGGGTCGCGACCCGGCTTCACTCTGGTGGAAACGGCCTTGGCCGCGACGCCGGGCACCATCGACCTGTTCGTCAGCCGCCGCACGCCCACGGTGAGCACAGTGTCCAAGCAGTGGATCACGGAGGTCCGCAAAAGCTCCGGCTTTTCCTGGGTCCGCTGGGAAGATCCAGTGAAGGTCAGGGCAACGACGCTGGACGCGCTGATCGGCGAGCATGGCGTGCCCCACTTCTGCAAGATCGATGTGGAGGGCTACGAGGCGGAGGTCCTGCAGGGCCTGACCAGGCCCTTGCCGCTGCTGTCGATCGAATATGTCCCGCCTGCAATCGACGTGAGCCTGGAGGCTGTGGATCGCCTGTGCGCGCTCGGCCCGTACCGGTTCAACGTCTCTGTCGGCGAGAGTATGGCGTTCCATTGGGATCGCTGGGTCGCGGCGAAGGACCTCGTGGCTTGGCTGAAGGCACGCCAGCCGGACGAAGGCGCCGGCGACATCTATGCGCAGCTGCAGGGGTAACGCCGCTGTCCCCGATCGACCACGACGGTGCCTGGTCTCTTCTGCTGCAGATCCGGCTCCGCTGCCGGCGGGGGGAGCTGCCGCCGTTTACGCTCTCTGCGACCGGTGGCACGCCCCTGGCCGAAGTCGCGATGGACGGTTCGATCAGGCTGGCAGCGCCAGCTGATCCTGATGCGGCAGCGTTGATCGAGTTGCATGGGCCCATGGCGGTCGCAGGTCCGGGCCGGCCGCATGCGGTTGGCCATCTCGGGCAGAGCCTGGACGGTCGTATCGCCACGGCCAACGGGTCGTCCCATTACGTCAACGGCAGTGAGAACCTGGACCACCTGCATCGTCTGCGCGCGCTGGCGGATGCCGTGTTGGTCGGGGGTGGGACGGTCGCGTTGGACGATCCGCTGCTGACGACCCGGCGTGTTCCGGGCGACAGCCCCGTGCGCGTGGTGATCGACCGCGACCGGCGGCTGCCGTCGGACAGACGCGTCTTCACGGACCGGTCGGCGCCGACCCTCGTCATCTGCGATACCACACACGCCGGGACCAAGGGCAACGGACGGTGGCCCGAACTTGTCGGCGTCGACGGCTGCGGCGATCACCTGCCGCCGCAGGCGATCCTTGAGGCCTTGGCGCGGCGGAGCCTTCACGCAGTTCTGGTGGAAGGCGGCGGCCTCACCGTCTCGCGCTTCCTGCGTGCCGGGCGCCTGGATCGCCTTCAACTGGCCATTGCCCCAATCCTGATCGGTTCAGGCCGGCCCAGTATCACGCTGCCAGAAATCGCCGGTCTTTCCGACGCCATGCGGCCCCAATACCGGACTTACATGATGGGGGCCGATATCCTCTACGACTGCAGGCTGACGCCCAACGGCAACGCCTGAGCGCGGGCGGTCAGGGCATCCAGGCACACACGTCGCGGTGACCGACGGTCAGCCAGGATTGCCGGTCGGCGATCAACGCCTCGCGCTGGGCCTGCCATGTCGTGATCATCTCATCTGACTGCGGGGCCACCGCCCTGGCCGCAGCCGCCCAGTCCGCCAGCAAGGCCGATTGCAGGGCATCGTCGTCCGGCGTGAGCACCCAGTCGGTCGTCGTGCTCACCACGGCATAGCCGTAGCGTCTCAGGCAGTCTTCGGTGTGGCGGTGGGCTTCCGGGCCGACGGCAAGGCCCATACCCTTGTCGCTGCGCTGGTGGCGATTGACCAGGATGGCCACGGCCGCATCCTGGGGATCCTCCGGCCGCCAGTCGATCCGGCCGTCATAGTTGAGGCCGAAGACCAGCGGCACCCGTTTGGCACGGCAGCAGGCCACCAGGCTGCCGATCCAGTGCATGGACACCAGATCGATAAGCGCCGACGTGGTCACCAGATCGGCCTGCTCGATCAAGCCTATGGTGATGCCCGGGGACAGATCGCTTTGCTCGAACGTAAAGGCGATGCTCTGACCCTCGCGGACCAGACGCGCGGGCCCGTCGGGCGCGCGATCCATGGCGTAACGCTGGGACACGCCCCAGGCTTCTACCTGCCTCTGTCCTTCGGCAAGCAGCGCCGCATCGTGGTCCAGAAGCCGCCATGTCTGGTCGCCGGAAAGCCTCGGCGCGAGAAAGCGCAGATTGGATCCTGTGCCGGTGGCCAGATCGATGATGGAGAGCGGGCCGGATCGGGCGGCGAGGGCCGGCAACGGATAGTCCCAGGTGCCGCGGGCGCGATGGTCGTACGGTTCGCGAAGTCGAAGCCAATCGGCGGTAAAGGTGCTCAATCTTCCAGGCCCCCCCTTGGCGGCTCCTCGTGGTGCGGGCTCGGCGAACCTCAGAGGTCTGCCGAGCCTGTCTTCGCAGCTACACCCTTGGCCAGGCTTCGGCAATGTGCAGTTGATCGGCAAAGGCCGATGCTGCATCCGTCCAGCTGGGAAGATGCAGCCGGGCCTCGCGCGCGCCAAGTTGCAGACGGGTGCGCAGGCGGTGGTCGGTGAGAAGCGCGCGCAAGGCGTCCGAGAGAGCCGCGCTGTCGCCGGGTGGCACGAGCATCGCCGCATCCTTCGCAACGGTCGCCGCGACGGCACCGCCGGCCGTGGCCACGATCGGGAGGCCGCGGGCGGTCGCCTCAGTCAGGACCATGCCAAAGCCCTCGAAATGGCTCGCCAGGGCGAAGAGATCCGCTTGGTGGTAGAGGGCTTCCAGCGTCGCTTCGTCCACATCGCCCAGCAGCTGGACGCGATCCTGCAGGCCATGCTCGCAAAGCCTCCGGCGGACCATCTCCACCGTCTTCGGATCGCGTTGGAGGCTGCCGGCGCAGTTGAGCCGCCACGGTAAGTCGCGAAGAGGTGCCAACGCATCGAACAGGACCGTATGGCCCTTGCGTGGCGTCAGTGTCGCCACGCAGAGGATCGTAGGCGTTCCGTCGGCCGATCCCACGGCCTGCAGCGCAGGATCCGTTCCCGGCACGACGACGCCGAGGCGCTCTGCCGGAACGCCATAATCGGAGGTCAGCAGATCGGCGGTGGTCCGGCTGGTGGCGATCACCCGTGTCGCGTAGCCGAGGGCCTTACGCTCGGCGTTGGCCAGTGACGCGCGCTCGACGTCGCCGAGCCCTGTCTCCAGCGAGAGGGGGTGGTGGACCAGGGCAACCAGCCGCAGCCGGTCCGCATGGCGTTCTGCCAAGTCTGGGGCGATGCCGTAGGCCAGTCCGTCGACCGCGGTCACCGTCTCAGGCTCAAGTGCCTCTAGGGCGGCGGCAAACCCGGCCAGACCGTCGGCGCTCGGGTGGGGAAACCCGTCGGCCAGTCGAACGATGTCGACGCGATGCCCGGCAGCCCGCAGGCCTCCGACCACACGGTAATCGTAGACAAAGCCGCCTGTCTTGGTCTTCGGATCGCCCGGAAAGAAGAATGCCGTTGCCGGCTGGCGCTCAACCGCCAAGGGCCGTCTCGTAGCTGGCCGATGCCACGTGGCTCTCGTGCAGCGTCACGCGCAGCCCGGCAACGCCCGATGCATGCGCGCCCAGATCGCCGCCGGCCAGCCTGTCGGCCATGCGGTCGCAGACGACTTTGGCCAGGTATTCCGTGGTCGTGTTCCGGCCTGCGAAGTCCGGCTCGTCATCCAGGTTGCGATAGTTGAGGGCGGCCAGGATTGTCCGCAACGCCTCCGTCGCCCTGCCGATATCGACGACGATGCCGTCGGGATCCAGTTCCGGCCGGCGGAATTCCACATCCACGACATAAGTGGCGCCATGCAGCGCCTGGGCCGGACCGAAGACGGCGCCGCGGAAGCTATGGGCGATCATGAAGTGATCGCGCACGGTGACAGTGAACATTCGGTGTTTCCGTCCGGTTGATGGATCAAGGATAGATGATGCGGTGGCACAGCACGCCCGGGGGGCCGTCGGCCAGGCCGGCCATTGTCTGCGGCAGGTCGTGGAAGCGGCTTTCGCCCGTCAGCAGCACGTCCAGCCGGTCGTCGCGCAGCAGCCGCAAGGCCAGAGCCAGACGGTCGCGATGGGTCCGGCGGGACCGTCGGGCCGGACTGATGGCGCCCACTTGCGATGCCCTCAGGCTCAGTCGGCGGCTGTGAAAAGCCTCGCCCAGGGGCAGCGTTGGCTGTGCTTCGCCGAACCAGCTCAGTTCGATGATCTCCGCTTCGAAGCCGGCAAGCGAGAGGGCTGTGGCCAGGCCCGCTTCGGTCGCGCTGGCATGGTAGACAAGGTCCGCCTCACCGTGTGCATCCGCAGGCACCGCGAAGCCGATACCAAGCCGCTCTGCGACCTCGCGTCTGGTTTCGTCGATGTCGACCAGGACGACGTCGGCGCCGGGAACGTGGCCCGCCAGATAGCCGACAAGGCAGCCGACGACGCCGGCGCCCACCACGGCGATCCTGTCGCCGACACGCGGGGGCGCGTCCCAAAGGGCATTGACGGCGGTTTCCATATTCGCTGCAAGGATCGCCCGTGCTGAAGGAACCCCGGCCGGCACCGGTACCGCGGCTTCGGCCGGGATCGTGAAGACGGTCTGATGCGGGTACAGCGAAAACACGTGCTGTCCGATCAGCTCTGCTGGTCCCTTGATGACCTCGCCGACTGCCGAATAGCCGTATTTGACCGGTGCGGGAAACGCCCCTTCCTGGAACGGAGCGCGCATCGTGGCGTACTGGCTGGGGGGAACGCGACCCATGAAGACCAGACTTTCCGTCCCGCGGCTGATCCCGGTGTAACGCGTGCGCACCGTGACGGTTCCGTCTTCTGCGGAAGGCAGAGGGCAGGGCCGCACTTCGCCCGTGCCAGGGCCGATGATCCAGAAGGCTTCAGCGGTTCTGTCGGTCATAGGACGGCTCAGATACCCGTGCGACCGGGCTCCCGCAAGGCCGCGAACCGGTACCCCCAACTGTTGCCGGCAGTGGTGCACCGGTGGGTTGCGTTCGCCGATCTGTGTGACACTATGGTGACGAAGGCGGTAGCGCCGCGATCGGAAGGGCTTTGACGTCGTGATCTGAGAGGCCCCCGCTTCGGCCATCGCCGAGAGAGGGGGAGCGGCGTCCATGGTTCTGCGGCCAGTCGAGATCGGCATCGACGAGATCTACATTCCCATGAAGCTCAGAAAGCCTGTGGATGAGGAGAAGGTGCTGTCGCTTGCGGAGAGTATTCAGGAAAGCGGACAGAAGACGCCGATCCAGGTTCGCCCGGATGCTGAGCGTTATGTGCTGGTGAGCGGCCTGCATCGTCTGGAAGCGCTGAAGCTGCTGGGGGAAGGCAAGGTGACGGCGTTGGTCGTCCATGCACGCCTTGCCTGACGACAGCCCGGTAGGCGTCTGTTGAGCCAAATGCGGATAAAACCTCCCAGAGATATTAACCGGTTTTGCTTCATGTCACGATTGAGGGAATGACCTATCCCTATGGCATCGTTTGAATAATGTATGTTGAAGCCGGGAAAACGCATACCATAGAGGTGCATTTCTCCGGTTGTGGTCATACCCCCGTATATGGCTTTCGGGGATATTGACTTTGACCCTCCGCGAACCCGTTTGTTAGGATTTTAGTAACGAATAGACCGCGGCGCGGCTGCGGCGGGTTCGGCATTTTGCATGCCGGATCGGAATGCCTGGGCGCAGTTCAACCTTTCGGACGCTGCGGTTCAGGACCCAGGGGCATCAGTCGACCGGGAGCGGGCGGTCGAAATCCAGCTTGGGAGCGGCGAAGATGGACGATCGCAGCAATCTTACGTTCGACACCGGCAGCAATGGCGATGGCGGTTCCCAGGCGACGGGCGATGCGCCCGGCACCCCGATACAGGTAGCGCAGGCAGACCCCGACGGGGCGCCGGCTGAGCCGATCGACGACCTGCCATTGTCGACGGACACGCCGATCGAGACCCCGTCGGAGCCTGAGGCTGAGCCGGTCGCCGCGGACGATACACCACCGGCAGAAGAGACGCCGGCGCAGACAGCCGCGGAGCTGCCGCAGCCCCTGTTGGACGATCTGGCGGACCTGAACGTCTCGCCTGAGGAGTTTCTGGAACAGGCGATCGCCGAAGGCGCCATACCGGCGGAGGCGAACCTCTCCGATCCCGGCATCGTCGCGCTGCTGACGGAGTTCGCCCAGCAGATTACGAACACGCCGACGCTGGCCCCCGCCGCTGGGCCGACGCCGGAGACCCCGGCCGAAGACGTCGAGCCGCCCGTTGAGGTTGCGGAGTCGGATCTGCTTCCGCCCGAATTTGGACCCGCGCTCGAAGACTTTGGCATTACGGTCGAAGAGTTCATTCAGCAGGCAATTGATGAAGGCGTGATCGCGGAGGACGCGGACCTCACGGATGCCGAAGTCATCGCGCTTCTGCGCGAATTGGCTGAAGAGCTGACGGGCGAGGTGCTTGAGCCTGCCGCCGGCCCCGGTGGGCAGCCGGCCATTCCGGTTGCGGGCGATGCCGCCAGCGGCTTCACCTTCGATCCTGCCAATATCGGCGGTCCGCCGGTTCCGTTCGGTGTGACCGACCTGCTGGGCTTCACCGAGCTGCAGTTCGGGCTGTTGCCCTTCGATCCGTTCATCGACCAGTTCGAGCCGTTCGGCACCTTCTCCGCGCTTGGCGGCTTTGTCCCCATCAGTGCTTTCGTCAATGTGACGCCCGGTCCGGGGCGTGCGTTCATCAGAGAAGACAGCAGCGGTTCGGACCCGGCCAACACCGTCTCTCTCAATGCCGGTGTCACCGGCGGACCTGGTGGCCTCACGGATATTCAGTTCGTCATCACCGGATCCTGTGTCGACGAGTTCATCTATGACTTCTCGGGTCTGCAGCTGCCGGGTTGGGTGATCGATGTCGGGCCGGTGATCCCGAACCCCACCGGCGAGTCGCAGACCGTCACGCTGACCTTCGTCGGGACCACGCCGCCGCCGTCGTTCACCGGTACCTTCACGGTCGAGCCGCCGCCGGATTCCGATGTCGACCTGGGCGAGATCGTGTTCACGGCCAATGTCGTGAGCTTCGATGATCCCACCTTCACAGCGACGGCCAGCGAAACCCTCTCGCTGTTCGTCGATGCCGTGCTCGACGGCGTGGTCGATGTCGATCAGCCGGGCGGCGTTCCCATCCCCATCAGCGACCAGCCGCAGACGGTTGCCCTGAACCTGGATTTCGAGTTCGTCGAGGCGCCCTTCGGGCAGACGGGGGCGACCACCGACCTCATCGGCGTTGCCGATCCTTCGATCAACCCCACGGAGTCGATCACAGAGCTGAGGGCCACGGTCGACAATCCGCTGATCACCCTGTCCCTGCCAGACAGCATCGCGACGTTCGACGCACCCACCAACACCTTCACGCTGAACGGCAGCAGCGCGACGTTCAACGCGACCACCGGCGTGATCGCCAACGCCACGCTGGCGGAACAGGAACTGATCATCGAGAGCCTGCAGGCCGAGATCCCGGCCGGGTTCGGCAGCTCGTTCTCGGTGAAGATCGAGACGGTCACGGAAGACGCCGTCACCGACCAGGAAGAGCTTTTCGTCAACAACAGCTTCGGCCGCGACTTCGTCTTCACCTTCGAGTTCGCCGGCGACATCGATCCGCCGTCGGTCGGTCTCGGGCCGCAGGGCGCAGACGCGGTCATCAAGGAGGATACGGAGTCCGCTGTCGAGCTGCGGGCCACGACCGAAGATCCCTCCGACAAGCTGACCTCGATCGAGGTGACCGGCTTCACCACGGGCTGGCAGATCGACATCGATGCGCTGAACACGGCGCTGGGGAGCGACGGCGCGGCCAGCTTCGACGGCACCACGCTGACCATCACCTTTGCGGACAGTTCGTCCATCCAGGACTTCGCGCAGGACCTCCTGCTCACGCCGCCGGCGGACAGCGATGTCGATCTCACCGATCTGACCGTGACAGCCGAAGCGCGGGATCTGGCGATCCCAACGCTGACATCCACGGCCACGGCAAACGCCAACGTCGTCGTCGACGCCGTGCTGGATCAGCAGGGGGAGGTGACGGGCATCACGACGACGCAGGTCGACGTCGACCCGGTGGCGGCCCAGGACATCAACCTTGACGACGCGTTCGGCATCACGCTTGTGGTGTCTGACACCGCGCGCGGTGTCGGTGAAGCGTTCGCGCAGCCGCTGGATGCGGACGGTCCCGATACCGACGGCTCGGAGATCACGACCGTCACAGTGGCGCTCAACGACCCCAGCGGCTTGGCGTCGCTTGTGCTGATCGGCACCCCGTCGGGCAGCGGCAGCTTCGATAGCGTCACTGGCGAGATCACGGGGCCGACAGAGGCCGATATCCAGGAGATTCTGGAGCTTCTGAGCGTCAACGTGCCGACGGGCTTCACCGGCACGATCGGCATCTCGGTCACCACGACGATCGAAGAAGCGAACACGCCGGCAGGCACCGTGCCGGCCAGTGGGCAGGAGCCGGATACCGGCGACAATACGGCCACCAGCACGACCGAGTTCACGCTGATCGTCGAAACCGGTGTCGGAACGCCGACAGTCACGCTGACCGATCCCGACGCCGATCCCGGTATCGCCGGCGGTCAGCCGCAGTTTTCCGAAGACACGGCGAACGTCCTCGACCTGAACGCTGCCACGATCAGCGACACGGATGTGCTGACGGAAATCCGGATCGTCGACATTCCGGATGACTGGGCCTTCGACACGACGGTACTTGAAGCCGACTTGGTAGGGATTGGAACCCTCACGGTCGTCCCCGGCGCCGGCACGCAGACGCTGGTCATCACGTTCGATACCGGCTTTGAGCCGCAGACCTTCTCCAGCACGATCACGGTGACGCCGCCGGCCGACACCGATGTCGACCTGAACGACCTTGTGCTCGATGTTACGGCCCGCGACATCGCGGATGCGACGCTGACGGCCACGGGCACAAGCAGCGTCGACTTGGTGGTGGATGCCGTTCTGGACCAGCAGGCGCAGGTCGATGGCGCCAACCAGACGTTGGACGAGAGCGACACGGCGCGCGACGTGCCGCTGGATCTGACACTGTCGCTGGAAGATTCCGTCTTCGGCCAGAACGACGGCGGCGATGGCGACGGCTCGGAATCCGTCGTAAGCCCGATCACCGTGACGGTCAGCGACGAGGCGATCACGCTTTCGTTGTCCGGAACGCCCGCGCTCGGCGGTGCGTTCGATGCGGCGACCGGTGAGATCACCGGGCCTGATCTGGCCGCACTGCAGGAAGTGATCTCGCTGCTGCAGGCGACCGTGCCCGCGGACTACAGCGATGCCTTCACCGTTTCGGTGAGCACGACCACGACGGACGAGCCGAGCGGCGATGTGGAGTTCGACACGACGAACAACACCGTCACCGAGACGTTCGCCTTCAACATCGAAGTCGGCGACGAGGTGGTGGAACCCACCGTCGGCCTGACCCGCGACGGCGAGCCGCCGTTCATCTTCGAAGACACCCAGGGCCCGCTGCTTCTGGAAGCGGCGACGGCAGATCCGTCGGATGAGTTGACGGAAGTGACCGTCAGCGGCTTCACCGCGGGCTGGGATCTGGACATCGATGCTCTGAACACGGCGCTGACCGGCATCGGCTCCGCCACGTTCGACGGCACGACGCTGACCATCACCTTCACCACGCCGCAGCAGACCTTCGCCCAGGAAATCCTGCTGACCCCGCCGGTCGACACCGACGTGGATCTGTCGGACCTGACGCTGACGGCGTCGGCACGCGACATCTCCACACCCAGCCTGACCGCGGTCGGCACCGGGAATGTCGACGTCATTCTCGACGCCGTGCTGGACGAGCAGGCCCAGGTGGCCGGCGGCAGCCAGATCATCGACGCCAGCGTCGATGCCCAGATCGTGGAACTCGGCCTGACGCTGAGCCTGGAAAGTGCGCCCTTCGGTCAGCCGGTCGGCGAAGACACCGACGGCTCGGAGTCCATTACAACGCTTGTCGCGCTGCCAAGCGATCCCGCAATCACGCTGTCGCTGTCTGGCACGCCGACGTTGGGCGGCACCTTCGACCCCATCACCGGTGAGATCACGGCGCCCGACTTCGCTGCGCAGCAAGAGATCATCTCGCTGCTGCAGGCGGAAGTGCCCGCCGGGTTCACCGGGGCTTTCGCGGTCCAGATCGTCACGGAGTCGCGTGAGGCCAACACGCTTCCCGACATCGTCGTCAATAGCGGTCTTGAGCGCACGCTGGACAACAACGTCGTCAACGAGACCTTCAACTTCACCATCCAGGTCCAGTCGACGGTTGAGCCGCCGGACGTTGAGTTGACACTGGGCGGCCAGGACCCCGTGGTGAAGGAGGACACCGAGACCGGGCTGACGTTGGCTGCCGCGGTCGACGATGCGTCCACCGACCTCTTGACGGTGATCACCGTCGACGGCTTCACGACGGGCTGGGACATCGACCTCGCCGCGCTGAACACCGCGCTTGGCGCCACCGGCACCGCCACCTTCGACGGCACCACGCTGACCATCACGTTCAACGCGGGCTCCGAACCGACGGCGTTCAGCGAAACGATCCTGGTCACTCCGCCGACGGACAGCGATGTCGACCTGACCGACCTGACGCTGTCGGCGACCGCGCGCGACATCTTCGACACGACGCTGACGGCCACTGGAACCGGCGCAAGCGGCATCGTTGTCGACGCTGTGCTGGATGCGGAAGCGGTGGTCGAGCAGACGACGGGTGTCGTCGTGCCGCTGAGCGATGTCGATCAGGTGGTCGACCTGAACCTGACCCTCAATCTGGCCGAGGCGCCCTTCGGGCAGACGACGCCGGCGGACAGCGATTTCGACACCGAGCTGCCGGTGGGCGATGCGCAGCCGGCGACCGAGTTCATCACCACCCTGACCGCGACCGTTATCAGTGGTGCTGGCATCAGCCTGGTGCTGCCAGAAGCTGTGGCGACGTTCAACGCCGTGACCGGCGTGTTCGAACTGAACAGCAATCCCGCGGCCACCTTCAATCCCACAACCGGCGAGATCACCGGCACCACGCTGGCTGAGCAGCAGGCGATCATCGAAGCGCTGCAGGCCCTGGTGCCGGCCGGATTCGACGACGAATTCTCCATCCGCATCGGCACGGTCACCGAAGATGTGACCACCGACACGGAAGTCGACACGTTCGACAACACGCAGGCGTTGGACTTCGACTTCACGATCATTCCGCAGGAAGGCCCGACGGTCGGGTTCGGCCCGGACGGCGGTGCGGTGATCAAGGAAGACACCAGCACCGGCGTGGAACTGCGGGCAATGGTGGACGATCCGGCGTCAGACGCTCTGGTGTCGGTTTCCGTCAGCGGCTTCACGGCCGGATGGACCGTCGATGTCGACGCGCTGAATGCAGCGCTGGCGACCGACGGCGTGCCGGCGACAGCCAGCTTCGATGCCGTGACCGGCACGTTGACCGTCACCTTCGATCCCGCTTCGACGGAAACCGAGTTCTCGCAGGACGTCTTCGTCACGGCGCCGGAAGACAGCGACGTTGACCTGACCGGCCTGACGGTCACGGGCGTCTCGCGTGACGTGCCGTCGGGCGTGACGGCCGATCAGAACGAGACCGCGCAGATCATCGTCGACGCGGTGCTGGACCAGTTCGCGGATGTCGAGGATTCCGCCGTCCGCGAGGACTCACCGACGACTGCGGCGACCATCAATCTGGGCCTCAGCCTGACGATTGCGGCGACCGATGCGGGCAGCTTCCCGCAGCCGGACGATCCGTCGCCGGGCGGCGCGGACGACACGGAGACGATATCGGCCACGCTGACGCTGACCGAAGAACTGCCTGCGGGCGTGACCCTGCAGCTTGGCGCCGGCGCACCGGCTGGGGCGGCGCTGACGCAGGACGGCAGCGACCCGACCATCTGGGTGCTGACCGCTGACAGCGCGGCGGATCTGGAAGCGGCGGCGGCGCTGGTGGAAGCGTCCGTGCCGGCCGACTTCCAGGGCTCCATCCTCGGCACGATCAGCACGGTGGCGGAAGAGGACAACACGCCGGAAGGCACCGTGCCCGCCAGCGGGCAAGAGCCGGACACCACCGACAACACCCAGACCGACACCGCCAACTTCAAGGTCATCGTGGGCCCGGGGACCGTCGAGCTTGTGGACCCGGCCAATCCGAACGCGCGGCCGGAATTCGTCGAGGATACGTCCAAGGTTTTGGAACTGCGGGCGGAAGTGGTGAACGCCACCGATGAGTTGGCGGAGATCCGCATCGTCGACATCCCCGATGACTGGACGTTCGACATCACCCAGCTGGTGGCGGATCTGGGTACCGACGGTACGGCCGTGTTCGTGCCCGGCTCGGTCGCCGGCACGCAGACGCTGGTGGTCACCTTCGACACCGGATCGGTCGACATCACGAGCTTCGTCGGCGAGATCACGGTAACGCCGCCGGCCGATACCGATGTGGATCTGCAGGACCTGGTTCTGCTGGTCGATGTGCAGGATCAGACCGATGCGACGCTGACCGCCACGGCCACGAACGATGTCGACCTGATCGTCGATGCAGAGCTGGATGAGGCAGCCGTCGAGAGCGAAGGTAGCATCGAGCTGACGGAAAGCGCCGTCGACCGGACGATCGATCTGAACCTCAGCCTGGATCTTGAGGATGCCGGCTTCGGCCAGGCGGTTGTGGACGGCGATGGGGACGGCGACGGGTCGGAAGCCATCACCGCCCTTCAGGTGAGTGTCGACGATCCGACAATCCTGCTGTCGCTGGCCGGCGGCACGGAGAACCCGGCGGATAGCGGGATCTTCGAGCTTGGCGGCGGCACGTTCGACAGCAGCACCGGCATCATCGATGCGCCTGATCTGGCAACACAGCAGCTCATTGTCGACGCCCTGCAGGCGACCGTGCCGGGCGGTTATGACGACGCCTTCGAGGTGACGGTTACGGCCACATCGACCGACACGCCCAGTGCTGTCGCCGGCGATGTGGAGCCCGATGACACCAACAACACCGCCACGCGCAGCTTCAGCGTCGTCGTGGAGGTCGAGAACGAAGTCCTGCCGCCGGACGTGACGCTGACGCGGGACGGCCAGCCGCCCTTCGTGTTCGAGGACACGGAGAACGCGCTGACGCTGGAAGCCGCCGTGAGCGACCCGTCGGACGAACTGGCGGAGATCCGGATCGACGGTCTGCCGACCGCCGGCTGGGTGTTCGACGCCTCCCAGATCGAAGCCGATCTGGGCGCCAACGGCACCGTGACGTTCGAGGACACCGGCGGCGGCACGCAGGCCCTGGTGATAACCTTCACCGCGGGCTCGGAACCCGAGGCGTTCACCGGCACGTTGCTGGTCACACCGCCGTCCGACACCGATGTCGACCTGTCCGGCCTCGCCCTGAGCGCCACGTCGCAGGACAAGACGGAGCCGACGCTTCAGGCGACCGGTTCGGGGCCGGCGACCATCGTGGTCGATGCCGTGCTCGACTCCCGCGCCCAGGTGGATGGCGATGGCCAGAACCTGGAAGCTACCGGCACCGACCGCACGATCGCGCTCGGCTTGAGCCTGTCGCTGGAGGACACCGCGCGCGATGCGGGCGACCCGTTCGCCCAGCCGCTGGACGCGGACGGCCCCGATGTCGACGGGTCGGAGTCCATCGGTTCGCTGATCGCGCGCACCAGCGATCCGGCGATCACGCTGTCGCTGGCCGGTGGCGTCGAAACAGCGCCGGGCAGCGGCATCTTCACGCTTGGCAGCGGCACGTTCGACAGCAACACCGGCATCATCGATGCGCCGGACCTGGCCGGGCAGCAGGCGATCATCGCGGCCCTGCAGGCCACGATCCCGGCCGGGTTCGCGGGCGACTTCGCCGTCCAGATCGTCACCCGGACGGAAGAGGATGTGGCGCCGGCGAGCGGCGCCGAGATCATCTTCTCCAACAACGTGGTCAACGAGACCTTCAGCTTCACCATCGAGGTGGACGCCGATGTCGGCCCGCCGACGGCCGCGCTGACGCTCGACGGCGACCAGGCGGTTGTGAAGGAAGACACGCGCACCGAACTGACCCTGACGGCCGATGCCGCCGATCCCTCATCCGATGTGCTGACGACGCTGGTGATCGACGGCTTCACCGAAGGCTGGAACATCGACGCTGCCGCGATCAACGCCCTGACGGCGCTGCCGGAGGTGGCGAGCGCCACCTACACGCCGGCTGCCGGCGGGACGCCGGGCCAGCTTCAGATCGTGTTCGAAGACGGAGTGACGTCGTTCGAAGGTCCGCTGTTCGTGACCCCGCCTGAGGACACGGATGTCGACCTGACCGACCTGACCATCACCGCTTCGGCGCGCGACGCCGCAGTGCCCACGCTGACGGCCGACGGCACCAGCGATGCCGAGATCGTGGTCGACGCGGTGCTGGACGAACAGGCGATCGTGCTGCAGACGGCACCGATCGATCTCTCGGAGTCGACCACGGCGCAGACGGTTGCGCTGAACCTGACTCTGGACCTCGCCTCCAGCGACTTCCCGTTCGCATCACTGAGCAATGAAGATGGAGACGGGTCGGAAGCCATCACCGGCATCCAGGTGACGGTCGACAACCCCGATATCACGCTGTCGCTGTCGGGCGGCGTCGAAGGCCCGGCAGGGGTCTTCACCTTTGCCGGCGGTACCTTCGACAGCAATACCGGCGAGGTGACGGCACCGGACTTCACAGCCTTCAGCCTGATCATCGAGGCGCTGCAGGCGACCGTGCCGCCCGAATTCTCCGGGACCTTCACTGTGGCCGTGCGCCCGACGCGGGCTGAGGCTAACACGCCTGAAGGCACGGTACCGGCAAGCGGGCAAGAGCCGGATGAGACGGACAATGCGGTCACTCGCGACTTCCTGTTCGAAGTCGAAGTGGACGACGGTGTCGAGCCGCCGACCGTGGAACTTGGTCCGCCGGGCGGGCTGGCGACCCTGGACGAAGACACGGCCCAGGGCGTCGAGCTACGGGCGGAGGTCTCCGACTTCTCCGACGAGCTTACGTTCATCGAGATCTCGGGCATCACCGGCGGCTGGTCGGTCGATGACGCGGCGCTGCAGACAGCGCTGGACGGCATCGCCGACGTCACCTTCGACAGCGGTACGGGCGTGCTGCGCATCGAGTTCACCGGCGCGACGACGGTACAGACCTTCGCACAGTCGGTGACGTTCATCCCGCCCTCTGACGCCGATGCCGACCTGACCGGCCTGACGCTGACCGCCGGCACCGCGGATCTGAGCGACGGCACGCTGACGGCCGAGGCCACCAATGGCGCCACGGTCCAGCTCGATGCCGTTCTGGACCAGCAGGCGGATGTCGACGGTAACGCGTTGCGCGTTGTCGATACCGAAGCGGCGACCCGGCAGGTCTCGCTGGCGGATGAGCTGAACCTGGATGTGGTGCTGAGCGACGCCGGCTTTGGTCAGGACGCCGTCGACGGCGACGGTGACCTGGACGGCTCTGAATCGCTGACCATGGTGCTGACGCTGAACCCGACCGGGTTTGCAACGCTGCCGACGTTGGTCGACGGCGGTATCGGCGCGCTGCCGACGGGCGTCACCCTGGACATCGCAGTGGACGGACAGTCGGCCACGATCACCGTCGCATCGGTCGATCCCGCGACGGTCGAGGCCGATGTGCAGACGGTGCTGGAGCGCCTGCAGGTCACGGTGCCGGGCAATGAGACCGGCGATATCGGCGTGACCGTCGAAACGACCACGACCGACACCGCGCCGGCCGGCGATTTTGAGGAGACGTCCGACAACACGGTCACGAACACCAGCGACTTCACCCTGCGGGTGGAAACGGGTGTGACCGAGCCGAACGTGGCGCTGGCCTTCCCCGCGGGCGTCGACGGCTTCTCCGAAGACACGGCCGAGACGCTGACGCTCACGGCCAGCACGGTCAGCGATACCGACGAGCTGACCACAGTCGTTGTCGACGGCTTCACAGCGGGCTGGGCGATCGATGTTGCGGCGCTGAACACGGCTCTGGGCAGCGACGGATCCGCGACCTTCGATGGAACGACGCTGACGATTACGCTGACGGCGTCACTGCAAAGCCTGAGCGTGCCGGTGACGATTACGCCGCCGGCCGACAGCGATGTCGACCTGACCGGTCTGGCGCTGAGCGCGACGGCGCGGGACATCGCCGACCCGACCCTGACGGCCACTGGCACCGGCACCGCCGATCTTGCGATCGACGCCGTGCTGGACGCCCAGGCGCAGGTGGACGGCGTCGATCAGACGCTGGACGAGAGCGCGGCAGCGCGCGACGTGCCGCTGAACCTGACGCTTTCGCTGGCCGATGCCGGCTTTGGTCAGCCGGGTGCGGTCGACAGCGACCAGGCGGATGCCGGGGCTCCGGGCTCGGAGTCCATCACCAGCATCGTCGTGACCGTCGACAACCCGGCGATCGCCCTGTCCCTGTCTGGTACCCCGAGCCTGGGCGGCACATTCGATCCGGTGACGGGCATCGTCACGGGCGCCACACTGGCCGCACAACAAGAGGTGCTGTCGCTGCTGCAGGCCACGGTGCCGGCTGACTTCAGCGGGGCCATCGAAGTGACGGTCGATACCGTCACCGAAGAGCAGCTGGCCGGCGACACTGAGACCGACCTCACGAACAACAGTGCTGCGGGCAGCTTCTCCTTCACCATCGAGGTGGGCGACGATGTCGGCCCGCCGACGGTCTCGCTGACGCTGGACGACAGCGACCCGGTGGTGAAGGAAGACACCACCACGACGCTGACGCTGCAGGCAGACGCGGCCGACGCCACGGACGAACTGGTCGAGATCGTGATCGACGGGTTCACGGCGGGCTGGGATGTCGACACGACCGTGCTGGAAGCACTGGCCGGTGTCACCAGCGCCACCTTCGACGGCACCACGCTGACGATTGCGCTGGAGGCGGGTCAGGAGAGCTTCACGGGCGACCTGATCGTCACGCCGCCGGAAGACACCGATGTCGATCTGGACAGCCTGAGCCTGAGCGTTACCGCGCGCGACGTGTCGACCCCGACCCTGACGGACAGCGCCACGGTGGCGGCGACCATCGTCGTCGACGCCGTCCTGGACGAGCGGGCGGAGATCGACGCCGCAGGCACCGTGATCGAGGCCACGGGTGGGGTGATCGTCCAAGATCTCGGCCTCACGCTGGATCTCGTGCGCACGGATGCCGGCGACTTCCCGCAGCCCAACGACACGACCGACGACGATACCGACGGGTCGGAGGCCATCGTCGATCTGGTGGTCAGCATCAGCGAGCCCGGCATCGCGCTCTCGCTGGCCGGCGGCACCGAGAACCCGCCCGGCAGCGGCATCTTCGAGCTGGGCGGCGGTACGTTCGACAGCAATTCCGGCATCATCACCGCGCCGGATCTGGCGATCCAACAGGCCATCATCGAGGCCTTGCAGGCGACCATCCCCAGCAACTTCAGCGGCAACTTCACGATCCAGATCGACACGCTGACGTCTGAAGGCAACACGCCGCAGGGCGCGGAGCCGGCGAGCGGTGGCGAGCCGGACCCGACCGACAACCAGGTCGCGAAGACCTTCAACGTCGTCTACACGGTGGAAACCGACATCCAGCCGCCGAACATCGACCTGACGCTGGACGGCGACCAGGCACTGGTGAAGGAGGATACCGAGACCGCGCTGCTGCTGGAATCCCAGGTCGACGACCCGGCCACGGATCTGCTGGCGGTGCTGGTGGTGGACGGCTTCACCCCAGGTTGGGACGTTGACACCGTGGCGCTGAACCTGGCGCTCGGCGCGACCGGCTCAGCCGCCTTCGACGGCACCACGCTGACGATCACCTTCAACACTGGCTTCGAGCCCACAGCGTTCAGCCAGACCATTCTGGTGACGCCGCCTGAGGATACGGATGTCGACCTGACCGGCCTCACGCTCAGCTCCACCGCCCGCGACGCGGTGGACGCGACGCTGACCGCGACCGGCACCAATTCCGGCAGCATCATCGTCGATGCGGTGCTGGACGAGCAGGCGATCGTGGAGCAGACCTCGCCGCTCGATATCGGCGAGTCCACAGCGGCGCAGACGGTGTCGTTGAACCTGGCGCTGGATCTGGAGAGCAGTAACTTCGCCTTCGCCGACGCGCCCGATGACGACGGATCGGAAGAGATCACCACGATCATCGTGACTGTGGACGATCCCGAAGTGACGCTGTCGCTGTCCGGCACACCGGCGCTGGGCGGCACCTTCGATCCGGTCACCGGCTTGATCTCCGCCGACAGTGTGGCGGCTTATCAAGAGGTGATCTCGTTGCTGCAGGCGACGGTGCCGCCGCAATTCGCCGGTACGTTCACCGTGTCGGTGACGCCGACGACGCAAGAGGCCAACACGCCGGAAGGCACGGTGCCTGCGAGCGGGCTTGAGCCGGACGAAAGCGACAACACGGTCACGCGCACCTTCGAGTTCGAGGTGGAGGTGGACGACGGCGTTGAGCCGCCTACCGTTGAGCTGGGTCCACCGGGCGGGTTGGCCACGCTGGACGAAGACACGGCCCAGGGCGTGGAGCTGCGCGCCGCGGTTTCCGACTTCTCCGACGAACTGACCTTCGTTGAGGTTGCCGGCATCAACGGCGGCTGGTCGATCGACCTGGCGGCGCTGCAGACGGCGCTGGCGGGTGTCGCGGCGGTGACGTTCACGGCCGGCGTCTTGCGCATCGAGTTCACGGGCGGCACGCCGGTGCAGGACTTCGCGCAGGATGTGATCTTCATCCCGCCGTCGGACAGCGATGCCGACCTGACCGGGCTGACGCTGACGGCCGGCACGCGCGACCTGAGCGACAACACGTTGACGGCCGAGGCGACGAATGGCGCCACAGTGCAGCTCGACGCCGTGCTGGACGAGCAGGCGGATGTCGATGGCCTGGCGCTGAAGGTGGTCGACACCGAGGCGACAACGCGGAGCCTGTCGCTGGCAGGCGAGCTGAACCTCGACGTGATCTTGAGCGACGCCGGGTTCGGGCAGGACGCGGTGGACGGCGACGGCGATCAGGACGGCTCGGAAACGCTGACCATGGTCGTGTCGCTGAACCCGACCGGGTTCTCCATCTTGCCTACGCTGACCGATGGCGGCTTGGGGGCGCTGCCGCCGGGCGTCACGCTGGACATCTCGCCCGACGGCCAGACCGCAACCATCACCGTGGCATCGGTCGACCCGGCGACGGTCGAAGCCGATGTGCAGGCCGTGCTGGACCGTCTTGAGGTGACGGTGCCGGGCAATGAAGACGGCGATATCGGCGTGTCCGTATCGACCACGACCACGGACACCGCGCCGGCAGGGGACTTCGAGGATACGGCGGACAACACGGTCACGAACGACAGCGACTTCACGCTGCGGGTTCAGACCGGTGTCGACAATCCGAATGTGGACCTGGCGTTCCCCGCCGGTGTCGAAGGCTTCTCGGAAGATACGGCCGAAACCCTGACGCTGTCGGCCAGTACGGTCAGCGCCACGGACGAGCTGACGGTGGTGGAAGTGACAGGCTTCACCCCCGGCTGGACGATCGATCTCGTGCAGCTGAACATCGATCTTGGCGGTGCCGGCACGGCTGGCTTCGACGGTACGACGCTGACGATCACGCTGACACCGCCGACGCAGAGCTTCAGCGTGCCGGTGACGATCACACCGCCGGCGGAAACCGACGTCGACCTGACCGGCCTGGTGTTGAGCGCCACGGCGCAAGACATCGCCGATCCGACACTGACGGCAACGGGGACGAGCACGACCGATCTGGTGGTCGATGCGGTTCTGGACGGCCAGGCGCAGGTCGACGGAGCCGACCAGACGCTGGCGGAGAGCCTGACGCCGCGCGATGTCGCCCTGAACCTGGCATTGTCGCTGGCCGACGCCGGCTTCGGACAGCCGGGGGCGGTGGACAGCGATCAGGCCGATGCCGGCGCACCGGGGTCGGAGTCCATCACCAGCATCATTGTGACGGTCGACGATCCGGCGATCACGCTGTCGTTGTCTGGCGTGCCGACGCTGGGTGGCACCTTCAATCCCGCCACGGGCGTCGTAACCGGTGCCACGCTGGCCGCGCAGCAGGAAGTGATCTCGCTCTTGCAGGCCACTGTGCCGGGCGAATTCAGCGGCGGCTTCCAGGTAACGGTCAACACGGTCACGGCCGAGCAGCTTGCCGGCGATGGCGAGTTCGACCTGACCAACAACAGCGCCGACGGCAGCTTCTCGGTAACGGTCGAGGTGGGCGACGATGTCGGCCCGCCCGCGGTGTCGCTGACCTTGCAGGGTGGCGACCCGATCGTGAAGGAAGACACGACGACGGCGCTGTCGCTGCAGGCCAGTGCGGCCGACGCGACGGACGAGCTGACCGTCATCACGCTCGACGGCTTCACGGCCGGCTGGGATGTGGACACGACGGCGCTGGAAGCGCTGGCCGAAGTCACGAGTGCGACCTTCGATGGCACCACACTGACGATCGTGCTGGAGCCGGGGCAGGAGACCTTCTCCGCCGACCTGATCGTTACGCCGCCTGAGGATACCGACGTCGACCTCAGCGACATGACGCTCACGGCCACGGCCCGCGATCGCACGACGCCGAGCCTGACGCAGGACAGCAGCACGAATGTTGATATCGTGGTCGATGCCATCATCGACCAGCGGGCGGAGATCGACGGCGACGGCTCGACGATCCAGGCGACCGGGTCGACGATCTTCGAAGATCTGGGCCTGAGCCTTGATCTGGTGCGCAACGAGGCGACCGATCCGCTGCAGCCCAACGACACGACCGACGCCGACAACGACGGTTCGGAGGCCATCACCGAGCTTGTGGTGACGGTCAGCGACCCGTCGATCGCTCTGTCGCTTTCCGGAGCGCCAACGCTGGGCGGAACCTTCGATCCGGCGACCGGCATCGTCACCGGGCCGACCCTGGCGGCACAGCAAGAGATCATCTCGCTGTTGCAGGCTGAGATCCCGGGTACCTTCAGCGGCAACTTCACCGTTCAGATCGACACGATCACATCAGAGGCGAATACGCCGGAAGGCTCCGCACCGGCCAGCGGGCAAGAGCCCGACCCGACCGACAACCAGGCCTTCAAGACGTTCAACGTCGTCTTCACGGTTGAGACGTTCATCGAGCCGCCGAATGTCGACCTGACGTTGAACGGCGGACAGCCGATCGTGAAGGAAGACACCGAGACCGAGCTGCTGCTCGAAGCCCAGGTCAACGACGTCAATACAGATCTCTTGACCGAGATCGTGATCGACGGCTTCACGCCGGGCTGGGACGTTGACACGACCGCCCTGAACCTGGCGCTCGGGGCGACCGGCAGTGCGGCCTTCGACGGCACGACGCTGACGATCACTTTCAACGCGGGCTTCGAGCCGACGACCTTCAGCCAGGTCATCGAGGTGACGCCCCCGGCCGACACGGATGTCGACCTGACCGGCCTGACGCTAAGCGCCACGGCCCGCGATGCGGTCGATGCCACGCTGACGGCCACCGGCACCAACGCCGGCAGCATCGTGGTCGATGCCGTGTTGGATGCGCAGGCGCAGGTGAACGGCAGCGACCAGTTTGTGCCGGAATCCGAGCTTGAGCAGACCGTGGCGCTGAACTTCACGCTCACGCTTGCCGACAGCGGCTTCGGCCAGCCGGCCCCGGTGGACAGCGACCTAGCCGAGGACGGCGCGCCGGGATCGGAAGCGATCACGGATATCGTGGTCACCGTCAGCGATCCGTTGATCGAGCTGACGCTTTCGGCGACACCGGTGGAAGGCGGCACGCTGGTCCAGACCGGCCCGTCGGAATGGACGGTGACGGGCAGCACGCTGGCAGCACAGCAGGAGATCATCTCGCTGCTGCAAGCCACAGTACCCGGCGGCTTCGACGGCGAGTTCGACGTGACGGTCACCACGACCACGCGCGAAGCCAACACCCCGGAAGGCACCGTGCCGGCAAGCGGGCAGGAGCCTGACACGTCGGACAACGAGATCACGGAGGCCTTCACCTTCACGATCGATCTCGACGCTCTGCCGGAGGCCATCGACGACTGCGACAAGGCGATCGCAGGCGGCTTCCCGACCATGGGCAATGTCATCACCGGCATCGACCCGGATCTCGATCCGCTGCTGCGGGGCCTGACCAACCCGCTGCAACCCTTGGACGACCCGCAGGATGACGGCTTGGCCAAGGACAACGAGGGCGATGCGCCAGCCATCATCCGGGCGGTCGCGCACGACTTCGAAAACCCGGTCGACCCGGCGCTGCCGCCGTCCACGGTGACGTTCACGCTGAACGCCGCCGGCGATGGCGTCGACGTCAGCAACCCCGACGGCGTGCCGCTGACCTTCAGTTTCGACGCCGCGACCCAGGTGCTGACCTTCGATACCGATGCCGGCGGCACGATCGACTTCGTGATGGTGACCGGTTCGGGCGGGCAGGCCGGCGACTACACCTACACCTCGCCGCCGTCGGTCCGCGAAACGGTGCTGTTCGAGACGGAGGACTTCACCACCGATCCGCGGCCCTGGGAAGGTGAGCTGAGCTTCACCTTCGACAGCGGCACGGGCCCGGCCATCACGATCACCGCGCTCGACATCGACGGCAGCACCAACCCGACGCTGACCTTCTTCGAGGAGGATCAAGGCGGCATCGGCGTGGCCACGGAGTCCGCCACGGACAAGGTGTTCAACCAGGAAGGCCTGCTGGTCGAGTTCGGCGATCCGGTGGAGCGCATAACCTTTGAGCTGGCCGACATGCCGGCCGACGATCCGCGGCAGGTGCGGTGGACGGTCCGCGGTGTCGATGCAGATGGCAACCTGGTGACCTTCGTCGGCAACTTCGAAGGCATCGGCACGCCGGGCGACCCCAACAGCCTCGACCCGGGTATCTATCGCATCACGCAGCAAGAGTTGGCGACGACCGAGGTGCAGCCGGCGGGCGGCTTCACCGGCCCCGTGCAGATCTTCGAGGTGACACTGGACTCGCCGCAGCTCTTCGATCCGGAATTCGGCTTCCCGGATGAGTTCGGCAACTCGTCCTTCATTCTGCACTCGGTGGAGGCGGTAGAGTTCGCCGTGCCGCAGGAGGTCTTCACCTACACGATCGAAGACCAGGACGGCGACCAAGACAGTGCCGATCTGGTGATCAAGCTGGACGAGCTGGGCACCAACGGCAGCATCGACAGTGTCGCCGGCTCCAACGAGCGTCTCGACGACTTCGACCGCGGCTTCATCGCCAGCGGCGAAGGCCCGCGGGTGCAGGGTCAGGCACGGCTCGACCTCGCGGCGGCGGCAGGTGTCCTGCTGATCGGCGCCGACGGATTGGATGTGCAGGCGGTCGCCGATCTGAACGGCGACGGGATTGCTGAGTTGGCGGTAACCGCGCCGGCCGACAGCCCCTTCGCCGGCCAGGGCTGGATCATCTTCAGCGCCGACCCGACGGACCCGACCGAGGTTGACGTTTCGGCTATTGCGACAGGCGGCGCGCCGACGCTGGGCACCGGCCCGGGGGCGGAGCTGCGGATGGCCTTCCTACTAGGCGATGTCGACCATGACGGCAGCTTCGACTTCGTGGTCGATGCGACCGATGGCAACACCTTCGGGCTTGAGGCCGTGCAGGTCGCCGGGCCGTCCAGCGACCAGGTCGAGCCGGCAGGCGTCGGCACCGGGCATATCATCCGGGGCACGGCGGGCGACGACGTTCTGATCGGCGGCATCGGCGACGACACGCTGTTCGGGCTGGATGGAAACGACGTGCTGTTTGGCGATCCGGAGCAGGCGGTATCGCCGACGGCCGGGTTCACCTTCGTCGATGACGCGTTCCGCGCGACCAACCAGCCCATCTATGCGGACGGCGCGCTGGACACGACGGATGGCGACGCGGCCCCGGGCAGCCTGCTGGTGACCCTGGGCAATGTCGACAACGACGACATCGACAACATGTCCGGTGGCTGGTCCACGACGGTCTCGCTCACCGATGCGCTGAACAACGCGACGCTCACCTTCAGCTACCGGTTCCAGATGCCTGGGGAGTTCGACGCCGGCGAAGACGGTGAGGTGCTGGTCAGTGTCGACGGCGTGGAAACGCAGATCGCCTTTAACCCGGGAACCAACGGCAGCGACTTCGACAGCGGTTGGGTGACCGAGACGTTGAACCTCGGGTCTCTTGCGGCCGGTGACCACACGATCGTCTTCGGCGGTTTCCTCAGCCGCAAGACGATCGGCACGGAAGAGATCCAGATCGGCTTCGACGATATCTCGCTCTCCGGAGACTCCGGCACGGTGCTCTCTGCCAGCTTCGGTCAGGCATTCGGCAACGATCTGCTGAACGGCGGCGCCGGCGACGATATCCTGATCGGCGGCAGCGGTGACGACATCCTGATCGGCGGCAGCGGTGACGACGTGATGATCTATGGCGCCGACGAGTTGGGCGTCGACAGCATCCGGGGCTTCGACTTCCTGAACGATCCGGATCCGTTCACCGATACGCTGGATCTGGCGGCGCTGCTGGAGGGCGTCGACACCGGCGATCCGCTGTTCGACATCGATGACTATGTGCGGATCGACTCCGACGATGGATCGGTCGAGGTGACGACGACGGCGGGCGACTTCTCCGGCGCCCAGCAGATCGCCACGATCGAGGCCGTCTCCACCGGCGATCAGGTGCAGGTCTACGTGGACGAGAACAACACCACGGCTGTGGTGACCGCCGGATAGAGCCCGGCTCGATCCCGTCGGACAGACGGGATCGGCGAGCCGGTCTCTTGCTCTCGGGGCGGGGGGTGTGGGATCGCCGGTGCGCATTGGGCGCACCGGCGGCTCCTGCCGCATCAGGTGTGGACGACCGACACCGTGCTCTTGCCGGGCGCGACCCTCGACAGGCGAACCTGGACGGCGATGCGCTCAACGATCGCGTCGACATGCGAAATGATGCCGACCCGGCGTCCAGTCGCCTGCAGGGCTTCAAGGGCCGAGATCGCGGTCTCAAGGCTGTCGGCGTCCAGCGAGCCGAACCCTTCGTCGATGAACAGGCAGTCGGCCAGCGCGTCGCCCGAGCTCATATTGGCAAGCGCCAGGGCCAAGGCCAGCGAGGCCAGGAACGTTTCCCCGCCCGACAGGCTGCCGACACTGCGAACATCGTCGCCCAAGTCCTGATCCACGACCTGCAGGTCCATATCGGCGCCTGGCACCCGCTGCAGGCGGTAGCGCGGGGCCAGGCGCCCCAAATGGCGGTTGGCCAATGCCAGCAGTCGGTCGAGCGTCAGGCTCTGGGCAAACCGGCGGAAGGCCGACCCGTCGGCGGAGCCGATCAGATCGTCGACGGCCAGCCATCGCTCTGCGTCCTTGCTGCGGCCCGCAATCTCCGCTTCGGCCGCGGCCTGCAGACGTCGGCGATCATCGTCATGCGCCAGACGAGAGGCGACGGCCGCCGCACGTTCCCGGCCGGCGGCCAACTCTTCCGCGACGGCAGCCATCTCCGCCTCCAGCCCTTCCCGGGGATGGGTCGGATGCCGCGAGCGGTGATCTGCCAGCACCTGACGGCGCTCGGACAAGACGGTGGCTGCCCGCATCGCCTCGTCCGCAAGGGTCTGCAAACGGGTCTCCGTCGCGGCGGCCCAGGCATCGCCCAGGGCGATCATCTCTTCGGCTTCGGTGATGGAGAGGCTGGCGTTCGCCAGTCCCCGGTCCCGGTCTTCGGTGGCCTGCTGAAGATCGGTCGCGGCGGCGGACAGCCGTCGTCGGCGCTCGTCGAGAGCGGCCGACAGGCGTGTTCGGTTCGATCCGGCATCGACCTCCGTACCGCGGGCGGTGTGAAGGGATTGCCGGGCTGCGGCTGCCGCCTGCTCCAATTCAACGCGCAGCTCCACAGCGGGGCGGCCATCCAACAGGCCATCCCGTTGCGCCTTCAGATCTGCCAACCGGGCAGTATGGTCGCCGAGTGACGCCATGTTCCTGTCGCGATCGGTTTCGGCGTGCTGAAGCGCGGCCTTGGCCCTGCCGATCTCCGCGGACAAGCGGGGCAGGACCTCGGTCCCCTCCGCCCGGTCCGCTGCCTTGACCTGCCATGCCGCGGCGATGTTGCGGCAGCGTTGTTTCAGCTCTTCTGCTTCGGCGGGCACCATGTCCGACCAGCGATCGACCGACGACAGGATGGGCAGGAGGCGCGCCGTCTCCCGCCGATCGGCCGCGTCATGTTCGCGATGCTCGGTCTCCCGGCGGGCCAGTTCGGTCTCGATCCGGTGACGCTGCTCGCCAGCCGCTGCCAGGGTTTGTCGCCTCGTCGCCAGGGCCTGCTCCAGGCGTGCCATCTCGCCGGCACTCTGCTCCTGCTTCGTCGACAGCTCCCCGGCTTCATCGATCGCTGCCAGGACAATGGCATGCTCGGCCTCGGCCAGCGCGCCGGGACCGACAAGTCCGTCCGCACCCGCATCCACGGATGGCGGATTTATCGAGATTCCGGCCTCCGACGCATGACCCGCCACAATGTTGGCCGCATCCTCCCATTCGCTTCGCATGCGTTGCAGTTCATCCGTAAGGACGGCGCGGTGTCGGCCATACCCGTCGATCGTCGCCTGCAGCGTCAGAGATCGCCGACGCTCCTCGTCGATCCGGACCTTCAGCTCATCCAGATTTCGCTGCGCTGCTGCAGCCTGCTCTGTGCTTTCGTCCGACGCCGCAGCAGCTGCTGCAGGATCTTCATGGTATGGGTGATCCGTCGCACCACAGACAGGGCATGGTTTGCCGGCGGTCAGCGTCGTACGCAGTTGCAACGCCATCTCGCTCCGGGTGGCTGTGGCCAGGGTGATGGCCGATCGCTCGCTCTCCAGTGCAGCAGTCTCCCGCTCAAGCGCGTCGATCGTCTTGGCTGCGACCGTGGCGGCACGCCGAGCCTCTTCCGCCTCTCGGTCAAGGTCCACCAGACGCCGCCTTCGCGTGGCGACATCTCCGGCAGTCCGGCCGGCGCGCTCAATCGCGAGGCACAGTTTGGCAAGCGTGTCGCGACGGAGGGCTAGGCCACCGACGTCGATGTCCGCCAGCGACTGCCGCAGATTGTCATGAGAAATCCGCCGTTCGGCCAATTCCTCTGACAGTGCCGCTTCGGCCGCGTGATCGTCTTCGACAGCCGCAGACAGTTCGCTGGCCTCCATGGTCAGCGCTTCCATCCGCGCCTCTGTCTCCGCCGCTGCCAGGCGGCGCTGTGCGAGAGAGTCGATGTCTTGGCACACCCGTTCGACGTTTTCAGCCAGGGGTCGATCGGTCGTGTGGACCTCCATCCAACGATCGGCTGCGTCTATGCTTTGCTGTGCATGGTCATACGCGGTCAACGTCTTGCCATAGGCAGTCTCCGCCTCCGTCCGTGCGGCCGCTGCTGTGGTCACGGCATACTCCGCTTCCAGCCGATCGGACGCTTCCCTTTCGATCCGTCGATCCAGGTCGATCGCTGCGGTGAGCAGGGGCTGAGCGCCGTCCAGTTTCGCTTCGGCGGTCGCCAGGGTCTGTTCCGCTTCCTCGCGAGCCTGAGACTGCGCTCGGAGGGCGACGTGGGCTGCCGCCAGTTCCGCGTCACCGGATTTGATCTCGCTCTCCAGTGCCGCGGCGCGTTCCGCCGCCCGCGTTACGGCGAGCAGCAAGGGTGCCAGAGGCAGGGCCTGACGCACCCGTTGCAGTTGCTCGCGCTCTGCCGCGCTGTCCCGCTCCGCCCGCTGCGCAAGGTCAAGTGCGGCGGAGGCAGTCTCTAGGGAAGCCGTCAGGTCGGCCTCTCGCCGATACCAATCCGCGTCCGTCTTCAGCAGCGTGTGGCGCGATGTCAGGGCCTCTAACGTGGTATTGACGTCGGCCTGTTCGGTTTCCAGCGATGCGCGGTCTTCCGGCGGAAGGGACTGGATATCGCCCAGCCGGCGCGCCAGCAGGTCCAGCTCCGCCCTCTCGGATCGTGCACGCTCATGAGCCGCGCGGGAGATGCGGCCATAGATCTCGGTGCCGGTGATCAGCTCCAGCAGGCTGGCGCGGTCCTTCGGTTGGGCGCGCAGGAAGGCGTCGAAATCGCCTTGGGCCAGCAGCACCGATCGCCGGAACTGGTCGAAATCCAGGCCGATCCGATCGCGGATCGCAGCAAGCGTTTCGGTCTTGGTGCCGCCCAGCACCTTGTCTGTATCCAACTGCGTGAGCACCAGCTCTTGCGCCTGCAGCCGCCCGCCAACCCGCAACCTGGCTCGTCTGATCTGCCAGCGCGCGCGATAGGCGATCCCCGCACTGTCGGTGAAATCGACCTCTGCGAACCCTTCGGTTGCTCCCTGCCGCAGCATTTGGCGGACATCGTGGGCAGGCAGGCGTTCGCTTGCCCTTTCCCCCCGCCCGCCTGCCGATCCCGTCGCGGTCGACCGCCTGGATGTGTCGGCCAGGCGCGGGATCTGGTCATAGAGCGCGAGGCAAACGGCATCGAGCAGCGTGCTCTTGCCCGACCCGGTGGGGCCCGTAATGGCAAAGAGGCCGGCGCTCGCCAAAGGCTCGCGCGTGAAGTCGAGCGAGAACGCATCGCCGAGGCTCGTCAAGTTTCCACCGCGCAGTGCCAGAAGCCGCATGACCATGGGAAAGGCGATCCGCCGTCCGGGCTCAGCCGCCGGCCTCGGCGGCGAGGCTGCGGAAAGCGTCCAGAATGTCGTCGTCCGGTTCCGTGTCGTATTGCTGACGATGGCGCATGCGAAAGACCTCTTCAGGGTCCAGCGCCGACAACTCCCGCGTTGTGGCCAGGATCGAGGCCAGATCGGCATCACCACCGGCATGGTGCGGCACGATGCGTGTCAGCCGCACAGCGCTCCCGGCAACGGCGGCCTCCACGCGCTGGCGCAGGTCCGGCACGGGCTCGGTGACGGTCACGGCCACCTCTAGAAAGGGTCGCATATCGGGATTTCCGTTCCCGTCGCCGCACAGCCGGCCCAAGGCATAGAGCACGTCATCCAGAGGCGCGGCCCCGGCATCCGGCACGCGCAGAAACTCCACGCAGCGCGGTATGTCCAGCGACAGGGTGTCCGACAGTCGGCCGTCATCGAAATCGGCCACGATGATGCGGTGACGGTAAGATCGTTCGTCGACCGCCAGCGGAATCGGCGATCCTGCGTAACAGATGGCCCTGTCCCCGCCGACCGACTGGGGACGGTGTAGGTGCCCCAAGGCGACGTAGTCGGCCGTCGCGGCGATGGCGTCGACGGGAAGCGCATGCTGGCCGCCGATCAGGATATGACGCTCGCTCATCTCAGAGAGCGCCGCACCCCGCACGGTGCAGTGTCCGGTGAAGACGGCGGCCTGACGGGGTTCGCGCCTAGCGTCCATCGCTTCGGCGACCCGGCCGTAGACCGACCGGGTGCCGGCGATCGCCGGATGTTCATCCCCCGCTTCGGCGGGAAGGTCGCCCGGCCGCAGGAAAGGGACGGCGGCGCACCAGGCTGCGATGTCCCCGTGTGGATCTGTCAGCGGCACCAGCACGCGGTCGGTGTCAAGCTGACCGTCGTCACGCCAGGGCAGGCTGCCGACGACATGGACGCCAAAGGCGCTCAACAACGGCTGCGGCGCTTCAAGACGCCCGGCGCTATCGTGGTTGCCGCCGATCAGCACGACATCCAGCTGTGGACACCGCCGCTTGATGCCCGCGACAAAGCGGTACAGCAGGGAGGTTGCCGCTGTCGGCGGGTTCTGCTTGTCGTAGATATCGCCGGTGACCACCAGCGCGTCTGCCTGCAGCTCCGCCAGCCGGTCCTCCAGCCAGCCCAGGAACCGGCTATGCTCAAAGCCGCGGGCAAACCCGTGCAGGGTGTGGCCCAGATGCCAGTCGGATGTGTGTACCAGTCTGAACCGGGCCAAAGGGATTGTTCCAGAAGGCGTGGCGAGAGCCGGGACCCATGTACGCTAAGAGTCGTTTGTGTTTGCCGATACAATGGACTAGGAGCAAGCGTGCAGCCAGCCGCTCAGCAGCGGTCGGGCACGGACGGGAGGGCGATGATGGCAGTGACGGAGACGCCGGCGGGCGAACTCGGCTGGAAAGCGCTGGACTTCCGCCTGCCGGCGACGGATGGGCGCGACTACGCGCTGGCCGATATCCGGGGGCCGAAGGCCACGCTTATCATGTTCATCTGCAATCACTGTCCCTATGTGAAGGCGGTTGTCGGCCGACTCGTAGAGGATATGCAGGTGTTGCAGGCCGAAGGCATCGGCGTCGGCGCGATCATGCCGAACGATACTGTAGCCTATCCTGAGGACGATTTCGTGAGGATGGGCGAATTCGCGCAAACGCATGGCTTCACGTTCCCCTACATGATCGATCGAACGCAGGAAATCGCCCGTGCCTATGACGCTGTGTGCACGCCGGATTTCTTCGGATTCGGTGCCGAACTGGACCTGCAGTTCCGCGGCCGGCTTGATGCCGGGCGAACCAACCCCGATTATCGGGGCCCGCGAGAGCTTGTGGAGGCGATGCGCCAGGTGGCCGAGACGGGCCGGGGCCCGGCGCAGCAAGTCCCAAGCATGGGATGTTCCATCAAATGGCGGCGGTCGGCGTGACCGGCGCCCCAGCCTGACAACGGATCTGCGACCCCATGGCCGACGTATTCCGCGAAGTCGATGAGGCGCTGCGGGAAGACCGCGCGCGAATTATCTGGAAGCGCTATGGCACGCTGATCATTGCCGCCGCTCTGGCGATCGTGATGGCGACCGCCGGCTTCGTCTTCTGGCGAAACTACCAGGCCGGCCAGAATGCCCAGTACACGGCGGCGCTGGCCGCAGCCATAGCGACGGCCGAAGACGAGCCGCAAGCAGCCATGGACACTCTTGCCGGCATCGCGGACAGCGCGGGCAGCGACCACGCCATGCTGGCACGGTTCTACGAGGCGGGTTTGCACGCCGAAGACGGCGATGTGGAGACCGCGCTGCTGCTCTATCGTCAGATCGCCGATGACGGCGCTATCGACGAAATGTGGCGGCAGTTGGCAACGCTGCTGAGTGTCATGCATCGGGTCGACGGGGATGACCCCGCCACCCTGGAGGCGGATCTGGCGCCGCTGATGGCCGATGCCAACCCCTGGCGCCATTCCGCGAGAGAGCTTGCCGGCGTGCTGGCCTTGCGTCGGGACGACCGCGACCGCGCGGTGGAACTGTTCGGCGGCTTGGCGGCTGATCCAGCTACTCCTGACGGCGTGCGTGGCCGTGCGAGCGACATGCTCGCATGGCTGGAAGGATAGTCCACCCATGGCACGGCTGCACCGCATCGCCCGATTGTCCGCGTGCCTCATGGCCACCGCGCTCGCCGGCTGCGAGTTTCTGCAGGATGAGTTCTTCGGCGGTGGAGATGACCCACCGCTGCCCGGTGTGCGCATCTCGGTGCTGGAGTTGGCGGAGAACCTGGAGCCGGACCCCCAAGTGGCCGACCTCGACGTCATCCTGCCGGAGCCCATCGCCAATACCGACTGGCCCCAGGCTGGCCAGAATGCGACGCATCGCCCGGGCCATCTCTATATCCGGGTACCCTTCACCGAAGCGTGGCGCACCGACATCGGAACCGGATCCGGCGGCACCGAACGGCTTATCAATCCGCCGATCGTGGTCGGCGGTCGGATCTTCGTGAAAGACGCGTCCGGCCGCCTTACGGCGTTGGACACCCTGTCGGGTGACGAGATCTGGCAGGTCCGCGTCGCTTCTCCGGTGGAAGACAGCACACCGCTGGGGGGTGGCGTAGCCTACGCCGACGGCCTGTTGTTCGTGACCACCGGCTTTGGCGAGATCCTTGCCCTCGACCCGGAAAATGGTGGCCTGATCTGGCGCACGGCCGCCAATGGGCCGACGCGGGCCGCGCCCTCCGTCGCCGACGGGCGGGTGTTCGTCGTGACCGTGGACAACCAACTCCAGGCACTCGATGCGGAAACAGGTGCCGTTCTTTGGACGCATACAGGGATCCTGGAGACGGCAAGCCTGCTGGGCGGTGCCAGCCCCGCGATCGGCCCCAATGTCCTGATCGCGGCCTACTCCTCCGGCGAGGTGTTCGCCCTGCGGCTTGAAACGGGGCGGCCCAGCTGGTCGGACAGCCTCACGGCCATCCGCCGCATCGGCGCGCTGGCCAGCCTGGCCGATATCCGCGGCATGCCCGTTCTGGACGATGATCGGGTGATCGCCGTCAGCCATGCCGACCGCATGGCCTCGATCGACCTCAGATCCGGCGAACGCCTCTGGGAGCAACAGATCGGCGGCATCAACACGCCTTGGGTTGCCGGCAACTTCATCTTCATGATCACGGTCAACAACGACGTGATCGCTCTAACCCGCGAAGGTGGCCGCATCCGCTGGGTGACCCCGCTGCCGCGCTGGCGCGATCCGGAGGACAGGACCGGCCCGGTCGTCTGGTCGGGGCCGGTGCTTGCGGCAGGCTATCTGATCGTCGTCGGCTCGGAAGGCGACGGTCTGGTGCTGGCGGCCGATACCGGCGAGATCGCGGCGCAGTTTCCGGTGCCCGCCGGAAGCCAGGTGCCGCCCATCGTCGCCGGCAACACGCTCTATGTCCTGACGGATGACGCGGACCTGATTGCCTATCGTTAACGGCGGGCTGCCCTGCCATGACCTTCACCGTTGCGATCGTCGGCCGGCCGAATGTCGGCAAGTCCACGCTGTTCAACCGGCTGGTCGGCCGGCGCGCTGCCCTGGTGGACGATGCGCCCGGAATGACGCGCGACCGGCGCGAGGGTGAGGCACGCCTCGGCGCCCGCCGCTTCACCGTGATCGATACCGCCGGGCTGGAGGATGCGGACGGCTCCACGCTTGAGGGCCGGATGCGCGAGCAGACTGAGCGCGCGGTGGCCGACGCCGACCTGGCGCTGATGCTGGTCGATGCAAGGGTCGGTGTGACGCCGATCGATCGCCATTTTGCCACTTGGCTGCGACGCCAGCCCACGCCCGTCTGCCTTCTCGCCAACAAGTGCGAGGGCCGGGCGGCGGAAGCCAATCTGGGCGAGGCATTTGCCCTGGGCCTGGGGGAGCCGGTTGCCGTCTCAGCCGCGCACGGCATCGGCATGCCCGATCTCTTGGACCTGATCGAAAGCCATATGGCAGGCGCGGAGCCGGAGACTGAGCCGGACGAGGAAAGAGACGGGGAGGAGGGGGAAGACGACAACCGGCCCATCGACCTCGCGATCGTTGGGCGGCCCAATGTCGGAAAGTCGACCCTGGTCAACGCGTTGATCGGCGATGATCGGATGCTGACCGGGCCGGAACCTGGCGTGACGCGTGATGCCATCGCGGTGGAATGGACCTATCGCGACCAAGCGCTGCGGCTGGTCGACACGGCCGGCCTGCGGCGGCGGGCTCGCGTGTCGGAACGGTTGGAGCGGATGGCGGTCGACGACACCTTCAAGGCCGTCGGTTTGGCCCATGTCGTTGTGCTGGTGCTGGATGGCGAGGCCATCCTGGACAAGCAGGATCTCACGATCGCCCGCCACGTCATCGACGAGGGCCGGGCCCTGCTGATCGCGGTCAACAAGTGGGACATCGTCGCCGACCGAACCGAGGCTACGCGGCGCCTGCGGGACCGCCTGGAAACGTCGCTGCCGCAGGCCCGCGGTCTGCCGACCGTCATGATCTCGGCGCTGAAGCGGCAGCGGCTGGATGCCTTGATGGATGCGGTCCTGCAGACCTATGCGCTGTGGAATGCCCGCATCACCACGGGGCGGTTGAATAGGTGGCTGGACGGCGTGGCCGCCTCCCATCCTCCGCCGATGGTTGCCGGCCGCAGGGTCAAGCTGCGCTATATGACCCAGGTGAAATCGCGGCCGCCGACCTTTGCGCTCTGGGTCTCGCGGCCGGAAGGGATACCTGAAGCCTATCAGCGCTACCTGATCAACGGCCTTCGCGAGACTTTCGGGCTGACAGGCGTGCCCCTGCGCCTACTCTTGCGCAAGGGCCACAATCCGTATGCCGGGAAGGAATAGCCCCGCGGGCGGCTACATCAGCCCGAGCGCGCGCAGTTCGCGAACCAAGTGTGGCGGCAGCGCTTCGCCCCCGACCGATGCGGTGAGATCCGGCGGCGCGTCGGCATCTTTGAGGTAGCGCCAGCCCTGCATCGGGCGATGGGGATGGTGCTCCGTCTCCACCAGGGTCGGATCGAAGATCATGCGACAGTAAGACAGCCCTTCGTCGTCCGTCGACTCGACCAGATCCAGCACGCGCTGGCGTGCTTGGACGACGCCCTTGAAGACCCAATAGATCGACCCGCCGTCCAGAATCTCGTCACGCCGGCGCGGCATGCGCCGGGTGAAGCCCGGGACCACGGCCTGACCGCCGCGCGACGTAAGACGACTTGCCTGCCAGCGTCGAACGTCGTCGATCTCGGTGGAGCCCACGGACATCTTGATCAGGTGAAGGGGCATCGGACCTGCCGTCGTCGACCGGAAACACTCCCACGAAATGGACCGTCCATTGTTCGGCGTCAACCCAGAACTGGCAGGGCGTCGAGCACCAGCCACCACATATAGTTGATCGGTACGAGAAGTCCGACGCTGATGACGGCGAGCCAAAGCAGGATCCGTGCGGCGTCGCGGGTGCGCGTGCGGGCCAGCGCCAGACCGACGACAATCGGCGGCACCTGATAAGGCAATAACACTGTGGAGAAGCCCACCACCTGGGTCATGATGACGGCGTCCAGCGTCCACCCCGTTGCAGCCATCAGATCGGCAGCGATCGGCGTCAGCACAGCGGGAATGCCGGGCATGGTGGCGATGCTCCCCAGCACCGTCGCGACGCCCACCAGGCTGAAATAGTTGGCCCAGTCGGCCCCCGGCGTCACCGGCAGTACGGACAGCATGGCGACCGAGACGATCTCGCCGAGTTGCGTCGATGACACCAACGCGGCGATCCCCAGCACGCCGGCGACATAGAGCAGAGGGCCGAAGTTGAGCTTGCCCGCGAGGCTGTCGGCCGGCGTCAGGCGGGTCGCCGGAAGCAGGCAGGCGAAGGCCGCGGCCAGTCCGATCCACGCCGGGGCAATGCCGTGCACCGTGTCCGTCGCCCACAGCGCCAGGGTCAGGGCCAGGATGACCGCCAGGCGGCGGGCTTCCGGCGACAGCGGCGGGGCGGCAGCATGCTCGGAGGGCGGGGCGGGCGTATCGGGAAAGAGCCGGTGGATCAGCCACACCAGTATGACGCCCTTTGCTGCCGCCAGCACCGGGAAGTTCAGCAGCAGATAGGGGCCGTAGCGCGGCGACTGGCCGAAGATCGTCTCTACCGTGCCGGCCAGCACCATGTTGGGCACGTTGGCCGGCAGGATCGCGACGGGCAGCAGATACGTACCGAGCACAAAGGCCAGCACCATTCCGGTTCGGCCGGGTCGCCCCGACTCGAAGCCCAGCCGGTCAGCCATCGCCAGCACGATGGGCACCAACAGCACGACGCGACCCATGGTCGATGGCAGCACGAAAGCGACTGCCGTAGCGAGTATCACCATCGCGGTGATCGTTCGCAGGTAGGATTGTGCAACCCAGTCCAGCGGCAGCGCCGCCAGCCGCTGGGCCAAGCCGCTGGTTGTCACCGCCAATGCCAGCACAAGCCCAGCGAACACCAGCCAGAACGCCTGCGCCGCGAAACCTGAGAAGATGGTGCCGGCTGGGGCGACATCCAGCAGCATGGCGGCGACGAAGAAGCCGATCGCGGTCATGTATTCCGGCAGCGCACCGATGGCCCAGAAGCCGATGGTGAACACGGTCAGCGCCGCCGCCAGCCCCAGTTCGGGATCGAGCCCGGCCAGATCGGGCCACACAGCCAGGGTGGTCGCCACGCCTAAGATGGCCGCGGTCGAAACGCGGCGCATCGTCGGCCGCTCGCTGCTCACGGTTCAGCCGATGGCGGCAACAGGGCCCAGCCGAAATTCACGGGCAGGATGCTGTCGTCTGTGTGCCAGGGCAGCACCAGGGGGGGCTGTTCCTCCAGACCGGTGAAACGCTGCAGCAGGTCTGCCATCGGGCTTTCTTCCAGGGGCATCGGCACTTCGCCGCGGGATCCGGCGGTCCAGACAACGATGCCGCCCTCCTGCCGCAGCCGTTCATCGTCGATCCACGGCGCGCGCGCCGGATCGGCGAAGCTGTAGACTGTCGGCCGATCGGGCGAATACCAGGCGAGATTGCCGGCCGGCCAGACATCGCCTACTGCGACCGCCAACGGCGTATCGAAACGATCGTGCCACGCGGCCGTCAGCGTCGCCGCCATGACCCGCCCAGGATAGTCGACCCTTTCCGCTCGTCCCGTGGCGTATGGACCGATGACGACCTTGGCCCAGTACCCGGCGACAAGCACGACGGCCAGCGTGCACCAGACGATGGCGAAGCGCCTGAGCCGGCGCCGCTCGATCACCGGCGTCCACCATTTGATGCCGGCAAGCCCCGCCAGCAGCAGCATGGGCGCGCCCCACATCGATCGCAGCTCGAATCCCAGCGCGGCAGACAGGCCGCAGGCTACGACAAAGGGACCGGCCGTCATCCACAACAGGAACCGGTCCGCCCGATCCCAAGTCCGCGCCTGCGGTCGAGAGATTAATGGCAGCAGCAACAAGGGGGCGACCAACAGCACCGACTGGTCCACCAGGAACTTCAGCGGATGGATGATGCGATCAGTCCAATCGCCGGCCTCTGCCCCGCCGGCTCGGTTCACCGCGTAGGCGAAGGTGGGAAAATCGTTGGCCACCAGCCACCAGAGATGCGGCGCCAGCAGTGCCAAGCCGACCGTCGCCGCCACATACGGCCCCGGCCGGCTCCAGAGGCCGCGGTAGCCGGGATCGGCGAGCATCAGGCCGATCATCGGCAGCAGCAGCACGGCCGTGTAGTACTTTCCCAGCATGCCGCTGGCCGCGGCCGCACCCAGCAGCGCCCACCACAATAGGCCCCCGCCGCTGACGCCCCGCCAGAACGCCCAGACCGCCAGCGCCCAGAACGGGAACTGGACCGTGTTGGCGTTGAATTCAGTCGACAGGAAGTTGTGATAGACGATGGCCTCCAGCAGCAGCACCGCCAACAGCGCCTGCACCGGCGGCAGCATGTCCGAGGCCAGGCGCCAGACAGCCCAGAAGGCGACTGCGACCACGAGCTGCGCCAGCAAGTACTGCGGCCAGTCCGCACCGCCGCCCAGCACCGCGAAC
This sequence comes from Alphaproteobacteria bacterium, assembly GCA_028281925.1. GTDB lineage: Bacteria > Pseudomonadota > Alphaproteobacteria > DSM-16000 > Inquilinaceae > JACKIG01. The sequence goes on from JANQIX010000077.1 coordinate 37,904, forward strand.
AGCTCGGTCAGCCAGGCCGCCATCGGCGGGTGCTTGAAATAGCCGAGCTGCCATTCCGCACCCCACGCCGTCTGCTCGATCACGTCCAGCGGCAGGTTGTGGTGCGTGAGCGCCGGCACCAGCGTCCACAGGGCCACGTGCAGGGCCAAGAAAGCCCAGAAGCAGAGCTGCGGCGAGGGGCCCGGCCGGGCGTCCGGTGATGTCGGGGTTTGGGGCATGGCTGGCCCGGGCAACGGAAGGCAGCAAAGGCTTGCCGTCCGGACCATAGGCGGGTGCTATCGGCGGGTCCAGAGAGCGTATTGCGGTAGGCTCGGAGCCCGCAGCCTGCCGATCTTGTGAAGATATAACTTCAGCTTTCGCTATCAATATATTGATTTTATGAATATTTCTTCGTGACAGTATTTCAGATCGATTATCCAGCGGCTGATCAAGGCTGTCGTGCGCGGGCTAAGCACAGGTCACGATAGGCGGCCTCAACCGTTCGGGCAAAGGCCGTTGGGTCCATCAGTGGGCTGGCTGCCATGCGCTGGCGTGCTGTTCGCCGCAGGTCGGCGAGCCTGTCGCGATCACCGGCAAGCTCAGCGGCGATCCGGACATAGCCTTCCATGTCTCGTGCGATCAGATCCGTCAGACCAAGGCGCGTCAGCAGGCTGGCGCCGACGCGGGCAGAATGGCGGTCGCCCAGCATCGTGACCGTGGGGATGCCCATCCACAGCGCTTCGCAGGTCGTTGTCGTTCCATTGTAGGGAAAAGGGTCCAGGGCGATGTCGATGTCCGCATAGGCATGAAGGTGCCCGTCGCGTGCGGCGATCGGGCCGACCAGTGCCAGGCGGTCGGCCGGGAGGCCGGCCTCGGCAAAGGCCTCAGCGAACCGGCTGCGCACCGTCGCATCCGCCAAGGCCCGCGCCTTCAGCATCAACCGCGCGCCGGGAACGCCGGCCACAAGCTTCGCCCAAAGGCGGATGACGCCCGGCGTGACCTTGGCCAGGTTGTTGAACGACCCGAAGGTCACTCGCCCGCTCTTGGCAGCCGGCAGCGGGGAAGGCTCAGGTGCTGGCGGCGGCAGATAGCAGAGAAACCCGCCGTCCAAGCGCACCAGCTGTTCGCTGGCCAGGTCATCGGCCGGTCCCGGTGGATCTGCGATCGCATCGGTGAACCTCGCATTCATCGCCGGCAGACCCGTGGTGTTGGGATAGCCCAGCCACGTCACCTGCACCGGCGCCGGCCGGCGCGCGAACACCAGCAGGCGCTTTCCGCCCGTGTGCCCACCCAGATCGACCAGAACGTCGATCCGGTCCGTGCGGACCAGATCGGCGACCGCATCGTTGGAGAGGTCGGCAATGGGCCGCCAGGCATGGGCCAGCCGCTGCAGCCGGTCCGTCGTCTCATCCGGTGCGGCTACATCCGCATAGCAGACGGTCTCCACCGCGTCGGGATCATGCGCCGCCAACAGCGGCTCGAAGAAATAGCTGACCGAATGCGTGCGCAGGTCGGCGGAGACGTATCCGACCCGAAGCCGTCGTGCCGACGGATCGGGAAGGGCGGGCGCGGAAGGCAGAGGGCCGGCATGGGCGGCTGCCCAATCGCGGTGGGCTTGGGCCAGCGTCTCCGCCGTCAGTTCATCGCGATAATGCAGGGTCAGCAAGAGGTTGGACCCGGCCTCCGCGTTGTCAGGGGTGAGAGCGAGCGCTCGGCGATAGGCGTGCTCTGCCCGGGGGCCGTCGCCCGCGGCCGAATAGAGATTGCCCAGATTGTTCCAGGCGCTGGACGAACTCGGCTGCAGCCGCAGAGCTGTCTGCAGATACCGTTCGGCCTCGCCAAGCCGGCCTTCGGTCAGCAGCGCCGCCCCAAGATTGGCCCTGGCGTCTGCGAAGGCCGGCTGTAGCTCGATGCTTCGGAGATAAAGGTCGATCGCCTCGGTCCGTCGCCCCAGTCCCTGCAGCGAGGCTGCCAGGGCGTTCAGGGCGCGGGCATTGCCAGGCGCTTCCCCAACGGCCCGGCGGGCTTCCACCTCTGCCGCCTGTGCTCGCCCGGTAAGCCGCAGTGCATCGGCAAGGCCGACCCTGGCG
>JANQIX010000088.1 GCA_028281925.1 Alphaproteobacteria bacterium
GAGCAGGAGATTGACCGGGTGGCGGATGCCTTGCCGGCGGTCATGCCGGTTTCGCGCATCCATTGGGGCGGCGGCAGCCCGACGATCCTGACGCCGGACGACATCGCGCGCCTGTCTCGCCGCCTGTCCCAGCGCTTCCGCTGGATGGAGGGGCTGGAGTTCTCCGTCGAAATCGATCCGCGCGGCTTCGGCGCCGACGGCATCGCCGCGCTGGCGGCGGCGGGCGTGACCCGGGCCAGCATTGGCGTGCAGGACGTCAATCCGGCCGTGCAGCGCGCGGTCAACCGCCTTCAGCCGATCGAGGGAACCCGCGACGCCGTGGAGCGGTTGCGCGCAGCCGGGATCCGGCACATCAATCTGGATCTGATGTACGGCCTGCCGGAACAGACGGAAACGGCTGTGGCCGAGACCGTGTCGGCAACGCTGGCGATGGCGCCGGACCGGGTCAGCCTGTTCGGCTATGCCCATGTGCCGTGGATGAAGCGACATCAGCGTTTGATCGACGAGACGCGGTTGCCCGACGCCGCGGCGCGCTTCGCCCAGGCGGATCTCGCCGCGGCGATGCTGGTGGACGGGGGATATGTGAGGATCGGGCTCGACCACTTCGCCCGGGCCGATGACGGCCTCGCGCTGGCACTGCGGCAGGGTCGGCTGCGCCGCAATTTCCAGGGCTATACCGACGACACGGCAGAATGCCTGATCGGTCTCGGAGCGTCAGCCATCGGCGGCCTGCCGCAGGGATATGTACAGAATGCTGCGCCGATCCACGCTTATCGCGATGCCGTGGTGGCAGGCGGGCTGGCGACGGTGCGGGGGCTGGCGCTGTCTGCCGATGATCGGCTGCGCCGCGCTGTGATCGAGCGGCTGATGTGCGATCTCCGGGTCGACATCGCGGCCCTGGCGGACCGTTTTGGGGCTCGAACTGCCGATTTCGACGGCGAGCTTGAAAGCCTGATCCCGCTCAGCCGCGACGGGATCGTTTCAGTCGATGGCGATGCGGTGATCACCGTACCGGAGCCGGCGCGCCCCTTGGTGCGGTGCGTTGCGGCCGTGTTCGACCGCTATCTCGCCACCGGTACTGCCAGGCACAGCCGGCCTGTCTAGCCGGCGGCCAAATGTCACACCGGCGTCAGATGCTGGCGTGGAAGTACCGCTCGCAGGCCCGGGCCGCCATGGCTTCCGCGGCTGACGCGATGCGGCTCAATTCCTTGGCCAATTCCACGTTGCCTTCGTCGCGGGCGCGTGCCGCCAGCTCGGAGTGAAGCAGTGCGTGGTCGATCAGTTCCTGCTCGTTCATTCGGACAGCCATAGTCTGGTTCTCCTCAAGTCTCCTGTCCAACTCGGGCGGCATTCTCCACCACGAAGAGGCTCTGCGCTGTGCCGGCCGTCACACCAGCGATTGGAACCGCCGACACTTATTTCAGCGGCCCGACGCATACATTTTCGCGCGAGAGACTTGAGGTTCGGTAAATATCGAAACGTTTCGTCTTGGTACGGGGATGGCGGTTCGCCGCACTTTCGACTGCCGGCAAGGGTCACGTCCGCCGCATTGGAACATACGCCAGGCGGTGACGGGGCCGGCCGGCTGGGATACCGGGAAAGCTGTCAGATGGGTGGCAGGAATCCAATGGCGCCGCGAAAATCGGTGTTGGTCAGATCGGCTTCGCGGAAATCGGCATTGGTCAGGTCGGCATCGACGAAGCTGGCCTTGGAGAGATCGGCCCCACGGAAATCGGCGAAGCGCAGCGATGCCTCGCTGAAATCAGCTGACTTCATGCGGGCATGTTCGAAAGTGGCGCCATCGAGAATGGCGTTAGCGAAACTGGTGGACCAGCGGACATCGCTATGCGCGCCGACGATCGGCATGGCGTCGGCAACACAATAGCGGAAGTTGGCCTTGCTCAGCGTCGCGCGCCGGAAGTTGGCGCCCCTGAGATTGCTGTGGGAAAAGTTCGCTTCCATGCAGTTGGCGGAATTGAACTGGGCCATCGACAGGCTGCCCGCCCGGAAATTCGTTCCGACCATCAGGGCCCGGCTGAAATCGGCGGCCGACAGGTCCAGTTCGTCGAGGTCAACGTCCGAGAGGTCGATGCTCGAGAAATTGGCCTGCTTGCCTTCCCGGCCCAGTGTGTCGATCCACTTCACATGGGCCTTCAGGATGTCCTTCAGCTTGCGGTTCAGGCCTTCCAGCTTCTGCGGGAACTGGGTCTCGTTGGTGCTGCAGGTTTCGAAGGTTTCCTTGTCGAACACCGCAGCGTTCAGGTCGGCGCCGTCCAGCGTGACATCGGCAAGATTGGCACCGCGCAGGATCGCGCCGTGCATGACGCAGTTGCTCAGATTGGCGGATGTCAGATCCGCCCCTTCAAACTGGACGCCGCGCAGCGTGCAGCACGTCAGATCCGCCCCGCGCAGCTTGGCGCCACGCAGGACGGCGTTGGTCATGTCCGTGGCATAGAGCGAGTGATTGGCGAATTTGGCACCGGTTAAGTTCGCACCCGTCAGGTTGCCTTCCATCAGCCCCGACTGGGCGCCGTCGTTTACGGCCTCCAGTTCACCGCCAGCATTCTTGCGCACAAGATGGCCGCTGCGGGCGTCGGCCTGCTCCAGCGTCGCGTTCTCGAGGTTTGAGCCGCGCATGATCGCGCCGCGCAGGTCTGCGTTGGTCAGGTCACACTGACGCATCTCGCAGTAGCGCAGATCCGCACCGAACAGATTGGCTCGCTTGAGGGTCGCCCCCACCAGAGTACTGTGCTGCAGTCGCGCGCCGCGCAGCTCCGCATCATCCAGGCACATGCCGTCGAAATTCAGATGCGACGCGTCACAAAGGGCGAGATTGAGGCGGACACCGCCCTCCATTCCCGCCAGATAGCGGTCATGCAGCACGAACATGCGATCCAGGCTGGGCTGGTCGATGGCCGTCTTCGCTGCTGCCGATGCGGTGCCTACCATGGTGTTGCGCTTCGGTCCCGTTGGGGCGCTGAAGGATCGTCTCTTAATCTTGTCGCAGCATGGCCGCCAAAGGGTAAACAGCGGGTAAAGTGGGGGTCATTTCAACGTATTGTGGCAAGACTCTTCCGCTCCGCAGCGTTGCTCCGGTGCAGAGGCGAGCCCGTTCAGAGCGGAAAGACCAGCGGCACCGAAAGCAGCGTCACGACCAGCACCAGAAGCTGCAGCGGGACCCCGACCTTCACAAAGTCCATGAAGCGGTAGTTCCCCGGACCGAGCACCAGCGTATTCACCGGAGACGCAACCGGCGTGGAGAAGGCCGTAGAGGCGGCGATGGCGACCGTCATCAGGATCGGATAGGGCGAAACGCCCAACTCTGCCGCCGCGGCGATCGCCACCGGCGCCAGCAGCACCGTTGTCGCGGTGTTGGAGATGAATTGGCTGAAGACGGAGGTCAGGACGAACAGCCCGGCCATCAGCGCGACCGGACCCATCGGACCCAGCGCGGTGACCAAGCCGTCGACGACCAGCGCAATGCCACCGGTCTTCTCCATGGCCGTCGCCATTGGCAGCATGCCGGCGATCAGCACGAGGCTCTGCCAGTTGATGGTCCGGTAGACATCACGAGCCCGCACACAGCCGGTGACCAACATGGCCACCGCTGCGGCCAACACCGCCGTGACCCCGGCGACCAGGTTGAGCGTCATGGCCGTTAACATTGCCAGGACGATCATCACGGCGACCGGCGCCCGGCTGCCTGCCGGCGGCAGTTCGGCCTGATCGGCCGGCGTGCCGAGGACGACGACGTCGCTCCGGTCTTCCTGCAGGCGCTCGATATCGTCGCGACTCCCGAAGACCAACAGGGAGTCCCCGAAGCGAAACCGCGTCTGTGCCGGCACGATCGGCAACGGAGCCCGCTTGCGCTGTGCAGCCAACACGGACAGGCGGTGCCGTTCCCGGAACTCGCTCTCTGCAAGCGTGCGGTCAATCAGGTGCGAGCCCGGTGTCAGCAGCACTTCGACCAGTCCGATACGCTCCGCCAGGTTGCGGTCGAAGTCGGGCGGCAGATCCACCGGAACGACGCCCTCCGCCTCCACCAGCTTGGCGACGCAATCTTCGGTCGCGACGACATAGAGCCGGTCGCCCGCCATCACCGCGGAATCGACCAGGGCCGGCATAATGGCGGATGCGAATCGACCATGCCGCTCGATGCCCATGGCCGTGACGCCGTAGCGGGAGCGCATTCGTGTCTCGATGATGGTCTTGCCGGCGAGGGATGATCCCCTCTCGACCTGCACCAGATGCAACTGCCCCGCAACGCCATAGGCTTGGGCCAGTTCACGCGTCGTTTGTCCGCGAGCCGGCGCCGTGCCATTCGGTGCCCCGCCCGGCAACAGCCTTCGGCCAACCATGACGACATAGAGAATGGTCACGGCCAGCACGAGCAGGCCGATGGGCGCAAAATCGAAGAACCCGAAGGGCTGAAGATCGCTGCGCTCGAGCTGTTCTGAGACGATCAGGTTCGGCGGCGTCCCGATCAGGGTCAGCATGCCGCCGACCAGGGATGCGATCGAGAGCGGCATCAAGAGGCGGCCCGGCGCCGAACCCGTTCGCACGGCAAGGCCGAGAACGACCGGGATGAAGATCGCAACGGCGCCGGTTGAACTCATGAAGGCTGACAGACCGGCGACAACCAGCATCAACAGCACCAGCATGCGCGTCTCGCTGGTACCCGCTGCCCGGGTCAGCCAGTTGCCGATGGCGGCGGCGACCCCGGTCTGCGCCAGCCCTTCCCCGACGATGAAGAGACCGGCGATCAGCAGCACGACGGTGTCGCCGAAGCCGGCCAGCGCCTCCCTCGGCGTCAGCACTTCGCTCAGTATCAGCGTCAGCACAACCAGGATGGCGATCAGGTCCAGCCGCAGGCGGTCGCTGGCGAAGGCAGCGACGGTGATGGCCAGCAGGCCGAACACGAACATGGTCTCGCCGGTCATCGGCAGGCCCCCGCAATTGCCGCTTCGCCGTTGCGGGTCTTAGCCCGACGACGGGCGCACCAGCACCATGGCTAGTGCGGCGATCACCAGACCGAGGGCCGCGATCTCGGCAACCCCGATCGGTTCGCCCAAAGCTATGGCGCTCGATAACACGCCGACGACGGGGATCGCGAGCGTGCCGATCGCCGCAACGTTGGCGGGCAGCAGAGATACCGTCTTAAACCACGCATAGTGGCAGAAGATCATCGGGATGGTTGCCGCGTAGACCAGGCCGATCCAGTTCGGCAGATCGGCTGTGGCCAGGGTCTCTGGCCGGCCGAACAGAATCGCGCCCATCAGCACCGGCACACCGCCGAACAAGAGCTGGTACCCGGTCAACTGCACGACGGTAAGTGTCCAGCGGACGGATTTCATGGCGACGGTGCCGCTGCCCCATCCCACCGCCGCACCCAGCATCAGAAGCGGTCCCCACGGTTCGGCGATTACGCGTTCCGCCTCCGGCGCCAAAAGCACGGCCAGACCGGTCAGCCCCAGGGTCAGCCCAAAGCCACGGCGCCAGGTGAACCGCTCGCCCAGGAAGACGACGGCGAGGATCGCGGCCCAGACAGGCATCGTGTAGGCGATGATGGCTGCCCGGCCGGCCTCGATCTGCGTCAGGGCGAAGGCAGAGCAGAGATGCCAGCAAGTGATGTTCAAGAGGCTGCACAGGATCGCCGGCTTAAGGTCCCGCCGCGGTATGCGAAGGTGCCCGCCCGTCATCTTGGCAATTGCCAACAGCCCAAACCCGCCAACGGACAGGCAGATGACGCGGAAGACCCACGGGTCGACGCCGGTGACCGCCAGCTTCATCATGGGGAAGTTGAGGCCCCAGAACAGCGTCAGCCCGCCCAGAAGGGCAATCGCCTGCGGCGCCACCGACGCGGATGCATCGCTGGCGCTCGCCGGCGTTGTCCCGGTCATCGCTGGATCGCTGGAGCGTTCAGGGACAAAGGCGCCGACCGACCACCGTCAGTCATCGGCGCGCTCGACCTTCAGCACGATGCCTTCGATCCCGACCACGCGGACACGCCGCCCGACGGGCGTGTCAGGCCCTTCCACCTGCCAGCCGCCGTCGCCGATACGCACGCGGCCGACACCGTTGACGATCGCCTCGGTCAGCGGCACGACCTTGCCCACATATTGCTCGCCCCGTCGGTTGAGGGTCGGGGCATCCGTTTCGATCGGCCGCCGTTTCAGGAAGGACCGATAGCCGATCACCGCGGCGACGGAGATGGCGGCGAACAGCAGAAGCTCGATCCGCCAGTCGAGGCCCGGAATCGCCAGGGCGACGACGCCGACGGCGCCGGCCGCCACGCCGAGCCACAGGAAGAAGACGCCCGGCGCGAACATCTCCAGTACCACCAGGACGGCAGCCGCCACCCACCAGTACCAGAAAGGAATGGTGATCTCTTCCATCACACCTCCCACGGGCCGCGCGGCGGGGTACTAGGCGATGCAGGCGGCGTTCCCGCGCCCCCCGGCCTCGGCATTACGGGCCGAGCGGCTTGCGGTGCATCGCCGCTTCCCTGGCCCCCGCTGAAGCTGGATTGCGCAATCTCAGCGATACCCGCCAAGGCGCCGATGACACCGGTCGCCTCGATGGGCAGGATCATCGTCTTCTGGTTCGGGGCGGCCGCCATTGCCTGCAGCGCCTCGACATACTTGTTGGCCACGAAATAGTTGATGGCCTGGATATTGCCCGACGCGATGGCGTTGGAGACCAGTTCGGTTGCCTTGCCCTCGGCTTCCGCCTGGCGCTCGCGGGCTTCGGCGTCGCGGAACGCGGCCTCGCGCCGACCTTCGGCTTCCAGAATCGCCGCCTGCTTCAGGCCTTCGGCCCTCAGGATCTCAGCCTGCCGGTCGCCTTCGGCCTCCAGAATGGTGGCGCGGCGCTCGCGTTCCGCCTTCATCTGGCGGGCCATGCTGTCGACCAGGTCGCGCGGCGGCTGGATATCGCGGATCTCGATGCGCGTGACCTTCACTCCCCAGGGGTTGGTCGCCTCGTCGACGACGCGCAGCAGCTGGGCATTGATGGTCTCGCGATTGGACAGCAGCTCGTCCAGGTCCATGGAGCCCAAGACGCTGCGGATGTTGGTCATGGTCAGGTTGACGGTGGCGATCTCAAGATTGGCGACCTCGTAGGCTGCCTTGGCCGCATCCAGGATCTGGTAGAAGATGACGCCGTCGGCCGTGACCATGGCGTTGTCCTTGGTGATCACCTCCTGGCTCGGGACGTCCAGCACCTGCTCCATCATGTTCAGCTTGGCGCCGATCCGGTCGATAAACGGCACGATCAGGCGTAGGCCCGGCCGCAGTGTCGTGGTGTAGCGGCCGAATCGCTCGACCGTCCATTCGCGACCCTGCGGAATGGACTTGACACCCATGAGCACGAGAATGACCGCCAGCACCACGATGGCGATCACGAACACGGAAAAGCCGGTCAGCAATTCGGGCATTCAGTCTTCCTCTCATTCTGCAGCCGGGCTTCCGGCCAAGCAGTGGCGCGCTACTCTGCCACACCATGGGCGGCGAGTGCAGATTTCGGTGAGCCATTTGGAATGCCACCGGACGCTGGGACGCCTATCGGTGGTCCGGCCGTTGTCTTCGGGTGGCCGGATTGCCGGCCGGGTTAGACGATTCGCAGCCGGCTGCCGGCTCGCGGCGCAGGGAAGGCGCGGTCCAGGGCCGCCAGGTCGGCGTCCTCCAGCTTCAGGTCATGGGCCGCTCGGATCTCACGCACGCCGTCGATGCGGCTCGATTTGGGGATTGCAACGACATCGGGGTGCCGGAGCAGCCACGCCACGGCGACCATCGCGGCGGTCGCCTCATGCCGGTCCGCGACCGCCTGCAGCGCCGGGTGGCCGATCAGGCTGCCCTGATCATAGGGCGAATAGGCCATGACCGGGATGCGGCGCTGACGGCACCACGGCAGCAGGGTCGTCTCCGCCTCCCGCCGCGCCAGGTTGTAATAGATCTGGTTGCTGGCCGTCAGACCGCCATCGAGACCGTCGATCTGCTCCATGTCCCCGCGGTCGAAGTTGCTGACGCCGAAATCGAGGATCTTGCCGTCCCGGCGAAGCTGCAGGAACGCCTCGAACGTCTCCGCCAGCGGGATGCCGCCGCGCCAGTGCAGCAGGTAGAGATCGATCCTATCGGTGCGCAGGCGCGACAGGCTCCGCTCACAGGCAGCGACCGCACCCTGACGTGACGCGTTGTGCGGATAAACCTTGCTGACAATGAACACCTCATTCCGCCGACCGGTGACGGCGTCGGCAACCACCTCTTCAGCACCGCCCTCTCCATACATCTCCGCCGTGTCGATCAGGCTGAGGCCAAGGTCGATGCCGGCGCGCAACGCCTCGGCCTCCGCCTTCGCCGACCGTGAGGACTCGCCCATCCGCCACGTGCCGAGACCGAGCACCGGCATCGTCTGTCCCGAGGGCAGTTCCACCGTCCGCATGGCGCATTCTCCTCCATATCTGAGGTCATTTCTGAGTGAGAACGATCCGGGTGCCCCAGGCTCCCCGCTTCAGCCGGTCCAGGTGAAATCGGGCCAGCGGATCGTTCGGTGACGCCGCGACCAGCGCCTCGAAGGCAGCGATCGTCGCCGCAGGATCGGCCCCGTTGTCGCTCAGCATAGCGAATGGAGGGGCGTAGGCTGCCGCCAGAGTGTCGCGGCTCTCGGCCAGCGGTTCGAACGCCGCGATCGGCGTGGATTTGCCAGGCAGCACCAGGTCGCCCACCGGGCGGAACCGCAAGTGCGCGCAGCGCTGGGCCGTGTCACCGCTGACGCAGATCGCCGTGCCGAGATGTCTGTTGGCGCCTTCCAGCCGGGAGGCCGTGTTCACCGCATCGCCTACAGCCGTGTACTGGAACCTGTGTGATCCGCCGAAATTACCGATCGTTGCGGTTCCGGTATGAACGCCGATCCGCGTACGTCCCAGCGAGATACCGTGCTTGGCCTGCTCAGCCTCGAAGGTCTGCGCAAACCGGTTCAGCGCTAGGGCACAGCCGACCGCCCGCTCCGCATGGTCGGGCTGCAGTTCCGGGGCGTTGAAGAGGGCAATAACGGCATCGCCGACAAACTTGTCCAGTGTGCCTTCATGGGCCAGTACGACCGAGGTCATGCCGTCGAGATAGGCGTTCAAGAGTGTGGTCAGCACCTCCGGGGCCAGCCTTTCCGTGAGGCCCGTGAAGCCCATCAGATCCGTGAACAGGAAGGTGCAGTCCCGGCGCTCGCCGGCCAGCCTGAGCGCGGCCGGATCTTGCTCAAGCCGCGATACCACCGCCGGGGAGACATAGCGCGTGAACGCGTCGCGGATGAACCGCCGTTGCGCCCTGACCCGACGGCCGGTCAGCGCCGTGTCGACTCCGGCGGCGACTGGCAGGGCAACACTGGCCAGAACGACCGGCACCAGCGGGCCGCCTGCCTGGAACCAGAGGGTCGTTGCAGCCCAGACGGCCGCGACGATCACCAGACCGCCCAACAGCTTCAACGGCCAGGCCAGCGTAAGGCGCGCCACCGCGACGCCCGCCAAGGCCATCATGCCGGCCAGGGCCGTGGTCACGATGAAGCCGCCGCGTGGCGCTTCGCGCCCCTCCAGCAACTGGGCCAGCACGTGGGCGTGGATCACAACGCCGGGAATCGAGCCATCGCGCCATCTCAGCGGCGTGTTGTGCAGGTCCCCGCCGCCCGACGGCAGCACGGGGCCGATCAGGGCCACGCGGCCGGCGAACCAGTCTGTCGGCAGCAGATGGGCGGCGTGTGCCGGATAGATGGGAAACGGCGCCGTGTCCTGGTCAGGGCTGCCGTGCCAGGCGATGTCTTGCGATCCGGAGGGCGGGTCCGCCCCGAGCTCGGTCGCCAGGGCGGCCGCAAAGCTCAAACTGCCGTCGCGTTCCGGAAGGAACCGGCGGACCGCATTGTCGAAGCCGTCTGTCAAAAGATTGACAAACCCTTGCGGCACCGTGCCGACGTAGGTTTCCAGAAACGCCTGCTGGCGTTCGGTGAGAGGATAGGGGGCGATCGCCGTGGCGACCACGACCGGGACCGATGCGCCTTCCAGGGCGGCCAACAGCGCGGCATCCTTCTCCGGCTCCGTCGGCTGGTCGAGCAAGAGGTCAAGGCCGATGGCGGTGACCCCCGCGGCGTCGAGATGCGAGATCAGGTCGGCGATGAACGCCCGGTCGAGGGGCGACCGGTATGGCAGGCCGGCCAGCGTGTCTTCGGTGATGCCGACGATGACGATGCGCTCGTTCTGCGGCTCCACCGGCGTAAAGGCGGCGATGCGGACATCGTCCACTCGCGACTCGGCCAGGTGGAGCGGCGAGACCAGGCGCGGCAGGGCCGCAGCCGCAAGCCCGACGGCCAGAGCCAGCCCGATGACCGTCGGCCATCGGGGACGGTCGCCCGCCGGCATCTGTCCGGCCGTGGGCCGACCGGTGTCGTCGGTTCGGGCATCCATTCCCGTTCTCCAACCCTCCCCTGGCCCTGCCCAGGAATTCCTGCGCGGGCCATGCTACACCGCAGACTGGCCGGTATGGCATGGCCTCAGCCGTTGCGGAGCTTTGACCGACCATGCGTAGCCTAAAATCCCTCGGTCACGGGGCCCTGATCGCGACTGCCGTGACTCTGCTTTGGCTGCAGCCCGTCTCCGACGCGGCCGCGGAGGCTGTCGTCCTGTCCAGCACGGTGCCGGAATTGCCCGCTGGTCACGTGATCGCCACCGGCGGCACCGTCAGCCTGCCTGAGGGCGCAACCGTCACGCTGATCACCCAGACGGGCGAGACGATAACGCTCACCGGGCCGCATGACGGCGTTGTAGGGCCTACCGCCGACGACACCGGTACCCTGTCGACCATCGCCAGACTCGTCCAGGGCCAGCCTGAGGATCTCAGCACGCTGGGGACGACCCGCGGCTCGGCCCCCGACCCTGCCGTGGAAGGCCACGTTGATGATCCCCTGGGCGGCGTCGATATCGAGCGAGCGGGGGCAACCTGCCTTCAGCCCGGCAATGCGCCTGCGCTTATCCGCGCACGAACGGAAGGCGATCTGCACGTCGTCTTCGAGACCGCCATTGCGGGCTCCGCTGCTGAGGCGGAAGTCCATTGGCCGGCTGGCGCAACGGTCGCGCAGTGGCCCGAATCGCTGCCGCTGACAGACGGCGCGGCGTATGTTGCGGTGCCGGCCGGCGGCGGTCCGGAGATCCGGGTCGTGGTCATGGCGCGGGGTGAGACGGGTGAGGTGGACTGGATCGCCCGTCTGGCCGATGCGGGATGCGAGCGCCAGGCCTATGAAGCCCTGGCGGCGTTGCGCGACCGGGTAACGCCGCTGTCGCTCTACCTTACCACCGATCGCGGGCGCCGGCCGACCTACGGCCTGGGCGAAGAATTGACGCTGCAGGTACAGGCGAGCCGGGACAGCTTTGTCTATTGCTACTACCAGCAGAGCGACGGTGTCGTGATCCCGTTGTTTCCGATGCCGGAAAGCGGCGGTGCCGGGCTGTCCGCGAATACTCTGCTGGTCTTGCCGGGTCCGCGCCTGGTCGGTGAGCTGCAAGCCGCCCCGCCCGTGGGGGAAGACGAGGTGGTGTGCTATGGCGCCAGTCGCGACGTTACGAACGAACTGCCGCGCGCGCTGGTGCCGCTGGACTTCACGCCCCTGCCGGACAGGTTGGTGGCGGGGCTGAGCGACCGTTTCACGGCCCTGGACGATGCCGAGGTGACCGAGTCACGCGTGCGTATCGCGATCCAGTAGAGGCACGGCCAAGTGCCCGAACTGGTCGTATATGACACCTTCTTGACAAAGCCGTGTCGCCGAGGCATACTTTCAACGTTACGAGGGCGTTCGGTGGAAACACCGCTAACAAATTCGTAACCATCCGACAAATGTTGCGAAATATCTGTCGGGTGTTTTTGCCGACATCACTTGAGCAGGAGGGTGCCTCATCAGCATGACTCCGCCGGGTTACCGGAGGCAGAGTTAGGTTTTGTTAAAAGACTTGCGCGATAGTCATCGGCAAGCACACATGCCCGGTCTCCATGCCGGGCGCGGGGTCCCACGATCCCCCGCTTCAGAACGCAACCCCGCCCATGACGCGTGAGCGTGCCATCCGGGCGGGGTTCGTGTGTATGGACGACCGATTTGGAGTGTTTCGGTCCCCTGTTCTTGGGCATCCAACCAGCCACGGAGTGCGTCGATGACGGCCTTCACCATTGCGCGGTTTGCCGCCATGGCCGGCTTTCTGGCGTCAATGATCCTCATGGTCTGGGTGCTGGTTGGCCTCGCGCGTCTGCGCAGCCATCCCGATTTCCAAAGCCATTTCTCCGGATCGCTCCGCCTCCACCTCATGCTGCTGGGCGCCAGTACGGAGCACCTCGATGCGGCGACGCGGCAGCGGATCGGAACGCTGCGTCTATGCGTGCTCGCCGCACTTGCTTCGTTCGTGGCCGCTGCGGCCGTGATGATGCTGATCGGTACTGGAGCGCCGCTGCCGGGCTGAGGGAAAGCCGGCGGCGTCACTTGAACCAGATGGCGGTGTCAGGCACGAAGGTGACAACCATCAAGACGATGAACATCGTCAGCAGGTACCATTTCGCATAGACCATCACCTGCTCGATCTTCAGCCCTGTCGTCGAACAGACGGTCAGCAGGACCGAGGCGACCGGCGGCGTCTGCTGGCCGATGCCGAGATTGAGGCACACGATCACGCCGAAATGGACCGGATCGATGCCGAGTTCCTCCGCCAGGGGTAACAGCAGCGGCACCACCACGATGATGGCGGCGCTGGCATGCAGAAACATGCCCAGCGCCAGCAGGAACACATTGATCAGCAGCATCAACAGGATCGGGTTGTCCGTGACCGTGCGCAGACCCTGGGCGATCTGCTGAGGTACCTGCTCGTTGGCGAGAAACTGTCCCAAGACAGCCGATCCGGCCACGATCAGCATCACCACCGAGGTCTGACGCGCCGTGGTGTAGAGAATGTTCGCCAGCCGTTTGAACGTGAGGTCCCGCGACATGGCCAGCCCGAAGGCGAGCGCGCAGAACACGCCGATGCCGGCTGCCTCCGTCGGCGTATAGGCGCCGATGATCAGACCGCCGACAACGATCACCGGGATCATCAGCGGCACCGCTGCCCGCCACAGCGCCTTTGTGAGCCTCGGCACCTCGAACCGGGCGTCGCGCGGATGGTTCTCGCGCCGCGCGAACAGCAGGCTGGTGACCATGAAGGCAGCGCCCAGCAGCAGTCCCGGAACGATGCCGGCGATGAACAGGTCGCGGATCGACGTGTTCGTCGTCACGCCATAGAGCACCAGCGGGATCGAGGGCGGGATGATGATACCCAGAGTGGCGCTGACAGCGGTGATGGAGGCCGCGAAATTGCGCGGGTAACCCTTCGCCTCCATCTGCGGCACGAAGATCTTGCTCATCACTGCGGCATCGGCGACGGCCGATCCGCTCATCTCGGCCATGAACATGCTGGTCACGACGTTGATGTGGCTGAGCCCGCCGCGGATCCATCCGACAAGGGCGGAGGCCAGGTCGATCAGCCGCTGACTGATGGTTGTCGCCCCCATCAGTTCGCCCATGAAGATGAACAGCGGGATCGCCAACAGGACGATGCTGGTCGTGCCGGAATACATCTGGATCGGCAGTGTGATCAGGTTGATGTCCGCCACCAGCATCGAGATGCCGGCCGTGATCATCAGCGCGAAGCCGATGGGCATGCCGAGCAGGATGAGCCCGAGCAGCAGCAGGATGACGAGCCATGCCATGGGTTGCGCGCGTCAGCCCCGAAGCTTCTTTGCGAGATCGATTACAAGGCCAAGGATCATCAGACCGGCCGAAATGGGCATGACGATCATGAAGGTCCAGCGCGGGATGTCGACCGTTTCAATGCGTCTTTGGCCGACGACTCCGACCATCTTCCAAGACAGCCACAAGAGCGCGGCGAGGAACGCGATCACCAGCAGGTCGATCGTTACCATCACGACCTTTCGCGGCACTGGCGGCAGCTTGGTGACGAACAGGTCGAAGGCAATATGGCCGCGGTCCCGGATCGCCAGATAGGCCCCGAGAAAGCTGATCCAGACCAGCAGATAGCCGGGGATCTCGTCGGCCCAGACGAACCCCGACTCAAGAACATACCGGTTGAAGACATTCAGGCAGATCAAGACGGCGGTGACGGCGACACACGCGCCGGCCACCGCCGCCACACTCCGGTCGATCAGGCGAAGAACCGCCACGACCCTAATCCGCCTTTAACCCGACTATTCGCTCGCGGCCTCGACGATCTCCAGCCAAGCCTCGCCGTAGTCTTCGATATAGCCGGCATAGACGTCACGGGTCGCATCCTGGAACGCGGCGAGGTCGACCTCGTTCACCGAGATCTCCATGGTCTGCATCTCTTCCAGGTACTGGGCTTCCAGTTCCGCCGCGCGGGCGTAGGCATCCATCGTGATGGCCTCGCCGACCTCTTGGAAGACCTGCTGTTGTTCCTCGGTCAGGCTGTCCCAGAAGGCGGTCGACGCGATCAGGAACGATGGTGTGTAAACATGGCTGGTCAGGCTCAGATAGTCCTGAACCTCGTGGTGCTTCTGCTCGTAGAAGCCATAGATCGCCGCCTCTGCCCCGTCGGCCACGCCGGTCTGCATCGCGGTGAACGTCTCGGCCCAGGAGATGGAGGTCGGCACGGCGCCGAGTGAGGCAAAGACGTTCTGGCGGAACTCGCCGCCGGAAACACGCACTTTCAACCCGTCCAGATCGGCCGGCACGACGATCGGGCGTGCACTGTTGATCACGTGGCGGAAGCCGTTCTCGTAGATGCCGACGACCACCGTTCCCGTCAGCTCCTCGATCACCGCCGCAATCTCATCGGCGAGGCCGCCTTCCTCCATGGCCCGGATGACGTGCTCGCGGTCGGCGAACAGCCATG
Organism: Alphaproteobacteria bacterium; assembly: GCA_028281925.1. Classification (GTDB taxonomy): domain Bacteria; phylum Pseudomonadota; class Alphaproteobacteria; order DSM-16000; family Inquilinaceae; genus JACKIG01. The sequence continues at coordinate 14,918 of JANQIX010000088.1, forward strand.
GCAGGTCGAACACACCCAGCCGGCCGTCGATCTTCAGGACGCCCGACGCGACATTGATCATCTCCAGCGAGCCCAGCTGGACATTGTCGATCAGCGCGTTCTCACGGCCCAACTGCCCACCCGGAAAGATCTGGAAGTCGAATTGGCCGGGCAGCCGCTCTTCCACCATCTCGGCGAACATCTGGCTCTGCGCGTGCAGGGGTGCCAGTTCCGAGACATGGCTGGCGATCCGCACCTCGATGGGGTCGGCGTGCGCGCTGGCCGTGGCCAAAGCCAGGCCAGAGATCAGCAGAACGGGTGTGCGTGCCATTGATCGTCTCCCTATGATTCCGGGGGTGTTCGCGTATCTGGAACGAAAACACGGTCGGTGAGGTTCGAACGGTGCGTGAGTCGGCGGTGCTTACGGCCGGCACTGCCGGAGGCGACCCCGCATCGCTACGCGCCCCACCATCGCGCGCGGCCGCCTCTTCCCATTTTCTTAACCCTAATTTTCCGTATATAATAGGGGGATCTAACGCGAACGGCGCGAACTGCTAACGATGCCTTCGCACCCACGGGCAGCATCGACATGAAGTCTATCGACACGCACGCACATGTTTTCACGGATTCCTGCCGGTTCGTCGAGAACCGGCGTTATACGCCGGCCTACGAGGCTCCGCTGTCGGCATATCTGGCAGAGCTGGACGCCGCGGCCGTGCCGCACGCCGTGCTGGTTCAGCCCAGCTTTCTCGGCACCGACAACGGCTATCTGGTTGACGCGCTGAAGGCGACCCATGGCCGGCTGAAGGGAATTGCCGTCGTCGATCCTGAGGTCTCGGAAGCAGAGTTGGACGAGCTGAGCGATGCCAATGTCATCGGCATGCGCCTGAACCTTGTCGGTCTGGACCCCGCCATGGTTGCCGAGCCGCGATGGCAACACCTTTGCCGGCGGGTGGGGGCGCGCGGCTGGCTGATCGAGGTGCAGGTCGACGGCCGCCACTTGGCGGATGTCCTGGAGGCGCTCTCGGGTGTCGGTGCACCCTTGGTGATCGACCATTTCGGGCGTCCTGAGGCGCGCCTCGGCCTCGACGATCCGGGCTTCCGGGCGTTGCTGGAGAGGGCGCCGGACGGCGGCATCTGGGTTAAGCTGTCGGCGCCGTACCGCTGCGGCGATGTCGACATGCGCCCCTATTCGGAGGCCCTGCTGCAAGCCTTCGGCCCTAAGCGGCTGTTGTGGGGAAGCGATTGGCCCTGGACACAGTTCGAAGTGGGCCGCAGCTATCGGCAGACCGAAGACTGGCTTGAAGAGTGGGTTCCCGATCCGGCGGCGAGGCGCACAATCGAAGCCGAGACCCCCAGCCAGCTGTTCGGATTCCACTGACGCGGCCTGCCGGCCGCCGGAGACGGCAGCCTCAGTTGAGGCCGGGATAGCTCTCGACCCATTCGATGTCGATGTCGGCATAGTGGCTGTCGACGAACCGCACGGTGAAGTCCGGGTAGTGGCTGTCCACAATCTCCCACATCCCGCAGTCGTCCGCCCAGCTGTCGACCTGTTGGACCCTGAGGTCCGCATGGTTGTCGACGACACGTACGGACAGGTCGGCATAGTGGCTGTCCGTCACGGCCACCTTGCCCCACAACGCGACGCCGTCATGGGTGCAGTCGGCCGCCACTTGCGCTGCCGCAGGCTCCACGCCGACCGATAGCAGGGCGGCCAGAGTCGCGACGGCCCCCGCCGATCGGACCCTTCGGCAAGTGCACCCGCATCTCCTAAAGCCCAAGGTCACGCTCCCAGAACGCCCGGTCCGGCGCACTGGGATCGTATCGCGCCGCGATCGTGTCGCCCGACGTGATGTCGGCGAAGCGTGCGTGGGAGCCGGAAAGCGAGCGACCCTCGTGGCTCACGCCGCTGCGGTCGGTGAAGCGGAAACGGATGTGGCTGCGGCTCTTGACCTGAACCACGTCCGAAACAGTCGCCACGACCCTCTCGCCCCTGTCCCGCACGGCCACTGCGCGCGACGCACGCCGTACGAAGAGGAACAGCAGGATCACGCCGAGCAGCGCGAAGAACCCCCCGACCAGGCCGGCGTAGAACGCGTTCTCACTGACGGCACCCGCTTCGATCTCATGGATGTCCGGCTCGGCCGGCACGAAACGCACCGGGATCTGCATGCCCGGTTCCGCGCGGTCGTAGAACGACCGTTCGACATCGCGGCGGCCGTAATGCAGCGTTCCGCCGCCGATGGGGAAATGGTACCGCACGGAATAAACCGTGTCGTACCCGCTGCCGGTGCTCGAGCGCCGGCGCCGCGTCTCCGTGTTGATGACGGTCGCCTTGGCGTCCACCCCCTCGGCCTCGAGCCGTGCCGCGTCGCCGGAGACCTGCACGCTGACGAAGACGACCCCCACGCCGATGGCGAGTGGGATCACCGCAATCCAGCCGGAAAGACGCAGGAACATTCTCAGCATTTGGTGTCGTCCGATCGCTGATGTGGGTTGCTGCCTGAACGGTGCCGTCTTGGCGTCCGCTCCATTCCAGAGTCAAGGCAGTTGCGACTCTTGAACAATGCGGTGTGCGATGCAAACGACAGCATGCGGGCGCCCGAGATCGCTTCGTCAGCCTCATATCAGCACCGATATTGGGGAAGGTCTGAACCACGGCGAGCCACCGTTGTCGCGCCGAACCCATGACGCCATGCCCACGTCACGTTTGGCTGGCTTGTTGTGTGGCGAAGGGTTGGACGGCGGATGATGGGCAGACTGTCTGCGTGGTTTAACGGGAACGCCGGCACATGGGGCCGCCTGCACGGGTTGGCCCTGGCGGGTATGCTGGCAACTGGCCTGTACGGTCCGGCTGCCGCCGACATCATCGCCATCGACTGCCATTGGGGTGCAGAGGCCTGTCTGATCGCGCCGGATCAGGCGACGCTGCCCAATCCGGTGCGGCCCGATCCGAATGACGGCCTCTTGCTGGTGTGGCGGGAGCGGCAGAATGTGCTGTTGCCGCGGGACGTGCGGGTCAACCGGGTGCTGACACAGGATGACGCCTTCAACGGGCAACTGATCCGGGCCGGCACCGTCGTGTCCAGCTATTACCTGCAATGGGATCCGCTCTCTCGCCGGGGGCGGGTCTCGGCCACGCTGCATTTCGACGATACGGTCGCCGCGGCCATCACCCAAGACCATGAGCTGTTTGCGACCGACCCTGTGGTCGGGCTGCCCACGCTCGATTATGCCGATTTCACCCTGCGCGGGCTGGAGCCGGAGGATGAGATCACCTTCGACGGCACGCGCGTTGAAGTCGTGCTGCGGGCCTCCAGCCCCGGCGACTGGGTGCGGCTGATCACGCTGCAGACCGAGGGTTCCATCGAAGACAATCTGGTCAGCGCGTGCGCGGTGACCGTCGCGGTGCCGCTGGGACAGGAGGGCGGCAGCCTCGTTGTTCTGCCGCCGGCCGACCAGCGGCTGGCCGAGTTCATTGGCCGGGTGAACGAGCTCTTCGGGAAATCCGGACCGGCGCCGCGGATCGACGTCGCCGCCGGCACCGGCGCCAGCCCCGTGCTGGCGGATGCCGTTGCGACGCATCTGGTCGAGCGTCTGGGCGTGGTGCCGGAGCTCGTGCGCAGCGTGCCGGGTGGCGCGTCGGGCCAGGGATGCGCCGCCGATGCGTCGGGCGCCCGCGTGATCACGTTGACTGTCGTTCCGCTGACGTGAGGCAGGTGTAGGTCGGATCAAGCGTAAGCGCGATCCGACGTGCTACCGGCGGCGACAAATGTCGGATTTCGGCTTCGCCTCTATCCGACCTACCACCTACTACACCCGCTTCGCCAGCCAGATGGCGGCGCGGGAGCCGGTCTTGATGGCGGCGCTCAACAGGCGGTAGGCCGGGGCTTGCTCGGCTTCATGATGCAGGCCGGTATCGCGGTGCTCCAGCTCTTCCTGGCGAAACTGTTCGATGGTGTCGCGCAGCTCTGCCTCGTCGTCGTCCAGGTCGTCGCGCTGCTCGGCATAGTGCTCGTCGATCACCTCTTCGACGGCCACGGTGCAGGCCATGGCGGCGCGCTGGCCCATCAGCGCCGTCCCGGCGCCGAGCGCGAAGCCCGCGACATGCCAGAGCGGATGCAAGAGACTGGGGCGCACGCGGCGTTCCACCAGCAGGCGCTCGAACACTTCGAGGTGCTTGGCCTCCTGCTCCGCCATCTCAGCGATCACCGGGCCGGCGGCACTGTCGCCCAGCACGGCCAACTGGCCTTCGTAGATGCGCCGGGCACCGTACTCCCCCGCGTGGTCGACGCGGATCAGGCGCGCCATCTTGTCTTCGCGCGACATTTCGCCGGGCAGCGGGCGGGGTCCCGCCAGGTTGGCACCATCGGTCATGCCGGAGTTCCTTCCATCATCCGCCGCGATGCCAAGAGGCTGAACGCGGCCAGGAAACCTGCGGCCAGCATGTTGTAGCCCGCGATCGAGATGCCGAACAGCGACCACGCCACCTCGTCACACCGCACGACCTCGGTCTGGCGCAACGCCTGCAACAGGGCCACCGGGTCGGTGGTGTCCACATTACTGTCCGGCGCGCAGCTGTCCGTGCCTTCCCACCAGTGCTGCTCGACGCCCACATGGAAGCCGCCCAGCCCGGCACCGGCCAGGAAGGCGACGCCACAGAGCGCCACAAGGCCGGCGCGCAGCCGTGGGGCGCGCCGCGCCGCCAGCGCCGCAGCGGCCAGCGCCATGACGATGACATAAGGCCACCGCTGATAGATGCACAGGATGCAGGGATCGAGCCCGAAGGCGTGCTCCGCCACCAACGCGCCGACAAGTGCCAGCGCGCTGGCGATCAGCAGGATGAGCGGCATATGGGGAAGGAGACGGCCCATGACGCCGGCCGGTATAAGCCCGCCGGCCCGCCCGGCGAAAGGGGCAACTGAGCGCACCCGGGGGAAAATCATCGACCGGTCCAGCGCAACGCAGGTGCTTTGCCCACTCTGCCGCGGCTGGTAAAAGGGGCAACAAGGTTAGGGGCTTTACCGTGTCGCGCCGGCCATGGCCGGCGGTGGAAGGAGACGACGCCATGATCTGGAACCGCATTCGCGGCGAATTCATCGACATCATCGAATGGCTGGACTCGACCAGCGACACTATGGTCTGGCGGTTCGAACGGCACGGCAACGAGATCAAGTACGGCGCCCAGCTGACCGTCCGTGAAAGCCAGGTGGCAGTGTTCATCAACGAAGGCCAACTGGGCGACGTCTTCCCGCCGGGCCGGGTCAAGCTGGAAACCCAGAACCTTCCGGTCCTCTCCACCCTTCAGGGCTGGAAGTACGGCTTCGAGAGCCCATTCAAGGCCGAGGTCTATTTCGTCAATACCAAGCGCTTCACCGACCTGAAATGGGGCACCAAGAACCCCATCATGCTGCGTGACCCGGAATTCGGCCCCGTGCGCATCCGCGCCTTCGGCACCTATGCCATGCGCGTGAAGGATGCCGCGACCTTCATCCGTGAGATCGTCGGCACGGATGGGGAGTTCACCACGGACGAGATCACCAACCAGCTGCGCAACCTGGTGGTCTCGCGATTCTCCAGCGTGGTCGGCGAGGCGAAGATCCCGGTGCTGGACATGGCCGGCAACTATGAAGAGTTCGCGGATTTCGTCACCGGCAAGATCGGTCCCGAGTTCGAGGCCTACGGGCTGGAGCTGACCAAGCTTCTAATCGAGAACATCTCGCTGCCGCAGGCGGTGGAAGAGGCGCTGGACAAGCGCACCCAGATGGGCGTGATCGGTGACCTGCATCGCTATACCCAGTTCCAGGCGGCTGAAGCGATCCAGACGGCGGCGGCCAATCCCGGCGGCATAGCCGGCGCCGGCGTCGGCATGGGTGTGGGCTGGGGCATGGGACAGCAGATGGCATCGGCCATGGGTGGGCCGTGGGGCCAAGCGCAGGCCCAGGCACCCCAGCAGCAGGCCGCCCCGGCGCCTGCCGCGCCGCCGCCTCTGCCCCAGGCTGTCCAGTTCTTCGTCGCTGCCGGCGGCCAGCAGACGGGCCCGTTCGACACCGCGGCCTTGCAGGGCAAGGTGCAGTCCGGCGAGGTGACGCGGGACACGCTTGTGTGGAAGCAGGGCATGGCCGCCTGGACGGCAGCCGGCCAGGTGGACGAGCTTTCTTCGCTGTTCGGTGCGATGCCGCCGCCGCTGCCGCCGGCTGCCTGATCTCAATAAACCCACGACAGAAGGGACCGGCCAATGAGCCAGATGGAGACAGCGGGCGCGGAAGCCCCCGCCAGCACTTCGCCGATGCAGTTTCCGTGCGAGGAATGCGGCGCCGTTCTGACCTTCGCGCCGGGCATGGATGCGCTGAAGTGTCAGTATTGCGGCCACGAGAATCCGATCCCGGAAAGCGAAGAGAGCGTCGACGAGCTGGACTATCACGCCGCCTTGCGCCAGGGCTCGGCGGGCGATGAGACGATCACCGAACGGACCATAAAATGCGGCACCTGTGCCGCGGAATTCACACTGGACCCCAACGTCACCTCCGATGAATGCCCGTTCTGCGGCTCCACCGTGGTGATCGAAAGCGCCCAGTCATCGACGCATCTGAAGCCGAAATCGCTGCTGCCGTTCAAGCTGGACCATCGCGAGGCGCGCGAATCGTTCAAGAAATGGCTGTCCAGCCGTTGGTTCGCGCCCAGCAACCTTGCTCGCTATGCGCGCGACGACGGCCCGCTGGCCGGGATGTACACGCCCTATTGGACCTATGACAGCGACACCACCAGCCACTATCGCGGCCAGCGCGGCATCAACTACACGGTGACCGTCGGGAGCGGGAAGAACCGGCGGACCGTCACCAAGACCCGGTGGACGCCGGTCAGCGGCACGGTGCAGCGGTTCTTCGACGACGTGCTGGTGCTGGCCAGCAACAGCCTGCCGCGCAACATCGCGGAGAAGCTGGAGCCGTGGGATCTGGAGAACCTGGTACCGTACAATGAAGGCTATCTGAGCGGGTTCCGTGCCGAGAGCTACCAGATCGGCCTCGACGACGGGTTCGAATACGCCAAGAAGATCATGGACCGGACCATCCGCAGCGATGTCCGGCGCCAGATCGGCGGCGACAAGCAGCGCATCACCTCCCTCAGCACCCGCCACGACGACATCACCTATAAACACATCCTGTTGCCGGTGTGGCTGGCGGCCTACCGGTATAAGGACAAGGTCTATCGCTTCCTGGTCAATGCCCGCACCGGCGAGGTGCATGGCGAGCGGCCGTGGAGCTGGATCAAGATCGCCGGGGCCGTGCTGGGCGTGATCGCCGTGGCCGCCGGCGCCTATTACGCCTACGTCACCTTCGGGGGTGGCGGCGGCAAGCCGCTTTGACAGCGCGGCGGTCGGGGACGGTGCCGTCGGTCTGGGTTGATGGCCTCGGGTCGCTGGCTGAGCGGTTCGATGGGTTCATCATCGACCAATGGGGCGTGCTGCACGACGGCCAGCAAGCCTATCCGGGTGTGGTGGAGGCACTGTCGCAGCTGAAGGCCCTGGGCAAGCTGGTCGTTGTCCTTTCCAACTCCGGCAAGCGTGCGTCCGACAACGGCGCGCGTCTGGCGTCAATGGGCATTGGGGCAGAACTCTACACGGCGGTCGTCAGCTCGGGCGAAGCCGCCTGGATGGCGTTGAAGGACGGCGATCCCGAAGTCGCCGGGCTTGGGCGCCGCTGTCTTCTGGTCAGCCGCGGCGGCGATCGCAACATCGTGAACGACCTGGACGTCGAATTGGTAGACGACCCCGACAAGGCCGAATTTCTGCTGCTTGCCGGCGTCGATGAGCACGCCTGGAGCGCGCCGGATCTCGACAGCCTGTTGCATGCGTCCCGGCGTTCCGGTTTGCCTATGGTTTGCGCCAACACGGACCGGCAGGGCATCATGGGTGACCGGACCTTTCCGTCACCAGGGGTCCTGGCGGACAAGTATCTGGCGCTCGGTGGCTCGGTGATCAGCTTCGGCAAGCCTGACCCAGCCATCTACCGCCAGGCGCAGCAGTTTTTCGGCGAAGTGCCGGCTGACCGCATCCTTGCCATCGGGGATTCCCTGGAAAACGACATCGCCGGCGGCCGGGGCGCCGGCCATGGCACCCTGCTGATCGCCAACGGTATCCATCGCAGTGCCTTTGCCGATGCGGAAGACCCGCGGCAGCGCGAGGCATCGCTTGCCCAATTGTCGCAACAATATGGCGCAACTCCTGACTGGGTGATGGCGGGATTCCTTTGGTAGGTCTTACGCGCGCCACAAAGTCCCGCAATCAATGAGACCCAAGAGCTTGCGCGCCGCTCAGCCAATCATGCGATTGCCCCGGCGTGTGGGTCGGCCGGGAGGCCACCAGCCGGAGCTGTGAGGATGAGCGCGCCGCATTTCGTACGGAAGATCAAGCTGGACGACCAGGAGCCGGTGCGCGTCGGCGGTCGGTTGGCCATGGAAGACCACGCCGCCTTGCAAGAGGCGGTGGCGGAACGGTGCGGGCGCGACACTGCCAATCTGTTTGCCGAACCCGTGATCACCCGCGGCAATGGGGCGGCCCCGAGCTCCATCTCATGGTATGCGGCGACGCCGGGCGAACCCGTTCCCTTGCGGTCGCTGGATGCGGAGGCCCGCCAGGGTCCTGAAGAGGCGCTGAAGCGCCACTTGCAGACACTCAGGCCGGCGCTGGACGACCCCGAGATCGGGCCTCTGGTCCGGTCGTCGCTTTATGTTGCATCTCCGGACGACATCCTGGTGCTGAACGGCAAGCCGCTTTTGACCAACTGGGGACTGCTGCCTCACGGTGTGCTGGGCAGCGATGACGCGCGCCGCCGCCATTTCGATGCGACCCTCGGCCCCTATGCGCCGTTCGATGCGCCCCCTCTGCAGCCCGGTAGCGCCGTGACGCCACGAAATGCGCGCGGATCGGCGGTGGCGGCCGGGGCCGCGGCCGCCGGTGCTGCCGCGTTGGGCACAGCCGCGACGGCATCAGGGGCCCAGGCTGCGGGCCCGACCGGGGCCGCAGGGGGTGCCGGTGGCGTTGTACCCGCGCCGCCGACGGGCGGCGCTGGGCTGCCGCCCGGTGGCTCTGGGGGTGGCATGGTTGTCGTGGAAGAGCGGCAGCGTCCCTGGCTTGGCGTCTTGATTGCCGTCATCGTCTCGGCGCTGGTGCTCGTCTTCCTTCTGCTGCCGGGCGTGCTGTTGCATCCGCCGCAACCGGGGGCGGAAGAGCCGCGCGATTTCGATCGCGAAATCGCGCTGCAGCGCGACATCAACCGCGCGCTGGAAGAGCAGATCCGCAACACCGAACTGGCGCTTGAGCAGGGTGTGTGCCGGGCGGAAGACGCCGTGCTGGTGCTGCCGGGGATGCCCGGCCACCCGATGACGCCGGCGCCCGGCGAGACGGGTCAGCTGCCGCAGACGATCATCCCACCGTCGGTGCTGCCGCCCGAGCCGGCCAACATCATGCCGCCGACGGCAGCGCTGCCGCCGGGCCAGAGCTTTGAAGGAACGCTGGTCGATCTCCTGGATGCAGCTACCGTTCTGGTGGTCGCCGCCGGCGGCCAGTCGGCAGACGAACTCGGCATCGGCAGCGGCTTCTTCATCGCGCCGCAGACGGTGATCACCAATCTGCATGTCCTGGAGCCCCATGACCTGAACCAGATCTACGTCACCAACGAAGCCTTGGGCGAGGTGCAGCGCGCCCAGCTGATCCACCAGACGGAGAGCAGCCGGATCGGGTCGTCGGACTATGCGGTCCTGCATGTGCCGGGTGCGACGGATGTGCCCTATTTGGCGCTGACACCGACTGTGGGGCGCTTGCAGAATGTCGTGGCCGCCGGCTTCCCGACGATCATCCTCGAAGTCGATCTCAGCTTTCAGGCGCTGATCAGCGGCGACCGCCGCGCGATCCCGGAGATGGCGCTGACCCAAGGCGTGGTCACGGTCGTCCAGAACGTTGAGCGCAGCACGCCCATAGTGGCCCACACGGCTACCATCTCGCCCGGGAACTCCGGTGGCCCGCTGGTGGATAGCTGCGGCCGCGTGGTCGGGGTCAACACCTTCCTGCTTTATGACGAGGAGCGCGCGGGCAGTCGCGTCAACTATGCGATCGCGGTTCATGATCTGATGCAGTTCCTCGACACGATCGGCGTCGGTTACTCGGTCGTGGAAGGCGCCTGTGCGCCGCAGCGGGTGGCGCAGGCGCCCGCTTCGCCAGACGACCCGGCCGAGGCGGAGGCCGAAGCAGAGACGGAGGCCGAAGAGGGCGGGGCGCAGGCACCCGAGCCGGCAGATGAGGAGGCGGCGGACCCTGGCGCCGAATAGGGCGACTGTGGGGCGCGGCTGGACACTGCTGAAATGACCGACTCTACCCTTATCGCGACGACCCGCCAGCGCGGCCTGCATGCCGTCGGAACGGCCGGTCAGCCGGTTATGCGGGCCTATGACCAGATTACCCGCTATCTGGCGCAGAACCTCTCGCCCCAGCATGCAGCGCTGTTCGCGGAGCCCAATCCCAACGCCGCACGGTCGACGGTCGACTGGTATACGTCCGAAAGCGGTCCGGTCACCCGGTACCTGGATTCCGACGACGAGACGCGGGCCGCGGCTACCAAACGCCTGGCCGAGCTGCGTGAAGAGATCGAGGCCCGGGCATCGGAACTGACCCGTTCGAAAGAAGGCGGCGAGCGGTTTCTGGGCCAGATGCTGAAGCTGGCGCTGGAGATCCCCGGCGAGGACTTCATCTATCTGGTCAGCGGCCAGCCTGTGCTGGTGTGCTGGGGCAATCTGCACGACAGCCCGCAGGCGGAGCGTGGCGTGCTGGGCCGTCTGGTCCGGGCGCGCATGCCGCAACCGCTACCCAGGCCGGCACCGTCGGCTGCAGCGGTAGCCGTCGCCGCGGCCCCGCCGCCGGCCACGGCGGTCGCCGGCGTCGCCTCGGTGCCAGTGACGGCGACGGTGTTCAGCCGGGGCTGGGGCTGGTTGACCGGTCTCCTCTGGCTGCTGTTCGCGTTGCTGCTGTTCGCGGTGTTCTTCGTGCTGTTGAGCGGCTGCGGCGTCGGGCCGCGGTGGCTGGTGGAGCGCAGCCTGGTCAATTTCTGCCCCATACCGGTGATCGATGACAGCGGTGACGAACGCCTGCTGGCAGTCGAACGCAACCGCACGGACGTTCTGGAAGACCAACTTTATCGCCTGAGGCTGGAGATCGCCCAGCTTGATGTCCAGTGCCGCCGCGAGGCCCGGGTCATCACGCCTGTTCCGCCGCGACGCGAAGAACCGGAGGATGAAGACCGCATCGAAGTCGTCGAGGTCGAGCCGGAACGCGATCCTGACATCGTCCCCGTCGTCCCCGACGATGACGCCGATCCCGTGGTCGTCGTTGAGGATGAGGAGCCGGAGGTTCTCGTAGAGGATGAGGAGCCCGAGGTCGCCGTTGAGGAAGACGAACCGGACGTCGTTGTAGAGGATGAAGAGCCCGAGGTCGTCGTTGAGGAAGACGAACCGGAGGCCGTCGTCGAGGACGTCGATCCTGAGGCTGTTGTGGAAGACGAGGACCCAGAGGCCGTCGTTGATGATGAAGACGCCGAGGTCGCCGTCGATGTGGACGATCCGGAGACAGTGGTCGACGAGACCGCTCCCCCGCCTGTCCTGGAGGAGGAGAATCCCGAAGCCCTTGTCACGGACGATGATCCCGAGGCCGTGACCGATCTGGACGAGCCGGAGGTCGTCGAGGAGGAAGAGGTGGCGGCCGTCCCGCCGGACACCGAAGAGGCCGAGATCCCCGAAGTCGACGAAGAGCGCGTTGAGGCGGTGCCGGACGAAGACGAGCAGCCGGCGGAGGTGGTGCCGGACCCGGTGCCGGATGCGGACGCTCCGGAGCGTGAAGAGCCCACGCCGCCTCTGCCGGAGGAAGAAGAGGCCTTCGACGAGCGGTTGGACCGCGAGGAAGGCGAGCGGGGCGAGGTCACGGTGACCCTGATGTGGAATGGAGACGCCGATCTCGACTTGCGCGTGACCTGCCCCAATGGGGAGGAAGTGTTCTTCAACCAGCCCAATGCCTGCGGCGGGACATTGGACGTCGATATGAATGCGGCCGACGCGGGCGGTCCGACATCGGACGAACCGGTCGAAAATATCGTCTGGGAAGACGGCGCCCCTTCCGGACGGTATCGGGTGCGTGTCGACAACTACGAGAGTCGATCGGACGGTGACAACGCCACGCCTTTCCGGCTTCGGGTCATCAACGGTGACGAAACCGAGATCATCGAAGGATCGATCCGTGAAGATGAGGGCGAGGTCACATACTATGAGTTTGTTGTACCGTAACGTGGACCCACAAAGAGGGACTACGTTGGAAGGGGGCCATGCTG
>JANQIX010000006.1 GCA_028281925.1 Alphaproteobacteria bacterium
CCGGCCTGCCGCGATCCCGCAGGCATCACTGGCGCCTTCCGCTCCGCCTCCGGCAATTGCCCCTGCCACCGTCCGGGGCGTGATCGGCGAAGATCAGCGCCAGGTCGTCGACAGCGTGGACTGGCCGTGGTCAGCCATCGGCCGCGTCAATCGGGGGACGGACGGGTCCTTTTGCACCGGCGCGCTGGTCGGTCGCCGTCTCGTGATCACGGCTGCACACTGCCTCTATGATCGGCGCCTGGGTGGATGGATGAGCCCCGCGGATCTGCATTTCGTTGCGGGCTATGACCGCGGCAGCTTCCTGGCCCACTCAGTGGCGGTGGATGCGATCCTCCCACCGGGGTCGGGCAGCTATGAAGGCCTGGGTTCGACGCGCGTCGGGCAGAACTGGGCCATTCTGGTGCTTGAACAGGATCTCGGCATTCGGCCGCTGACGGTTTCGCCCGTCGGGGCCGGCGGTCTGGCGTCGGGGGAGCTCGTGCGCGCGGGCTACAGCCGCGATCGCGAACATGCCCTGTCGGCCCATTTCGGATGCAGCCTCACGGCCATCGACCTGGACAGCAATCGCCTGGAGCACGATTGCGATGCCACAAGCGGCGATGCCGGATCGCCAATTCTGTGGATGCCGGCAGGCCGCAGCCCCGTCCTGGTCGGCATCAATGTCGCCGTCCGGGGAATCGGTGCCGATATGGTGGGCGTGGGGGTCAACGCGGCCGCCTTCGACCGGGCGGCGCGTAGCGCGATCGCACAACGATAGCTGCCTTGAACGATTGCTGCCTTGAGCGCGCTGGACCTGACTTTGCCTGGTGATGGCCCGTAACGTACCGGCTCCGATGCCTACCGCCGCGGTGCGCCGCAGTTCGTCACCCCACGGTCAACGGAATGTCCGGGTCGTGATACACGGTAACGCCGGTGTCGAAGCTGCTGTACTGCATGCCGGTCACGTCAATTCCGGCTGCCGTCACATGGGGCTCCGCCAGGCCGCTGGCAACGACCGGCCGATCAGCCGCGATCATCACGGGCGCGTCGGCATCGTTGAACAGGACCACCTCGCCTTGCGCATCCGGCACCAGATCCGTCAGCGACAGCACGACGGCCTCCTCGGTCTCGCCGGCATGCGATCCATCGACAGCATTGAGGTCGGGGGGGATCATCAACCCCTCCGTCCCGCCGAGCGGATCGTCAATGTCACTGAACAAGCCTTTAACGGGCATAACACTCCTCCTCCCTACTAACTACCCCGCCCGGCCAACAACGTCAATCTCGCTTGGTTAATCCCGTAGCGTTCGTCTCGATGCAGGCCGCGCCTCAACGCGCGGCCACGGCCCGGCCCGCCGCTGCCGGCAGGCCGAGCGCAAGCCACAGGATGCAGTAGAACCCGACCGGCCGTCGCGCCGGCACGGGGAAGAGCCGCGCTTCTGCGGTGGTCACACGTCCGGGCGCGACGTGAACCACACGGCCCTTCAGTGTGAACGTCTCGCCAGCGGCAAAGCGCTGCCACGCTTCCGTCACCGGCACAGCCGACTGGAACCTGAAATGGCGCAGGAACGGCCGGCCGACGAAACGAATGCCGAAACCGCCGAACCGGGCCGTAAACGCGAGATTCTCGCGCCGAACCATCCCATTCGGGGCAATCAGCAGACATGGTATCGGGCTGGAATCCATCAGCCCGCCCAGATCTATCCGCCCTCCGCCGAGCCTCGCCTCTGCCGCCTCTCGCTGTGCTTCCGTCAGACAGAATTTGCGCAGATGTGAAGCCAAGTTGTCCTGGCCACCCGGCTCAGCCGCCACGAGTGCGACCAAGCGGTTGAGACGGATACCTCGAGCCGCGGCGATGTCCTCAAGCGCCTCCCAGAATACGGGTTCGAGCTTCAGCGAAAATCGACGCTTGTCGGCTTGAATGATGCGCGGCCTCAACCGCTCTTCGGTCGCCGTCGCCCGCGTCACCACCGCTGTCATCGACCCGTGCCCCGGCTGGCATCATCCGCGGTGAAATCATACCCGGATATGAGCCTACGGCAATCGCGGATTCACCATTCGCCGATCCGAGCTTGGCTAAGCAAACCTGCAAAGAAAAAGGGCGGGTCCGAAAGCCCCGCCCTTGCGAAAGATACCGAACTGACAGCGACTACGCTTAACGCGACTTGCCGGTCGCCACGTCGAACCCGACGATGATGGGATCGCCCAGCGTCCCATCCTCGTTCTGCGGCGCATACGAATACTCGATGTCGGTGAAGTTCAACGAGAAGGACTCGCTCGGCCGGTCGCCGCCGCTGGACGTGCTATAGCCGCTGACCAGCGCATCCTTCAAGGTAAGCTTCAGGTAAATCTCAGCGCCACCTTCACCCGTCTGGGTGAAATAGATCTTCGCCTCCGACCCCTTGGTCTTGGTCAAAGATTCTGTCATCAGATTGGTGCTAGCCGCATCCATCGTCTTGGTGCACGTCACCTCGCTGACGCTGGCGTTGCTGGCCTCCCGCTTCTGTGCGGAGCCGACCGGCGTGTAGACCGAGCGGCCCGAACCGAACTGCACGCTGTTGATGTCGATCCACTTGACGTGACCGTCCTGCGTCGCGTCACCATCAATCTTACCAAATTTCAGATAAACAGCCATGACCCTGTTCCTTCCGTCCGATGATCCTCAAGCGTGTCCAAGTCTTGCTTAAGCTTTAGCGAGACTTGCCCGTTGCTAGGTCGAATCCGATCGCGACGGGGTCTCCGGCCTCGCCCGTTTCGCCCATCTTGGTGTACTTGACCTCGATGTCCGTGTAGTTCAGCGCGATGCTTTCAGCCGGACGGTCGCCACCCGAGGATACGGAATAGCTGGTGATCAGCGTGTCCTTCAGCTTGAGCTGAAGGTAGACCTCTTCAGATCCCTCGGCCGTACGGGTGAAGTCGATCGTGCACACTTCGCCCTTGGTGCCCGTCGTCGAGAATTTGAAGATATGCGGTGAAGACCGGTCCATGGTCTTCGAACAGGTGATCTCACTGACGCTGGGGTTGCTGGCCTCACGCTTCTGCGCTGAGCCGGTTGGGGTGGAAATGGAACGGCCGAAACCGGTCTGGACCTGATGCAGGTCGATCCACTTTTCGTGGCCGCCGCCGGTCGCGTCGCCGTCGACCTTTCCGTACTTCATATAGATGGCCATAGATGTCGTCCCCTCTTTCGGTGAAGCGAATTCAGTGACTTCCTCTGTCAACCGGTACGACAGTCGATCTGCCGACCATATCGTTGCGGGACGCGTTCGACCACGTCTCCAGCTCCCTCACAATTCAGGAATCAGTGAGCAGCCACCCATCGACCGGGCCGCAAGGCTGCTCAGTCATGCGATATGGTAATGAAAGCCGCCGTCGGCGTCCATCGAAACGCGTACCTCGCCGATGCTTGCCCCATCTGCCATGCGCTCCAGGAATCGCCCTGACAGCTCGGGCAGCAATCCTCGGTTGAGGATATGCTCGATGTTGCGCGCACCGCTTTCCACTTCTTGGCAGCGCTCGGCGATGCTGTCAACCACACCGTCTTCCCATACGAAATCGGCCTTGTAGTTCTCGAGCACACGCTTGGCGATGCGCTTGAGATTCAAGACGACGATCTTGCGCAACACTTCGTCGCTGAGCGGGAAGTAGGGCACCATGGTGACACGCCCCAAGAACGCCGGCTTGAAGACCTTCAACAACTCCGGCCGCAGTGCCTCCGCGAGGCCCTGGTCGTCGGGCATGGTGTCGGGATCGGCGCACAGTTTGTGGATCGTGTCCGTCCCCGCATTCGAAGTCATGATGATGACTGTGTTCTTAAAGTCGATGTCGCGCCCCTCGCCGTCGCGCAACATGCCCTTGTCGAACACTTGGTAGAAGACGTCCTGCACGCCCGGATGGGCCTTCTCCATCTCGTCGAACAGCACGATGCTATAAGGCTTGCGACGGACCGCCTCGGTGAGCACGCCACCCTCGCCATAGCCGACATAGCCCGGCGGCGAGCCGACCAGCATCGAGACCTTATGCTCTTCCTTGAACTCCGACATGTTGATGACGGTGACATTCTGCTCGCCGCCATAGAGAATCTCAGCCAGTGACATTGCGGTCTCGGTCTTGCCGGTGCCGCTGGTGCCGACCATCAGGAACACGCCGATCGGCTTGCGTGGATCCGTCAGCTTGGCGCGGGACGTGCGGATCGCTTCGCTGATCGCCTCCAGTGCGTGGTCCTGGCCGATGATCCGCGCCTGCAGGCTCCCCTTCAGCGCCAGAACGGCCGAGATCTCGTTGCTGACCATGCGGCCCACGGGGATGCCGGTCCAATTGGCCACCACCTCCGCGATGGCCTGCCCGTCCACCGCGGCCTGCATCAGCGGCTCTTCGCCTTGGATTTCCTTCAGATTGGCGTTCAACTCCTGCAGTTCGGTGCGCCAGGCTGCAACGTCTTCCTCGCTCGGCGCCGGTGCTGCGTCGCCTTCGCCGTCGGCCGGCTTGGCCTCATCGCCCTGGCTATTCTCTGCCGCATGCGCCGCTTCGAGCTTCTCGCGCAGTTCGCGTGCCTTGCCGACCAGGTCCTTCTCCGTCTCCCAGCGCTCGGTCAGGGCGGCCAGTTCTTCCTCGGTCCGGGTACGATCCAGCTTCAGCTCCGCAATCTGGGTCGCGTGATCCGCGCCGGAGGCCGCCTCCCGCTCCAGGATGTCGATCTCGGTGGTCAACAGATCGATCCGGCGGCGCCGGTCCTCCACCGCCGCGGGCGTGGCCGCCTGGCTCATGCGCACGCGCGCACAGGCCGTGTCCAACAGGCTCACGCTCTTGTCCGGCAACTGGCGGCCCGGAATGTAGCGGCTGGAAAGCCGCACCGACTCCTCCACGGCCTCGTCCAGGATGCGCACGCCGTGGTGCCCCTCAAGCTTCGCGACCACCCCGCGCATCATGTGGATGGCGGTCGGCTCCGTCGGCTCCTCCACCTTCACGACCTGGAAGCGGCGGGTCAGGGCCGGGTCACGCTCGAAATACTTCTTGTACTCAGCCCAGGTTGTCGCCGCTATGGTCCGCAACTCGCCGCGCGCCAGCGCTGGCTTCAACAGGTTGGCAGCGTCGCCTTGGCCGGCCTGTCCGCCGGCGCCGATCAGCGTGTGTGCCTCGTCGATGAACATGATGATCGGCTTTGGCGAGGCCTTGACCTCCTCAATCACCGATTTCAGCCGGTTCTCAAATTCGCCCTTCATGCCGGCGCCGGCCTGCAAGAGGCCGAGATCGAGGCTGCGGATCGACACGTTCTGCAAGGCCGGCGGAACGTCATTGTCGACGATCCTCATGGCGAAACCTTCGACGACCGCCGTCTTGCCGACGCCGGCCTCGCCAGTGAGGATCGGGTTGTTCTGGCGACGCCGGGTCAGGATGTCGACGATTTGACGGATCTCCACATCGCGCCCCAGCACCGGATCGATCTTGCCGGCCGCGGCCTGGGCGGTGACGTCGACGGTGAACTGGTCGAGATTCGGCGTGCTGGTCGGCCCCCCCGCTGTCGGGGTGACACCCGGCGCGCCGCCGGCCGGCGCAACGGCCGCCGCGATTTCCGCCTCTGCGCTGTCGGCGATAATCGTCGGCAGGTCGCGCTTCAGCGCCTCCGGTGCGATCTTGGCGAACTGGCCCGATGCGCCCTGCGCGAAGGTCGACAACGTCTCGTCGGTCAGGAAGGCCAAAAGCACATGGCCGGAGCGGACATGAGCGGCGCCGTACTGCAGCGATCCCAGCACCCAGGCCTCTCGGGCAAGCGCCACCACATTGGGTGACAATGCCGGGGGCCGCGAATTGCCCGTCTTCAGCTTGTCGAGCAGCCGCGTCAGGTCGGCATTCAGCCTGGCCGTATCGATCTCATAGTGAGCGAAAATCTTGGCAAGATCGCTGTTGTTGACCTCCAACAGCTTCAACAGCCAGTGCTCGATCTCGATATTGTAGTGCGTCCGGGAAAGGGTCAGGCCGGCCGCGCCTTCAAGTGACCGCCGGCAAGGGTCGTTCAACTTGGCGACCAGGGACTTCAGGTCGACGCCTGCCATGTCGCGGTCCTCCTCCCAATTCGCTGTTGGCGTGGCTGCGCCACCGCTCCAGACCGAGCGGTGGCGTGCCTGCGCCGCTGCCTCCGTTTTGTCGATTAATGCGCAAATACACTTTCGAGGCCAAATGATAAATTGGCCCAGGCTCGCTTTCGTGATCTTGATGACGGTACGGTCCGGGCAACAGGATGGACGATATCTATGTCCGCCGGCTTGTCTCTATTGCCCTGGCTTGGTATGCCGCCAGATAACCGAGCAACCTGTTGTGGACGGAGGATGCGACCATGGAGATCGAGCAATCGGTTGTCGGTCCGGTCACACGGATTGCCCCGATCGGCCGCATCGACAGCTATAGCGCCCGGGACTTCGAAAGCCAGATCATGGCGGTGATCGGCAGCGGGGCGGCTGTCGTCGTCGATCTCGATCGCCTGGACTACATCAGCAGCGCCGGGCTTCGGGTGCTGTTGCTGGCGACCAAGCAGGCGCGCGCCCAGAATGCGCGTCTGGCTCTGGCAGCCATGCAGAAAAGCGTGCGGGAAGTGTTCGACATCAGCGGGTTTTCGTCCATCTTTGAGATCCACGGCAGCGCCGATGAGGCGATTGCCGCACTATCGAGCCGATAGCCTCCGGATGGGGGCTCCCCCAAAGGCTTAACGGCACCGGCGAGCGGCGGAGGGCGGGGCAGTCGATGCCCGAGCATGAAATCGACACCCTGGGTCCATACCGCATCGAGGCGATCCTTGGCCGCGGTGCCATGGGTGTGGTGTACCGTGCCGTTGGCCCCGGCAGCGAAGCGAGTCTGGCGCTCAAAACGCTGCGCCGCGACCTTGCGGCCGCGAGTGAAGAGCATACGGTGATCGCCCGCTTCCAGATGGAAGCACGAATCGGCATGGCGTTCGATCACCCGAACATCGTGAAAGTTCGCGACTACGGCGAGGCCGGCGGACTGGCTTACATGGCAATGGACTTCATCGAAGGCCAGGACCTGAAAGAGCTGATGGTCCGCCAGCCGCCGTTGAGCCTGGGCGAAGTCATCGCCCTGACACAGCAGCTTCTCGATGCCTTAAACTATGCCCACCGGCGGCGCGTGATTCACCGCGACATCAAGCCGGCCAATGTCCGCGTCCGCGATGACGCAAGCATCGTGCTGACCGATTTCGGCGTCGCGCATGTTTCCACGTCGGATCTGACGCAGACGGGCGACATGATCGGGACGCCGGCCTACATGGCGCCCGAGCAGTTGCAAGGTCACAAGGTCGACCACCGCGCCGACATGTTCTCCGTCGGCGTCCTTCTGTACCAGATGCTGACGCGCAAGCGCCCGTTCGACGGCTCGCTCGCAGCCGTCATGCAGCAGCTGATATTCGTCGACCCGCCACCGCCGTCCTCCGCTTCGCCGGATGTCCCGCCGGTCTTCGATCCTGTCGTCATGCGGGCACTCGCCAAGCAGCCCGACCAGCGATACTCCAGCGCAGTTTCCTTCGCCGCTGCACTGCGCGCAGCCGCGGATCAATGCCGCGGCCAGCTTGGCGCACCGACCGCCCGCGCGCCTGTGCAGGCGGTGCCTGAGCCTGCCGGCGCTGGGTCGGACGCCTCCGACCCGGGAACCGAGAGTGAGGTCAAGCGGGCCGTCGACCGCCTGGCCGCCCAGCTGGAGGCGGAGATCCGCAAGGCCGTCGGCCGGGAGCTGACGAGCGGCCGGCTAGGCCGCCTGCTGGAGCTTGTGAACGACTGGGTGCAGCTGTCCGAGCGGCTGGACGGCCAGTCATCAAGTGACGCCCTGTTCAAGTTCATCGACAGTCGGGTGCTGCCTGGCCTGGCGGACCGAATCGTCTCGGGCGCTCCGGTTCCAGGGCGGGACAGCGCGGAGATCCGCAGCGACTGGCTGTTCTGCGTCAGGCTGTTCCGCGGCCTGTACGTTGTGATCGAGAAACTCGGCGGCGGCACAATGGCCGGAACGGCCGCCGAGCGCGTCAAGACCGAGATGGCGGGCGTCTTCTTCGGCTATTCCGGCACGCTGAGCCGGCTGCTGTTCAGCGAGGACGACCCGGACCTGCTGAGGATCTCGCTGGACTTCATGCGTCTGGACGCGATCCAGCTTGCGCTGGAAGAGTTGGAGGCCGGACCGCAGGTGGCCCAGGTCAGGTCTTCGCTGCTGATGTTCGCAAGCCAGGTCATGCAGAAGGTGAACGCTATCGTCTCTCAGTTCACCGAAACGGGCGACGCGCTGGCCCGGTTTGGCGTCGCCAACCTGCTGGTCGAGATCGAGGAACTCATCGTTATCGCCGAGCGGCTGGTGGAAAAGGATGCCGGCATCGACTTGCCGGGCAGTGCCGCCACGGCCGGGATCGGCCGCGAGGTCATCGCGGAGTTCATCCGCCACGCCCGCAAGCTGGCCCAGCTCACCGTCGAGGAGGTGAATGCCGAGACGAAGCAGGGAATCGCGGATTTGGGCAGCTTCACTGGAAAGCTGAAGCAGCTCGGCTTCCTCTACCTGTTCGCCACGCGGCTTGACGACGAGGCCTCGCGTCCGTTGCTGCATGAACTGGTGACCGAGGTGCACGACGGCGTTGTCGGTTTGGCGCGCGATGTGATCGGTGCGGCGCAAGCCGCCGTCAGCGCCGGGCGCCGCGACCAGGATTTGGCGCAGCGTATCGACGGCCAACTCGCCGCCCTTTACGACCTCTGCCAGGATTTCGGATGGGTCGACATTGCCAACTGGCTGCTGATGGAGCTGCGTAACCGGGTGATGCGCGATCAGGCCGCCTGACGGCGGACAGAGATCAGTTTCGGGACGAGGCTGTGAGGCGCCATGACCTTACTTGCCTAGCAATGATGTATCGTGGCGATATGCCCACGGGCGGCGACAACGGGCGACCCAGGGGGGATTGGTTGGCCTTCCGGATGCGCAACGACTTGGCCGAGCTTGGCAGGCTCCTCGATGAGGTCGAGGCGTACTGTTCTGCGCGCGACATCCCCGAAGAAGTGGCGCGCGGCTTGGCCGTGGCGCTGGACGAACTGATCAGCAATACGGTGATGCACGGCTATGCCGACGGCCGTCATCACGACATCGAGTTGCACCTGGACGTTACCGACACCGGCCTCAGCGCCGAGGTCGTCGACGACGCCTCCGCCTTCAACCCGCTGGAACATCCCGCCCCCGATACGACATTACCCGCCGAACAGCGGCCGATCGGCGGACTAGGCATTCATCTTGTCCGCAAGCTCATGGACGAGGTGACCTATGAACGGCGCGCGGGCCGCAATCACGTGCGTCTGATCAAGCGCATGTGAACTTGGCGACGGCGATTGTCGCCTCTGCCGACCACTCCCTTTATGATGCAGTACGTCTGCGTATTTCCCGCGATCGGGAAGCCGTTGTGCATACGCCGGAAAGCGGTGATACTTAGATATCGCAGACTTGCCCGCGTCGGGCGGGCGCCTAGATAGCCCAAGCATCTACTGGCCGCGATCTGGCGGTCCTCGCCGTTTGTGCCGGAAGGCTTTTCAGTGCAATGCGAGGCAGGACAACGGATCGTCGGACCGGAGGCAACATCCACGAAAGGGGAGACCACCAGGATGACGAGGACACCGGAAACGAGAAGCCGCGAAGCGGTCCAAGGCGTGAGCGAAGCCCGCAGGACCTTCCTCAGAAGCATGGCCCTGGGCGGGGCGGCCGTGGCCGGCGGCGCGACATTGGGAGCACCGGCGATCGTCAGCGGGCAGGAAGCCGGCGCCACCTTCCGCATCCAGACCTCGTGGCAGCCAGGCACGACCGGCTACCGCCTGTTCGAGGAATTCTGCAACAGCATGGTGGAGCTGACGAGCGGAGAGCTGGCGTTCACCCCGTTCCCGGCGGGCGCCGTGTCAGGCGATTTCCAGCTGTTCGACGCCGTACGCAACGGCGTGTTGGAAGGCATGAACGTCTTCACGGTCTACTGGGC
This sequence comes from Alphaproteobacteria bacterium, assembly GCA_028281925.1. Lineage (GTDB taxonomy): Bacteria > Pseudomonadota > Alphaproteobacteria > DSM-16000 > Inquilinaceae > JACKIG01. Next base: position 9,974 of record JANQIX010000006.1, read on the forward strand.
GGGCCGCATGCCGGCGGGTGTGTTCCTGTCATCCTATCCGATGGGCCTGAACCATCCCCACCAGTGGGACATGATGTTCAACGCCTATGGCGGCCGCGAGTTGGCGCGTGAGCTGTACGAGAGGAACGGCCTCTACTTCGTCGGCCACGTCCACCACGACATGAACCTGATCCACGCCAACACTGAGATCACGTCGCTGGACCAGTTCGAGGGCGTCAAGCTGCGCGTGCCGGGCGGCATCGTTGCCGACTGCTTCGCGGATATCGGCGCGCGCACGACGCTGCTGCCGGGCTCGGAAGTCTATCCGGCGCTTGAGCGCGGCACGATCGATGCGGCCGATTTCGTCGGTCCGGCCGTGAACTACGACCTCGGCTTCCATCAGGTCACCAACGTCATCGTCATGGGGCCGCCGTCAACGCCATGCCTGCACCAGCCGGTCGACCTCATGGACATCTCTTTCAGCCTGCGCGCTTGGAACCAGTTGTCCGACCACCTCAAAGAGCTGATGCCGCATCTCGTTGCGGGATACTCGGCCACACATTATGCGGGGATTCAGGCCGCCAACCGGGAAGCTTGGCCGAAATACGAGGAGGCCGGCACCACCATCTCGCGGCTGTCGGAGGAAGATGCCGTGCGGTTCCGACAGGTCGCGATCCCGCGGTGGTTCGAATGGGCGAACAAGGACACCGACGCCGCACGGCTGTTCTCGCTGCATCTGGCCGTCATGCAGGATCCGGAAGTGGCCTACATCACGCCGGACGACATAGCGGGCTACGAGTTGGATCTGTAGCCAAAGCCGCCTGAAGGGCGTTCTCTCGTCTCGGGGGGTGGGGCGCAAGTCTGCCCCACCCCGCCATATGGTGGCTTCGGATCGCGTCGCATGTTCAATCTTCAGATCGATTTCGTTCTGCCGCACTGGATGTACTGGGGCGGCCTGTTTCTCGTACCGCTGCTGTTCATGGCCAAGGCCGGATGGAAAGAGCCGTCGGTCGCTGCAGAGACGACGACCGGAGATTCAAGCATCCCGCAAAACACCGACGGGTCGGCTACAGCTGGCAACGGCTTTACCCGGACTGTGGACCGCGTTTCACAGTTCAGCGGCGCCTTCGTCGCCTATTGGACGATCATTGCCGTCGTCGTTTATTTCTACGAAGTCGTTGCCAGGTACTTCTTCAATTCGCCGAGCAATTGGGCGCATGAGTCGATGTTCCTGATGTTCGGGATGCAGTACATCTTGGCAGGCGCCTACGCCTATCTGCACAATGCGCATGTCCGGGTCGATCTCTTTTATGCGCGAGGTGGCGCGAAGAAGAAGGCAGCGATCGACATCCTCACGCATTTTGCCTTCCTGATGTTCGCCTTCGGTTTCATCTGGACCGCCTGGACCTTCTTTTCGCAGTCCATGAATTCGAACGAATTTTTCTTCGCCTCGGGCTACTCCAACGAAGTGTCGTTCACGGAATGGGCGGTCGCCTATTATCCGGTGAAGTTCGCTTTGGTCCTGGGCGGCGTGCTGCTGCTGGCGCAGGGCATCAGCCGGGTCGTGAAGGACATCCAGATCCTCCGGGCATCGGGACAAGTGGAGGTTGAGAGCCGGCCAAGCTCCACAGTCCATGCCGCCAGGCAGGCACCGACCACGTCGCGCGACCTGATAGTGCTGCTGGGCAGCCTCGTGCTTGGCTTCCTGTTGTTCGTAGAGGTGATCAACGTCGCCTTCTACGACCCCTACGGCGACGAACGGTTCCTGTTCACCATTCAAGGGTCGCTGGCAGGAACGCCGATCGGCACGCTCTCGATCCTCATGTTCGGCTCGCTGCTGGTGCTGCTGTTCTGCGGGCTGCCGCTGGCGTTCGTCACGGGTTCGCTGGGTGTGTTGTTCATCTACATGGTCGGCGACCAGTTCATGCTGAACATCATTCCGGCGCGGATTTTCCCGCTGATGACCAACTATCAGCTCTCGGCGATCCCGTTGTTCATCTTCATGGCGTCGATGCTGGAACGGGCCGGCCTGATCGACGAGATGTTCGACGTTCTCTACAAGTGGATGGGCGGCCTGGGCGGCGGATTGGCCGTGGCGACGATCATCGCATCGACGATCCTGGCCGCCATGGTCGGCGTCATCGGCGCGGCGGTCGTCACCATGGGCATCATCGCCCTGCCGGCGATGCTGAAGCGCAACTACGACCCTCAGATCGCGCTCGGCTCGATCATGGCCGGCGGCACGCTGGGGATCCTGATCCCACCGTCCATCCTGGCCATCATCTTCGCCGTGGTGGCACAGCAGTCCGTGGGTGAGCTCTATGTCGGCGCGATCCTGCCGGGGCTGATGCTCTCTGGCCTTTACTGCGTCTATGTCGGCATCCGCAGCGCCGTCAACCCGAACCTGGGACCGCCACTGCCGCGCGAAGAGCGGGTGGATATGGCGGAGAAGCTGCGTCTCTTGAGGCAGATGCTGGCGCCGCTGCTGCTGATCGTGGTGGTGCTGGGCGTCATCTTCACCGGTGCGGCAACACCGGTGGAAGCCGCAGGCATCGGCAGCTTCGGGGCGATGATCGTTGCGGCCATGCACGGGCGCCTCAGCTGGCAGAGTGTGAAGCAGGCCAGCATTACGACGGCCAAGGCCAGCGCCATGGTGCTGTGGATCATCTTCGGGGCCACGATCTTCGTCGGCTTCTACATCCTGCAGGGCGGCCAGACCTTCGTGTCGGACATGATCCTGGGCACGGGCCTCGGGCCCTACGGCGTGCTGATCCTGATGATGATCATCCTGGTGTTCCTTGGCATGTTCCTGGACTGGGTCGGCATCCTGCTGCTGGCCGTGCCGATCTTCATTCCGATCATCAATCAGCTGGACTTTTCCGGCGTGGCCGGCCTGCCCGGCGTGGCGCCGGCCGATGTCGCGCTCTGGTTCGGCGTGCTCTATCTGGTCAACATGCAGATGAGCTTCCTGTCGCCACCCTTCGGCTATGCGCTGTTCTATATCCGCGGCGTGGCGCCGCCCAGCATCTCTACGGCGACGATCTTCAAATCGGCCCTGCCGTTCCTAGCGCTCCAGATACTGGGGCTTACGATCTGCATCCTGTTCCCGCAGCTTATCGTCTGGCTGCCGAACCTGATCTATCGCGGGGGAGGATAGCCGGCCGGGGCATCAAGCCCCGCCGTCCGCCCGTGCGGTGCGAAGATGCGTCAGCAATGCTTCGGGCAGCGGCGTCCATAGTCCCGTGCGCACACCGGCGTCGGCCAAGCCGCGGCGGACCCATTCATTGCAGGTCACGATGAAGGTGTACGTGCCCTGGGCTTCATAGAACCCGTCATTCCCGCTGTAGCTGTACCCCTCGATGCGCTGCGGGTTGCCTTCGGCGTCAGGTGCGACCGTCTCGCGGATGTGGTCAACGAGCTTCAGATAGGCTTCAGGCGAGACGGTGACGACGGTGTACGCCTCGCCTTCCAGCAACGGCGGCCAATAGGCGACATGAAGCGCCGAGCCACCGATGCCGACGATTGCCTTGAACCCGACCCAGGGGTCGAAGTCCGACCATCGGGGCGTGTTCAAATAGAACTCCCGGTTACCCCAGCCAAAGGAAATCGTGTCGGCCCACAAGGGCGCGGCGGGAAAGTCCGTCGGGGGAAATTCAGCCGTCCAGTCGACATTCAGCGCCCGCACCGGCAGGTGCAGGTTGGCATGTGCGCCATTGGACGACACGCCGATCGGCACGCCATGTTCCGCTGGCACGAAATCCGTGTTGATGGCAATGCGGGCCAGGCCGTACGCCGCGCTGAAATAGAGCACCGGGATCGCCACCAAGACAGCAAGGGTCCAGGCGAACCATTTCGCCATCCGCCATAGAACCGAACGCCTCGCTTGGCGCCCAGCGCGCCCGTGGCTGCTCACATGCTCCATATCTTCAGCCTTCCGGGAATGGCTGCCTGCCCTGCTCGCGTTATACGGCACTTTCCCGGCTATCGGCGACCTGGTTTCACCCCCCATGCGCCGAAGATCGCCACGTATCCCCAGGCTGGCCGTGACTCGTCGGAAACCCAGTCCTGCAGTTCCGCACGGGCGACAGCCGGGTCGTATGCGGTCGCGGCATCGTCCAGCCGGTACGAAAGCGCGGCGTTCACGAAGACCTCTCTTGTGAAGTGGGAAGTGGTCGCAACGCGAACATCGACCGCACAGTCGCCGAACCCCGTTTCGGTCAGCATCACCGGAAGCTTGCGACCGATATAGCGGTTGCCGTTGGTCGCCGCCTGCCGGGCGCCCGACGTGTCCACTAGTTGCCGGAACGTACTCGGTTCCGGATAGAGGGTCAGCCAGCGGTCGTCGGCATCGATGGCACACAGGATGCCGCCGGGACGGAGCACACGCAGCCCCTCCCGCAGCGCGGCGGCCGGATCGTGAAGGTGCTGCAGGATGAAGCGCATAACCACGAAGTCGACCGCATCATCGGCAATCGGCAGATCATAGAGCTCGCATGCGACCGGCTGGATGTTGCGCAGACCCGCTGTCTCGGATGACCCACGCAGCCGACCCAGCATCTCCGCATCCCGGTCGACCGCCACCACGAGGCTCTGCATCACTTCCCCGGCAACCCTGGTGGTGATGGCCCCCGGCCCGCTGCCGATATCGACCACGCACATACCGTCGCGCAGCCCCGCCTGCTGCAAGATCGGACGGTCGATCGTATCGAACGTCGTTGCCTGCTGCCCCAGCCGGGAGAGTTCCTGATCACGATCGGCGAACTGCGACAGACGATAAGAGCCGCGCGGCTTCTGCATGACACCCGCCTTGTACGCTTCGGTTGCGTCGTTTTGCAGTCAAGCAATGGCAGCGTGGCGCAGGCAAGACGCCATAGCTACGCGAGGTCGATATTCGACGGGAATCGCCGGATCGAAAACCTGGCCGAGGCGCGAAAAGGTCCGACAAGTCAGACCGTAAGAGTCACTTAGTTAACCATCAAAGGATTTGCCGACTCAAGCCGCGATACTTTGCTTAGCTACCGTTCTAATGTGTAAAGGCAGCTGAAATTCACAGACAAGCAGGCTGATCATCTTTCATCATGCGCCTTCATCATCTATCATTAACCAAAGCGGTTCACAATGAATGACTAGACAGCACAATCGATTGGAGCGACTGGATAGATGGAACCCCTTCTTCTCATCGGATTGGCGCTGGGGCTGGTCGTCAGTGCGGCCGCCCTGCTCTATCCGTTCTGGCCTTTTGCCAGGCGCTGGCAGGCCCTGATTGTGGGCGTTGTGGCCTTCGGCGCGCTGGCCTTTGCGGTGCCGAGCATCGACAGCTCCTCAAGCAACGCAGCACAGAACATTGCCGCGACGGCACCGGCCGAAGTGACTCCGGTCGAGCTCGCCAGCACCACGGATTCGGCTGACTGATCGGTCAGCGCGTGCCTGCAGAGGCTCGACCCCGGCAGGCTCAGCGCGCCGGACTGAACGTCTCTGCGTGAGCGGCGCGTAGCACCGTCTTCTGCACCTTCCCCATGGAATTCCGAGGCAGCGAGTCGACGAAGAACACACGCTTCGGCACCTTGAAGTTGGCAAGTTCGTTTTTCACCCGATCGATGATCTGCTGTTCCGTGACGTCATCCCGCCCTTCGGCCCGGTGAACGACGGCCGCGACCGCTTCGCCGAAGTCGGGATGCGGCAGACCGATGGCGGCGCTTTCCACAACGCCGTCGATGGCGTCGATCACACCCTCCACCTCTTTGGGATAGACGTTGTAGCCGCCGCAGATGATCAGGTCTTTGGCGCGGCCGACCAGATGGACATAGCCGCGATGGTCGATCATGCCCACATCGCCGGTCTTGAACCAGCCATCGGCAGTAAATTCCTCATCTGTTTTCTCAGGCATCCTCCAGTAGCCCTTGAAAACATTTGGACCAGTCACCTGCACGTCGCCGATCTCCCCCAGATCCAGCACGCGGCCATGGCTGTCGACCACGCGCACCCCTTCCTGCGGCAAGGGGAATCCCACGGTGCCGGCCCGCCGCTCGCCCATCAGCGGGTTTGAGGTCTGCATGCCGATCTCGGTCATGCCGTAGCGTTCCAGGATCACCTGGCCGGTACGCGCGCGGAATTCCTCATGCGTCTCGCCGAGCAGCGGCGCTGAACCGGAGATGAACAGCCGCATGTTGCGGCAATGCTCCGCCGTGAAGCCGTCTTCGGCCAACAGGCGGGTGTAATGCGTCGGCACGCCCATCATCACGCTGGCGCGGCCCAAGAGGCCCATCACCTGCCCAGCGTCATAGCGCTGCAGCCACAGCATCTTGGCGCCCGAAAACAGCACGCAGTGACAGGCGATGAACAGGCCATGGACATGGAAGATCGGCAGGATGTGCAGCAGCACATCATGGTGCGTGAATCCCCAGAAATCCCGTAGCACCAGCGCGTTGAAGGCCAGGTTGCGGTGCGTCAGCATCGCGCCCTTGGGCTTGCCCGTCGTGCCTGAGGTGTAGAGGATCGCCGCCAGGTCGTCTTCGTGCACGGCAACTGGCGGCAGGTCTGCGGGCGATCCCGCCGCGGCATCGATGAAGCTCCCCTGCCCGGCCGCATCCAGCGTCAGCACCCGGGCCGCGCCGTGGCGTTGGGCGATCGGGGTCAGTCCGGCTTCGCGCGCCGGGTCGCAGATCAGCAGCCCCGGCTCAGCATCCCCCACCAGATAGTCCACCTCGGCATCGGTGTAGGCGATGTTCATGGGCAGGAAGACCAGCCCGGCGCGGGTCGCGGCCAGATAGACGAACAGCGCCTCGGGCGTCTTCTCCACCTGGACGGCGACACGGTCGCCGGGCCTGAGCCCACAATCCAGCATGAAGCGCCCGAACTGCGCCGTCGTGCGGTCCATGTCGGCATAGCTGTAGCTGCGACCGCCGGGGATCTCGATCAGCGGCTGATTCCGGTCCTCAGGCATATTGGCGGCAACGGTCGCGTAGACGGATTGGCTCATCAGACTGTCCCAGCTCCGCAGGTGGCCCCGAACGGATGGCCGGTGATTAGCGCCACGACCTGCGCGGCGCAAGGGAGGCGCCGCATCGTCTGTCCTCGTTCATCACGAAGGCGCGAGTGCGGTTGACTTGTAACGATCGGTCCAACAAATAGCGCTCAGACACCCAACAGGAGGCTCGCCCATGACCGCTCTCACCCCCCTCTTCCCGCGCCAACCTGTCCCGTCGCTGGAGGTCCCGACCGTCGGCGGCGATGTCTGGCGGCTGGCCGATCAGCGCCCCGGCAACTTCACCATGGTCGTGTTCTATCGCGGCTACCACTGCCCGATCTGCTCAAAGTATCTCGGCGAGCTGGAGCGGCTGCTCGGAGAGTTCGCAGAACGCGGCGTGACCGCCATCGCGCTGTCCAGCGACGGCGAAGACCGCGCGCGTGAGGCGAAGGAAAAGTGGGGCCTGTCGAACCTGACGGTCGGCTATGGCGTGGACCTGGACAAGGCGCGCGAATGGGGCCTCTACATCTCCACCAGCCGCGGCAAGACGTCGACCGGCGTAGAAGAGCCCGCGTTGTTCAGCGAGCCGGGCCTGTTCCTGGTGCGCCCCGACGGTACGCTCTATTTCGGCACGGTCCAGACCATGCCGTTCGCCCGTCCTGCCTTCCGCGAGATCCTGGGTGCGCTCGACTTCGTCTTGAAGGTCGACTATCCGGGCCGCGGCGAGGTCGTCGACCACCACGCAGCCCAGGCGGCTGAATAGCCCTTGCCTACCGGCCGCCGCCGACGTCCAGGATGGCGCCGGTGATGTAGGAGGATTGCGGGCCGGCCAGCCAGAGGATCGCCTCGGCGACCTCATCGGCTGTGCCGGTTCGCTTCATCGGCACGGTCTTGCCCAATTCCGAGAGCCTATTGGGCAGCCCGGTGTCGTCATGGATATCCGTTTCGATCAGGCCGGGCCTTAGCGCATTCACGCGGATGCCCTCGGCCGCCACTTCCTGCGCCAAGCCCACCGTGAAGGTGTCGATGGCGCCCTTCGATGCGGCATAGTCCACCAGCGATCCCGCCCCACCCAGCCGCGCCGCTGCCGATGAGAGATTGACAATGGTGCCGCCGCTGCCGCCGTAACGGCTGGACATGCGCCGGATCGCGGCCTTGGCCACCAAGAAACAGCCGGTCACGTTGACCGCCAAAAGCGCGTTGATCCGGTCCGCCGTCATCTCGTCGACCCGCGCCGCTGTGGTGATGACGCCAGCGTTGTTCACCAGCACCGACAGCGGGCCCAGACGCTCGTCGCACGCGGCGAACAAGCGGTCCACGTCGTCGGGCTCCGCCATGTTGCCGGCCACAGCAATGGCCCCGCCGCCGAGGGCTTCGACATCCGCGACCACGGCCTCGGCGGCCGCCGGATTGCGATGATAGTTGACGCAGACATGATAGCCCCGCGCCCCCGCCATCCTGGCTGTCGCCGCACCGATGCCGCGGCTGCCGCCGGTCACCATCATCACCTTGGCCATCCTCGCAGCCCCTTCGCGTCCTCAATGGTTAACATCCGATGTCTCGTCGCGATCAGCTTGTTTCGGCAAAGCTGTCCGCGACTGCCGGCACTGTGCCATTTCAGGGAGTTCAGGCAACGTCCAAAGACGGTTGCCTGTATGGGTCGTCATGCCATCTGCGTCGGGTGGATCTCCAGTACCGGCCAATGCCGTGCGCGCGACCACGGCAGAATCGGACCGTCAGTCGAGGTCCCGAGAATGCCTCGGCTTGGCTGCTTTCAAACTCAGTGCTGCTAGTCGGAGAGTTTCTCGACTGGCGGGCCTGAAGCGAGATCCTCAGCCAAACAGGCTGATCCGTCGCATCACGCCATCACGCTTGACCAGCCAGTGCCGCAGCCCTCCGGCAATATGCAGCCCTGCGAGCATCAAGATGGCGATCCCCAAAGCCGTGTGTACGGCGAAGAGCGATTGCGACAGTCCCTGGTTCTCGCCGATCAGGCCCGGCAACGTCATGTCGAAGAACTGGACCGGGAAATCTCCGGCAGCCGTCGCGAGCCAGCCGACGACGGGCATCGCAATGAGCGCGACATAGAGCAGCCGTTGCACCCAGGTTGAGAGGACGCGCTCCACCGCAGTCAGGGTCGCCACAGGCGCCGGCGCGCCGAGGCTTGCTCGCACGCACAGTCGCAGAACCATCAGACCAAGGATCAGCACGCCTGCGGTCTTGTGATACTTGTACGCCGCCGCCGCAGTCGCGGCTCCAAACGTGCTGCTGAGGCCTTCGAAGCCGTAGGCCCATAAGAAAGCCCCGGCAATCAACGAGAATAGGACGAGGACAGCTATCGTCCAATGGAGGAGACGCTGAAGGAAGGAGTAGCGTGCTTCGGCCATGTCACCCCTGATGCGAGCAACTCCAGCTCGGTCGCCGATCAACTTAGTTTGACCATGGCTCTCGGCCAAATTCCATCCCTTCCGAAGCGCTGGGCATTCGGCCGCCATCCTGCTGGTGGCCCTTTCGTCACCCAGCAACGGCGCCTCCGCACCTTTCGTGCGGCCTACTCCTCAAAGCGGCTCGTGGCGTCACGGTCGCGGTCGTATCGCCTCGCCAGCGGAAACGGCGGCAACCAGGACTCGCGACGGACGGTCCAAAGCTCGTAGGTGGGCCTCAGTTGGTCAGGGGCGTCGAGGGACCCCAGGTTCACTTCAACTTCGTCGCCGGAGCGCGCGAAGACGGACGAGCCGCAGCGGGGGCAAAAGAACCGCCCGGCGTAGTCCCGTGTTTCGCCCTCGATCGTCACCGCATCCTCAGGGAATATCGCGGATGCGTGAAACAGGGCCCCATGATGCTTGCGGCAGTCGAGACAGTGACAAAGGCCGACGCGGTAAGGGCGCCCCGTCGCCACAAAGCGGACGTCGCCGCAAAGACAACCGCCCGTGAACCGATCCATGCTGTGTCTCCTCCAGATCGAAGCAGGCCGAATGTGTGAGCGTCCGGCGAGCCACCTCTAGAAGCTGGCTTGGTCGCCCAGTTTCGCAGCCGCGGAGCACGCCCACGCCCGCCGATCGAGACCCTCGCGTAATAGACTAGAACCGACATCACCGCCAACACGCGAAGACCGTCGATCCATGAGCGTCGGTGGACGCCCGGCGTGCGCATCAAAGCCCATTCGACGTTCCCCGCCACCTTGACGTCGCAGACCGGCGGTTCGAGCAACCGAGCGGGAGGCGCAGTGTCCAGGGTCTTTAACGCCAGTGTCGCGCCAGTGTCATGCCCGTTTGCTAGCAACTGGCATTGAAGCTGGAACGCCGAACGAGTTGGCCCCCCCGCACAAGGAGACCGCGATGAAAGACGCTCCCTCCGGCACCAACGCCGCGAAACGCAGCCAATCCACCGCGATGCGGGAGGTTATCGCCGAGCGAGTGAAGCGCCGCGGCTTCCTTCTGGGTTCCGCCGCCGGCCTCGGCGCCGTCGCGGCGCAGGGGTTCGTCGGCTCGCTGTTTGCGGGCACGGCCCATGCGCAGGCAGCACAGTCCTCGCTCGGCTTCGCCGAGTTGGAACGGGTGCTCGACCACGATGCCCATGTCGCACCCGGCTACCGGGCGGATGTGCTGGTGCGCTGGGGCGATGCGATGAAGGCCGGGCAAGAGCCGATGGAGCCCGCCATGATGACGTCGGACGATCAGGCGGAGCGGTTCGGCTTCAATTGCGACTTCATCGCCTTCATGCCGCTGCCTCAGGGCTCGCAGAGTTCCGATCACGGGCTGCTCTGCGTCAACAACGAGTACGCCTCTCCGAACGTCATGTTCCCGGGTGTCACCTGGGACAACATGCCGGACTCGCTCAGCGACGAGCAGGTGCGCATCATCGATGCGTCGGTCGGCCACTCCATCGTCGAGGTGAAGCGCGAGGGCGATCGCTGGACGGTCGTTCAGGACAGCCCGATGAACCGCCGGTTCACGATGGCGAGCGACTTCGCGATCTCCGGGCCGGCGGCCGGGCATCCGTGGATGCAGACCAGCTATGATCCGGCCGGTGTGCTGGCCAAGGGCACGCACTACAACTGCGCCGGCGGCGTGACGCCGTGGGGCACCATCCTGTCATGCGAGGAAGGTGCTTACGACACCTTCGGCGGCGCGGTCTCCGAGAGCCCGCATGCGGCCGTGCTGGAGCGCTACGATTACGACGGGTCCGACTATTATGGCCGCGCGCGCATCGAGCCGCGGTTCGATCTGGCGGAGGAACCGAACGAGCCCAACCGCTTCGACTGGGTGATCGAGATCGACCCTTACGCCCCCGACTCAACGCCGGTGAAGCGCACCGCGCTCGGTCGCTTCCATCATGAGGGCGCCACCGTCTGGCTGAACAGCGACGGGCGCGCCGTCGTCTATATGGGCGACGACAGCAATTTCGAGTACGTCTACCGCTTTGTATCCGATGGCACCTACGATCCGGCAAACCCGGAGACTGGTCGCGACCTCCTCGACCAGGGCACGCTCTCGGTCGCGCGGTTCGAGGCGGACGGGACCATGCGGTGGCTTCCGCTGGTGCACGGGACGGGGCCGCTGACGCCCGAAAACGGCTTCGCCGACCAGGCCGAGGTGCTGCTGAAGACCCGTCTCGCCGCAGATGCGCTTGGTGCGACGCCAATGGACCGGCCGGAGGGCATGGAAGCCAACCCGGTAACCGGCCGCGTCTACGCAAACATGACGAAGAACAAGAACATCACTGCCGACAATCTCAACCCGGTGAACACGCGGCCTGAGAACCTCTATGGCCATGTCGTTGAGCTGATCCCACCGGGAACGTCCGGGCCGGAGACGGACCACACGGCCGAGGTCTATGGCTGGGACCTCTTCGTCCTCTGCGGCAATCCGCAGGCGACCGAGCATGGCGCGCGCTGGCACAGCGAAACGTCGGAGAGCGGCTGGTTCGTGAACCCGGATAACCTGACCTTCGATCCGAGGGGCCGGATGTTCGTCGCAACCGACGGCGCAAACGAGATCGATCTGCCGGACGGCATCTATGGCGTCGACACCGAGGGGCCGGCGCGGGCGCTGCCGAAGCTCCTCTTTGCGGCGCCTATCGGAGCGGAATGCTGCGGTCCCTGCTTCACGCCGGACGGCAGGACGCTGTTCGTCGCGGTCCAGCATCCGGGCGAGGATTCGGAATCGCTTGAGACGGTCTCAACCCGCTGGCCCGATTTCGGCGCCGACAGCCTGCCGCGCCCGACGGTCGTTGCGATCCAGCGGGAGGACGGGGACGAGATCGGCGTCTGATCCCTCGCGGCGGCGTGGTGGCACCCATGTCGTGCCGCCACGCTGGTCAAGGGCCGTGGTGTGCTGACAGAGGAAGCCGTCGTGAGACGGGCGGCTCTCCAAGCGTTCGGGCATGACCACGCCCGGGTCCGCCATTAACCGCGACCCGATTGTCCGTAGCGGCCGAGCGCAGTGTCCGCCTCCACCACGGGCTCATTGAAGGTCCAACGGGGAACTGTGCGCATGCGGTCGAGGCCGGCGAACATGCCCTCAAAGTTCGGACCATTCGGAGAGTCCTCATGCAGTGCAGCCTCGAACTCTTGGCCAAAACCGCCGAAATCACTCGTATTCAGCTCGCACAGGTGAACCTGGTTCCAGTCGATCTTCAGTTCCGGGTCACGATAGAGCACGGCGGCCGTCTCCATCGCCCTGAAGGTCCCGAACTTTCCTGCCCGGACGAGCTTCGTGGCCGCGGGGCCACAGAATTCTCGCATGACGTTTCTGTACTCGCCGAGATATCGCGAATGCACCTGGATGTATTCCAGCGATGCCTGCCATTCGGGTCGGTTGGCCGAGCCCTGCCAGTCGCGTGGCAGTACGAAGGACGAGGGCGTGGACAGAAGGATCTCCGCCCGCAGCAGACCCGATTCCGCCGATTGTGGTTCGATCACGAGGTCGACGATCGCATCGGCCGGAACAGTGTCCCGAAAGTAGCTTAGCTCCAGATGGGTCCACACCGGCGCTTCCGCGGCATTCTGAAAGACAGTGCGGTGCCGATAGAGCGCTTGCCCCAGGCATGCCTCCCCGAAACGCTCCCAATTGATGGCACCGTCTTTGAGCGCGGATTCAATCTCTGGGTCCGGAGCCTGGATCGTCCGCGCAAGCACCACGAGGCGGTCGTCGGGCTCGATTTGGGCCAGATGCGTGTCGCAAGAAGGATGGACCGTCTCGGCCATCGCCCCCTCAAAGCTCGGTTTAGGCCCACAATAAGCCGAGAACGATCAACGAGCCGGCTGTGGATATTCCTGGATAGATCATTTTCTTCCTCAAATGCATGAGCTGTCAGATACCCACGCTCCACTCCCAACAACAAACATCGAGATACGCCCTTCGCTGCGCACCTGTAATCGGCAATGCCACAAGGGTCATGGCCCCTCCGTACTGAAGGGCCACGACGATCCCCGCCAGCGCGACCCTGATCTAGAACGGGAAATCCGAGGGGCCGAGCATCGGCGCGACGCCCAGCAGCGCCGCGAGGTCCACTGCGGCGCCCGGCCCCGCCCCGGCGGAGAGCGCGAACCCGGGAAACCGCACCCTTGAAGCGGCGTCAGCACGCAGGCTCCTCCAGATGTCCGGACGCTTTGGAGGATGTGGTAATCCTCGTTTCCGATGGTCATGCTGGATGACATGCAGACGTGCGGCCCGGATACCGTGCCGTGGCTCAGCGTCGGCCACGATGGAAAGGCAGAGCAGCCGGAGTTGGTCTGGTCCGCCTTTCAACCCTTGGGAGAAGGCTCATGAAAGAGTCCAACAACACATGCTTGCGTTGCGGCGGCAGCGGCTTTGAAGACGGCCACGTGGTCTGGAACGCCCCCCTGCGATTCAAGAGGCCAGACGAGGGCAGCTTCCGCCGTGGACGGCCGGTCGCTGCCCGGGCCTGTACAACCTGCGGCCACGTCGAACTCTTTCTCGAAAAGAAATAGCCGATCGCGCTGTGGCGGGCGCTTCTGGCATGAGGCTGCCGGTCCAGCCCCGGATCAGCTTTGGCCGCAGTGACCTTTCCCCCGGAAAACCGGGCCATTGCGGATTGGAGTTTTCCACCTTTAGATCGGGGAAGTTCCGACTAAGCCGAGCAGTTCAGCCAAGTGTCTAAACAGGATCAATACGTTAGACGTTCGGCCCTGGCGCCCCATGCGGCGTCGCCGGACCGCTCCCCCTTAGCCACGGTCCAATGGCGAGGTTCGGCGCAGGCTTGCGCAATGACTGCCAACAGTAAAGGTTGATCCCTCAAGTCGGTTGCCCCGCAGGCGGATCGGCCACAGGTGCCCAGAGCACCTGCGTAACATCCTCCGCCCCCGTCGCCAGCATCACCAGCCGGTCGAAGCCGAGCGCGATACCTGCAGCGTCCGGCATCACCGCCAAGGCCGCCAGGAAGTCGTCGTCAACCGGATAGGTCTCGCCATAGAGCGACCGCTTCAGCGCCATGTCGGCGGCAAACCGGGCGGCCTGGACCTGCGGATCGGTCAGCTCGCCGAAGGCGTTCGCCAGTTCCACCCCGCAGACGTAGAGTTCGAGCCGCTCGGCTAGCCTTGCATCGCTAGGCTTGGGCCGGGCGAGAGCGGCCATCGAGATCGGATAGTCGGTCAGCACCGTCGGGGCCCCAAGGCCGAGATGCGGCTCGATCCTGTCCAGGAAGATGCGGAAATAGAGATCCTCCCACCTGTCGCCCGGCCGGGCGCTGTGCCCGATGGCCCTGCCGGCTGCATCCAACAGTTGGAGATTGGGCGATGTGGGGTCGGGGGCCGTCGCCAGGATGTCGATGCCAGTGAAGCGGTCGAACGCGTCGGCCACCGTCATGATCTGCCAGTCGGCGGCCGGGTCGGCCTTTGCCCCTTGCCAGCGGTACCGGGTAGCGCCGGGAGTTGCGGCCAGCGCGTCCGTCAGCAGCGCCCGGCAATCGTCGATCAGGTCGTGGTATCCGGCATTGGCGCGGTACCACTCCAGCATCGTGAACTCGGGATGATGCAGCGCCGACCGCTCAGCATTTCGGAAGACGCGGGCCAGCTGGAAGATCCGCGGCATGCCTGCGGCCAACAGCTTCTTCATCGCGAATTCGGGTGAGGTGTGCAGATAGAGCCGGTTCCGGGCTTCACGGTCGGGCGATAGGAGATCGGTGGCAAACGCGACCAGGTGCGGCTCCAGCCCCGGAGAGATCTGCAGCGCCGGCGTTTCCACTTCGGTGAAGTCGCGGCCGGCAAACGCGATGCGCGTGGCCATGGTGATGCGCGACCGCGCTTCCAGGTACGGCCGGCGGCGCGCGAAGGCATCGGCTCTCCACCAGGGGTGCTGGTCGGTCATCGCGGGTTCGGTTGCCTGTATCGGGGCATACTGCTACGGTTCGGCCTCCCTAAGTCATCCGATGAGCCTGAGAAAGCAAGGTTGGTCATGAAGATCAACGCCATCAACATTCGCGCCGGCAATGTACTGGAAATCGACGGCAAGCTCTGGGTCGTGTTGAAGAGCCAGAACATCCAGCCCGGCAAAGGCGCCGCCGTCGTCCAGGTTGAGATGCGCGACATACGCACCGGCACCAAGAAGGACGAGCGCTTCCGCACCCAGGAAACGGTGGAGCGCGCGCGCCTGGACGAGCACGAGATGCAGTATCTGTTCGACGAGGGCGACCTGTTGACCTTCATGGACAATGAGAGCTTCGAGCAGATCCAGATCGCGCGCGACGTGGTGGGCGAGCCGGCGCAGTTCCTGCAGGAAGGCATGGTCTGCACCGTCACCAGCCATGAGAGCACACCGCTGGGCGTGCAGCTTCCGGCAACGGTCACCATGGAGGTCGTGGAGGCTGAGCCCGTGGTGAAGGGCCAGACGGCGTCAAGTTCCTACAAGCCCGCGATCCTGGAGAACGGAACTCGGGTCATGGTGCCGCCGCATATCGAGGTGGGGACGCGTGTGGTCGTCAACACGGCCGACGCCACCTATTCGGAGCGGGCGAAAGACTAGGCCGGCTCCGGCGGATCTTCCGATCCGTTTCCGTCACTGTTGGACAGACAATGGCAGCGACGCGTTCGCCCCTGATCCATGTGATGACGCGCGCCGCGGAACGCGCGGGTCGCGCAATGCTGCGCGACTTCGGCGAGGTGGAGCAGCTGCAGGTCTCGCGCAAGGGGCCTGCCGACTTCGTCTCCGTGGCCGACAACCGCGCCGAGCGGACCCTGAAGACGGAGCTCGCCAAGGCGCGGCCGGGCTTCGGCTTCATCCTGGAGGAAGGGGGGACCGAGCGGCCGGCCGACGGCGAAACGCGGCAGTGGATCATCGACCCGCTCGATGGCACGACCAATTTCCTGCACGGCATCGGGCACTTCGCCATCTCCATCGCGCTGGAGCAGGAAGGCCAGATCCTGGCCGGGGTCATCTACAACCCCGTCAATGACGAGATGTACTGGGCCGAAAGAGGCCAGGGCGCCTATATGAACGACCGCCGGCTGCGCGTTTCAGGCCGCCAGCGGCTGGACCAGGCTTTGATCGCCACCGGCGTGCCGTTTCTGGGCCATGGCGACGGCGATCGCTTCATGGCGGAACTCGGCGCGTTGATGCCGCATATCGCCGGCATCCGCCGGTTCGGCGCTGCCAGCCTGGATCTCGCCTATGTCGCCGCCGGCCGCTATGACGGCTTCTGGGAACGGGGCCTGAGCAGCTGGGATGTCGCCGCCGGCGTGCTGCTGGTCCAGGAGGCCGGCGGCTTCGTCACCGAGATCGAAGGCGGCCGCAACCCGGTCTTCGCCGGCAGCCTTCTTGCCAGCAACTCCACCTTGCACACCCATCTTGCAAAGCGTCTGGTGGCCGAACGGCCGGCCGCTACGTCTCCACCACCTGCCCCGCCTGGCGGCTGACAAAGGGCAAATCGCGAACACTCCTCGCCCTTTTGTTGAAATGCTTGATTGTCCAAGGGGTTAGGCTGAACTATTGTGGTTCGTCGACGGAGACTTCATGGGCAATGTTGACACGCAGACGATGGATCGCCCCTTCCGCCGGCGCCTGATCGCCGTCGCGGCGATCCTTGTTGTCGCCCTGCCTGCGTCCAAAGCCACAGCGCAAACCGAGATGCTGCCCGAGTTGCGCCCGGATCGGCCGCCGCTGGCCGGTCCCGGGGCCCCGCAGGGTGCCCAGCCGGCCGCCCTCGGCCCGTTGGTTATCCTCTTCCCGACGGGGGATAACGCGGTCAGTCCAGGTTATGCCGATCTGCTGCAAGATGTGGCCGTGCGTTTGGAAACCGTTGAGACCGCGCGTGTCAAACTGCGGGGATATGCGGTCTCGACCGAAGATGCGCGCCTGGCCCGACGGCTGTCTCTAGACCGCGTGCTGGCCGTTCGGGAGCGCTTGATCGAAGGCGGGCTGAGCGACACGCGCATCGACCTGCTGGCCTTGGGCAATCTGGCCGTGGCCGGCCCGCCGGACAGGGTCGACCTGGCCGTGACGCAATGAGCGCCATCGACCCCATAGGCCGCGGGCCGCGGCCGAGGCTGGAAACCTTGGAGAACGGGCACTGATGTCACGGCCGACACGATACCTCTCCCGCATGATCTTCTTCGTGATCGCCGTGCTGGTCATCGCCGCCATGCTGTCTTCCGGCCTGATCCGCGCATTCGAAGCCAATCCGGGCCTGAACGGCATCATCCTGGCGGCCACCGTGGTGGGCATGGGATACACATTCCGATCCGTCCTGACGCTCAGGCCCGAAATCGGATGGCTTGACGCCGCACAGTCCCGCCTCGCCGGCCATGGCCCCATGGTCGAGCCGCCGGAACCGCGGCTCTTGGCGCCCATGGCGCGGATGATCGGCGAACGGCGCGGTGCGCTGGTGATGTCCGCGATGTCGATGCGCTCCATGCTGGACGGCATCGCCGCCCGGCTGAACGAGACCCGCGAGATCTCGCGCTACACCATCGGGCTTCTGATCTTCCTGGGCCTGCTCGGCACCTTCTGGGGGCTATTGCAGACGATCTCGTCCGTCGGCGACGTCATCGCCGGCCTCACCTTCGGCAGCACCGAGCGATTGCCGTCGGCACAGGTCAACCACCTCTCCATCGTTTTCGAGGAGCTGAAGGAAGGGCTGGAAGCACCACTCTCGGGCATGGGAACGGCCTTCAGCTCATCCCTGTTCGGCCTCGGCGGCTCGCTGGCTCTCGGGTTCTTGGAGCTGCAGGCGAGCCAGGCCCAGAACCGCTTTTACAACGAGCTGGAAGACTGGCTGTCGGGCGCCGCACAGCTCACCGGTGGCACGACCACCGAAGGCGGAGAGACGGTTGCGCAGGCGCCGCCGGCCTATCTGTTCGCACTGGCTGACCGGACGACGGAGAACCTCGACGAAATCCAGCGGACGATCGCGTCGACCCAGCATTCGCAACAGCACCTCACACAGGCGCTGGCGGGCGTGGCCGAACAGCTTGGCGTGCTGAACGACCACATGCGCACCCAGCAATCCGTGATGGTTCGGGTGGCGGAAAGCCAGCTCGACCTGCGCCCGCTGATGCAGCGGCTGGTGGAGATCGCAAGTGCGGAGGGCTTCGGCATCGACGAGGCCACGCGACAACATATCCGCCATCTGGAATCCCATGTCGCCCGGCTGGGGTCAGAATTAGCCGCCCAGCACAACGACACCGTGAACGAGATGCGCGCTGAGATCCGCCTTCTCGCCCGCACGATTGCCACACTGGCCGGCGAAGCAGAGGAGTGATGATCGCAACCCTTCTGGAACGACGGGGCCTGTGATGCCGTCTCTGAGATCCAACGGCCGCGGACAAGGGGCAGTCGCCACGAATATCTGGCCGGGTTTCGTCGACGCCCTGGCCGCCCTCTTGATGGTCATCATCTTCGTCCTGCTCGTTTTCACCGTCGCACAGTTCTACCTGTCCAACCTGCTCTCCGGCCGAGAGGTGGAGGTGGCGGATCTGCAGATAGAGCTGGAAGACGCGCGCCGGGACCTTGCGGACGCCAGCAGCGACTATGCGGACCTGAATGTCCGTTACCGGCAGCAGTCGGTGGAGCTTCAGGCGACGATTCTTGAGCGAGACGAACTGCGTGACGACCTTTCGGACCTCCAGTCGGACAGCGACGATGCCCTTGCCCGGCTGGACGAGACGTTGGCGGGTATGGAGACGCTGCGGATCGAACGTGACGACCTCGCCGACCGTGTGGTCCAGGCGCGGCAGCAGATCGAGGCCGACCGACAGACGCTGGAGACCCAGGTTCGCGAGAATGCCAGCCTGCAGGCTGACGTGTCGGCGCTGAGAACCACACGCGACACCCTAGAGATGGAGGTGGCGTCGCTGGCTCTGGCCCTGCGCATGGCCGACACGGAGTCGGCCCGGCTCGCCGCGGAGCTGGACGAGACCGTGTCGCTGGCCGACTTGCTGCGCCAGGAGCTGGCGACGGAGCGGACTGAGTCAAGCGACCTGACGCAAGCACTCGACGCCTCAGAACAGCGCAATGCCGCCCTTACCGAGGATCTCACGGTCGCGGAGGCCGAGGCGGCCGCGTTGTCGGAGACCGTGGCGCTGAGCCGGGAGGAGGTCGCAGCTCTGCGTATCCAGCGCGACACAGCAACTGCGCTCGCCCAACAGATCGACACCGAACTGGGCGAAGTTCGACTGTCGGCGGAGGATCTGGAGGAGCGGCTGGCACTGACGCGCGAGGAGATCCTGCAGCTGCGGGACTTCCTGGCAGCGCGCGAGGCCGATGTTGAGGCGCTCACCGTTGGCCTGGAGGAGAGCCGGTCCGCAGAGGCTGATCTGGACAGCGCGCTGACCGCGGAACGCGACCGTACGACGGCGTTGACGGAGGACCTGGATGCAGCACTGGATCGGGGCGCGACGCTCGGGCTGCAATTGCGGCTGTCACAGCAGGAACGCGACGCGCTGGAGCGCGAGGTGGCTGGCCTGCGCGACCGCAGCCTGGCGCTGGAGAGCGAGCTGAGCGACGCGGAGGAGCGCACCGTGCTGGCCCAGCGGGCGATCGAAGATCAGGAGATTCGGATCGAGCGTCTATTGGACGATCTTACCGCACGGCAGGCAGACCTGGAGGCGCAGCAGGGCGTGGCGGAAGATCGGGCCGCGTCGATCGACCAGCTTACCTCAGATGTGGAGAACCTGCGCGAGGACGTCCAGCGCCTGCAGGCAGCCCTGGCGGCGAGCGAGGCCGGCGTGGACGCACGCGATCAGGAGATCGTCGATCTGGAGGCGGAGCTGAACCAGGCCCTGCTGCGGCAGGTGGAGGAGCTCAGCACCTACCGGTCCGATTTCTTCGGCGAGTTGCGGCAGGTCCTGGGCAGCCGCGAGGGGATCGACGTGGCCGGCGACCGGTTCGTGTTCCAGTCGGAAGTGCTGTTCGGCAGCGGGTCTGCACGGCTGGAACCGCAGGGCCGGGAACGGCTGGCGGAGTTCGCCGATACGCTGATTGAGCTGGCCGACGAACTGCCGCCGGGCGTGGACTGGGTGTTGCGTGTCGACGGCCATACTGACCGGCGCCCGCTGGTCGAAACTTCGGCCTTCGAAACCAATTGGGAACTGTCGACGGCGCGGGCGACCGAGGTGGTGCGGTTCCTGGAAGACCAGGGCATTCCGCCAGACCGCTTGGCGGCGGCCGGCTTTGGGCAGTGGCAACCGGTCGACGACGGCGATGGCGAAGACGCCCTGGCCCGCAACCGCCGCATCGAAATGCGGCTGGACCAGCGCTGAGCCTGCTGGCGCCCGACCGCCGCTATTCGCCCACTAGAGCGGGGCGCTGGGACCCCGCGTCCGGCAGGTCGAACTGCAGGGTTGCAAGCCGCGCATAGAGCCCGCCCTGCCGGATCAGCTCCTGATGCGTGCCGGAGGCGACAAGCCGGCCCTTGTCGAGCACGACGATGCGGCCGACATGCTGCACCGTCGCCAGCCGATGCGCGATCACCAGGGTCGTCCGGTCCTGCATCAAGGCGCGGATCGCCTGTTGCACCACGCGTTCGCTCTCCGCATCCAGCGCGCTGGTGGCCTCGTCCAGCAGCAACACAGCGGGGTTGCGCAGGATGGCCCGGGCAATAGCGATGCGCTGGCGCTGGCCACCGGAAAGGCGCACGCCGCGTTCGCCCAGGAACGTGCCGAACCCCTCAGGCAACGTCTCGATGAACTCCAACGCATGGGCAGCCTCGGCGGCCGCCCTCACCTCTGCGTCCGTCGCGTCCGGTCGGCCGTAGCGGATATTCTCCGCCGCATCGGCGGAAAAGATGATGGGATCCTGCGGCACGATTCCGATCCGCCCGCGAACTTCCGCCGGATCGGCAGCCCTGAGGTCGACCCCATCGAGCCGGATCGCGCCCGATGCCGGATCGTAGAATCGCAGCAGCAGCTGGAACACGGTGCTCTTGCCGGCGCCGGATGGCCCCACCAGCGCGACCGCCTCGCCCTTCGCCACCGTCAGGCTGAAATCGTCCAACGCGCTTTCCGCCGGCCGCGACGGGTAGCGGAAGGTCACGTTGTCGAACGCAAGCGACCCTTCCGGCGGCTCAGGCAGGGCGACCGGCTCTGCCGGCGCGCGGATCTCAGGCTCGGTCTCCATCAGATCGAACAGACGTTCCGTCGCGCCCGCCGCGCGCTGGATGTCGCCGATCACCTCCGACAACGCACCGGTGCTGGCAGCGACCACGACTGCGTAGAAGACGAAGGCGGACAGCTCCCCGCCGCTGATGCGGCCCGCCAGCACATCGTGACCGCCGATCCATAGAATGATGCCGACGGCGCCGAAGACGATCAGGATCACCAAGGCCGTCATCAGAGCACGCATGCCGACACGCTTGAGCGCCGTCTGGAATGCGTCCTCCACCCGGTCGATGAACCGCCCCTCTTCCAGGCGCTCATGACCGAAGGCCTGCACCGTGCGGATACCGGCCAGCGTTTCGTCGATCGTGCCGGCGACGCCGGCGATGCGGTCCTGGCTCGCGCGCGATAGCCGCCGCACACGGGCGCCGAAAACCACGATCGGCACGATCACGATGGGTACGACCAGCGCCACCAGGCCCGTCAGCTTCGGTGATGTGAACAGTAACAAGGCGGTGCCGCCCAGGAACATCAGCGCGTTGCGCAGAAAGATCGACACGGTCGAGCCGACGACGACCTGCAGCACCGTGGTGTCGGCGGTCAGCCGTGACACCAGCTCCGCCGGTTTGTTGGTCTCGTAGAAGCCGGGATGCAGGCGCACGACATGGTGGAACACCGCCGCGCGCATGTCGGCGATCACCCGTTCGCCCACCCAAGAGACCAGATAGAACCGCCCGTACGAGCTAAGCGCCATCAGCACGATAACGGCCAGCAGAACCAGCAGCGCGTTATCCAACAGGGCCGCATCACCCTGCCCGAAGCCTTCGTCGACCAGCACGCGCACGCCCCAGCCGATCCCCAGCACCGTGGCGGACGAGACCGTGAGAGCCAGCAGCGCCCCGGCCACGTGCCAGCGGTAGGGCAGCAGGTAAGGCACCAGGCGCTTCAGCGGGCGCAGGTTTCGCCGACGGTCCGTAGCGGGATCCGAGGACTGGTCTCGGGCTCGGCTCTTGTCGGCGTCCCGTTCCATGTAAGTGGGCTCGCGCAGCACCGCGCGTCGTTCCTGACTTTCTCGATACGGTTGGGGCTGTTCGGCAGGCGCGGCCCCAATGTTCCGCCGTTCCGGAGGTCCAATTCCCCTATAGCAGCCGACCGCAGTCCGTGCAAACGGCCCGCCGGGCTTGCAGTCGCGCCGCCGCCTGTCTATATACGCCGCTTGCCCTTCGACCGGAGCATTGGACGATGAAGGACGGTATTCATCCCGATTACCATGAGATAACCGTTGTGATGACCGACGGTTCCGAATTTAAGACCCGCTCTTGCTACGGCAAGCCTGGCGACGTTTTGCGCCTGGACATCGATTCCAAGTCTCACCCGGCCTGGACCGGCGTGCAGCGCGTGATCGACCGCGGCGGCCAGGTCGGCAAGTTCAAGAAGCGGTTCGAGGGCTTCGGGTTCAAGTAGAGGCGCACAGCAGGGGCGCCAACACGCGCCGGCTCTCCGGCGCGTGGACGCTTCCAAGCTGAGATCTCGTTTCGCAGCCAACAGAGTGTCTAGGTCGTTCTTGAGCTTCATCCTCCAGATCGAGGCGCAGTAGCCTGCGCCCCGCTGTGGGCTGGGCGGCGCTGTTCCCGATATCGGGCAGGATATGAGGCATCCCCAACCCTTGCCTTTTGGAACTTGGTTCACGCGTCGACCTCGGCTGTTGCGGATGCTTGCGCGCCGTCCGAGTCGATACGACTCTCGCGTCGCTCAATGGCAGGCTGTGATTCCACGCGGCGCGGACCGTTTGCACTTGGGTCGGAGACCTTTTCTACTGATCCAAAATGAGTACATGCCGTCGACAGCCAAAGCGTTTAATTCTTTAGAAACCGCTATCGTTCATTGTACGCCTTGCTGGTCTACTTTCCGCTGACCTGCTCAAGCCGCCGCACGCGTTGTTCCCATTATTCGGCTGAAACCGATGGCAACATCTCGTCCACGTGTTCTCATCATTGCCATGACCGTCACGCTGGGCATTTCCGGATGCGCGGAGCCGTCGATCGAACGGCCGGACGAAAGCGTTCCTGTCCCTGTCGATTGGAACCAGTCCGTCGACGTGGCCGCGACGCCGACCAAGTATCCGGATGTCCAGTGGTGGAGCGCGTTCGGCAGCCAGGAGCTGGAACGGCTGGTTGCCGAAGCGGAGGCCAACAATCCGGATCTCGCGGCCGCGGCCTTCCGCATCGCCCAGGCTTCCGCGGAAGCGCGGTCGGCGCGCTCCGCCCTTTATCCGTCGCTTACCGGCACAGCCTCTGCGGGCCGGAACATGGGTCGCAACAGTGCACCGACGCATCCTCTCTCGCTCGGGCTGGAGGCCAGCTATGAACTCGACATCTGGGGTGAGAACCGGGCTACCGTCGATGCAGCCGTGGCATCGCGGGTCGCCAGCGAATTCGACCGCGAAGCCGTTGCCCTGAGCCTGGTGGCTGAGGTGGCCACGACTTACCTGCAATACCTGTCGCTGATCGACCGGATCGCCACCGCGCAGGAAGTGCTGGATGTGTCGCGCCAAGTGCTGGCGGCGATCCAGACGGAGGCGCGGCTCGGCACTCTGTCCGGCCTGGAAGTGGCACAGCAGGAAGTCATCGTAGCCACCCTGGAAGCGGTCATCCCGCCACTGGAGCTGCAACGCGACCAAACCTTGAACGCCCTCGCCGCCCTGCTTGGCACGACCTCAGGGCAGCTATCGCTGTCCGGCACCACGCTGGATGGTATCGTGGTGCCTGCGGTTGCCCCGGGGCTGCCGTCCGATCTGCTGGTGCGCCGACCCGACCTGCGCGCCGCGGAAACGGAGATCAGGGCGGCCTCCGCCAATCTTGAAGCCGCGCATGCCGCGATGTACCCGAACATCGAGTTGACGGGGAGCACAGGTTTGGCGAGTGCCGCGCTGAATTCCCTTTTCTCGCCAGCGGGCTTCTTTGCAACGCTTGCGGCCGGGATCGCCCAGCCGCTGTTCGACGCGGGCGAGCTTGAGGCCCAGCAGGACGTCGCCGCTGCTGAGGAGGCAATAGCCATCGAAAACTATCGTGCGGCCGTCTTAAGCGCCTTCCAGGATGTTGAAGACGCATTGGCCGCTGTGCGCTATCTGCGTGAAGAAGCAGAGATACAGGAGCGCGCGGTGACTGTGGCCAGACGCGCGTACGAACTGGCGGTACTGCAGTATCAGGTCGGTGCCACAGATTATGCCAACCTGATGAATGCACAGCGCGACCTGGCCACCCAGCTTGACGAGCAACGCCAGACGCATTTCGACCGACTGGCCGTTACCGTCGACCTCTTCAGCGCCCTCGGCGGTGGCTGGTAACTGGGCTTTGAGACCGAAACGTATTTCCGATCGGGCCGCGCAATGGTGGTGCAATGTGCCTTGCCCAATCTCCGGCCCAAGTCCGTCCGGGGCGTTGGCAGCGACGATGGCAAGACTGTAGAGGCGCCCGTTTTCAGTCGTGTTTCCGGCAGTCGGGACTAGCGTTTCAATTGTTTCCGCGCGTCATGCCCTGGACGAGGGATGGCGTTGGGTCAGCCCGATCGCCACATGGCCACGACCCACACGGCAGCATCGGGCTGCGCACCTAATAGTTATGAGTCATAACATTAACCTGTCCGAAGGATTACTGTGGCAAACCCTGTCACGAACACCAAGGGTTGCCGGGAGGTCCGGCGATGGATCTGTTGCCGGAGCATTTCGAGGCCGCGATGGACCGGCTGCCTCAGCATGTGGCGCTGGTGGCGTCGACTGGCGAAGTCGTGTGGGTCAACAGGGCATGGGCCAGCTTTTCAAGCGAGAATGGCGGCAAGGCGGAGAGCACCTGCATCTCGGCCAACTATCTTGAGGAATGCCGTCGCGCCGCCGCGGCGGGTGAGGAAATCGCCGCAGAAGTCGCAAACGGCTTCCGGCAGATCGTGGCAAAGACGGCAGCGGAGTTCAGCTTCGAGTATCCGTGTCATGGCACCAGCGAGATCCGATGGTTCCTGATGAGGATACGGCCCGTGGTCGACGGCCTGCTCGTCATGACCCATGAGGACATCACCGAACAGAAGATCGCCCAGCAGAAGCTGAACACACAGGCCCTGACGGACCACATGACCGGTCTCGCCAACCGCCGGAAGTTCGAGACCTTTCTGGATGCGGAGATCAGGCGCGCTCAGCGGTCATCACAGTCAATCGCGCTGATGATGCTCGATGTCGACCGGTTCAAGCCATTCAACGACCGGTATGGCCATTGCGCGGGCGACCACTGTCTTCGGCAGATCGGCAGCGCCTTGAGGAGCACGGCAAAGCGGCCGGGCGACATCGTCGCGCGATATGGCGGCGAGGAGTTTGCGATCCTCCTACACCAGATTGAGTTCCGCCCTGCCCTTCAGCTGGCCAAGCAAGCGGTTGCGGCGGTCAGGGCCCTTGCCATCCGCCATGACGGCAACCCGCCGCGAAACGTGGTAACCGTGAGCATAGGGCTTTCTGTCATCGTCCCGGACCGCTTCACGATGATGAGCGATGTGGTGTCGCGCGCCGACCGGGCCCTCTATGCCGCAAAGACCGCCGGACGGGACAGAATCGCCGTGGCCGAGGAAGACATGGCGCTGTGTCCCTGACGATGGATGTGTGAGGCGGCTGGATGATCTGCAGCGCGGCCCCCGTGTGCATCATCGCCGCACACCGATAACGCCGCGGCCATTCAGGATGTGGACGTGGCCTCGCCGAAGACCGGATTGTCCGTCCATCCGTCGCCCGGGTCGGGCAACAGGATCCCCGCCCCCCAGACGACATTGCCGTCGATATTCGTCCCCGCCATCAGGGTGCTGCCGTCATTGCGGCTGGTGCACCATTCCCGCCAAGCCAAGAAGAACAGATCGAAATGCACTGTTGAGTCCTGGAACTCGATGGCCGGCTCATCGTCGCCGTTCGCGCCATCGATCGATACCCTTAGCTCGAACGTGGCGGTGGCCATTGCATCCATGGTTACTTGGGCGCCTGTGTCGGCTTCTTGCCCAATGAACGCCTTCAAATCATTCGCGACACTTCTCGCACCTGAGGTCGCAAAGGAAACCAACTTTGAGATCGTTCTCTTCCCTATCTTGTTGAAAGTATGCGTGTTTTCCAGATACTGAGAAACATAGACTCTGATTCTCTTGCCGCCGCCGACGATCTTTCCAGGTCTCCCATCGACGTCACTGTAGAATGAGAGAAAATCTGCAATCCCGGCTGCCTTTCCTTGAATGTACCAGTCGCCATGCATTGATGCGTTCAGATGTATTCCCTGGTGGGGGCTCGGACTCTTGAAACTGAACGTTGTCGTCCCAGTGTGCATGACGGCGGCGCGCTGAATGCCCGCGTCGTTCGAGAAGGCCTTGTAGCCGTATTTGACCACTCCGAGGATCGAGGAGTCAGGCTGATATCTCGGCATCAGAGTCCTCCCTGGACTACGATTGGCTTTTGCTCTTGCCGCTCAGGCCGCCCGCCGCTTTGGCCTGGCGCCTGGTCAAGACGCTCGCGCGCGCCACCCAAAGCGGCGTTAGACATCCCTTGCATCGTCGTACGCACGAGCGGCCCACTGCGGCGGGACGTCCGGCCTACGCCGTGTGTTCAGAAGGCTAGCAACGGGATCCGGACGCGCGGTACTGGTCCGAAGTCCAGGATTGTCGCGTTCCCAAGTCTCTCCCGAGCTTGGTAAGCTGAGCGGCGCAACACGACCCGTGCCCTTGGACTAGTCGTCTGCTGCGGGCAACTCCCAAGACATCGACTGCTCTGAAGATGAGCGAATTAAGTGTGATGCGGCTAGCGATTTATATTCTTGGCCTGTGTGTCGGCTTGCTCGCCGCCGACCGATCATTGGCGGATGAGGTTCGTTTGGCAGGCGAGCACGCGATCCATGTGGGCGACGATCGTCCGGCATTTGCAGATCCGGCTTACGACGACAGCGGCTGGGATCGGATCGCGGTCCCGTCCAGCCTGCGGTCGGCAGGGTTCGGCCCCCGTATCGACGTCTTCTGGTATCGCATTCACTTCGACGCGCCTGCGGACTGGTCGTCCAACACGCCGGCGATCCGGCTGGGGATCATCGACCGCGCTGACGAAACCTATCTGAACGGCGTCTTGATCGGCGGCAACGGGCAGATCGGACCCAGACAGTCCGATTGGCACGTCTACCCACCCATGCTTCCCCGCCTCTACCCCTTCGATCCCGACCTGCTGGCCCATGGCGGCAGGAACGTGCTGGCGGTCCGTATCGCGCGCGAGCCCTACATCGATGACGGCGGCATCATCGTCGGGCCCGTCGCGCTGGTGGATATGGCAGACGCCCTGCCGGAGTACTTGATCCTTCGACAGCGGTTCCTGAGCATCAACTATATATTGCTGGGAATCGAGACGATAATTATGCTGTCCGCGATTTTTACGCTGCACCTGAAACCGGAGCATCGGTCCACTTGGCTATTTTTTCTCTTGTATATCTTCTATTATCTCCAAACTCTTGAGAGACGTAACGTGTTCCACTTGGCAGGCCTTGATCATCCTGCGATCCAGTTTGCAGCGAACGTTCTCGGTGCCCTCGCCATTCCGGCGCTCATCGCCTTCGTCGCCCACGTGCTTGGACAATCGGTCGGCCGCCTTGGCCGGTTCGTGCAGATTGGATCCATCGCTGCGCTGATCAGCGTGCCGCTGACCGGCGTTCCCCTGCTCGATTGGTGGGCCATCGAGAGCAACCTTGTCTGGCATTCCCTGTTCCTGATGGGCCTGATCCTGATGGTGGTCTGGTCGGTCAGGGCCCTGTTTCGGGGCCAGCCCCATTCCATCCCGCTGTTTCTGGGCCTGCTGGCATTGGCGGCCTCGATGTTCGGCGACATCCTTCTGCCTGCCAATTTCGTGGAAGCCGCCTTCGGCTTCCGATTGGGAGAGGTCGGCGTCTTGGCCTTCTTCCTGTCGATGGCCTTCATCGCGGCGGCAAACATACTGCAGACCGACAGGGCCTTGCAGCGGGCCAACACCGATGTGCTGACCGCGCATGAGCAGGAGCGCGCGCGACTGGCCCGCGACGTTCACGACAGCATTGGCCAGTGGCTGACGACGATTAAGCTCAGGCTTGAACTTCTGGGGGACGGCGCTGACGGCGGCCGAACTGGCGCCAGAGGAAAAGTTGAAGAGCTGGTTTCGGACGTCACGCACGCCATCGAGGACACCCGTCGCGTGGCGCAGGACCTGTCGCCCGTGTTTCTTGAGGAACAGGGGCTGGCCGCAGCGATGCGAACCCTTGCCGAACGCGCGGCCCGCCGCAGAGATCTCTCGATCGACGTTGATGTTCCGCCGGCAATAGACCTGCCGAAAACCGAACGCGATCACCTCTATCGCGTCTTCCAAGAGGCGCTGAACAATGCCGCGTCCCACAGCGAAGCCACGCGCATCGTTGTGACCCTCGAACGGGACCGCGACCAGGTTGTCCTCGCCGTCAGCGACAACGGCAGGGGCATGCTCAACGGCCGTTCCCCAACGCAGTCGAACGCCGCGAATGGCGGCCTCGGTCTAAAGACGATGCGAGACCGGGCGCGCCTGCTCGGCGGTCGTCTGGACGTGATGTCAAACGACGGCGGCGGCACGACCGTACAGCTGCGGTTCCCATCCTAGAAGAAGGTCGAATTGGCCGCGAAGCCGGGCTGGAAGAGCAATGGCGATTAAAGTGATCATCGCAGACGACCACACCATGTTTGTGGAAGCCCTGCGGCATCTGCTCGGGCGGGCCGATGACATTGCGGTGGTTGCGACCACCAACAATGGCGACGATCTGCTGCATCTGATCGAAACACATGCCCCGGATGTGGCTCTGGTCGATGTGTCGATGCCGGGGCCGGGGATACGGGCGATCGCCCAGAGCATCGGTGAGAGCACAGCCCGGACCAGACTTGTCGCGCTCACCATGCATCTCGAACCGGCAATGGCCGACACACTGATCGAACAGGGCTTCTCCGGCTACGTCATCAAGGATGCGGCGTTCAACGAACTGTTAGTCGCGATACACCGCGTCGTCGAAGACGGGACTTTCGTGTCGGCCGCAATTCAGGAGATGCACAAGGTCGGCTCCGGCAATACGGCCGGCCTGACGCCGCGTGAACTGGAATGCCTGAAAAGCGCGGCCGACGGCATGTCAAACCGGCTGATCGCCAAGCGTCTTCACATCAGTGTGCGGACAGTCAAATACCATTTCGAGAACATCCTCAGAAAGCTGGACGCGAACCGCCGCGGAGAAGCGGTGGCCATCGGCCGCCGTCGGAACATCATCTAAACGTCTTCCATGACCATCTTCATTCCGCAAGCGCGGATATGCCGCTCGGCAAACTGCATGAGTTGCCGGCCGATACCTTGCCGTTGATGACGCGGCGACACGGCGATGATGCAGATCTCTCCCATCTGATCTTGCACATGGATACGAAAACCAACAAAGCCCACCTGCCTTTGACCGACAAACGCCAACCAGATGTTCTGCGGTTCAGCCTCGAGCAACTCCGCGACGTCCGCCTTTTGTCGAGGCTCCCAGCCTTCCAGATAGAAGGCATCGTGCACAAAGCGTGGAACATCCAACTGCGTCTTCGCAAAGACTGGTGTCCATGCATCAACTGTCAGGTCGATGACCACGGCTTAGTGCTGCACTGAGAAGGGTACGATCTCGATCTCACTCATGGTCGCCGGTGTATCAAAGCGTCCACATGATGCCAGCCTTGCCCGCACCTTCACTACCGTGATCAAGGGCCGTCACATCGGCCGTCCCTGCTAAAGCCGGCGCGACACTACCACCTGCTTCAGCTCGCCGCGCTCGATGCTGATGTTCTCGTAGATGAACTCGCCCACGTTCTCTCCGCCCTCCTGCCAGACGACGGAGGACATCAGCGACCAGTCGCCGGCGGGCAGGCCGGTGAAATAGAACCGGCCGTCGGCGTCGGTGGTGGCGGTGCGGCGGTAGCGGTCATACTTCTCATCGCGGTTGGCGAGGCCTTGATAGCCGGCCTCGGCCGCCTCCCGGATCTCCCGCGTGTAGGCGTTCCAGGGGACCAGCACCACTTGTTGGCGGTCGGCCAGCACGATTTGTCCGTTCGACCGGACGACGTAGGCCTGGCCCGAAATCGTACCCTCCCCCTGCAACGCGTAAGGCGCAAATTCGGCCTCTACGAACGGGGTCGTGATCACGTATTCGGCATCCGGGGTCGGCGGTGGCTGCGGCGTCTCCCGGAACGGATTGGCCTCTTCCAGCTCCGCACAGGCGGCCAGCGCCAGGATCGCGCCCAGCCGGCACGCCCAGGCAATGGCGCGCCGACTCTTGCACTCGCGAGGCGCCACGCCCGCGGTGCGAGATGATCTCAAGTGCATGTCCCGACTTCTCCACCAAAGGGTTCCAGGCTCGCGGAACAGCCGAACCTCCGACGTCCGTCGCATCCATGATGCCTGACAGCCGGCGCCTCGGCTAGGAACCAGAACAAGGGGAGTGATGCTCAAATAGCATGGGCACCACGGCGCCCCGGAAGGCCCTTCTAGAACTTGCCGTACTGCAGATAAGCCTGCTGGGGGTCGGTGCCGGACAGGATGGCCTTGCGGACAAGGTTCTCCGTGTTGATGGCGGCTTCCGCGCGGTCGATCACGTCGGCCGCCGTCGCACGGGGAATTACCACGATGCCGTCCCGGTCCCCCAGGATGAAATCGCCAGGATTGACGACGACGGGGCCGATCACCACCAGTTCGTCATAGGCCTCGGGCATCCAGATCCCGACGATGTCCTTTGGCGTGTAGTACCGGCAGCAGACGGGGAAGCCCAGCCTCAGGATGAAGTCCACGTCGCGGCAGCCGCCGTCGACCACATACCCGCGCACGCCGCGCGCCTTCAGCGTTTCCGCCGAAAGCTCGCCCATATGGGCAACCTCGTGGTCATTCGGCTGGCACACGACGACGTATCCGGCCGGCACCTTCGACAGGAAGCCGGTCCAGGCCAACAGTGTCTGATGGGCATCGGTGCCGGGCACCCTGCGGCCGCGCACAGTAAAGACGGGCCCGGCGAACGGGCGGTCAGGCAAGATGGGCCGGATCTCCGGCGGCAGCGTGAAGTCCCGCAAGCCCATGTCGCGCATGACGTCGTGAATGACGCCGGTATAGCAGCGCGCCAGCCGGTCCGTCAGGTTCGCCGGGTCGTTTGCTGCTGTCATTGGAAGGCCCTCCCCCTAGCGGCCGCTTCGCGGCCTTTTCATTCAGGTGCCCACGGCCTGCACAAGGCCCCGCATATAGCCGAGCGCGAAGGCCATGCCCGCGTGCCAGGGCGCATGGCAGGTCATTTCCGGCGTGTGGTCGGGCACCAGCACGCCGTCATAGCCACAGTCCGACAGGATGCGCACGATGCGAGGCATGTCGATATCGCCATCGTCGACGAAGGCCTCGTGATACTCCGGTACCTTGCCGCGGACGTTGCGGAAGTGGATGTAGCCGATCCGCCCGGCGCGAGCGTGCCGTTCGACCATGTCGTAGATATCGCCGCCCGGCATCTCCTGCACCGAGCCCAGGCACAGCTCCAACCGGTTGGCAGGGCTCGGGTTGATGGCCAGGAGACGGTCATACTTGTCCGGATGGTTCACCAGCCGCGCGGCACGGCGCAGCGTATCGGCGGGCGGATCGTCGGGATGCAGAGCCAGCGCCACGCCCTCTTCCTCCGCCACCGGCAGCACCGCCTCCAGGAACACTGTCAACCGGTCCCACAGCTCCGCCTCGCCAACCGGCGGCTGCGCGCCTTCTCCCGCGGCCGGGTCGTAGCGCATGTTCCAGACCATGCCGCTGGGGATCGGCGTCTCGATCAGGGCCGGCTGCAGCCGGAAGCCGACGGACATGGCCCCGCCCCGCGCGAACGGCCCACGGTGCCAGCCCCACACACCGGCGATGCTGAAATTGTAGCCGATGCAGGGAATGCCGGCGCGGCCGACACGGCGGATCAAGAGCTTCAGATCGTCGAGCTGCCGCGCACGCTCGGGCCCGTCCAGCAGCACGTCATGCCAATGGGCCGGATCGAAGTTCTCGATGGCCGCGACCTCCAGCCCATGGCGGCGTACCATGGCAACCAGGTCCTGCAGTTCTTCCTCCGACCACAGCGCCGTGCCGGCGGTCACGCCCCAGCCGTCGGTGCCGCCGCGGCCCAGCGACGGATCGCGGCCGCCGAAATAGTCCACCAGATGGGCCACGATATGCGTGGCCCCGGCCTGCCTGGCAAAGCGGAGATTATCGTCGGTCAGCGAAGCGCGATAGAGACCCAATCCGACATGCATGTTGGACGCTCCCGTCTGGTGCCGCCGACAGACTCAGCACGCCTTCCGCGGGCGGACAACCCATCGGCAGCCGCGGCGTGCAGATTTCACGTAACTGATGGCCATCTTGGCAACACATCGCCTTGCCCTAATCCGGCCCGCACCGTTGAGCTGTGCCGCTGAGAAAGGATGCGATGCCATGTCACGATTCCGCCTGGCCGGACTGCTGAGCCTTGCCGTCATCGCCGCATCGGGCAGCAGGGCGCTTGCCGATCCGGTCCTGGAATGCCCCGGCGAGTCACAAGTGGAGGTGCGCGCCTGCCTCTCCGAGACGCTGTCGCGCGCTGACGCGGCGCTGACCACCGCAGTCGGCTTTGCCCGCGAGTCGGCCGCCAGTATGGACGAGCTGATGGGCGGGACAGTAGGTGTCGAGGCCCTCGAGGTCGGTCAGGCCGCCTGGGAAGCGTATCGCGATGCCCATTGCGACTATATCGGTTCCACCTACGGCGGCGGGTCGGGCACCGCACCGGCAATCACCGCGTGCCGCATTACCCATGCCCGCGAACGGATCGCAGAACTGATGGCCGCCATCTGACCGGCAGCAGCGGGGCGGACGTGGCGCAGAGACAGCCGCCCCGCGTCAGCCCCGGCAAGCACGGCGAACTGCGGTAATGCGGCGCCTCGCCGCATGAACAGGTTTTTCACGAGACCACCTAAAGAAAACCGAGTATTAGTATCAGACATTCTACAATTAGTTTAGGTTTGGAAGTACTTTCTTGCACTTGGCTTCGTCGGATCAGCCTTGCGATGGGCCAGCATCGCACCAGCCACTCTCCGCCCTGATCCGCCGGCAGGGAGGTGAAGAGTGGGTCATACGGCGATCGTTGCCTTGCCTCAGCAGCACCGGCGAGACAGCCTCACCGAGGCGCGGCCATCCCTTAGAAGCCGGTCACAAAGCCGCCATCCACCGGAAGGGTGACGCCAGTGATATGCCGGGCAGCGTCGGAGCACAGGAATGCGGCTGCGTCGCCGATGTCCTGTGGGCTGCCGAGCGATGGGAGGGCAATTCGCCCGGTGATGCGTGCCAGCCGTTCCGGATCGCCCGCTGTCGCCTTACGGAACATTTCCGTGTCGATGAAGCCGGGGCAGATGGCGTTCACGCGGATCCCGTATGGTCCCAGTTCGACGGCCAGGCTGCGCGTCAAGCCAAGCAGACCGGCCTTGGTCAGCGCGTAGGCCGGAACCTGGGGCAGCCCCATCAGCCCGGCCATCGACGAGATCATGAGCACGCTACCGCGCCTGCGCGCCACCATCTTGCGCACACAAGCCTGCGTCAGCGTGAAGGCGCCGGTCAGGTTCGTCTCGATTACCGCACGCAGATCCGCCGCCGCGGTGTCGACGAACGGCACCTTCAGATGCCGTCCCGCATTGTTCACCAGAATGCCGACCGGCCCGACAGTCTCCTCGATCTCGTCAACCAGCGGCCCATGGGCTGCAAAGTCGGTGACGTCGTGCACCCTGAAAGTCGCTTTGCCGGACATCTCGCGCACGGCGCCCTCAAGGACGGATGCATGCCGTCCGGTGATGACGACGTCGGCGCCGGTGCGAACAAGCGCCTCGGCAATCGCGCGGCCAAGTCCCGTCCCACCGCCCGTCACAAGGGCAGCCTGGCCCGAAAGATCCACCGACATCCCGTTTCGTCTCCTTCAGCGCTACCGATGCACAGCACTGCTGCGGCAGTCGTCTGCCCGTGCGTGCCACACCACATCGAAAGCTTGCAGATGGAACCATCAAGGGGTCAATCTGGGTGTCGATTGAACCGCATTGGCGGAGTTCATCTGGCTGAGCCGTCCGGCGCGCACCCCGCGCCGGGCCGCCGGCCCGAAAATGGCGATCATGGCATCTGAAGATCAGCGCAAGCGCCTCTTGCGCCAGATGATCGACTCATTGGCGAAGTGGCAGACATACTATCCGTTGGCCGTCGTCGAGCCGCAGATCCTCGCCGCGGTCGCAGCGCTACCGCGCGCCGACTTCGTGCCGCACAGCTACCGGCACTCGGCCTACGACGATGCGTCGCTGCCGATCGAATCAGGCCAGCGGATCACGCAGCCGTCGCTGGTGGCGTTGATGACGCAACTGATGGCAACGCATCCGGGCGCCCGCGTGTTGGAGATCGGCGGCGGCTCAGGCTACCAGACCGCTGCGCTGAGCCGGCTTGTCGCGGCCGTCTATACGGTCGAGCAGGACGAGCTCTTGGCATGGACGGCTGTGGCGCGCCTGAAGGAAATGGGGTGTCGCAACGTGGCGTTGCGCTGGGGCGACGGCTCGGACGGGTGGGCCCAGCACGCCCCCTATGACGCCATCGTGGTCACCGCTGCTTGTGAGTGGATACCCTCGACGCTTGTGAACCAGCTTAGCCCGGGCGGTCGACTGGTCATGCCACTCTATGTCGAAGCGGCCGCACGGACCGTCGGACCGCCCGATGGCCGAGATCCGCCGCAATGGCTTGTTCGTGTCGAAAAGCTCCGGTCCGGCGGGTTGCGGGAAGATCCCGTGATGCCGGTCCGGTTCGTGCCGCTGGTCGCGGCGCCCCGAGTAGTACCCGATGGAACGATCGCCGCAAGCCGGCTGACGCGTGCCTCTTAGGCCCCTTTGAGTCCGCAGGCTGCGTCACGTCTCCGGCGCCGGAGAAAACCCGAACAGCGCCGCCGGCGTCCGCCACAACACGCGATGCCGGTCGTCCGCATCGGGCAGCCATCGGTCGACCAGCGCCAGCACATCGGCATAGGCCGGTCGCTTCTGAAGCTTGATGAAGGGCCAGTCGGACGCCCAGATTGCGTGCTCCGGCGTGAACGCGTCGAGCAGCGCGGCCACAATCCGGTCCATGTCCGGATGCGGATGGCCCTCGCGGCTGAACCGGAACGGCGCCGACAGTTTGATCGTCGCCTGTCCGGTGCGGCCGAACGCCAGGATCTCATCCAGCCCGGGCTGATCCAATGCAAGCCCTGCATCGGCACAGGCGAGATGGTCGATCACGACCGGCAGCCCGCTGTCCCGCAAGGCCGGGATGCGGGCCGCCAGTTCGGCCGGAGGACATTGCACCTGCAACAGCCAGCGGCGCGAGGCCAGGCGTCCGAAGAACGCCCTTACCTCCGGCGAAACCGCGCCGTCCGGGATCAACGCCGGTAGATCGACCCGCACGCCGACGATGCCGCCGGCCGCGAGACGATCCAGCGACTCCTGCGAGATACCGGGATCGACCACCGCGATCCCGCGGTTGCGGCCGCCCGATCGTCCGATCGCGTCCAGAACGGCGACATTGTCCGTTCCATAGCCGCTGGGCTGGACGATCACAGCATGGGTGATGCCGCCATCCGCAAGAACGCGCGCCAGATCGTCGGCGGTGCCGCTCTCATGCGGCAGCGGCCGGTATCCGGGCCCATCGGGATAGGGGAACCGGTCCGGTTCGAATACATGCACATGCGTGTCAACGCCCAAACCCATGGGCTTCGCCTCCGTCGGTCAGTCCAACGCGCGTACCCAGTCTCTCAGCACATGCTTCTGGACCTTGCCGGTGGAGGTCTTGGGCAGGTCGCGGAACACGACGGTTCTCGGGCATTTGAAACGGGCCAGGTTCTCGCGGCAGAACGCGATCATTTCCTCCTCCGTCGCCTCCGCCCCCGGCTTCAGCACGACGAAGGCGCACGGCGTCTCCCCCCATTTGTCGTCCGGGCGTGCCACCACCGCGGCCTCGAGCACGGAGGGATGGCCGTAGAGCACGCTTTCCACCTCAATGGTCGAGATGTTCTCGCCGCCGGAGATGATGATGTCCTTCGACCGGTCCTTAAGCTCGATATAGCCGTCCGGATGGGTGACACCGAGATCGCCGGTGTGGAACCAGCCGCCTGCGAACGCCTTCTCGGTCGACGCAGGGTTCTTCAGATAGCCCTTCATGGTGATGTTGCCGCGCATCATCACCTCGCCGATCGTCTCGCCGTCATGCGGGACGGGTTCCAGCGTATCCGTGTCGGCCACCATCAGGCCTTCCTGCACCACATAGGGCACGCCCTGGCGGGACTTCAGCCGAGCCTGCTCTTCCAGCGGCAAGTCATCCCATGCCGAATGCCAGGCGCAGACCGTTGCGGGCCCATAGACTTCCGTCAGACCGTAGGTGTGGGTAATGCGGAAGCCGAGCCTGGCCATGCCCTCCAGCACGGCTGCCGGCGGGGCCGACGCTGCCGTCATCATCTCCACCTTCTGCGAAAAATCGCGGCGGTCCCCGTCCGGCGCATTCAGCAGCATGTTCATGACGATGGGCGCGCCGCAGAGATGGGTCACACGGTGGTCGGCGATGGCGTCGAAGATCGGCTTGGCCGCCACCTGGCGCAGGCAGACATGGGTGCCCGCCATGGCCGTGATCGTCCAGGGGAAGCACCAGCCGTTGCAGTGGAACATCGGCAGCGTCCACAGATAGACCGGATGGTGCGGCAGCGACCAAGTCAGCACGTTGCCGACGGCATTCATCCAAGCGCCGCGGTGGCTGTAGACGACACCCTTGGGGTCACCCGTCGTGCCCGAGGTGTAGTTGAGCGCCAGCGATTGCCATTCATCGTCCGGCAGGGTCCAAGCGAAATCCTCGTTGCCCTCGGCCAGCAGCTCTTCATAGGTCATTGCACCGACGCGGACGTCCCGCGGCCCCTCGGGATCGTCGATGTCCACGACCAGCGGCTTCTCGTCCATCTGGTCGAGCGCCGCCTTCGCAACGGCGGCAAACTCGGCATCGACCAGAAACACCTTGGCGCCGCCATGCCCCAGCATGAAGGCGACGGCCGAAGCATCGAGGCGGATGTTGAGCGCGTTCAGCACGCCGCCGGTCGCCGGCACGCCGTAGGTCGCTTCGAACGCCGCCGGAATGTTGGGGGCCAGCACGGCGACGGCATCCCCGATGCCGATCCCCCTTGCAGCGAGTGCCGAGGCCAGGCGCTTGCAGCGCCGATAGGTCTCCGCCCAAGTGCGGCGGACACTGCCGTGAATCACGGCCGGATGCTCAGGGAACACCGCCGCACTGCGCGGCAGGAACGACAAAGGCGACAGCGGCACGTAGTTGGCTGGATTGCGGTCCAGGTCGGTCTCGTACGGGTTGCCGGTCATGGACGTCGACTCTCCCCTTGGCGTGCTGTGTGCATCTGATACGACCGGCTATCGCAAAGGGGCAGCAGCATCAACACCGGCCGTACCAACGAATGCAGAATTGACGCTCCTGCTTCTGCGTCATAGGCAAGTCGTGTCGCAGCAGGATTTGTGGTACTGGCCAAATCCGGATGCCATACTAATCTATAAGATAGCTAACGAATGTTGGGATCAGGCAACGCCGACGATTGGCGCGATGCCAGCTTGACCGGATCGGGTCGGTCGTTTGGGGGAGATCGCCTTTGCAGACAACATCCAACAACGGCGGGCGGCGCCATTGCAGGACATGAAGCACGACGATGGCGCGGTAGAGGCCGTTCTTGCGCTGCACCGGTCGATGGAAGATGCCGCCGCATGGGTGCCGGAGGATCTTCGGCAGCGCCTTGCGGCCTTGCCCCAGCTTCCCGGGGCTTCCAGCCGCTTTCCGTCGCTGCAGGACCTGCGCCATCAGATCACGTTTCTGGCCAGCGCAATCGAGACCGGGCACCCGGAATACTTCACGCGGTATGTCGAGTGGTATGCCGAGTATCTTAGGCAGCGCAACCTGCCATTGCAGGTCTTGCGCGAGAGCCTTTCGCGGCTGGAGATGTTCTACCAGTCTCGGCTCGACCCTGCGGCTCTGGCGCATGTGGTGCCGGTACTGCAGCACGGGCAAGAGATCATCCGCCAGTTGCTCGAAGTCCCGGCGGAGCCGGAGGGTGCGCCCCTGCCGGCGGACCCTACGGACTTGGTCACGCTTGTGGAAACCCTGCTGGCCGGCGATGCGCCGGGGGCGCTCCGCATCGCTTCGCGGTGCGAACCGGCGCAGGAAGGATACGTCTCCGTCGCCACGCAGCTGTTCCAACCGGCGCTCTATCGGGTTGGTGACCTGTGGCAGAGGAACCGCATCACGGTGGCCGACGAACATGTGGCCACGGCAGCCAGCCAGACTGCACTGGCCGAGATGTACGACCAGTCTCGGCCGAAGCCGCAGAACGGCCGACGCGCCGTGATCGCATGCGTCGCCAGCAACCACCACGCCGTGGGCGCCCGCGTGGTCGCCGAC
This sequence comes from Alphaproteobacteria bacterium, assembly GCA_028281925.1. Lineage (GTDB taxonomy): Bacteria > Pseudomonadota > Alphaproteobacteria > DSM-16000 > Inquilinaceae > JACKIG01. The sequence continues at coordinate 49,007 of JANQIX010000006.1, forward strand.
GCCTATACCTTGAACGGATGGGACGTGGACTTCGCCGGCGGCGACGTTTCGCCCGCCCGCATGCTGGCGCGGGTGGAGGATCACAGGCCGGATTTCGTCGGCCTGTCCGCGTCGCTGCCCCACCACATTCCGGCCCTGCGGGCAACCATAATGGCCCTGCGCGGAGAGTATGGCGCCAAGTGTCCCGCAATCGTTGTCGGCGGGCTTGCCACGAACCAGATAAGCGGTATCTGGCGGTGGACCGGCGCCGACGACTGGTTTCAGGACGCCGAGGCCGCGATACGCGACGGATCGTGAGCATGCCCGCTGCAACGCAGAAGGCGGCCGCAGAGAGCAGCAGCGTCATACCGTGGTGGCTCGACGGCATGTCAGCCGTGGCCTGCGCCGTCATCCGGCGCGACGGCACGCTGCTTGAGGCCAATCGGGGGTTCCACACCGCGGTTGCCGGACCCCACGACGATCCCCAAGTCCGCGATGCCTTTCTGAACCCTGCGTTCGACCAGCTCGCGGGGCGGAGCAGCCGGGTGCCCGGCGATGCGATCTACACCGGTATCCTCAATCTCGGCAGCGCCGATGGGACGACCGTGTCGCTACGCGGATCGGTCTTTGATTTCGGCGGCTGCCTTCTGGTCGTCGCAGAGCATGACGTTGCGGGCATCACGCGGGCCATCGACAGGCTGACGCTGCTGAACGAGCAATTGGTGCAAGCCCGGCGCGGAGCCGTCGTGCGGCAGGTGGAGCGCGGCGACAGTAAGCTGACGCCGCGTGAGATGGATGTGCTGGAAAGACTCGTTACGGGCGGATCGAACAAACAGATCGCGGGCGATCTCGGCATCAGCCCGCGCACCGTGGAGGTGCACCGCGCCCGCGTGATGGCGAAGATGAAGGTCAAGAACGTGGTGGAACTCTTGCAGGCGGTCGCCGGTTGGCCCTTGCCTTGATCGCATCGGCGCGGGCACCCTGGATTGGCTATCGCGTGAGAAGATCGAGGCGCCGCAACCGGGAAATCAGCTGATGCATATGCTGGAAGGCATCTACATAGACGTCACGCACACGGACATCCTGGAGCGCTATGGATCGGTCGCAGCCTATCTGCGCGATGGCCTGGGCCTGACGGAGGACGAGCTGGCCGTGCTGAAGGACGTCGTGATGGTGGACGACGAGGCGGGATAAGCGATGGCGGAGCGAGCCGGGACGTGCGGGCGTCTTTCACGGTCTAGGTATCTGAGCGCAACGAAACCTCGAGTAGCATGGGAAAGTCTAATCGGCACGAAGCCAGCGTGCTAATCGAACCTCCCAGATATTCCGCTACGGCTTTCGATGGTATGCGTCCAACTTGTCCAGCAGGGCCAGACCGGTTTGCCGATCCCCGCGCGCAGCCCTTGCCAGAAACCGCACTTCGGTATCGGATTCCGCCAACGCCCTCGCCGAGAACTCCTCGAACATCTTGTTGAGGCTCGTACCGCGCCGCGCTGCCAAAGCCTTGAGACGCTCGTGCTGATCGTTAGGCAGACGGATGGTCAATGTCGCCATTTTCAACCCCTTCTCGCTAGGAACTCCGTCGCTGTGACGATCTGCAATCGGGGGAACAGCAGTTCACCCGATTCCAGGTCGGCCTTGTTTCCAGTAACGATCCACCCGGCATTTCCGGCAAGCGCCAATTCGACCAAATGATTGTCAGCCTCATCCTGTAGGTTAGGCCGCCATAGATAGTAGATCGGGACCCACCGGCAAACGCTCAGATACGCGTCCAGCAATTGCCACCTTTCTGTCTCCGACAGCGGCGCCCGCCGGAACAACGCCTCTCGCGACAGGACACCTTCATGCTCAACGAGAAGGGCGTTTCCCATCAACGGCAGCACCTGACCCTCAAGGCAGAGACGCAGAACCTGTCTTGGCGCGGTATCACCCTTCATCACTGCAGAGACAAAGGTGCTCGTATCGATTACCGCAGTATCCATGGGGGCATGATGGCACATATGCTGTCATTGCAGCAATCAGCGTACCTGTCGTACATCACTGTCGCCGAAATCGAGTACCTTACGCAGCGGCCTTGGCGAGCCTGTCGGCCGCGGCGTAGTAGCTGGCCGGAAACTGCTGGATGACCGCACCGTCCAGGGTGGCGCCGCCGTGTTCGCGCGGCATGCGTTCCAGGCCGCGGTCGATCAGGTCGGCGCGGCGCTCTCGCACGGTGCGCCCCTCGGCTATCGACCAAAGCGGATTGTGCTGCCAACGGCCCCATTGCTTGAACCAGACCGGCGCGCCCGTGCCCCGCGCGCCGGCGATCGCCTGGCGCACCCAGTCCGCTTGAACCGGCCTGGCCCCTGAGCCGCTCTCGCCGCCGATCAGCACCCAGTCGATGCCCGTCAGATCCAGCCGGTTCACGGGCCCGATCAGCGGCTCGCAGTTGACATAGGCCGTGAACTCGCCGACGGCCGCCTTCAAGCGCCGCAGCGCGTCGATGCGGCCGCGGACGCGATTGTCCTCCACACTCACGCCCAGCCAGACATTGGCCGGCACGCCCGAACCGCCCCACCGCGCCAGCCCGTAGGCCAGCATCCGGTCCGGCCGCTTGGTGAGGATCTGGAAGATCGCGTCCGGACGGCTGGCTATGGCCTCGAAGACACGGTCCAGGAAGGCGTCCGTAATGCCGCGATGCCAGAGATCGCTCATGGAGTTGACGAAGACCAGGCGCGGATAGAGACGCCCATCACGCTCGATCGGCTTGAAGCGCTTCACCTGGGTCAGACGCTCAGGATGCAGCGTCAAGTCGAACCCGCCGAAGAAGCGCCGCGCGATGGCCTCGGCATAGCAGCGATCGCAGCCCGGCGAGACCTTGGTGCAGCCGACCGTGGGATTCCACGTGGAGTCGGCGCAGGAGATCTGGGTGCTGAAAACGGTCATTGGGCCCAGCATAAAGCAAGGGAGGGCGCAGGTGATGCGCCCTCCCCCAAAATCCTCCGAAGAGGATGGTGACGATCAGCCGCCGGCCGGGGGCACGAATGCCGTCACGTCCGGCACCTCACCCTCGAACTTCTCCACTTCCGCCAGCACGGTGTGGCCGCAATTGCCCTGGGCCAGCTTGGACGTGCCAAGATCGGGCGTCAGCACATTGACGTCGCCGTACTTGCACAGCGTGCCCGGCTGGCCGCCCTCTTGCGGATCGTACCAGCCGCCTTCCGACAGCCGGATCACCTCAGGCAACACGCGGTCGGTGATGACGGCGCCGGCCAGCACCTGGCCGCGGTCGTTGTAGACCCGCACGATATCGCCGTCGGCGATCCCGCGCGCCGCCGCCGTGTCGGGATGGATCCACATCGGCTCACGCCCCTGAACGGCGTAACGGTCGCGCAGCCAAGTGTGGGCCAGCTGGCTGTGCAGCCTGTCGCCGGGATGCGCCGTCGTCACATGCAGCGGATACGCATCCGAGCCGGCCCCGCCCAGGCGCTCCAACGGCTCCATCCAGGTGGGATGGGGCGGGCAGTCGTCATAGCCGAAGCCCTCGATCGTCCGCGAATAGATCTCGATCTTGCCCGAGGGCGTGCCCAGCGGGCTCAACAGCGGATCGTCGCGGTAGTCCGCGTGGCGCACGAAGCTGCGGGTGCGCTCGCTGGTCGGGAACTCCAGGAACGAGTTGGAGTCCCAGAAGGCGTCGAAGTCCGGCATGTCGATGCCGCGATTCTGCGCCTGCCCCAGTGCGGCCTCATAGAAACCGCGGATCCAGTCCATCTCGGACTTGCCCTCGGTGTAGTCTTCGGCGAGGCCCATCCGCTCGGCAATCCCGGTCAGGATGTCGAAATCGCTCTTCGCCTCATAGAGCGGATCGACCAGCTTGTGCATGCCGATCATGAAGCGGTTGGTGTAGCTGCCGCCCTGTTCGATGTCGTTGCGCTCGTAAGAGGTCGTCACCGGCAGCACGATGTCGGCATGCTTGGCCGTTGCGGTCCAATAGCACTCCTGCACGATGATGGTTTCCGGCTTGCGCCACGCTGCCACCATGCGGTTGCGGTCCTGATGGTGGGCGAACGGGTTGCCGCCGACCCAATGGATCAGCTTGATGTCCGGGAAGGTGAGATCGTTGCCGTTGAACTGGAACGGCGCACCCGGGCTCTCCAGCATCTCGACGATCCGGGCCAGCGGGATCGACGCCAGACCACCGGTGACCAGCCACGCAGCACCCCCGTCGCCTTCGCCGGCGGCCGTGATGCCCGGAAGCACAGGAGCCTCCGAGGCGGGAGTACCGCCATTGGAGTAGTGATAGCTAAGTCCGAAGCCGCCGCCGGGCAGACCGATCTGGCCGATCATTGACGCGAGCGTGACCAGCATCCAGTGCGGCTGCTCGCCATGATGCGCCCGCTGCATCGACCAGCCGCTCATCAGCATGGTGCGGTTGCTGGTGAAGCGCCGTGCCAGATCCACGATTGTTTCCGCCGGGACGCCGCAGATCTCCGACGCCCAGGCCGGCGTCTTCGGCGTGCCGTCGCTCTCGCCCGTCAGATACGGCAGGAAGCGGTCGAAGCCGACGGTGTAGTCGTTGAGGAAGCCCTCGTCGTGCAGGCCCTCATCCTGCATCGCGTAGGCGATGCCGAGCATCATTGCCACGTCGGTCTGGGGCCGCGGCGCGATCCATTCCGCGTCCATATAGACGGCCGTCTGCGACTGCACCGGGTCGATGCAGATGACGGGGATCCCGGCTGCCTTGAGCTGCTGGAACCCTTCCATGCCGCCATGGTCGCACAGCACCCAGTCGATCTTGTTGGTGGTCAACGGGTCGGCGCCCCAGATCACCACCAGTTCGGTGTTCTCCAGCACTACCGGCCAGACGGTCTGCTGTTCGTACACCTCCAGCGTGCCGACCACATGGGGCATGATCACCTGTGAGGCGCCGGTGGAATAGTCTCCGGAATGGATCACCGAGCCACCGGTGAGGTTATAGAAGCGCTGCAACAGCGTGCGGCAGTTGTGGAACCGGCCGATGCTCTTCCAGCCGTAGGAGCCGGTGAACATCGACTCGCCGCCATAGGTCTCACGCACGCGGCCGATCTCGCCCGCAACCAGGTCGAACGCTTCGTCCCAGCTCACACGCACGAAGTTGCCGGCCCCGCGTTCCGACGTGTCGCTGGCAGCACCGTCGCGCAGGAAGCCCTCACGCACCATCGGATACTTCACCCGCGCCGGCGAATAGACGGAATGCGGCAGCGCCTGGGTCATCGACGACGGGAACGGGTCCTCGGAATTCGGGATGGCCTGGACAAAGCGCCCCCCTTCGACGCGGCCGATGAACGGCCCCCAGTGCGATCCCTGCTGTGCTTCCATCACGTCCAGGATCGGCCCCCGCGCGCCCGCATGGGCCAACAGGGACGGCCCGGCCAGCGTACCGAGCGCTGCCGCTGCGCTGCCCTTCAGGAAGCTTCGCCGCGGTACCGCGGCCATCGTCATGGCATGCTTGATCGAGCGCATGGCAACGTCCCTTTCTACTGCTGATCGTTTCTGGTTGCGCGACTGGTGACCGGTGTCGCCTCGGCCACACCGAGGGCGGCCCGCTCCTCTTCCAAGAGAGCCGCAAGTACGCTGGCTGCGCCTGCATAGAAGCCGTCGCCATCGCTGGCTTGGCAGTCAGCGGAAAAGGTTGGAACCCAGGCCAGCAGATGGCTGGTCAGGAAGTGGTGTCGGCGGTCAAGCGCCTGCCCCAGCGCGCCCGCGTCACCGCCCTCGGCGGCATCACCGGCCAAGTCGCAAAGATGCGCCATGACCGCGAGTTGAATGGCGACGTGGTCTTCCGGCTCGCGCGACCCCTCAGGCGCCGCCAAGCCCAGATTGGCCAGGACAGCACACATGCGCCGCCAAGCTTCGCCGTGGGTCGCCCGTTCTTCGCTCTCGTACACCGATTGATAGGGAGGCACCGACCGGCGGCCACCGACGCCGTGAAACAGACGGCCATAGACGCCGGCCAGAGCCCGCGACAGATCGTCACCGTCCGCGCCGCCGTCGAACTGCCGCAGCATCATGGCGGCGCCCCTGCCCATCCGCTCGTCTTCGGCCAGTCCTTGCAGCAGCAGGCGGCCGCTGCCCCTTGCATAGTCGCCGACGTCCTCGGCGCTCAGTTCCCGCAGAAACACGCGGGACAGCCATCGATAAAGATGGCCCCGTTCCCGCAGGGCGGCCGCCTCGCCATGCGCATACGTTGTGAGATCTTCACTCAGGAAACTCGCCTCCGTCCCATCCAACCGGCAGCACCACACCCTCGGAAGTAGAACTATTTGGTGAATTATTGCCGGCTAGGTAGTGACAAAGTGTGACAGAATAGCCTTTAGGAATTGCTAGCTGACGGGCCAAGTCGGCTCATTGACCTAAGTCAATTACGCCGAAAGGATCTGAGTTCATGGTGCTATGCCTGCAACGCATCTCCTCCTAACACTTTGTTAACTCTCTAAGCCTCGGGAGCCATCTCGATGTTCCGCATGATAAAATGGTTGTGGAGAGGGTTTCGACGGCCCAGCTCACTATCCTTTGGCCTGGTATTATTCATTGGCTTCGGCATCGGTATTGGCGGCTGGGCCGGTACGCGCGCGTTCCTGCACTACACGAGCACGACAGAGTACTGTACGTCCTGCCATGACCTGGCGCCCGCGGTGGAGGAGTACCGGCAGAGCTCGCACTTCATGAACGCCTCCGGCGTCCAGGCCGGATGCGCGGACTGCCACGTGCCTGAGCCGTTCTGGGCCTCTGTCCAAGACCACGCACACGCGGTGATCGAACTCTGGCGCCACTATGACGGGACGATCGCGACGCCCGAACTGTTCGAGGAACACCGGCTGCGTCTGGCCACGCAGGTCTGGGACTATATGGAGGCGACCAACAGCCGCGAATGCCGGACCTGCCATGTGGCGGACGCCTTCGACTTCGCGGCCATGAGCGAGTCCGCGCGCGAGGAGATGGAGCCGCTGGCGGACGAGCACGGTGGCAACTGCATCACCTGCCACCGGGGCATCGTGCACGAATTGCCGGACATGGAAGCGGCGGCGGCCGCGCAGGAGGCTCAGGCCCTGGCCGCGCTGTCGGCGACCGACGGGGATCTTGGCGACGTGATGTACGTGATCGGCACGGCGCCGCTGACGCTGACCGCGGACCCGGACGCACAGCCGGCCGCCCAGGTTCTGCCCGGCACGGATCTGGAAGTGCTCGGGTCGGACGGCGACTTCGTCAATATCCGGATGTCCGGCTTCGAGCAGGAAGGGGCCGCTCAGGTGATGTACGCCATGGTCGGCCGCCGGATCATCAACACGTCGATGCAGGCCGACGCGCAGGCGGCGGTGGAACGCGGCGAGACCACGCTTGACCCGGAAACCGATATCAGCTGGACCGAGACCGCTTTGGAAGGCTGGGTTCCCCGCACCAGCCTGACGGCCGATGCCGAAGGCCTTTGGGCCTATGCCGACAACACCTATCGTACCGGCTGCGGGGTCTGCCACTCGCCCCACCATCCGGACGAATTCCTGGCCAATCAATGGATGGGGCAGATGCGGGCCATGCGGGACCGCACGGCGATTACCGGCGAGCAGTATCGGCTGGTCTTGCGGTATCTTCAGTTGAATGCGCGCGACGTCGCCGAAGCGCACGGGGGATGACGCCGGGTCTGTAGTATTCGCCGGCGGGCAAGGCTCCGTCGGTGCTAGAGGGAAGAACGATGAAGGTCTTCGGCCTTGCGGGGTGGAGCGGCAGCGGCAAGACCACGCTGCTGATCCGCCTGATCCCGGAACTGATACGGCGCGGCATCACCGTATCGACGCTGAAGCACGCGCACCACAAATTCGACGTCGACAAGCCGGGCAAGGACAGCCACCGCCACCGCGAGGCCGGCGCGACCGAGGTGCTTGTGGCCTCCGGCCGGCGCTGGGCCCTGATGCACGAGTTGCGCCAGGAACCCGAACCGGGCCTCGACGATCTGCTTCCCAAGATGTCACCGGTCGATCTGGTGATCATCGAAGGATTCAAGGCGCACGCGCACGACAAGCTGGAGGTCTGGCGGTCGGAGACCGGCGAACGCTTCCTGCACCCGGAAGACGCCCACATCGTCGCCATCGCCACCGACCAGCCGGTCCCCCAGGCGCCCCTCCCGCGCTTCGACCTTGAAGACGTGGAGGCGATCGCCGATTTCATTCTGGAACGGACCGGGCTGGCCGATAAGGCGTCGCAGGCAGGCGTGCGCGCTCGGGCATCCGAGAAACGCAACTGAACCAATTGGAGGGCTGGGGCAGCCTTACGCTGCCGATAGGTCGTCTGTTTCCAGATGCGCAAACAACATGAGCGCGGAGTGCAGGTCGGGGCGCAGCCGTTCGTCTGTCTGGGTGTAGGCGCTCACCACCACGCGGCGGAGTGCTTCCCAACGATGACCCCGATCAAGACTGATCTTGGCGGCCTTCCAATGATCGTCCGACCCCAGAAAGCCCGATAGGTCCGCCAGCCTGGACCAATTCTCGACGACCAGTTGCGGGTCCCGCTTCCCGATAACCGTCGACGCTATAGAAAGTACCAGAGAGGCTGGCGCCGTCGACTGTGTACTGCTCGAAGCATCTGCTTCGAAAGCCTCCAGTGCTTCGTTGAATCCGTCCATGTCTTCATTCCTAAAATGCTTCCGACGCTTCGAACCTAGGCCGACAAGACTGTTTTTCAAGCGACGTCGCGCGGGTTACGGCAAAGGTCACCTCGGTTGAAGAGTGGAGCGAGCTGGCTCCTGTTCCGCCGGTCGGTACCCCGGCCTCAACACTAGCCCCCATCGCTTCAAGCCCGTTGGACGGTGAAATCCAGCCTGGCAAAGTCGCAGCCCCTATAGTCCGGCCCATGATCCAATGCGCCATGCTGTGCGTAATCCGCATCAGAATGGCTGAAGTTGGCGTGTGATTGCATCGATCACTACTGTCGCCCTGCAGAACATCACTTGGCTACCCATGGCAAGCTGTGGGTTTGGTTCGGCAGTCATGCTCGCCTTCTACAGCATACTTGCGCAATCACTGGTGGAGTGTATGCCAATGCCATGGGATATCTTAATTATCGGCAGTATCGTTCTCTTCATGTTCCTGCACACGGAGAACGTGATTTAGTGCTGCCGACGCCAGCTGGCGACCAGACGTCAAGGCGCTCCGTACCGCGTTGCCATATGCACTACGCCTTCACCGCGATAATCAGGAAGAATTCGGGCAGACCATGCGTCGGCGCGCCTTCCCAGTCGCCGACATGCTCTCCGTACTCCTCCACCGCGACAAGTTGGCAGCCCGCACGGAGCACAGCGTTGATCATGTCGGCAATCGTCCAGTGGAACTCGTAGGAGACAAGTGGACCGGGCGAAGGGCGCAGAATATCGTCATTACGATGGTATGCGAACGGCCCGCGCTCGCCGTAGGGCGTCGCCACCGCGAGGCCATCGCCCTGGGGGCGCCAGATCCGGCGAAAGGGGTGATACTCATTGACGACCAGCAGGCCGCCCCGGCGGAGAATGCGCGCCGCCTCGGCGTAGTAGCGCCAGATGTCAGAGACCCAAACTGCGACGTGGCCGCCAGTGTAGACGTGGTCGAAGTGAGCGTCGGCGAGGCCCCCGAGATCTGTGACATCGGCGCGCAGAAAAGCGATGTCGAGCCGCAGTTCCTCGGCACGCCGGGCGGCAACGTCAAGCTGGCCCTGGGCAATGTCGACCGACGTCACCGCCGCGCCGAGGCCCGCGAGGGCGAAGACGACCTAGTTGTCGCCGCTGCCGAGGACACAGACGCGTTTGCCACGCAGATCGCCAAGATGGTCGCGCTCGGCCGGGCAAAGTACGAGGTCGGGTTCCTTGGGGCAGCGGCGCCATAGCCCACGGCTATCGGCCGCCGCATCCCAGCGGGGAACGGCCGCCTCCCAGCGCGCATGGTTGGCAGCGTGAATCTTTGCATCGACCATGGCCGGTCCCCGTTCGTTAGCCGGGTCACCAGGTTAGCCGCAACGCTCGACGAGACCCAGACCGGTGCGAGCAACGACTGTACTGTCACGCTCTCCGTCCCGCCCCCGCTGCTCCGCCCGGGCTACCGTCCGTCCACGACAGGGGATCCCAGAGGCCGCCCGCGCGCCACTCGGCACTCGTGCGGTGGGGGGCGTCGGCAGGCAAGTCATAGTAGCTGCCCGCCTCCTCCGTCCAGATGTGGACGGCCAATCTCAGGTCGCCGGCGTCGTCCAGCGACCCCGCGGCGATCCCGGTTGGGTGGTCCGGCCCGTGATCGAAGAACAGGGTAGAGCCGCAGAGACGGCAGAAGCCGCGTCGGATCGAACGCGTCTCCTCATACCAGGCGAGACCATGATCGCGCGTGATCGTCAGATCCTTCGGATGGGCGGCCGTGGCAGCCACGTAATGGCTGCTGACCCGGCGGCATTGCTGACAATGGCATGCGATCACATCGCGCAGCGGCCCATGCACCTCATAGCGGACCTGGCCGCACATGCACTGTCCCGTGAACACCTGGCGCCTCCTCGACCCGCGAAGCCAGACCCGTTTGGCGGAGCCGGATCGACGCTATTGTAAGCCGCCGCCTCACGGCCACCGCAATTGCGCGATAGGACGCGATCGTGTCCCAATTCCAAAGGGGTGGGCTTTGTCCCAGGCAAGGCATCTGACCTTGCGGATTGGGATGAGCGGCACTTCCGGACATGATCGAGCAATGCCCTGCACATTGCCGTACCCGGCTCCGCATCCACAGTGTCAAGACGCTGGGACAACGCCATGAAATGTCTCGACAATCGATCACGGCCATCAACCAGGGCGGCGACACTTGCAGCCGTCGCGCTCCTGGCCGTTACGCTGGAGCCGGTGCACGCTGCCGAGCCCAACACCTGCGCGGAGGCGCTCTCTCTGACCGAGACGGCGAACGCCCGCACGCTGTTCGCCGGTGCTGAGCTCTGCGCTGCCGAAAACGACACCTTTAGTGCGACGCTGCTGCTGGTCGTCGGGCAGATCCGTGGCATGGTCGATCTGACACTGCTGTCGCCGGCCGACGAAAGCGCAACGCGCCCGGCCGCCGAGCTCTACCAGGCCATCTTCTACCGGTATGGCGGCCTTGGCAGCGACGACGTCTATTCCGACCACTCGGCGGCTGAACGGCTTATTGAGCGCATCGACGGCTGGTCGCCCGCGTTCGATGCGCAATACGATCCAGGCTGGTCTTACCGGCCCAGCGATCGCCATGCCCTCTATGCGGCGTTCGCCCGCGAACGGATCGACGAAAGGCTGCACGACATCCGTCGGCGCGTGACGCTGCTGGCCGATCCGCGCTATGCGGCGTTGTCGCAAGAGATGGCCGCGCTCAGTCGCGAGACTCAATCGACCTACACTGTCGGCTCCGAGGCGTATGAACGGCATCAGGATCTCCAACAGCGAAGCGAGACGCTGGAGGCAGAGATCCTGGCAGGGTTTCCGCCACCACCCGAGGGCTCCGTGCTTGATGGCTTGCCGCCCGAGATCGATCCCGATGTGCGGAACCTCTACGCGGGCGTGAACGGGCCGCAGAGCGAAGGGCGCGCAGTCTTTTTCGATGATCGTTCCGTGCGCGCGTCCTGGATCGCCGATGCGCTTTCTGAGGCGTCGCTGCAGCAGCTCTTGAACGAGATCGACTTCCAGACGGAAGCGCTCGTCGCGGTCTGGATCGGACGGCAGCACTCAGCCAGTGGCACGACGCTGATCACGGCATGGACTGATGGCGGCGGGCAGCAAGGCTGGGGCGTGTCGGTGGGTGTCGGTGTGCGTGGATCCGACTGTGAGATGACCGATACGGCCGTAGCCTATCCCTTCGCGTTGGCCGCTGTCCCGAAACCGGACGGTGCGGGCGAGATCCAACGCCATGCGCGTTCGAATTTCCCTGATGGGTGCGGCCCCTCAGCTTCGGCGTTGCCGGTGCCGATGCCATGAGATCAGCCTCCCCTGCCCCGTGCGTCCGCAAACGAGGAAATCAGGAAACCTTCGGCGGCTGCGAGGCAAGGCGCAGCCACCTCGTCGAAGACTTTGCATGTCTCTTCGTCGCATTGGCAGCGCTTGCGGAGAGAGCCAACCTGCGCCAGACAGCGCGAAAAGGAACTGAATGCAGGGACTTAAGCGGAGCGTGGCAGAGTTGGCCGAGGATGTGGAGCTGTTGCGGCGCGTGGCCGTCGGCGACCAGGCCGCCATGCGCGTACTGTACGAGCGTCATCACGACGCCCTTCATGCCTTCATCCGCGGACGCTGCGGAAGTGAGGCGACGGCATCCGACGTGGTGCACAACGCCATGCTTGAGGTGTGGCGCGGGGCGGCGCGATTCTCCGGCGCCGCCTCGGTCAAGTCCTGGATCTTCACGATCGCACGGAACAAGCTGATCGACCGTTACCGGAAAGGTGATCGGCTCCGCCTCGTCGACGAGATTCCCGAAACGGCGGATGACGCACCCGACCCCGAAACCGTGGCCATGGCCGCCAAGGATGCCGGCCGGGTCCGCGCGTGCCTCGGCAAGCTGAAAGACGCGCACCGCGCGGTCATCCGTCTCGCCTTCTTCGAGGACCTCTCCTACGACGAGATCGGCGCGATCGAGGGCGTGCCGGTCGGCACCGTCAAGACCCGGATCTACCACGCCAAGCAGCTCTTGATGCGCTGCCTGGGCCACAGGTGAGGGCTATTCCGAGAACACCGTTTCGATGATGTCGGTGCGCGCGCTCAAGGCCGCCATTGCGGCGTCCCGGTCCTCCGCGTCTTCAAAGGACACCCGCCAGATACCGAGCGCGCTCGGCCCATCCGTGACGGTCCCGCCGACCTCGCGTAGAACAGCCGTGATCTCACCGGCGGTCGCATCCTCGGCAAAGACCACCTGCAGTCCGGGGCCCGCCACCGTCTCCGTAACCGTTCGGTAGGTCTCGGGCTCATCCTGAAGAAGCGGTACGGCCGCCACCTGCCACATCACCACGGCCACCACCGCAGCGGCGGCCGCCTGCCAGAGGGAAAGCCGGACGGGCCGATTGTCATTGGTCGCCAAAGGCTGCTGCGCCGCGATTGCGGCCGATAGCCGCTGCCAGCCGGCGGCGCGCTCACCCGGCACGGTCTTGCTGCCGAACTCCTGACGCACCGCCTTCAGGGCTGCGACCTCCGCCGCCAAGGCCGAATCCGACGCGATCTCCGCCTCAAACGCCGCACGGTCCGCCGGGTCGAGCTTGTCCTGCATATAGGCCAAGAGACGATCCTCGCGATCCATCTCCGATCCTCCATTCACCACTTCTTCGCCGCCTGCGAGGGCTGCGCCGCACCGTAGATCAGGGCCAACGGTCCGGGCGCGAGCCCCCACAAAGGCTTTGACGTCCGGCCCCGGACCGGGGTTCAAATTTTCCCGCGCGCCGACGGCGGAAAATGCCAACCGCAATCGGGGCGGGCGACCTGGTAAGCGCAGACCGGGAGGAGAAACCTCGATGCGTCGCAGACCCCAACTCTTCCTCGCCCGATATTGGGCAGGGCTTCTGTCGCTGATCCTTCTTTCCGCCTGCATGTCCGGTCCCGGAACGGACCGGCCCATCCGCGCCGAACTCGCCAACGACCGACAGGTGATCGCACTTGTGCCCGACGCCGACTCCCGCCTGGCCCTTCTTCGTGCCGCCGAGGGGGCCGGTTACCGCCTGATCGATACCACGGATCTGCCAAGCCTGGATCTGATCATGCTGACCTTCGACCTGCCCGAAGGTGTTACCGGACCGGAAGCCATTCAAGAGCTGGAAGCGGCTGAGCCCCTATCAACGGTCGGTGTCAATCACGCCTACAGGCTGCGGCAGGCTGAGGGCGGCACGGGTGCCTTAGATTATGCCAATGAGCTGATGCGCTGGCCCTCGGAGGGCTGCGCAGCGCGCGCGCCGGTCGGGCTGATCGACACTGCCGTGGATTCCGGCGCGCCCGGGCTTGCCGGGGTCCGGGTGATCGGGCGCAGCTTCGTGCCCAACGGCGAGGCATCGGCCCGCCACGGCACCGAGGTTGCCATGGTCCTGGCCGATCCGCGGAGATTGCGGGACGTGACGCTCTACAGTGCCGCCGTGGTAGGCAACACGCAGGCAGGCGAAGCCGCGGGGGTCGACACGCTGATCCGCGCGCTGGACTGGATGGCCGGCGAGGGCGTGCGGGTTGTCAACGTCTCGCTCGCCGGACCGTTCAACAAGCTTCTGGAACTTGCGGTCGGACAGGCGGCGTCGCGTGGCCTGATGATCGTCGCCGCCGTCGGCAATGACGGCCCGGGTGCCGATCCCCTTTATCCCGCAGCCTATCCCGAGGTCCTCGCGGTGACGGCGGTCGACGCGGACCGTCAGGTCTACAGGAACGCCGTCACCGGCCCGCATGTCGATCTCGCAGCCCCCGGAGTGGACGTGCTCGTTTCGCTAGGGGGGACAAGCCGCTTCGTCACCGGCACCTCGATCGCGGCTCCGTTCGTGTCCGCCAGGATCCTTGCCGATGCGGCCCTGCTTGCCGCCCCGGACGCCGACGCGCTCCGGCGCGCCATCGCGGCAACCACGGAAGATCTCGGAAACACCGGCACGGACCAGGTCTTTGGCGCGGGCCTGTTGCGGGCGGAGGCTGCGTGCGGGGTGGTCTGACCCGCCACCGTCGCGCGTTCAGTGGCCCCCGCGACAGTCGGTGCGGCACTGCATCAGGACAAATTCATCGTTTGTAAAGAGATCACACCTAGCGTAGCACCCACCCCAATATTCTCTCTGATTTCAGGAAGTTACGAGAAATGGTGCTTTCGCAAGGAAATCTGCTCCCACAGAGTACCGACAATACACTGGCTGAACGAGTGGCCCCGGCCGGGGCGGCTTGCGGCCCTGAGAACAGTGCGACCCCGCGCGATCGCATCCTTGTGGTGGCCACAGATACCGGCCCCATCGGCGGGCTGCTGAAATTCCTGGCCCATGACTACACGCTGAAAGCCGTCGACAGCCGTTGGGATGCCCTGGTTCCCGGCAACCTGAAATCCTGCTTCGCCCTGATTCTCGGCGAACGGCCGAACGAGCCCGGGATAGCCGACTTCCTGGAGAGGCTTAACCGGACCGAAGCGCGCCCCCCGCTTGTCATCGTCGCCGGACCGAAGAACGGCCCCTGGGCGCATTTCGTGGAGCGCCAGACGGACGCCGACGGCCTGGTCTTCACCGATGCCCCTGCCGAGCACCAGATCCACACGTTCCGGCTTCTCGCCGGCAACGCCGTCGACCGCAAGATAGCGCAATCGAATCCGGCGGTCGCCAAGATCTGGAGCCGGACCAAGGGTCTGCTCTACGACCTGAGCGTGCGCATCCGCGCCGGCCAGCCGATCCCCCGCGCAGATGTGCAGGACCTTGCCGCCTCCGTCTTGGAGACTGTTGACAGTCCGGATCTATCGAACTTCCTAGCGCTGCTGCGTGACCACCATGCGGAGTTGATGGTGCACGCCCTGAATGTCGGCATCACCGCCTTGCGGCTGGGCCGGCATATCGGCGTGCGGCGACGGGACCACGAGCTGCGGCTGTTCGAGACCGGGTTCCTGCACGATGTCGGCAAGCTGGCCCTGCCCCTGCCGATCCTGCAGAAGCCCGGTAGGCTGACGGACGAAGAGATGGCGATCGTCGCGCAGCATCCCATCGAGAGCGAGAAGATCCTGCGGCAATCGGGTGCCTACGACGATCTGGTGATCTCGGCGGCCGTGCAGCATCACGAGAAGATGGACGGTACCGGGTATCCTTACCGCCTACCTGCAGAAAAGATTGCCGATATCAGCCGCCTGATCGCCGTCTGCGACGTCTTCTGCGCACTGACCGAGCACAGATCGTACCGCCCGAAACGATCGCCCGAAGAAGCCCTGCCCGTCCTCCGGGAAATGTCCGGCGACCACCTGGACCCGGTCTATGTGGACCGGCTGACGGAGCTGCTAACAGGCGCCCCGCCGTCGCAGAGCTGATGGTGCGAAGAGCACCGTCCCGTTTCCGATGTGCGCCGACTGCAGAAGTCCGGACCGTCCACACGGCCTCTGCAAGGCAGGCTCCCGCTGGAGCTAAGGCCTGGCGCGAGGTACCATTCGACTTGGGCCACCACCGGGGGCTTGCCATTTCCCAACGCTGCTCAAGACATCGCAAACTTGGACACGTCCGATCAGCACGCTCTGAATATGCTGCGCGATAGCTTGGCAGAAGCGCAGATGACCGTCCGTGCCTATGACACCAAGGCGCAGATTATAGGTGTCGGTTATATCTTTGCCCTCGGCGTCGTTGCGCGGATAGATGAACTGCTGCCGCAAACGACCCATATCTCAGTATTAGCCGTGCTGATTGCTTGGGGCGTAATCCTATTGCCGATCTTTCTCTTTGGATATGTGCTCTATCCCACGCGCAAGACCGCGCCGGAGATCAGTCAGGAAGTTCGATCGAAGCTGGAACACGTCCTCTATATTGATCCAGCGAGACATACTAACGTCGCTGAACTCCGAACATCCATCTCACGCTGCGACGCCATTGACGAATACGCCTTCGAATTGCTTAAGGTGACGAAACTTCGCGAACTCAAGAGAAAGCGTTTCTTGCGAGCGCTATTCGCCACGGCGACAGCTTTCATTATCTTGTTCATCGGTCATCTAGAGAAGATACTCTCGTAGCGAGTTTTGTATTGCCTATTGGGAGCCCACATCGACCGCTCTCGTCAATGTGACCGACCGGATCGGGCACTTGTGAGGCAGGCCTCAAGGAAAGGGGGCCGCGAAGGCGGCCCTCCGAAGGTGAACCGGAAGGCTGGTTGCGTCACTCCGGCAGGCGGCGGAACCAGTCGGCAACGGCGCGGCCGATGGCTTCCGGCTGGTCCTCCTGCACATAGTGCAGGCCCTGGCCGATAAACACGGTTTCGATGTTCGGCACGTTGGCAGCCAGCCATTCCGCCACGATCGGTGGGTTCAGCGCACCGGGCGAGGCGTAGAGGTGCAGCTTCGGCACCTCACTCTCGGCCAGCCAGGCGTTGTAGGCCTCGACCACCTCCACCACATCCGCCGGCTCGCCATCGATCGGGATCTGGTTGGGCCAGACCAACACGGGCGTGCGCGTCTCTTCCGTCGGGAAGGGCTCGCGGTAGAAGTCCATCTCAGCCTCCGTCAGAAGCCGCGCGACATTGCCGGGGATCACCTGCTCAATGAAGGCGTTCTGCACGATCACCGCCTCGTGCCCGGAGGCCGGATCACGCATCGCCTGGAAGAAGCCCGCCCATTCCGGCGGCATGGCGTCATAGGTGGCCGGCATGGCCGGGGCCACGATGGCCTCCATGAACGCCACGCCGCGCACATTGTCCTCATGCCGGGCGGCATAATGCAGGCCGAGGGCTGAGCCCCAGTCATGCATCACCAGCGTGACGTCGGTGAGTTCCAGCGCCTCGATGAAGCCGTCGATGTAGCGGCTGTGGTCGGCGAAGGTGTAGTCGATCTCAGGCTTGTCCGACCGGCCGAAACCGATGTTGTCGACCGCGATCACCCGCGCCTGAGACGAGAGGTAGGGGATCACGTTACGCCAAATATAGCTCCACGTCGGGTTGCCGTGCAGCAGCAGGATGACATCGCCTTCCCCCTCGTCGAGATAGTGGAGCTGAGAGCCCAGCACCTCGACGAACTGCCCTTCAAAAGCATAGTCAGCGGGGATCTCAACGGGCGGAAGATCCGTCGCGCTCGCCGATCCGGCGGCGACAGATAGCACCAAGCCCGCCACAGCAGAGGCGCGCAGAACCTGCTTACAATTTATATCTATAGTTGTGCTCGACGTCATGATCGATCCCTCGTTCCGTCCCCGCCCTGTCTCGATATGCGGAAGATCCAAGCAGGGGCAATCTGGACGAAGGTTGGAGGTCAGGCAACCGGCAGGCGCGCAGGGGCGCCGGCTGCGCTGCTCGGACGACTACTCAGATTGCCTGTGAGCCAGCCGGCAAGAGGGATTGCGTCCGAAATCGAATATCACGGGGCCATGCAAGTAATGATCTAGAGAGACCTCCACTGCACTTGAACGCAACTTCACCCGAGCGGCGCGTCCATTCCGGTCGCGAACGCATTGCATCACTGTTCGCGATGTACGCCACTCCTGCAAGACTGTCGGAACTGGAGATAGCTGTGCTTCTCGGTGAAACTCAATGAGGGCCAGCCGCAATCGGGAAGCGCTCGTGCCGTGGATGGGCGAGCTGCCGATCCCCAATTCGCGGTACTTCCAGACAGCCGGGACCGACCCTTGTTGGAGATCGTGTTTCTGGGGGTGGTGCAGCGTTCGGGAGCCGGCAGTGCGCCCCGGCGCACGGGCGCATGACGGCCCTCGCCCGCCGACACTAGGATTGGCCGTATCGGCATGTCATGTAGTGTTTGTGACGACCGACCATGGCGGACGTCCATGACGGCCGTTGAGCCGTGCAGAACACGCCGCCGATGACCGCCTACGCCGCCCCCGTCGAAGACATCCGCTTCGTCTTGACCGGGTCGACCATGGACGCGCACTTCCTGGCCAATCTCTATTTTCTGCACGCCAGAAGAGTAGCTCTGCGGGTTGACGCCGTCGAAAAGACCCTTTCCACTCGATCACTAGTGCCATAAAGTGCACTCGCCAAAAGACAGAGCACCCTGTTTTTGCAATGGAGTGCGGTTATGGCGCCCGATCTACCCGAGGCGGCACGCGTGACGTGCTTTTCACGTGTAGCGATCCTGCTGTCCGCCGCGCGGACGGTGGGCGCGTGCCAGTCAAACAATGCGACGGGGGGCAGCGTTGTTGGCGCCCTCGCGGGCACGGCCGTTGGGGCCGCCGTCGACGGCGAGCACGCCGGGGAAAGGCTGGTCGAACCGCTGGTACCGATGGTGCCCGAATTCATCACAGGCGAGAACCGCATGATTCCTAATCAACCCGGTTCCTGCGCCGGCATCACCGGCGGCAATACCAATCCAAGGCCGCCATCGTTGCAGGCGAATGTGAGTGCCCCCGTCGGTTCCCGGGTGGTGTTGATGGAAGAAGCCAACGCCATTGGCCTGGACCGGTTTTCCAGCGCCCTGATGACACGAGAGAATTGGACACCGCATCAGGTGTACGAAGCACTACATCCGATCGGTTTTGTCGACAGCGATGGGCACCGCAACGGTGCCGTGCGGTCGGAATGGATCCGCTATGGGACCCATGCCGGCTATGTCGACACGTACGAAGACGTTGACCATCAGAGCCTTAGCGGGCGGGCGAGCGTACTGGCGAGCTACTGCGGGGAACCGCAGACACTCGAATACACACTGCAACGGATCTGAGACGGAGCGCGACGAACCGGGGTGGCGAGGGTCGCGCACCGTCGCGACCGGGCGTTGCGGCCGAGGCGTTGCGTGCGGGGGCCATGCAGCCGAGCTGGGATCGGCCAAGCCAAGCGTAGCCCCATGGGCGATGCCGACCAAGCGTGGTCGAGCGTCAAAACGAAGGGCGAAATTGGAGGATATAGGGATGCTTCATCATGGCACGGTTAGCCTTTCCGGGAAACTCGAACGGGTTAAGGAACGGGCACGTATACATCTCGACGAAAACCCGTTCGGCAAACTCTTTACGGATGTTGGTGCCGAAATCGGCCGGGACGAGTTGAACGACTTGCAGGTCCTGTTGACCGACCGGGACCGCGACGATGATGCGAGCGTCGAGACCCCGGCCGGCTTCACCTTTTTTGGTCAGTTCATCGACCACGACATCACGCTTGCGGCGTTGATGTGCGGCGTCGACGATTTGCGGTGCTTCACGCCAATCGAAGACTTCCGGAACCTCCGGTCGCCGCAACTGGACCTCGATTCCGTGTTCGGCCTTGGGCCGGAGGAACCGAAGAGCAAGGCGCTCTTTCGTCCAGATCTGACCCTGAAGACGGGCGAAGATACCGGCGGTAGCGCCTGGGACCTGCCGCGCACCGAAGACCAGGTCGCGATCATCGGCGATCCGCGCAATGACGAAAACAAGATCCTCGCGCAAATCCACGCCGGCTTCATCCATGCCTACAACCGCATGTTTAGCGAGGAGACCGCATCGTCCCCGACGGAGCGCTATGTCCGGGCCCGGCTGCGGCTCTACACCACCTATCAGTACATCTTGCTGAACGACTATCTGGCGCGGTTTGTCGACCCCGGCATCATGAAGACCATGCTGGATCATGGTGCGCAGCGCTTCGCCGCCATGATGCAGGCTAATGGCGGCAAGATCGTCATGCCGATGGAGTTTGCCGTCGCCGCCTTCCGCTTCGGCCATAGTCAGGTCCGGTCGCGCTATCTCATGAATATCGGCCCGAACGGCCCGAGCGCTGCCCGCCTCTTCAGCGATGACGGTCGAGACCTGAACGGCGGCGCTCTGATCGATGCCAGCCTGCGCCTTAACCATGAACTGTTCTTCAGCGACACGCTGCCGGTGCAAGGTCCGTTCAACATGGCGCGAAAGATCGATGCCAAGCTGGCGCTGCCCCTGTTCTCGCTGGAGCCGCCGTCGATCCCGTCGCCCGAAGGCGGCCATCCGCACGGGATCGGCACGCCGGCCAACCCGCGATCTCTCGGCCATCGCAATCTGCTGCGAAGCCGCCAGGTTCACCTGCTCGACGGCTTCCAGGCGGCGAGCGCCCTGGGCATTCAGCCGCTAACGGTGCAGGAACTGGATCTTGTGGGTTTCCGCCAACTCAGCCAAAGCCCGCCGCTTTGGTACTACATTCTCAGGGAAGCCGAGATCGCCGGCGGTCGCGAGCGGCTGGGGCCGGTTGGCAGCCATATACTCTGCGAAACCTTCATCGGCCTGATGGAGCATGCGACCAACAGCTACTTCCGGCTGTACGGACGGGATTGGACCCCGCCGGGCGACCTCAAAACCATGGCCAAGCTGATGGAATATGCTGACATGTAGACCATTGCATGATCCGATCAGGTCGGACCTTCGCTCGGTTCGACCTGATCTGCCATGCGCTTTTGCATCGCCGCTATAGAGCAGCTTCACTCGATCAGATTTGGTCGGCTGAGCGCTTCAGGCCGATCGGGATCTCCTTTACACGAACACGACTTCACCCCAGCCCTACTCATTGAATTTCGCGATCGCATCCACCGAATCCAGCGTAATGTAATGCGTGTGACGACCGACCATGACGGCCGTTGAGCCGCTCGGAACACGCTGACGATGACCGCCTACGCCGCCCCCGTCGACGACATGCGCTTCGTCCTCACCCGCATCGTCGGCCTCGACCGGATCGCCGCCCTGCCCGGCTATGGCGATGTGTCGACGGATCTTGTCGATGCGATCCTGGACGAAGCCGCCAAGCTGGCGGGCGACGTGCTGGCCCCGCTCAATTCCGTCGGCGACCGGGAGCACTGCCACTTCGAAAACGGGGTGGTCCGCCTGCCTGCCGGGTTTGCGGACGCCTACGCGGTCTACCGCGAGGGCGCCTGGAACAGCCTGCCCTTCGATCCGGACTATGGCGGCCAGGGCCTGCCGTGGTGCCTGGCCTTCGCCGTGCAGGAGATGTGGCAGGCCGCCAACGTGTCCTTCGGCAACTGTCCGCTCTTGAACCAAGGTGCGGTGGAGCTGCTGCAGTCCCACGGTACGGCGCAGCAGAAAGCTACCTATCTGCCCCGGCTGATCTCCGGTGAGTGGACCGGGACCATGAATCTGACGGAGCCGCAGGCGGGTTCTGACCTCTCCGCCGTACGGTGCCGGGCGGACCGGCAGGCAGACGGCACCTACCGGATCCACGGCCAGAAGATCTTCATCACCTATGGGGAACACGACCTGGCCGCCAACATCGTCCATATGGTGTTGGCGCGCCTGCCGGACGCTCCGGCAGGCACAAGGGGCCTCAGCCTCTTCCTGGTGCCCAAATTCATCCCCGGCGAAGACGGCGGCGTGGGCCCGCGCAACGATGTGCGCTGCGTGTCGATCGAGCACAAGCTGGGCATCCACGCTAGCCCGACCTGCACGATGTCCTTCGGCGACGAGGACGGCGCCGTCGGATACCTGGTGGGGGCAGAGAACCAGGGCCTGCCGGCGATGTTCACGATGATGAACAACGCACGCCTCAGCATCGGTCTGCAGGGCGTTGCCATGGCCGAGCGGGCTTACCAGCAGGCGCGCGCCTTCGCCCGCGAACGCGTCCAGGGCCACGCGATCGGGGATCCGCCCGACGAGATGGGCCCCATCATCCGGCATGCCGATGTGCGCCGCATGCTGCTGGACATGAAGGCCCGCACAGAGGCCGCCCGCGCCCTGACCTATCTCGCAGCCTCACAGCTCGACCTTGCCAAGCATGCCGAGACCGAGGTGGAGCGGGCGCATGCACAAGGGACCGCCGACCTGCTGACGCCGGTGGTCAAGGCCTGGAGCACGGATATCGGGTGGACCGTCGCCTCCACCGGCATCCAGGTGCACGGCGGCATGGGCTATATCGAAGAGACCGGGGCGGCACAGCATTTGCGCGATGCCCGCATCTCCTCAATCTACGAGGGCACGAACGGCGTCCAGGCGGCCGACCTGGTTTTCCGCAAAGTGGCGCGCGACAACGGCGCGTCGGCCCGACGGTTCATCGCGGAGATCGCCGATTTTGACGGTAAGTTGAGCCGGGCCGAAGGTGACGAGATTGCGGATATCCGCCTGCGCCTGGCTGCCGGTGTCGATGCCTTGAGCGAGGCGACGGAATGGGTCGCCGCGACGGCCGGAACCGAGCCGGCGGCGGCCGCCGCCGCTGCGGCCCCCTATCTGGAGCTGTTCGGCACCGTAGCGGGCGGCTTCATGATGGCGAGAGGGGCCGTCGAAGCGGTCAGGGCCGCATCCCGGGGTGAGGGCGACCAAGCATTCCTGAGCGGAAAGATCACCACGGCACGCTTCTACGCCGACCACATACTGGCCCGGGCGCAGGCGATGATCGTCCCCATCACCGCGGGCCACGAGGCAACCCTTTCGCTGGCCGAAGAGTTGTTCTGATCGGAGCTAGGTCGCCAACGCGAACGCCGTCCGGTGCCGGTGCGAGGGAGTTCGGCTATCCATCTGTTTCTCCGCCGAAGGCGGACCATATACACGGTCGCGGCGCTGTTCGGCGCTGACGGGCGGGCCGGGTTGCGACGGCTCCGTAAGTCCGCCCGGTCCACCTCCACCGGGCCGCCCCGGTTCGGACGTCTTTTGCGGCTATTCACAACTGTTCAGCAGGACATCTTGGGAAGGAGACATCGATGAAGCCATCGGGCACGGCGGGTAAGCACCACGAAGATCGCCACGCGCGGGACAGCGAGCTGGAATTCAAGATCGTGGCACGGCGCAACCGGTTGCTGGGCCTATGGGCGGCCGACAAGCTGGGTCTGTCCGGCGAAGATGCCCAAGCCTACGCCAAGGAAGTCATCAAAGCCGATTTCGAAGAGCCGGGCGACGAAGACGTGATCCGCAAGATCATGACGGACTTCGCCGAAAGGAATGTTGCGGTGGAGGAAGAGCAGGTCCGGAGAGGCATTGTGGAGCTTCTCAGCATCGCGCGCGAAGAGGTCCTGGCCGAGCAATAGGACAGCCAGTCGGCGGACCGTCGTCCGGGCGTCTTGAGCGCCGCCGGCGGCCGCCGCCACATCCCCCGACAGGCTCTAACTGGTGCCGGCGGTTCCGCAATTGGATCCGATCGGCGACGCATTGCATGCGACGGCCGGCGCATGACAAATTGACTTCGTTCCGTGAGGAAAGTTTGGCAAACTGTTAGAAACATTGCCGACCGACCCGCCGTCGGAGTGAACCTGCAGCGTGGCCGATCGCCCCGGTCTCATTCTTGCTCTGGTGCTGGCCCTTGCGGCCTGCGGACAGACCGGTGGCCCGCCGCCTGTGACAGCGGACCCACCGACGGCCTTGCAGCAGGCCGTGCCGCCCGAACCCGTGGTGGCAAGCGCCTGCTTGCCGCAAGAGGGATCGACCATGCTGCGCTTCGACAACCCCGTCCTGCCCGATACCGAAGTCGTCGTTGCCGCCGTGGGCGACGTGCTGCTGCACGACGTCGTCCAGCGTGAGGCCTTTGCCAGCCCCACCGGCTTTGCCGGCCTCTGGCAGCCGGTGGCCGACCTGTTGCGCGCTGCCGACGTGACCTATGCGAACCTGGAAGGGCCGGTGGCCCCGGACATCGGCACTGACGGCCGGGTTGTCGAGGCCGCCGTGGAGGGCTTCGACGGATATGTCTACAGCGGCTATCCGATGTTCAACTATCCGCCCGCCGTGCTTTCGGCGCTGGCGCAGGCCGGCGTCGATGTGGTGTCGACCGCCAACAACCATTCGCTGGACCGCTACGCCATCGGCATCGACCGCACGATCGAAGGCCTGCGCGCGACCGGCATCGCCCATACCGGCACGCGCAAGAGCGACGCGCCCGCCGACAATTGGTATGCCGTGACCGAGGCGCGCGGCTATCGCATCGCGTGGCTTGCCTGTACCTACGGTACCAACGGGATCGAGGATCGCGATCGGCAGGTCCTGATGTGCTATGAGCACCGCGACCTGATCCTGGACGAGCTGGCGCGCCTCAGCGCCCGGCCGGATATCGACGCCGTGATCTTCACCCCCCATTGGGGCGAGGAATATGCGCAATCGCCGCTGTCGCGGCAGCGCGAACTGGCCCATCAGGCGATCGAGGCGGGCGCTACGGCGGTGCTGGGCAGCCATCCGCACGTCGTCCAACCGTTCGAGCGATACCGCAGCGGCGATGGCCGCGACCGGTTCATCGCCTATTCCCTTGGCAACTTCGTCAGCAATCAGCGCACGCTGGACCGACGGTCGTCGCTGATCCTTCTGCTCAGCCTGGCGGAAAGCCCGGAAGGCGACCTGTCGGTTGCCGGCGTCCGTTGGGTTCCCATTCGCGTCAACTTCGCCGCCGGCGCGGACGGCACCGGCATCGCCGTCGAGGCGATCGACCGCACCGGCCAGGGCGGCGACAGCCGCGCCCTGCTCGTCGACCTGCTTGGTGAAGAGGACATCGCTCCGCCGCGGGTTCCGTTCACCGTGCTCGACAACTGCCCCACCGGCCCTGTGGCGATGGCGCCGTAGGCGGCGCCTCCCCCCGCGCATCTTCGCAATCACGGCCAGTGTGTTTTCTGCGCTGAGCACGCACAGGGCGGCCGCCCTGGACAATCTGCATCTTGTCGGTCAGCTGACGGGGCGCAAGGATCACGGCTTGCGCAACGATCCGGAGACACGACGATGCATAGCCGGCGGCCGATCCTGAACGTCGACGATGTGCCGCTGCAGCAACACGGACACGGCGATACCTTTGCTGCACAGCTGGGGGCGATCGGAGAACTGATCGGCACGCAGAAACTGGGCTGCCGGCTGACCGTCGTACCGCCGGGCAAGAAAGCGTGGCCTTACCACCTTCACCACGTCAATGAAGAGTTGTTCGTTGTCCTTCAGGGCGAAGGCACGCTTCGGTACGGTGGGCGAAGCTACCCTATCCGGCAGGGCGACTGCATCGCAGCCCCACCAGGCCGCGGCACCGCCCACCAGATCATCAACACCTCACAGGACGAGCTGCGCTATCTCGCTATCAGCACCATGGAGCATCCGGACACCTTCGAGTACCCCGACAGCAACAAACGGGGACTGGTCGTCGGGGCTCCGCCCGGGCGCCGGCCTTATGACGTGCGGCTCTGGTTTCGCGACGACTCGGCGGTGGACTACTGGGACGGCGAGACCTGAGGCCCCGCTTCGTTTCGGGACTTACCAGTCGCGAACCGGGCCGGTGTCGACGTGGACGAAGTCTGAACGCGGATAGTATCCGACGCCGCCAGACTGCAGGTCCATGGCCAGATTGCGCAGAGACCGCAGACCGACGCCCGGAATCCGCATATCGGCCGCCTGGCCGCGCATGTGGTAGCTGTTGCGGGCGACATTGCGGCTGCGCGAACGCAGCATCGCGTTGGTGGCAGCCGTGCGATAACCGGAAATGATGTGAACCGGTTCGCCCCTGCCCAGTTCGCTCTGCAGCGTGTAAAGGATGTCCAGCAGGCCCGGGTCGATGCGGCGCGTTTCATCCGTGCGCCAGTCACGCATCAGCCAGTCCACCTGCGCCATCACATCGGGATTGTACCAACCATCGACATAGTATTCGGCGGCAAGGTACTGATCGTGATGGGTGTCCATCAGCGGAAGTACCCGGCTGTTGGTGGTCGCCAAGCTTAACCGCGGCGCCGCGACAACACCGACCGTAGCGGCCGCGCCGAGCTTGAGAAGCTGTCTCCGCTTAACCAATTTCGCCTTCTCCTCGCCACTAGCTCTAAGGTCCGTTACTTTCTTGGGCACGGAGCTGAACTCATTTTGGACCTGTCAAAACTCTCCCGAGCCCACTTCTCTAACATGACAAGGTAAAAATCAAGCCGAATATCAGACTTATTCCAAACTGAGCCGATGAAAATAAGGCAATCTCTATCTTGCCGCGAGAATCCACTCGCTGCCGCCGCTTTGCGACGCCCATTCGGCTCTTGTGATCTTGCTGCCATCCCGGAGAACGGGACGTGAGGCTTCACAGAAGGGTCTTGCCGATACTCGTTTGGTCACGGCGGCATCGCATTGATTCGCGTCAATCCTTAGTGGTAACTCCTCCTTCTCATCGCGATCCTCCAAAAGGTCGCTGTCATCCTTCCTTCCGGCACACTTCGTCGCATCCGATTCCGTCTCATGTCCAGCGCATCGCGCATGCCGTCGCCCATCGTCGTCGGGCGAGCCCTGCAGTCGCAGCCCAATCCCCGCCTGTCCCTTGCTCGCCGGTCCGCGAGGGGACGAGGCCCAATGCGTCGGTGGACGCTGTCCTCAGGCCGTCATCTTCGCGCCGACATTTCCGCGTACCCATTACAGGTTCGTGATGAAAGAACCGGACACACTTGGTACAAGCAGAGCGGAGTACTACCAATATTTGTGGCAAAATCCGCATTTCACTGCTTAGTAACGGTTTGGCATCACGATGGTCCACGGGCACACCCTTCAAAATCAATCATTTCGGCCAAATATCTACGGCTGTTAGTTAAGGATCCGTGAAAGGATGGCCGGGGAAGACCTGGAGCTCATACTGGAACGCCATCGGCTATGGGTGGAGGGCGCGGGCGGCGGCGCGCGCGCCGATCTGTCTTTCGCCGATCTGTCCGAGCGGGAACTCATCGGGCGGGAACTGAGCGGCGCCAAGCTGACCGGGGCCAGCCTGGTTTCGGCTCGGCTCACAGAGAGCCGACTGAAGGGCGCCGACCTCTTCGGCGCCGATCTGCAGGATTGCGACCTCCAGCGCACCGACCTGTCCGAGGCCGACCTGCGCGGCGCACATCTCGCGGGTGCCAACTTCCGGCACGCGAAGATGCGCCGCACGGACCTCCGCGCCGGTACGCTGATGGGCGCAAAGCTGCCCGGCGAGAAGATCCTGCCATCACCCGCCGACGGCCGCGGCGTCCAGATCCTGGCCGCAGACATGGCCCACGCCAATCTGACGGGCGCGCGACTCTCCCATGCCAGCATCACCGGCAGCGACCTCACCGGTGCGCGCCTGCAGCGCGTGGACCTTCGCTATTCCGACGTGAGCGAGAGCGTCCTGCAGAATGCGGACCTCAGCAGCGCCGATCTTCGCGGCGCGAATTTCTCCGGCGCGCGGCTGGTCGGCGCCGTGCTTGACGACGCGCAGGTCGAGGGATGCTCGTTCCGCGACGCCGATCTGATCGGCATCGATCTCTGGCGTTGCGACCTTTCGCGGGCGGACACCACGGGCGCACGGTTCACCAAGCGGCTGGATACCTTGGCGGGCGAACTGCACCGGGCGGTCTTCGATCACGAACGGTGGATCGAGAGCTTCGGCCGCAAGGGTGCCCGTGCAGTGCTGGAGGGCGTGGACCTCAGCGATGTGGATCTGCGCAATGCCAATCTGGCGGGCGCCGTGCTGCGGGGCGCGCGCCTCAACCGCGCCATGCTCAACGGGGCCCATCTGATGCTGGCGGACCTGGCAGGCGCCAGTCTGGAGGGCGCCAGCCTGCGGGGGGCCGATCTGGCCGGCGCCAATCTCAGCTATGCCAATTTGTCCGGCGCCGACATGACCGGGGCGCTTCTCAACCCCGCCCCCTTGAGGGCGGCGGACGGCTCCCCTTCGGGCCGGTTCTGGTCGACCAACCTGCACGGCGCCGATCTGAAGCGCGCCCATTTGCCCGACTGTTCGCTGGTCGGTGCCAATCTCAGCGATGCGGATCTTTCCTGGGCCGACTTCCATGGCGCGGATCTGCGGTCGGCCAACCTTTCGGGTGCGCGCCTGCACGGCAGCGACCTCGCCCACGCCATCATGCCCAACTGACCTCCCCGACCGCCGGGCTATCCTCGCGGCCCTCTCCACTCCACCAAACCGCCCTCACCTGCCGACATATTTGCAAACTCTCGGTCCGCATGTGTCATTCGCCATGACATCATGCGCCGCAGGCAGTCGAGCTGTTCGAGCTTCAGCGCGGCGTCGTCGGTCCGGTCGACCAGTTCGGTAGGATCTTCCTCCAGGTCGAAGAACAGCGGCTTCAATCCGGCAAAGTGGACGTATTTGAAGCGCTCCCCACGCAAGACCGCCAATGAGCATTGGTCGGGCGCGAGACCGAGCGCCTTCTCCGCCGCGAAGGTCCGCACGTCGCGGAAGTCGTGCTCCCAATGCACCTCCCGTCGCCAGTCGGACGGCGTATCTCCGGCCAGGAACGGCGCAAGCGACACCCCGTCCACCGTGACCGGGACGCTCAGGCCCAGCCATTGGAGGATGGTCGGCATGATGTCGACCGATTCCGTGAAGGCATCGACGACACGGCTGCGCGCCGCGCCGGACCCGGCGAAGGGATCGCGGATGATCAGGGGGATGTGGAACGCCTGGTCGAAATAGCCGTCCTTGCCCAGCAGGTGATGGTCGCCCAGCATTTCCCCATGATCGCTGGTGAAGATGACCAGCGTCCGGTCGAGATCCCCTGTCGCCCGCAAGAGATCGAAAAGGCGGCCCAGGTGATAGTCGACCTCAGCCATCAGTCCGCAATAGGTCGCCCGCGCCAAGCGCAGATCCTCCGGGGCCAGCCGACTGACGGGACCGGGGGCGCCGACGATGAAGCTGCTAAGGGCGACGCTGGACAGCAGATGGGCAAGATAAGGGTGCAGTACAGCTTCCGCCTCCAGAGAGGCGGCTCGCTTCGGCGCTGGCAGGGCATCCGGATCGATCAGGCGATCGTAAGGTTCGGGGGCCACCCACGGTGGATGCGGGCGCAACAGGCTCAGATGCAGGAACCAGGGACGATCGCCGTGGGCCTCCAGCCATGAGGTCGCCTGACCGGTCACGAAGGCGGTGTCGCTGAGCTCCGCAGCATACTGCGCCGTGAAGGCCGGCCAGCCTCGGATGCGATAGATATCGGGATGGGTGAGCGGCCCCTCGAACCCTTTGGACCGAAGCCAGGCGAGCCAGGGTCGGGGGTCTTCCGGCACCACGAGGCCCGGCGTGAAGCCGGGCAGCACACCCTCGTAGGTCTCAAGCCGCGGGTCGGCCGGGTCCAGACCGGTGGGATCCGACGTCGTGTCGGTATAGCCGAACAGGACGGGATCGTAGCCGCCCCGCCGCACCTCGCGCGCAAGGTTGGGATGCCGGCTCGCCAAGGGGGTTCCGTTGCGCACCGACCGGTGGTTCATCAGATATCGGCCGGTATGAAGGCACGCCCGTGATGGGCCGCAGGGGCTCGCCTGTGCGAAATGGCGGCGGAACAGGACGCCTTGGGCGGCCAGAGCATCCAGCGCAGGCGTCCGTACCGCCGGATGCCCCAGCGCTCCGAGGCAGTCGCCACGCCACTGGTCGGCGGTGATCAGAAGAACGTTGCGACGCCCGGCGGACGGCTCCATCGACACGCGCTCCGGCAGATTGAACCCGACAGTACTCCTGGGTCTGCCTAGCACAATAAGCGCGACGGGGTGATGACGTCGCGATGTCGGATTACCCGATGCACAAGCCGCGGACCGGAGCCGCGCGCCCCTTAGACGGAAGCCCCCTCCAACTTGAAAAGTTCTGACAAGTCCCGCCCGAACAGGCGAGGGCATACCTTCGTTCTCGTCGAGGCGAGAAACACGGGCATCGCTCGGAAGCCTCAAACCCCGCAAACCACGACGAGAAGGACCGAAGACAATGTTCGACAAGATCAACGAAGCCAACACCGAGGCCCAGAGCGAGCAGATTGAAGCCGTCGCTTACGAGGCACCCACTTTGCGCCGGGCCGGCACAGCGGTCGACCTGGTGCAGGGCCACAGCTTCCTGTCCGGCTACGACTGGTGCCAGAACGGCCTCTACACCTGCTGATCCGGGTCTCGCGCTCGCCGGACCGGCAAGGTGAGGTACCCACACCCAACTGTCACCCCGAGCAGTCACACCTATCCCAGCGAAAGGCCATCCTTGCCGCCGACGGCGATCGAGGGTGGCCCTTTCGCATCTCCCGTGCCGGACGCAAGGTTGCGGGTCGGCTAAAGGGCCGAATGCTCGAAGTCGTTCATTCAAGTCATTGCCTTCGCGTAGGATCGCCGGCCATTGCCGGCAATGCGGTGGAACAGCACGATGGCAACGGGATTTGCCCTGACGGTGGCCGATGGCATGGCCGAATGGCGCCTCCTCGGAACGGAGGCCGGGCGCCGCCTGGTGGCAACGGCGGCGACGGGCGGCGTGCGTCTGGTGCTGTACGGCCGCCTTACCTATCGCGAGGATCTGCGCGCGGCCCTCGGCGCCGACGCACTGCCTGCCGATCAGACCCCGCAATACACATCTACGCCGGACAACGGCGGTGATGCGGCGTTGGCCCTCGCCGCCTATCTCCGCTGGGATGTGGACGGTCTGACGCGCCTTGAGGGCGACTTCGCCCTCGCGGTCGTCGACCAGGACCGCGGCCGTGTGCTGGCCACCCGTGACCCCATGGGTGGCTACCCTCTCTACTGGACTTGGCGTGGCGACACATTCGCCCTGGCGACGGCTCTGCGCCCCTTGGATGACCTGCTGGGTGCTGCGGCGCCCGATATCGGCTTCCTCGGTGAGATCCAGATGATGCCGTTCTTCGAGATCGATCATCTGGAAGAGACTGCGCTAACCGGGATCAATCGCCTCTTGCCGGGAACGCACCTTGAGGCCGAGATCGTCCGGCCCGAGCCACGGATCACGCGCTTTTGGTCGTGGCCGGACCGCATGGACGACGGCGCGACGGGCACTCTCGACATTGCTGCCGAGCGGTATGGGGAGCTCTTGGACGCAGCGGTCGCCCAGCGGCTGCGCGGCACGGTCGGCGCCCATCTCTCCGGCGGTATGGATTCGACCTCGGTCGCCCTCTTGGCGCAGCGGCATCTGTCGGCGGAGAACAGGCCGCTGCATGCCCTGACCATGGTCTATGAGCGCCTGTTCGGTTTGGCCAGTGAGGCGCCTTATGTCCTGGCGGTCCAGGGACGGACAGGCCTCGTCTCGCATCACGTGGCCGGCGACGATGTTCTCGACTTCGACCATTTCGCCGGCGACCTCGACCACGACGAACCCTATCCCGGGTTCTTCCGCGTGCCCTCGGCGAAGTGCATGGCCGACGCGGCGCTCAATGTCGGTGCTGATACGGTTATGACGGGGCTTGGGGCCGACGAGTTGGCCGCCGACATGCCCCACTACCTCGCCGACGAACTGGCCCGCGGGCGCTTGGCCACGGCCTGGCTGGAGGCGGCGCGCTGGGCCAAGGCCTCAAGCCGTAGCCCGTGGAACACGTTCCGTCCTTTCGCGCTCGACCCCTTGATGCCCGTCTGGCTACGGCCCGGCCTTCGAGCCCTGTTCACCGCCGGCTATGCCCCGCTCAACAGGCGCAACGGCTGGACCATCCCGCCCTGGGTCCAACGCGATTTCGCGCGGCAGGGGGCGCTGCGTGACCGTGTACTCGGCAGCTGGCGACGGGCCACACGCAGCGCCGACACCGTGGTTCTCTCCTATGCGCTGGAGGCGCTCGCCACCACGGCCGGCGATTGGGTGCGCGCCACTCTGGCGGCCCCCCGGGGCCTGCACATCACCCATCCCTTCCGCGATCCCAGGCTGATTGCCCATGCGCTTGCCAGCCGGGTCCGACTGAGGCCGGTGCCCGGCGAGCAGAAGGCCATCCTGGGCCGGGCCATGCGTGATGTGCTGCCCGAGGCCATCGTCCGTCGGCGCGACAAGGGGAACTTCAACGCGGTCTACTACAAGGGACTGACCCGGAACCGTCCGACGCTGAACCGTCTCGTCGACCGCGCCGAAGACCTGGGGGAATGGCTCTTCGACCGCGCCCTCCTGAAGGACTGCATTCTCCAGGCATCGCTGGGCACCGATAGCGTGCAACGGACGCACGGTATCAACAATTCGCTGGCCATCCTCTACTGGCTCGACCGGCTGCCCCGATGGCGAGCAACGCCCCTGACCGCGTCGTCGCTGGGCGCAACATCACCGGCAGATCGGGTTCAAGCTTAGGTAGGCCGAAGGCTTACTCCAGCGCGAACGCGCACGGGCCCATCATGGGCTCGCACGTCACTCCTCGGCTCGTCAGGCGATGATCACCTTGACGGCCACCGGGCCCTTCGTGCCGTTGCGGGTCACCACCTGAACGCGCTGGCGGTCTTCCAGTGCGGGCAGCCGTGCTGCTTGCAGCGTACGATAGTCGACATAGATGTCGCGACCGCCGCCGTCCGGCGCTACGAACCCGAAGCCGCGCCAGGGGTCGTAGAACTTCACGGTACCCGTGGTGACCGGCCCGCCGGCCGGTGAATGCCCCTCACGGACGGAGCCTACAGCCCGGCTGCGCCGCGCGGCCGGCGCGCCGGCAACACCGCGATGCCTTGCCGTATCGCCGGATCGAACGGCGATAACCTCACTCACTTGACGGCCGTTGCTGGTGTCGGAGATCCGGCAATTCACGGAGTCCCCCGGCGCTATACGCGCCGCGCCCAGCATCAGCAGCGCAGACTTCCGAAGCACTGCGTCGCCAAGGCCGTCATGCGGGGTCACCACGCCAACACCCTTGTTGTTGCTGTACCATTTAACCGTCGCGTCAGTCGAGCAGCCGTTCTGGCCGCCTGTTCCCACGATCGTGGTATCGGACATAGAGCGATTCTTCCTCGATTGAGTGCGCTTAATACCGCACCGGTCCGCTTCAGTTGGCCATTCGCCCGCAGATGGTCAAGACCTCGTCCCGAATTAACCGGCTTTGTCTTGACGATTTTGTTCGTGAGCAAGATTTGACCATTGTGAATTAGCTACAATGCGAGACAATTCTCTAAGAGTCTGACCGAGTCTCGGCGGAAAGGAACCGCCTGAAACTCCATCAAGAATGTCGGCGGCACCAGGATTCACGCGGCGTCACCTTGCCTCCGCGCCACGCCGACACGAATCGACTAACGTTGTTGCTGTCGGCATTACATGTGGTCGGCGGACTGCTCTTCGGTACCGGCCATCTCGTCCGGCTCGGTGCCGTCCCGGCGATGCAGCGTCTCCCACCAAGTCTTCGCCTCGTCGGACCCTCGGGCCACCAGCGGAACGACGACGTCGCGGGCCACGCGATACCCAAGCGCCGCCCCGAACCCCGCCACGGTGGCAACCGCTAACACCCCTACCAGAGGCGCCATGATGCTTCTCCCGCCGGCTGACGCTCAGACATGGCTCGGCCACACCACCAAGTCGTCAGATTAGGCACACGCGCTCCGCCTCAAACGTTTATGTCGTCCCGCCCCCGTCCGACCGCAAGCCTGCACCCGACTTTCGGACCAGCAAAGTCAGGAAATAGAAGCCGCAGCCGTCGCTACACAAACAACCCTGGATCGTAGCCGGGCATGTGGTCCGGGCGGCGATCGGAATGCTGCCGTGAACCGAGCGGACTCAATCTGACCGTCGGCGCCTACCTTTGGCCGTTGATGGCTGATCGTCAGTGAGGTCGACATAATCACCTTCAATCACTTTGGCCGAACGCTCTTGTCCATCTCCACCGGATGTCCTCTTCGGCCCAAGGTTAGGCAGCAGGTACTCACGCGCAAGTCGCCAGCCCACCAGCGCCCCTGCCCCTGCGATCGCGGCCGCGGCAAAAACTCCTACGAGCGGTACCATCATCCCACCCCACTCATCCGTGCGGCACGCGATCGTCCACCGAACCGCGCAATGGACAACCGTTAGAAGCCGATTATGGTGCCATTATGCCAGATTGTCTTCACAGGGGAGAACCGGTCCGTACCTTAAGTGTCGACATCTGCAGCGGTGGGACGCGACGGATATCGGGTGCCTCTTCCCCTCGGACCTTTCGTTATACCTCGGGCAGCGCATGGCCAAGCTTGCCCAACCTCAATCCTGGCGCGTCAGCAGAGATGAGTCGTACAACCAAATCTGTGCTGCCGCCACGTCCGTTGACTCCCAATAGCCAGCGATCGCTGCCGCTAACCCGTCGTCATAGGGCACCAGCCTATACACCCATTCCCACTTGCCCGGCGGCGGCGCCCGAGCCTCCATTGGGCGCCCTAGATCAGTCCATCCGTGTTCGCCCCGTCGCCATACGCTCGCCTGCTGCCCGTCGTCGGCTGGTCCACCCACGCCGACATACAGTTCACCACGGTACGAGACGAGATGGTTTGCGAGTGTAGCGGTCGACCATTCAAGCGCGTCGGGAAGCGCCGTCCATGTCATTCCGTCCCATAAATAGATAAGCGAGACGGGCGTGGTCGCCGGTTGGCGCAGCAATCCAGTGACGATATCTCCTTCGTGCTCGTTAATCGCAATCACGGACTTGATGTGGGGTTCGTCCCATGAGCCATTGAGCCCGTCGCCGCCGATCTGCATCCAGGTCACACCATCGAACCGCCAGACGTCGCCATCATAATCGTCCCGGCCGGTCGTCACGACATAGAGCGCATCGTCAGTGCCTAGCATGTCATAGACGCCGTTATACATGCGGTCCCAGCTACCGTTCTGCCCGTCGCCAGCGACAGCCTGCCAGTGCGGCCCGATCCACCGATAGACCCTAGCCATGTCGCCAGTGTCCTCGTTGGCCACGCCGATATAGAGTTCGTCATCAAGAAAGGCGATCGCGGTAACGTTGTGGTAGATCGGCGGGATGCCGGCCATCCCGACATTCTGCCAAATGTCATCAGATTGCAGTGCCCAGATCTGTGCGGCACCTGGCAC
This sequence comes from Alphaproteobacteria bacterium, assembly GCA_028281925.1. Lineage (GTDB taxonomy): Bacteria > Pseudomonadota > Alphaproteobacteria > DSM-16000 > Inquilinaceae > JACKIG01. The sequence continues at coordinate 84,183 of JANQIX010000006.1, forward strand.
ATGGTGTGCTAGCAACCCAACGTAGAGTGTCTCCGACGGCTCGTGAAAATGCAGGTGCTGCACCTGGGTATGCGAAGACCAAGTTCGCATCAGATCCCACCGTAGCCCGTCATGACACCAGACCTGTGCTGGCTGTGATGTGTTGTAGTGGCTGGTCCCGACGCACAGATCGTCGCCGCGCAGCGCCGCCGAACGCAGACCGTAATTGTCTGGCCAACGACCAAGTAACTCTTGTGCGGTGGATTGAGTGGACGCGCAGGATAGCAAGCACGCAAGAAAAAATGCCTTCATCATCAACCCATGACTAGATAGTAGACATTGATGGTTCCGGTTATTGTTCCGATTTTTGTCCAACCGATTTCGAAGGAACCGTTCGACCAGCTATTGACGTCGCCTTCATAGGCGTTTCCGCTCTCTTGAAACACGCTAATCGCGTTGATGCCGACAGCGGACCATGTATCTGGCGTCACGGAATGCCGATCATTTGCTGCGTAGTTGTTCGTTCCGTCAGATAGCCCGATCGAAAACTTGCTGGCGCCAGCTACCACTGAGATAAACAGGCCAACTTTCGGTGTAAAACTATTAGCCATGGTCACGGTCTGATTGCCACTGGCCAAACTGGCATCGCGCGTGAAGGTGCCGATCTCATAGTTCGGTGTTGGCGCCAATGCGGCGATGGCCTGCGCCACCCGCAATGGTGACATCGACCGCAACGCGGCTTCGCTGCCGGCCTCCATCTCTGCTTGGGACGCGGCTGCTGTGGGAATGTCGGCATCGTAAGCCTGGACATCAACGCCTACCTCGACACCCAGCGTGGCTCGTGCCGCCGCGGCGTCGGCGTCGTCAAGAAGGCTCTCAGCAAAGGCGGTGATCGTAACCGCGCTGGAATTGACGACAGTTATGGAGACCGCCTCCAATGCTGTTCCCACACTGTTCCACCTCAGAAACTGGTTCGCACCCTCTGCCATCTCGACATCCACAAGAGTCGACGACTTGGCGAGCCTGACCGAGCGCCCCAGCTGCTCGTCGATCTGTTGCGTGATCATCGTCAGCTTGTCCAGCGCCGTTTCCAACGTGGCGGCGGGCAGCGGGTCGCCTTCCGTCAAGTCGGTGTCCTGGGTCAGGGCCACGTCGCGCAGGATCGTCAGGGTCTCGCCTGAGGCCGGCGTGTAGTCCGTCGGCGACGTGTTGACGGTAAGCGTGCCGCCGGCCAAGCTGCCGGCGCCTGACAGCGTGTAGTGCACGCCGTTCGCCCAAGTCGTCTCCACGCCGCCCGCATCCTTGTGGATGGCCTTCAGGTCCGCGTCGGCAAGGAAATAGAAGGGTACGGCGAACGCGATCGACGCCCCGTCTCCAGCATAGCTTACCCGTGCGGTGCTGCTTGCTACCGTCATGTTTCGATGCTCCGATGATGGTGAGCCGCCTGAGGGCGGTGATCCCGACTTGGGCCGCCCCCCCAAAAGGCGGCCGACCACATCTCAGCCGGATCGGTACGGCTGCCGGAAACCCAGCCTTGTGCGCGCCTCTGCCGACTGCCGATCTCGCTCCGTACCGACTGCGACGATTGCTCGTCGCCGTTCTAGCCGCCAATGTGCTCTGGCGGCGGCTGCGGGCTGGGCGCACACGGCGCGTACAGCCGGTCGACGAGGCGCTCGACGTGATCGATCCGCCGGGCCAGGTCGGCCACACGGTCGTGGCTGGCGAACCGCGCGTCCAGCCGGCCATCGACCTCATGCCGATATTTGGTCAAAAGATCGCCGGTGCGGTCCAGCCGGCGCATCATCGTGCGCCAGACGAAGCCGAGCATCCCGGTCACGGCGCTGACGACGGCGCCGAGGCCGGCGATCAGCTCACCCAGGGTTGCCGGGTTGTCCATGAACAAAAACTCCAGTTGACGTCGGCGCGGCGGCCGGCATGACGGCGCAGGCGGCCGCCGCACCCGCATGGCGGGCAGCCTTGCGTTCAATCGACTGACTTCGGCGTACCGCGACGCACTGCGAGACCTGCTCAGCCTGTGGTTCGCACTTCGGGCATCAGCGCGATCACGGTGGCCGGAAACGGTCCTTTGCCGCTGATCTCCAGAATCCCGTCGGTGTCCCAGCCGTGGGGAAAGCTGATTTCCATATCGCCGCTGTAGAGCGACGGCGGCGAGCCCAGCGGCGTCTTGGTCGTACGGAAATGGATGGTATCGGGGGGCTGGCCTGGCGCCCCCACCTCGACACCGAGGGTCCGGTAGATGCGCGCGGTCACACGGGCAATGCGCTTGGCCCGCCCCTGCGCCGTGCCCGCGGCCGCTGCGGCCTCGACACGCATGGGCGACAACACCCAGCCATAACCAAGGCCGGCATGCACGATGCTCGCTGCGGGGTCGATCGAGATCCGCCCGGCGGAGACGGAGGCAGGCGGTCGCCGGGCGCCATCGGCCAGCACCTCTAAGGTCTCGCCCTCCAGATGGTCGAGGCCCGAGATCACCGTGGCCGGCGCGCCATTGTAGCTCAGCCCACTATCCACGTAGAACGCGTCGGCCTGCTCGTCTTCCGCACTCAAGCCCGGCTGCATCACCTCAACATATCGCCGCGTGTTGCCGTCGATGGTGCGCCGGACGACCAGCCAGAGCTCATCGCGCCCGTCACCTGGAATGACGGCGGTGCTCTCCACCGCCGCGGGCCCGCTGCCGTCGCTCCCGCCCAGAATGTGGCGATGCCAGGCCACCACGTCCTGGTCGCGCTGATAAGTGCATCCCAACAACGTGCCGTCGCTGCGTACGGCCCAGACGATGCTGTCTGGCTCCTGCTGATAGGCCAACTGCACGATGCCGCCGACGGAGATGTGCTCGGCGAGCAGCGTCAGGTCGGGCGACACATGGCTGTCCACCTCGAAGCTGTAGACCATCTCGCGCAGCTTGCGCCGGGCCGCCTGCATGAACAGCACCGCATTGCCGATGCGCAAAGGCAGTTGCATGGCACTGCCGAACGTCGTCTCCGGCACGATGCGCACGCTGTTAGGGCTGATCGCTTGGTCCGGCCCCGCGCCACCGGCCACGAACTCCGCGCCGACAGTGCCAAGCACCAGCTGCTTGCCCGGCGACATCCAGGCAATCGCGTTCACCTGGCCCGATGCGATCGTGTAGCTCAGCGCATCGTCGTCCACGACCGGCGACGAGACGCCATGGTTCTCATAGTTTCCGGATTTGGAGAACCATAGCCGTTGCGGGTGGGAGGGCGAACGCGCCCAGACCAGCCGTTGCTCAAAGAAGCCGACCACGCCGGGATAGTCGCTGTCTGTCCATTCCGCCGGGGGGTCGGTGAAGGCGATGTCCACCAGCGACCAGGCGTCATGGGCAAAGCGCAGCAGCTTGCGCGGCGGGTGCGCCTCATGCGCCAGGTACAGCACATCGGCCGACTGCGTGTAGTAAAGGGATGCGATCTCGCTCTGCTGATAGGGCGTCGGCAGCTCAACCGGTGCATCATCCAGAAAGGCCACGTCGTCGAGTGCCGGCGTCCCGCCCTTACGCGCGAAGTGTATGTAGAAGCTGGCGTTGCCTGCACCCGGCGTGAACGCGTGGGCATGCCAGCCGACGCCGAAATCCTTGCTGCCGATTTCCGTGCCGCCGTCCGTGGTCCCGAGCTTAAGCGTCAGCTCGTCAGTGCTGGCGGTGCCGGTGATGGCGAAGACTAGAACCAGCCCGACCTCGGGATCCGTTACCGACACCGCCTGGCTCAATGTCCCGCCGGCGGCGAACGACGCGCGTCCGGCCGACTGCGTCACGCTGGCCGCCGTCCAACTGCTGAGATCACTGTCAAAGCTGCCATTGACGATGACTGCATCCGTATCCGCAGCCACCACCCGCCCTTGGTCCCTGAAAAAGCGGAAGGCGCTGGCCGCCGCTTCGATCACATAAGCCTGGGTGGTGGAGAAGCGGAAGGGCAGCAGCCGCGATACCGCATCATGGTCTCTGACGCTGCCGACGAACCGGGTGCCGCCGCGCCGCGTTGCCGCTCCATGCGGCAGAACGATCATGTTCTCTAGCCTGCGGCAGCCGTTGAAGTACTTGGCGATATCGACGCGCCCGTCCAGGCGTGGGCTCAGCTCGCCGGCGGTGAAATTGGTGAGGATCGGGTTGGCCTTCGGCATGCGGTCAGGCCCTCGCCGCCAACCAGGCGGATTCAGGGTGCCGTTCGGCCGATCCTTCCTGCGCGTCGATCCGCCTCGCCTCCGCCAGCTTGTCTCGATAGAGCCGCCACATGCGCTCGGTGGTCGTCGTCTCGTCGACGATGTCGGTGGCGATCTCGGCGGCCAGACGGGCGCTGAATGCCTCGGCAAAGCCTGCATCCCAATCGGCCGGATTGTCGGCGCGGCGGATATAGCGGACGTTCAGGGGGGCCGAAGCATCGGTCAGCACCGTGCGGCCCTCTACGGTCCACTCTTCGTCCCTCAGTGCCTCGACCGACCAGAGGCGCACCGCGTCGGAGGGCAGCTGGAACGCACGCGCCCATCCCCAGACTGCCGAGCCGGCAAGTGCCGGGAGCGTCGCCCGCGCCATGGCGAAGTTCCAGGGATGGGCGCGCAACAGCGCGTCGCGCACCGCATCGAAACGGGCATTGCAGATGCGCGCCTCTTTGCTGTCTTCCGTCAGCGTGGTGATGCGCCGCGCGCCGATCGCGCTCAGGGCCGCGTTGGCGCGCTCGACCTGGCTGAAGGCCATGGGTTCACGGTGCCGGCGGGAAGGCGTCGAGATCGACGATCGCCATCTCGAAGGCCTTCAGCTGCAAGAGCAGGTCGTAGCGGTCGACGGTGTCGGCCACCGCCAGCATGATCGAATTGGTTTTGGTCGCACCACTTGCCGCGGCGACGTCTCCGGCCACGGTGCCGGCGTTCACGTCGAACTTCCAATCGGCCATAATCCCCTCCATGCGCACATGGGGCCGCCGCGATGGGCGCGCGCGACTGGTGCCGCCGCCCCGCGGTTGCCTTGCGTCTCTTCCGTCATTGCTGTCGTGGGTGGGGCGGGCCGACGTCCCGCGCTGGAACGCCGGCCCGAGAGGTCGATTGATCCCGTCAGTCGACCGTGAAATAGACGTCGAACACCAGCGTACCGCCGGTAGACGCCGCCGCTGTTGCCAGCGTTGCCACAAGATCGATGGTGCCGCCGGGGTCCGCCGTGTGGCCCAGCATCTGCCACAACGGCTGGCCATAGGTTTCGATGCCTTTGGCCTCCAGCAGCGCCGCATTGCCGGCGGCCGCGTCTATGGCGACGTCTGTTGCCAGCCCGTCGGCGTTCGCCGCGTCCCCGACGTCAAGCGTCGCCCCACCCGTCCCGACATCGTCCCAATGCACGGTGCTGAGCGGCGAGATCGTACAGGCGGACGGCAACCGGGCGAAGGTATAGGTCGAGCCGACGGATGCCGCAGCACTAACCTCCACCATGTCGACCCATCGGCGCAGCCGCCCGCCTGCGAGCGACGCCTTGGCGGGGGAAAACGCCGTGATCGACGTGATCCCCGCCATGGTCAGCGTCCCATTCAAGTGCTCCACAGCCATATCCGGTCCCTCCCCATCAGCTCTCGGTGCACAAGACTTCGACGACGCGCTTTTCATCCAGGCGTGCCGCGCCGCAGGTGACGCGGGCATAGACTTGGATGGCATTGCGCTTGTCGCGGCGGGGCGCGATGTCGACGACGATGTCGTCCCACAGCCCCAGATGCATGCCGGACTTCGCCCAGACCGGAACGCGTCTGGCGCTGGCGCCGTCCACGCCCAACCGCTCAGTATGGATGAACTGGATGCCCAGGAACGCAGTCAGGCGACCGTCCGTCAGCACCGGCCGGTTGGTGAAGTCCAGCGACGTCACCTCGATCTGGTTCAGCAGATCGTCGTGCTGCGCCGCCGTGATCGCGCAATAGACCGGGTCGAAGTCGAGATCGACTTCGTTGGCCATCAGCGTCTTCTTTGCCTCTTTCAGCTTGGCCACGGTCAGGCCCGTTGACCCGGTGGCGATCTGCTGGCCGGATGTGTCGAACGCGGTATCCGTCGACCCGTTCTCGCCGGTCTTGGCGGTGCCGAAGAAGGCGGCGATGATCTCGTCATCGATCGCCCGGCCCAGCGCATAGGCGCCGTTCATGGTATAGGCACCGGTCAGTTCCACGCCGACGCGCAGCTGGTCGAACGTGTCGACCAGGTCGGCCCAGTCATAGTCGACCGGATAGACCCAGCGCGCGTCATGCGGCGTTGAGATCAGCGGCGTGTCGGCATGACGCGCTGTCACGCGCTGTGCGGTCACCGGTGCGACGCGTTCGACCGCCTTGCCGGCTTTGCCGCGATAGGGCGCAGTGGTGACCGCACCGCGCAGCTTAGAGCCACGCTGTTGCAGCGCGATATCCAGGTTGTTGCGGTACTCCTGGATCCGCGCGGTTTCGACTTCGAAACTCACGGGGATGTCCTCCGTTCCGTGTTGCGAGTGTGCGTGCGGCACGGGGGTTGTCTGGCCCTGATGTCGCCAGACCCCGCCTAGCGTTTCACTTCCGCTCGAAGGCCGTCTGTTCCGAGCAGTCACCGGGGTGGGTGAGAACCCGCTTGTCCGGCAAGTCGATGGTTTCGCCCGTTGGGCGGTCGAACGTCATGCTGGCGCGTCACGTCGTCGATCTTTCGACGCGGTAGCTTGACGCGCGCTCGATCCTGCGTCAGCGTGCGAGAAACACACTTGACACGAATGGGGGAACGCATATGGCGCAGAGCAAGATCGACGAAATCTTGGCGGAGCGCGACGCGCTCGCAGCACAGATCCGCAGCCTGCAGGATCAACTGGCCGGCCTCGACCGTGCGCTCGCCATCTTGCGGCGAGAAGACGCCGAGGTGCGGCCAAGATCCGTCGCCAAGCCCCCTAAGCCTCTGGTCAAGGACGCAAAGCCGCCGACCCCGCGGCGGGCCAAGCGTGCCGGCGGCCCGCGCCCGCGCAACCAGGCCCTCGTGCTGGAGCTGCTGGGCGAAGCCGGCGGCGACGGCCTGTCGGTGACCGACGTGCTGGCGGCCGGCGCCTCCCGCGGCACGCCCATGGCGCGCGCCAGTATCTCCAGTCTGCTATCCCGCCTCAAACGCCAGGGCCAAGTTGAAAGCCGCGACGGCCGCTACATCCTGATCCACGGCGGTTAGCAGCCGCAGAGGCGCACGTTCCAGTTCGTCGCGTTACGCTGTCCCCTGGCGTCGAATGCTATTCTTCGGCCTGAGCTTGCTCAGGGTCGCGGCGCCACCAAATCTCGCCAACGAAGTCGCCGACGAAGGCCCAGAACACCATAGCCGCTATCGTGAACACGGTCCCGGCTCCCTGACCCAGCAGCAGCCCGATCACAACGGCGATGCCTGCGGCGATTGGCACACCCAAGTACCAGCGCTTGCCAAGCACACCGGCGCTCATAGAGAGCGCGATGCTGATCGGATCGATTCCGGCGCCGGCGACGCCGGCAAGCAGGATCAAGAGCGCCGGCGCGTCGCCGGCAAAGGCTGCGGCGCAGGCGACCAGTACGATAGCGAGCACCGCCCCGAAAAAGACCTTGTGTGGCATGAGGCGTGGCACGGTTCATTCTCCTGTTGCGATCTTCGCAGCAGGATATCATTCCGATCATAAGATGAAAATCTCTAAATCGGGTTGTAGGCTGTGCGACCCAGCCGTTGATCTCCAGCATCGGACATACGACCGCCGTTACGGAGCGGCTCCGCGCCTCGTGGAAAGCGATGCCCCTGGCCGAGCCCTACCAACTCCGCATTTGTCCGATGTCGTGCTGAGGCGGCCTTCCGGCGCGGCGCAGCGAGCCGGGCATTACCTCGTCTTGGATCAGAAGCAGTGCCAGCAGGTCCAGCGCCGACTGGCTGTCGAGCAGCTCGAGGATCGCCGTTTCGGATTTGACGAAACGCAAGAGCTGACGCCAGCTGCCATCGCCTCGACGGATCCTGCCGTATAGCCGATCCAATCCGGACAACCGCTCGCGGTCCGCCCCGTAGCCGCGACCGCTGACGTCCTGTCCCAGGCGGCGAACCTCGTCGAAGATATAGTCACCGTAAATCCCTGCTGCGCCGCCGTGGACGAACGCGTCTTTCCACGTCTGCGGATCGACGGTGTCCGGTGGAGCACGCCCCTCCGACAACTCGCGTCCAGCCAACGCCACGTATCCAAGGATCGTCATTGCGATCACCAGATCGGCCAGCTGCCAAAGGTCGCCGCCAGCGCCACTGGACCGCGTCGGTCCGAGTTTATGTCGCCTCATCACCGACGGAAACCGCTTGAACTGCCAGAGAAATCGGCTGACCCTGCCGAGTGCCGTCCCCGGATGCGTGCCGAGAGCCGACCGGGTCAGATCCCGCGCTCCCGGAAACAGCACCAGAGCCCCGCCACGGCCGGCATAGTAGGCCTGCAAGCGCGTCTCAAGGCCATCCCGCAACGCCTGGCAGCTGGCGCCGACCTTCTCGCCGGCCCACTGCATGAGAGCCGCGTCGCCCACGTCCCGCAGCGCGCCCGGCAAGATGAACTCCGTGCCATCAGGTCCGGCGCGTACGGCATGCTGCCGATAGATCTCCCATTCCGGGCTACCGATTTCGAACTGCGGCAGAACGCGGCGCGTATCCTCGTCGAGGCCGTCCCAATCGGCATCCTTCTGCTGCGCAAGCCGCCGGCTCAGCATCAGGCTGACGCCAGTCCTGTGAGCTTCATCCCACCATTGGTGCTGGCTCAAGCGAAGGTACAGCCGTGCGAGCCTGGATGCCGTCCCCGGCACGTCGTCATTTGCAGTCACCCGCGCGGCAACGCTGCCGATCATGCCGTCTATGGCCACGCGGATCAGGTCAGTCGCCGCGCGTCGTTCCGGTCCGTCGGGCGATATCAGACGCATCTCGTCGGCATAGCGGTCGAGCAGCCCCCTGTTGCGCGGACGCAGCTTGGCGGCTCTCACCGGCATGTCGGTGATGGGACCGATGACCTTTGCGCCCAATTTGGCGAGCGCTGCATGGGCACGCCAACCATGACAGATCGTCGCCAGACGAGCGCTCGGCAGCGCCGTCGTCCCGTCGACTTCACGAAGGTGGCCTTCGAGCTCACGTCGCGTGGCCGTGTCGCCTCCACGTTCGGCAGGACCATCAGAAACTCCGATTTCGCGCAGTTTGCGGTCAAACATGGTCTGCGGATGCGTGCCCAAGCCCTGCATAATCGCAGTGTTGCGCGCAGCGTGGCGAAGCCCGACGCAGACCACATCCATCAGGGATCCCTGACCGAACCAACGATGGTAAGCATACCAGGCGTCGGCGCTGACGAACTGCAGCATCCGCTCGCCCGCCGCCCGCACGATCAGCTCCGACCGTTCACCGGAGGCTCTTGTCGCCCAGCCCGCTGTCCGAAGGTGTACGCCAGCTATGATTTCATCATAGGCCTCACGCATTATCTTCTGGGGATCGGCGATGCCGAAGCTCGTGCACCCCTCCAGCCGCGGCAGGATGAAGGCGCGCCACGCCTCAAAGCCCTCTTGCCGCAGCCGTACCGGATCATGACCGAAGCGAAGGATGGATCCGGGGGCCCTTCGGATCTTCGCGCCGGCTCTGTTCTGCAGCCGTCGCACAGCCTCCTGATAGCGGTCAATGATCGCTGCAATCTGCCGCGCCTCGGGAATTCCTGTGAGCCCAGGCTCGCCGTCTTCGCGTCCAATCTCCCAAAGCTCCAGTGCGATCTCGCGATCCAGCACCCCTGTTTCGTGAGGGCGGTAATCGACGCGTCGCGTGACGAATGGGATCAGATTCTCCCGATCCAACTCGGCCACCAGGCCACCCAACAGCTTCGCTTCGATCGCCAGTGCACGAGCCGCGATCGACCTGCCGCGGCTGGGGGCATCTGCGTCGCCCGCCAGCAACGCCAGCAGAGCGTGCGCTGGTTCTCCGGAAGCCTTGAACTCGCGAGAGATTGTCGCGCTGACAATAGCGTTGAGAGCCGCTGCGCGGCGTTCGGTATCGGCCGCAGCATCCAGCTCGCTTGCAGCTTCCTCGGCCGCTTCCAACAGCGCGGATCGCTTATCCTCAAAGGGTCGCAAAGCGACCCGTTGATCCGCACGCCGCTTCAGGTCCCGCAGGATCGCTCCCAACTCCTCGTCATTGAGCTGAGCCTGACAGGGCAGTTGCTCGCGGAGGCAATCCAAGGGGGTCATGCGATCCTGCCGACGAGACAGAAGGCCGCCGCTCGGTAGGTATCGCCATATCGATGCGCTCGCTCGGCCTGATCATTCGCCGTTGCAAGGGAAGCCTCGTCTGTCCGGTGCAGTTCGCCAGCTTGACGCAGCGCGACGACGAGATGCTTGAGGTGCCCCAGATCATCTGGCTCGACTTCGTCGGCAACAATCTGATCGATCGCCGGCGCAGCGATGAGTTCCGCAGCTCTTGCTCCTCCCTGCCTCGCGGTTGCGTGACGCTGCAAGCGCCGGACCGGACGGCTTCCGGCAACGGCCGCACTGTTCTTCATGTGTTGATACCCTGTTACGGCGTGCCGAGATTGCCGGCGTCGTCGATTGTGATTGCGTCGAGAGCGTTGGCTGGTCGCTGCGCTGTATCCTGAACCAGGATGGCCACATGCAGATCGATATCGCCTCTTCCTCGGAATGCGATGTATACGAGCTCTCGTTGATCGCGCTGCACTCGCCAGAGCGCGGCGTCGATACCCACGTCCAATGTCATCTGCTGACGATTCGGGTTATCCAGGACATGCGGAACGGCGGCGATATCGTCCAAAGTCACTGCAGCTGGGTCGTTCCCCTCCGCCAGTCGTCCGTGCAGAACTTCGATTCTAATCGTGTCCGGCAAAGACGACGATCTTCCGGCCAGAGGTCCGGCAGTCGAACTTCGGACGAGAGTCAAAGAGGACGTTTCGCCCGATGTCTGAATTGTGATCTCACCACCACCAACGATTTCACGGACATCTGCTGAGGGCATTTGGGCGAGGTCATCTGCGCCGGACCCAACACTCGTCGGGTCAGAGCTGGGAGATTGATCCGGTATTCGCCTTGATGGATCCACGCGGGGCCAAACGAAATCACTGACTCTGGAAAGGGGAATATTGAGAAACCCACCCAAAATACTGGATACAATGACGTTTTGCGCACTCTCACTTAAACTGATTTCACTCTGCTCTCTCCTTCTGACGGAACTGACAAATATTTCGCTGGCCGTACCAGTCACAGCCGAACCATAGACTCCCTGAACGAATCTCTCTGCTGTCCTGCCAAATTGTCGAAAGCGGTTCGCGACTCTTGCCTGCCCGTACACTGGGATGAAGCTGGCTGCGAGATTGATCGGGTCAAAGATCCCGGCACCCAATTGGGCTCCGATCATGCCGACACGCGTCAACGGTCCTTCGGCTCGACGCATGAGCCAGTCATGCGTCAGCTCTTCTATCCTCCTTTGCGCCAGAAGCTCGGCGTAGACTTCGAACACGCCCTCGTCGAAGTTCAGCCCAAGATGGCCATACCGCCTGTTGGCAGTCTCGGCATCCAGCCAGACAGGCTCTGGCGGCGGCGCCATCCCACCACCGCCCCCCCCCGGCAGATCGGCAGGATCGATCATGAATCCGGGCATCTGCCGCGGTCCGCCGCCACTTTCCGCGTGGTGCATATCCGCAGACCGCCGCAGCGAGTCTGTGGGGGCGGATCTCCTCCCCTCGATCAACGCCGCTTCAATCGCCTCGTTGAATGGAGTGCGGATGATGTCGAGATTGAGAAACCTCCAACCCGCAGGGGTCTCGATGATTCCGCCCTGGGTGCTCACGATCGGACCGAGCCCCAATACGGGCAGCCCCATCGCCGTGGCCCCATCTCCCCTCTGCCTGCCCTCAAGTTCATCCCAACTCATGGTGATCGGGACGCCGAACCGGTCCGGGACCATCGTGGCTCCCCCACCGAGGGTCTCGATCATCAGCACCAAGCCACTGTCGTCGGGCGCCGTGACCCAGAACCCGGAATCTGCCAGTCGGCTGCGAAACAGTTGCCGCAGTTGTTCGGGTGTCTGTTCCGGTACCTCCGCCGTGACCGGCACCGGACCAAACGCGTCAGGGTTTCCAAGCAGCGCATTTGCGCGTTCTTCAATCAGCTGCGCGTCACGGCGAACCGGGACGCGTATGACGTGCCCATCTATGTCGAAGTAGTTGTATCGCGCATTGGCTATGCCGTCGGCGGCCAACGCCGTAGCCTCTTCGGGTTCCAGTCCTATCTGATCCCCAACATAGTAGTGGGTGAGGCGCACGGCCTGCGACAGATAGGATTCGTCCCCCAGCCGATCACGGCGATACAGGAGGGTCGAGGCATGAAACTCCGTAAGCGCCTCCTCGACCCCCTCTCGGAGTCCATCAAGATCTACATTGGCAGGTACGCCCAACCTCAGGTCCGATGCCTCGTCACCGGCAATGATCGCCAGCTCATATGCGGCACGCGCCTGGAACTGCGGATCCAGCGTGGCGATCGTCAGTGCAGCCCACGGCAGACCCGCTTCAGCGAGCTGTGCAAACGCACCTTCGGCGCCGGCAGCATCGTCGAAGCCACTTGCGAACCTCCGCAGGTAGTCGACCCTCGCCTGGGGCTCAAGGCTCCCCCAAGCCCGAAGAAACGTATCGACCAAGGCCCGTGGCATCGGGCGGGGATCGGAGATGCCAATCCGCTGCTGCTCGCCCAATAGGCCCTGCGCGATGCGCGCCAGAAGTTCGGAATCGGGAGAATCCGGCGCAACCCTGTCGACCGCGTCGTTCAGCACGCCGTGATAGCTGAGCACGTATGCCACTGGGTCTTCAGTTCGTAGGTGGCGGTCGCGGTCGATTGCCGCCTGCAGAACCTCCCTCTCCGTCGCATCTGTCTGGGCCACCAGCAGAGCCGTCTGCTCCTGCGGCGTCAGGCCCCGCACCTCGCGCATCCGGGCGCCGATAGCTCGCCAGCGGAGCAAATACTCCCAACGCTCTTCTGCGTCATCCGGCTGGAAAGCGGCATCGATCTCCTCGCGCTGCACTTCGGCTTCAGCGTCGACGGTCTGGCCGTTTTGCAGCAGCCTGACTTCGTCCTCGATCCGCTGGCTCGCCCTGGCAATAGTTTCTATGGATGTCTGCCACGCTGCGTCTCTGGCGACCTCAACCACGCGCTGTTGGCCCTCTGGATCCAGAGCCTGGAAGTCGGGATCGTCCTCTAGATCCGCCGTCGGCGCGATGCCTGTTGACTGCTCAGGTGTCGGCAGCCCCTGGTCTTGGTTGCTCGCCGAGCTCACTCGCGAAGTGTCGGGAGTGGTCGATGCGTCCACTGGCGGGAAATGTCTTCTCCGTAAGACCTCGATGGCCGGTTCGTAGATGCTGGACGGCAGCTGCCATTCAGCAGGCGCCAGAGATGCCGCTTGCGTCGGCGCGACACTCGTCGACTGCCCAGGTGCTGGCGCCCCCTGATCCTGGCTGCTCGCCTGGCTCCCTGAAGGAGCTTCGGGACTGGGCGACACGTCTGCCGGCGGGAAATACCTTCTCCGCAACACCTCTATGACCGGCTGGTCGATGCTGGACGGCAGCTGCCAATCGGCCGTCACCAGGGATGACGCTTCGGCCGGGGTGCCACTGGCGCTTACCCGTTCCACATACCGCCAAGGCTCGACCTGCACCCTGGCCGTCAGCCGCCCCTCGGCTGCCGACACTTCCTCTTGGCGAAACAGCCCCTCCCGTCGCGCCCGCCAGTCGCTCACCGCTTCGGGCAGCATCCACGTCCTGTCCGCTCCGGCCAGGTCGCCATCGAACTGCGCCAATGCCGCTTCCCGCGACATCACGCCGGTACGCACGGCTTCGGCCAGCCGGTCAACCGTCAGTCCGAAATCCGTTGTCCGCTGGGCGGTGACGGCACCGTGCTGAAACGTGACGGCACGTGACCTCAGTGACGATCGGAGGTCGCCCAGCCGTTCCGTCAGCATCTCCCTGGCGAGGTCGTTGGGCGCCTCTTCCAGCATCTGCCCGAACCACTGGTCCCATTCGACGCCCATTTGCTGGGTGTGCCCCGGCGCACCTTCGCCGGCACCACTTCTCAATTCGGCCTCACGACGCGCCCAGTGCACCTGTGCATCGGCCGTCACCCGTGAGACCCAGGAAACGGCGTCGGCTTCGGCCTCCTGCTCGATGATGGTCCCAACCTGCTCCAGACCGTCTGCCAACGCCTGCATACCGGCACCGGCCGTTGGGTCGTCGCTGGCCCGGTGATCCAGCCGCGGTTTGGGGACGGTTGTGCTCTCACCGTACCGGGGAACGCGACCGATCTGCATCAGGTTCCCCCTCCTGCAACACCAGTGTTCCCAACAATCAACCGCCCACTGCCGGTGGCACCATAGCCGCCGACCGATGGCTTGCTCGCCGGTGTTGAAAGGGACTTGTACGCCCCATGACCGATCCTTCCGGCCGATGTCAGCAGTGACGTTCCGGCTCCGAACATCGCGCTACGCTCCGCCGATCGTGCCTGGCTGCGCAGCAGATTGGCCCTGGCCATGTAATCCGTCGCTTCCACCTCACCGCTGTATCGGGCCGTCAGGGCGTCCAGTTCGACGCTCGCTGCTGTGTCTCCCAGCACCTCCAGAGGTGTGCCTTCTGCAGTCACGCCGGCTGCGGCAAACGCCGTGCGTTGCTGGCCCAGCGCCCGGGCACCGGCATCGCGGATGCGTCGCGCCTCTTCCGCTGCCTGCTGTCGCGCGATCACGGCGTTACGGTCGGCGATGGCGGCGTTGTACCTGGCGGACGCCGCCTGCGCCCGGCCCTGCTGAATCGTGCTGATCGCACCGACGACCGCAGTTACGGCCGCCACAATCGTCATGGGTTCGCACATTACCCGCTTGCCTTCACGTCAGACGCCCGCGCAATGCCGGCAACACACATCGCTCACACCCCCGCACAGCCTGTCCATGGCCGCCCGCGCCGTCAGGCGCCGACGACCCCCGGATATCCGACCTCATGCAGACGCCGCCACTTGGCCTTGGCATCCGCATGGCCGAGATGTCCCGCATCGGCCAGCGACGCCATGAAACCCGGATCCTGCTTCAGCGATCCGATTTCCGTGCGCGCTTCGGCGGCGCTGGCGGCAAATCGGCCTTCGCCTTGCCCCACCAGGGTGTCTTCGTCGAAATGCTCGCCGATGCGGGCGAACAGCCGCACCAGTGTGGGGCTGCCGATGGAAGCCTCCAGTGCATCCAGTTCCTCCGCGCCGCTGAAATGCAGCGCGGCCCGCCGCGCCAACTCCAGCTTGCGGTCGTAGTCCGCGCCCCAGTCAGCCCTCAGCTCTTGGTCGAGCTGCGCGTGCGTCCGGGCTGTCGCCGCCATCTGTTGCTGTTCGGTCTCCAGCAGACCACCGACCCAGCCGTCGTGCAGGACCCGCGCCTGCACCGGCGTCAGGTTGGCCTTGTGGGCAAGGGTACGAAAGCTGTCTGCCGCATCCTCCCGGTACCATCCCTTTGGCGCCCCCTGGGGCGGCGCCAGCGCATAGTCCTTCGCCTCCTCCGGCGCGCCCAGCTTCCGCATCACGGCGCGGAACCCGTCTTCGTCACCGGCCTTCGGCACGGCGATCCTGTCGGTTCCCACCAAGCGCTCCAGATGGGCATAGCTCTTGACTACATCCGCCGGGCTCTTCCAGCCCTTGGCTGCCACCAGTTCGGCATGCTCACCCAGATCGGTCGCCCAGCCGGCGTCTGCCGGCTCGGCGCCCACGTCGGGCATAGTGTCGGTCATTGGTCGCTCCTTTCCATCAGCTCCGACAGGCGCTCGGGTTGCAGTGCCAACATGTCTTGCAGATGCAGCCAGACCGCCCGCTTGCCTTCATTGAACGCCGTGCCATGCGGGTCGCCCGGCACCACGCTGGATTGCGTGGCACAGCAGATCTGGGCCAGGTCGGCCAGCACCAGGCGGGCAGCAGCGTCGTCCGGCGCCAACCGCTGGCGATAGGCGGCCGCAACATCGGCTGCCTCTCGTGCCCAGGTGCGGCTCAACCAGCTTGGTCCGCTAAGCACCGGCCTGGCCCATTGCTCCGGCGATGCCCTGAACCAGCTCTGCCCCGCCCTCGGTTGCGGCCAGGCGCTGTGCAGCGCCAGCCCCTTGCTCCGCCGCCTTGGCCGCCTGCTGCAGCATTGCCATCTGCTGTTGTGCGGCCTGAGCCTGAGCCCGTTGTTGGCGCAGCTCAGCCACCTCATCCTGCCCGCGCAGGATCGCGGCCGGCGCTCCCCAGGCCTCGGCCAGGCGCCGAGCCAGGGCATCGGGATCGAAATTGTCGACCACCGTCGGCTCGATCTGGGCCAAGGGCGCAATGCTCTCCAGCGCACGCAGCATCGCCTGCCCGTCCGCCGCCTTCTGCGCCTTGGCCAGCGGCGAGACATAGTCGACCTTCAACTCCCGCCCTTCCAGTTCCGGCGGTGGCTCCGGCAGTTGCCGGTTGCGCTGCATCACGGCGAACACCCGGTCGATCAGCGGATCCAGGAACTCCGACTGCAGCCGACCCAGGTGCGGGCCCAGCAGGCGCAGCTTTTCTTCCTGCCGCGCCATCACCTCGGTCGCGGTCATGTCGGCCCGGCCGACCATCTGCATCAGCGAGAAGTAGAAGGCCTCACGAATTGCGCCGCGCCGTTGCTCCTCCATCTCCAGGCCGATATCGACCCGAGTGCCGGTCAACAGCGGCTGCACCAGCGGCCTGCCATCCTGGTTGACACCGCCAAAGTTGACGCTGCCCGGATAGAGTCGCATCGGCCGATAGACGCCGTCGTCGAACGCAATCAAGGGCGGATTGACCGCCTTGTGCGCCGCCTCGATGGTGCTGCGCGCCATCTGGTTCAGCATCTTCACGTCGGCCAGCGCCAGCATTGCGGGCGAGCGGCCATAGACTTCCCCGGCAGCCGTCGACCACCGCGGCACCTGGAACGGAAACTCGGCAAAGCCGCCTCGACGCAAAACCTTGCGCCCGGTCACATCGACATAGAGTGAGGCCCAGGGCTTACCCCGCTCCGCCTTACCCTCGACTTCCTTGGCAGGCAGGACGGCATGCAGGAACGGAAAGGCGCGGTCGGGCTGCTTCTCCGCAGCGTCCCGCAGCTTACCCTCCAATTGCCCGTCGCCGAACCGCTGCACCGCCTGGCGCGCCGTCATCTCGAAACTGCGGAAGACGGTGTCGACGGTTCCTCCGTCATCCTCAGCCACGCAGGTTTCAGCCAAGGGCCGGGTTGAAAACCGCAGATACCCTTCCCCGACTACATCCTCGCTGTAGAAGACGCCGGTGCCGAAGGTCGCGAGGTCGGCATAGAGCTCGAACACACGGGCGTAGAACTGCCCTCCGTTGTGGGCGAACAGGCTGCGCATGTGCTCCGCCGCCAGGTCCAGCCATTCCTTGACCGGCTGGAATCCTGCCAGATCGGGATCGTCGATGGTCAGCGCAAACCATTGATTGGCAGCGTTGGTGACCATGCCCCACAGACCGGCGGCCAGCGCTTCGACCGCATGGCCGGGCGTGCCGTCATAGATTTCGCGGCTGCGCTTCTCCCCCGGCGATCGCGGGCCGGTGAAGTCTGCCCGCAGCGGGCGCACGAAGTCGGCCAGCTCCTGCCAATGTGCCTCCCAGGTGCCGCGTGCGGCCTTCAGTTCGCCGTGACGCCGGATCAGCTCATGCGCCAGGTCGTCCATCACCCCTTCCCCAAACGTACCGCAACGCTGCCGCTGGTGTAGCCACCGGCCTTGATGCCGATGCGCAGGAAGCCGGTCTCATCGCCGTCGTAGGAAGTCTCGGCATCACTGGTATGGCTCTCGACATCGCGCCAGTTGGTGCCATCCAGCATCCGCTGCAGCGTTACGGTGCCGTTGAAGGCGGTCCCGGCAACGCTGACGGAAGCGCGCTCGAGCTGTTGGACCACCAGCGGGTCCGTCCACGTGTCTTCAGCATTGATGGTCGCGGCGACGGCGCCGCGAGTTGCCGGCTTGGCCATGGCGTCATTCTCCCAGAAGAGTCTTGCGGCCGACCGGCGCGGCCGTCAGATCGCCGCGGCCGCCGGTCAGGATGGTGGATGAGCGGCCCGCCGCGGCGGAGCGCCGGCGGCGTTCCTCCAACGCGGCCTGCTGCACGGCTGCGTCATCGCGTGTCGGCGGTGGCGGCGGCGGCGGTGGCGGCGGTTTCGGTGAGCTGAAGATGCACATGGCTCCTCGTCCAGGCGTAGGTGATGAAGGCTTCGTTGTTGCGTCCCTCGTGTGCGTGGACGCCTTCGGCCCGCGCGCCGAGATGCACGAGCCAGCGGTGCGCCGCGTGATGGGTGGCCATCGACCGGACCTCGCAGCGCCGGCACCCAAGTCCGACCAGCAGGGGCATAGCCTCCTCGCGCACGAAGCGCGTGACAGGGCGCGCAACCGTCGGCCACTCGTCGGTGGCGAACATCATCGCGGACCACCGCCCCGGCCAGAGCTCCACCGCGCCGCACACCGCCACGGGCCGCTCGCGCCCAGCGGTCCAGGCGCATCCGCAAGCCCCAACGGCCGCGGTCAGCTCAAGGGCCAACGCAGCAGGGTCCTCCTCCCAACGGCATGCGAAGATCTCTCGCGCATCGGCAGCGCGCATGTTCAGCGCCACATACGTGGCCGCATCGAAGCTGAGCGGCCGAATCCATTCGTCAGCCATTGCGGACATCTTCCGGGTCCGTTGACGGATCTCCGTCAAAGTCCAGCGGCGAATAGCCGACGATTGCGCGTGCCGGGGGCGCTGTCGCGCTGTCTTCGCGCCGCGTCACCGCGCCGTATCGGAACGCATCCGCGGCGTGCGAGGCCCAGTTGTGAAGGGGCGTCGTCTTGAACGTCCCAAGCCGCTCGTCATAGTCCGTTCGGTATTGACGCAACGCGTCCAGCCCTCGCGCGCAGCGTTCGGCATCGAACCAGCAGCGCGGCAACAGCAGGCGAACCGCGTTGATTCCGTCTTCCAGAGATTGCTGACGCGCGACAGTCGCGCGCAGGCCCAGGCCGGCGAGCGTCTCCACGCGGCTCCGCCCTGTGCCGAGTTCGCGCACCTTGGCGTCATGCGGCAGGATGTGGCGGCCATACACGTAAGCGCGCTCACCCAAGACCTTCGCGTAATGGTCCAGTCCCACCCCGCTTGCCTCGTAGTAGTCGATCAGCCGTACCTCACGGCCGACCGACTGGGCGAACCAGATGGCTGTCGCATCGTCGATGCCCAGGTCCCACCATGTGTCCACCGGCGCGGCCGGTTCCCACGGCACGCGGGTGATGCGGTCCGCCGCCTCTGCCGCGGCCATCTCGCGCCCGTAATAGGCACCCTGTATCGCGACCTGGAACGAGCACTCGAATTCCTGCGCGAACTGCTCAGCCGTCATTTGCTGGCGCGCCGCGTCCAGTTCCGCCGCCGGAATGATCCCCGTCTCGCTGGCGCGGTAGAGGGCGGCGTGCCAGTCCGGGTCGCGCTCGGCGGCCGTATAGACTTCCCAGAACTGGTTCCGTCCCTTGGGCGTGCCGATGAAGATCGCGCCGCCTTCCCGGTCGGCGAGCGCCGGGCGGATCACCTCGCCCCACAGGCCGGGCCGCATCTGGGCGTATTCGTCCAGCACCACCCAGTCCAGATAGAGGCCGCGCAGGCTGTCCGGATTGTCAGCGCCGTAAAGCGTAATCCGTGCCCCGCCGGGCAGGTCGACCCGCAATTCCGCTTCGCGCACACGGCGGCGGGGGACGGCGACGGTGTAGGCCTTCAGATAGTCCCAGGCCACTGCCTTGGCCTGGCGATAGAACGGCGCGATGTAGGCCAGCCGCGGCTTCGACACGCCCGCCGACGCAAGCCTCAGTGCGCGATCGATCAACTCGTTGACGCACAGCACCGTCTTGCCGAAGCGGCGATGGCAGACCAGCACGTTGAAACGCTTCAGCGCGCGATGCACCTCAGCCTGATGCTGCCGCGGCCGATACCCGGTATCGATACGCATTCAAACCCGTCGCTGTTGCGGAAGATCAAGCCGGCTGCCGCCAGCAAACATCCGGCCGCCGCATCGACTGAGGCACCGAACATGAAAACGCCCGCTCACGGACCCAGGTCCTGGCGGGCGCGATCTGCATCAAATGTCGGTATTGATGGGCGCCGGCCATCCAACAGGCGCGCAATCCCTCATCGTCTCTGCCAAAGTGTCCAAATTGGCTCAATTTGTCCAGATTTATTTCCTATGACCATTGTGTTGCGGGCGTCGCACGCACCATGCCGTTATGCGCGCCGACCCTCAGGCTTCCGGCGCCGTATCGTCCGGGCCTCGGTCGATCCCCGTGACAACCTCGAACGACGCATCGTCCGCCTCGGTCTTAGTGGCAGCAGTGGCCATCGCTTTTCCCCATCCCCGCTCCAGCAGGGCGTTGGCGGCGGCGATGCGCACAGTTTCCTTGTCGCTGGTCCGGGCGATCTCGGCGAGCGTCTCGATCGCCAGCTTCGTATGCTTGCGGGCCAGTTCCTGCACCTCAGCCATGGTGCGACTGCGCCCACGGCGGCTCAGCGCACGTTTTTTGGTCTCAGTCATGTCTGCGCTTGGTCCCGTCTGTCTGCTCGAATGCGAGCCGGAGCCGCTTCACGATGGGCGAATCCGGCCAGTGCAGCCCAAGGATTAGGATCCTGAAAGAACTAAGGGGTCCAGGGGCGGTGCCGGAAATCGGATCGACGTTCGCGTCCTGCTAACGATTGCCAGGCTGACAGCCGCATCCGCTTCCCAAGTATGTTCCGGTAGGGCCGCGAGATGCCTGGCATCTCTGCACATTGGTCAGGCACTGGCCGGTCACATCGGCACGCTTGCGTTGTGCATACTCTGCGCACATGGCCTGCAGGCAGCGTCACCGCAAAAGTGTCCGAAATCAGTCCGATTGTCCAGAACAAAGTCCTAGAACCGTCATCAATGCCGTTCGTGGCGAATGGGCTGTCGGTGCGGCCACACCCACGATCGGGCCCACGCTGACACCGGTGACCGCAATCACTGCGACGGCCGCCAAACCGCGTCCACAGTGCCTTGGAGACAAAGCGGCAAGCGTCCTCGTTTCCGCTAGCAAGGTGAAGATGATGCCCACAACACGGCCCAAGCGCCCCATCCGAGATGTCAAGACGGCACCCAAGGTTCTCGTTGCTCGCCGCGATCCAAAGGCCATCCGCGCGTTGCCGAAGATCGTGAAGAGCGTCAAGCGAACCGCGTCCATGGGCCCCGGAGCTTCCGCCCCTTCCACCGTGCAGGGCGCGAAAGGCAAGAAACGCCGCTAGGCGTCGGTCACGAAACACGGAACCGGTGCGAGGCGTCGACCGGGCACGCGTCTGACGAGGCTGTGCGACTACGGCTACTGAAGAGAGGGCTGCTCTGATGGCAGGTTCAACACCGCGTGGGAACACGTCATCCAACAAGCTGGTCATCGCCCTGACCATCGTCGTCGGCAGCCTGGGGCTGGCAGCGTTTCAGATCGACTGGCGGTCCGAAACCGAGCGCTTGATTGATGAGATCGACAGGCATGCCCTCGAAAGAACCGACAGCACCACTGCCTACAATCACCTGATCCCGGCCGATCTGGACCAGCGCCATCCTTCGATCGAATTCATCCAAGATCTTTCGCCGCAGATCGATGGCGAAGAGACCACGATGACGAGCTATTATCTGAGCAGCGGTCTCGCGGTCGGCAAATTCTCCTATGATGACCTTGTCTGGGGCTATCTGCTGACAACTGAGAACGGCTCGGTGGCCATTGTCGACAGGAACCGTGACGGCGACTATGACCGGATGTACCGCGCCAACGAGCCAATCTACATCCCCGACTGGATCGTCGCCATTGCTGAAGGCTCGTAGCCCGACACGGCGTCCACCGCGAACAAGCCTCCGAACCGAAGACAATTCAGGTCACAGGCGGGGTCAGGTCTTTCTTAATCACATCGGCTTCGGGCCAGTCCGCCGTTCCCCGATATGGCAGCAACTCTCGACGACGATCCGGCTGCCTCGGCAGGCAGTCAAAGACGACAAGTGCGGCAAAGGCGCCGGACCTCAACGCCTCCCGTCACCCTGCCGGTTTGTCGGCCCGACGCTCGTCCCCCATTGCGCGGCATTCAACCGTGCCGCTATCGCTTCGATCGCGGTCGCTTCCCAGCTCCGAACCGTCTCGGGGCTCGAGACACCAACGGCCCGCGCCACGCGCCGCCAGGAAAGCCCGACCGCGCGCAGGCAGACCGCCTTCCTATGCCGGGCTGCGTCCACCCAGAGCAGCCACGGCAGCGTCTCGTCAAGCCGGCGGATGGCCTTCGGACTCGGCGCCGATTTATGCGGCCGCTCGTCATCCCAGCCATAGGCCGACCAGTCGGCGGGTGGCAGCGGCATGGCGCTGCGCAAGCGCCCTGGTGCTCCGTTTTCCGGAAACTTCAAGCGCCGCAACGTATCCATCGCCTCAGCGATGCGCGCCCGCACCATCGGCACCGTCCAAGAGCCGCCTGCGACGGGGGCTGCGGCCGTACCGTCATCGAAGCAATCCACGCCCATGACCCATTCTCTCCCTGATAGCGATCGCACTCATGCCCTGCCGCGCCACGCAAACGCCCTTCGCGGGGCCGGCCCGGACGGTCTCACGCTTCGTTTTCCAACAGAGCTGTGGCGCAGCCTTGGGCCGACCTCGCGGCCACCGGCTCGCCGCGCCAGGGCGCCTCGCGTCGGCACGCCCGGGGATCGTCTTCGAACCGCAGCCAGTCGGGCCACTGCGGCTCCGACAGTTCACGACGCCGCTGACGCTCGCGCGGCTCGATCCCCAGCACGCGCATGCGGCAGCCAACCGAGGACGCACGGCGGCCCAGCAGCGCCGCGATTGCACGCTGGCTCAGCCCCTGCGCGCACAGCCGGTGCAGATCTTCGTCCTCATCCGCCGTCCAGGCGCGTCGCGTGGCGGTCGGTGTCGCGTCGGTGACATCTGTCGCGGGCGATGGGGCGTCTGCGGTCATGGGACCCTCTCGAATGTCGGTCGAATGCATGGGAAAACATGCCTAGTATGGGGAGTGCATGCCAATTTGGCAATACCATAATGTCATTAGACGCCGAATTCCGAGCCGCTACACTCTTCGCCATGAACAGAATTCGAGAGCTGCGAGAGGCGCATGGCTGGTCGCAGGCCCAACTGGCACAGGCCGTCGACACCTCGCAGCCCCAGATCGACAGGCTGGAAAAGGGAGAGCGGCGCCTCACCGAGCAATGGATGAGGCGCCTCGCCCAAGCGCTCGGCGTGGAGCCGGCGGCTCTTCTCGCCGAAGCTACGGCACAAAGGCACAACATAGATACCAAAACGGTGTTATCGGACAACCTTGTCGGCGACCGTGATCTGCCCGTCTACGGCGTCACCGAAGGTGGCCGTTTCGGCGCCGTTTCCATGACACCCGAACCCATCCAGTGGGTCCGCCGGCCGGAGCCGCTGTCCCGCGTGCCCGCCGGCTTCGGCCTCTATGTTGCAGGTGAATCCATGGAACCGGCATATCGCCAGGGGGACATCGTGCTGGTGCACCCCTCCATGCCGGCGCGGCGCGGCGACGACGTCGTATTGGTGCATGTCGACGCCCATAACGACCGTCACGCCCTGTTGAAGCGTCTCGTCGACTGGAGCGACGACAACTGGACAGTGCGCCAGTTCAACCCGGACGAAACGTTTGACCTGCATCGCCAGCACTGGCGCTGGACCCACGTCGTCGTCGGCCGCTACAGCCGCCGCTAGGGCATCACGGTCCCATCGGCTCAGGGTCGCGGCATCGCTGCCTTACGTCTCCCCCACAGGCTCCCGGACCGACGGCACCCCATGCCCGCAAGGTCCGCAAGGTCGGCCGTATCCGAAGCACACCAGATCCGGCGGCGCTCATTGCATAATGAATTCAATCTGAAGATCTCGTGCGGACACGACTGACAGCATACGAGGCAACTGGCGGATATGCAGCGGTTCCTATCGATTCAAGTGCCGACCTGGATTGCATCTCGCATGCAATCTGATAAGCTCGATCTCTGTTGAGTGGATATCCCCACCTCCCCGGGGTGTCGCTCGCATGGCATGGTTCCGGCCGGCAATAGAGGACGCATTGGCATCTGCGACCGCATGCACTCCGATCGCCCAATCCATTGTTCGCCCCGCCGCGAAGCGTCCGGCCATCGGATCAACCAAAAGCAATGACCTCAGGAGGACATCCATGAAGGCTTCCGCCCTGTTCCTCGGCACCATGATCGCCGCCACCGCCCTGCCCGCCGCGGCGCAGGAAGAGATCGTGTTCGGCATCAGCGCCAATCCCGGATCGCTGCAGCACCTGACGGCCGACGAATTCGCCCGCCTCGCCAACGAACGGTTGGGCGACAGCCACCAGGTGGTGGTCTATGGCGCCTCGCAGCTCGGCAACGATCGCGAACTCCTGCAGAAGCTCATCCTTGGCACCGTTCACATCACCCTGCCCTCTTCGATCATGTCGACGGTGTCGCCGCAGTTCGGCCTTTTCGACATGCCTTTCGTCATCGCCGACCGCGCCCATCTCGCCAGGGTGGAAGAAGAGGTGTTCTGGCCCGACATCGCCCCGACCGTGGAGGAACAGGGCTATCGCGTGATCGCGCTCTGGGAAAACGGCATCCGCCACATCACCAACAGCACGCGCCCCATCGACACCCCGGCCGATCTTGAAGGCATCAAGTTGCGCACGCCCCGCGGCGAATGGCGCATCCGTATGTTCGAGGCCTGGGGCGCCAGCCCGACGCCGATGCCATTCTCCGAAGTCTTTGTCTCGCTGCAGACCGGCGTGATCGATGGCCAGGAAAACCCGCTCACCAACATCTCCGCGGCCAGCTTCCAAGAGGTGCAGGACTTCCTGTCGATCACCGGCCACGTCTATTCGCCGGCCTACCCCACCGTCGGCATCGATGCGTGGGAGGAACTGCCCGAAGACGTGCGGCAGGTGCTGGCGGACACGGCCCGGGAGGTCGCGTTGTGGGCCCGCGACCAGGGTGCGGCCGCCGACGAGACACTGCTGGCCGAATTGGAAGCGGCGGGCATGCAGGTCAATGTGGCCGACCGTGAGGCCTTCGTCTCGGCCAGCCAGCCGATCTATGAAGCCTTTGCTGAAGAGGTTGAAGGCGGCGGCGACCTGATCGACGGCGCGTTGTCGCTGGCCGAATAGGCCCGACCAGGCATCGGAAGGCCGGCCGCCGGTCTGGCATCGCCGACCGGCCTTCCCTTACCCTTCTCCTGACATCACCCAACGGTCGCGACGGCGGCCAGGCCGAGCCTGCTCCGATGAAGGCCCTGACACGCGCGCTGGACGCACTCTTCCAGGTGATCACGATCGTGCTTCTGCTCAGCCTTGCGGTGCTGGTGGTCTACGCCGTCGTCAGCCGCAAGCTGGGTTCGCCGATCCCGTGGTATGACGAAGTGGCGGTCGTCCTTTTGGCCTGGCTGACCTTCTATGGGGCCGGGCTGGCAGCACTGCGCCGCGCCCATCTAGGCTTCACCGGCCTGCTCTATGCCCTGCCCCTGCCGGTGCGCACGTCTCTCTTCATCTTTGCCGAGGCCGTCGTCTTCACCTTCCTCGCCGTCATGGCCTGGTATGGCTGGGATGTCCTGAAGGTCATGCGGTACGACGCGCTGATCACCCTGCCCTGGGTTCCGGTCGCGCTAGTCCAGTCGGTCATCCCCATCGGCTGCGCTCTGTTCATCCTCTCCCATGCCATCAGCCTGCCGGGCGCGTGGGTGGTCCTTCGTGCCGGACAGGATCCCGAGCGCCTGCACATCGAAGACGCGATCGCCGAGGCCGAGCGCGAACGGGACCGCGCGTCATGACTCTGTTTCTGGTCGTCGCCGCGCTGATCGGCCTGGTTCTCATCAACGTTCCGATCGCGATTGCCATCGGCTCCGTCGCCATCGCCGGCATGGTGATCACCGACGGGCCCATCCGCCTCTACGACGCGGCACTGGCGCTCTATTCCGGCGCCACGAAGTTCCCGCTGCTGGCGATCCCTTTGTTTATTCTCGCCGGTGCGCTGATGAACACCTCGGGCATCTCGCGCCGCCTCATCGCCTTCGTTTCCGCGCTGGTGGGCTTCGTACGCGGTGGTCTCTCCATGGTGAATGTCGGCGTGTCGCTGTTCTTTGCGGAGATCTCGGGCTCCGCCGTCGCCGATGTCGCTGCCACTGGCTCCGTCCTGATCCCAGCCATGAAGCGGCGCGGTTACCGCCCGGCCTTTGCCGCAGCCGTCACGTCGTCTTCCGCGTCGCTCGCCATCATCATCCCGCCGTCGATCCCGATGATCCTCTACGGCGCCATCGCAGACGCGTCGGTCATCCAGCTTTTCGTTGCGGGCATCATTCCGGGCCTCTTGGGCGGCTTCTCGCTGATGTTGCTCTGCTACTACTTCGCCCGGCGCTATAACCTGCCGCGCGAAGAGGCGTTCGATCTCGGCCGGCTCGGTCGCGCGTTCCGTGAGGCGGCCTGGGCCCTGGTGCTGCCCGTGATCATCCTCGGCGGCATCTTCGGCGGCGTGGTCACGGCGACAGAGGGTGCCGGCTTGGCCGTGGTGGCAGCGCTCGTGATCGGTGCCTTCATCTATCGCGAGCTGGACGTGCGTCTCTTCCACCGCTCTCTGGTGGAAGGCGTGGTGCAGACCGCGGTGGTGATGACACTGGTCGCCACCTCCGCGGTGCTCGGCCTCTTCCTGACGCAGACCCAGGTGCCGCAAGACCTGGCGCGCATGATCATAGAGCTGACGGACAACAAGTATGCCGTGCTCGGTCTTCTCAACCTGCTCTTGCTGGTCATGGGCATGTTCCTGCACGGGGCGGCCGCCATCATCCTGGTGGTGCCGATCGTCATGCCGCTGGTTCAGCAGGTCGGTATCGATCCGGTCCATTTCGGCCTCGTCGTCACGCTGAACCTGGCAATCGGCCAGCAGACACCGCCCGTCGCCAGCGTGCTTGTGACCGCTTGCTCCATCGCCAAGACGGATATCTGGGCGACCACGAAGACCAACCTGCCCTTCATCGGCGTGCTGCTCTTCGTGCTCCTGCTGGTCACCTACGTGCCCGCCGTCCCTCTGTCGCTGGTCGAGGTCTTCTTCCGCTGACGCAGCCCCTTCAGCGGGCCTCAACGAAAGGAACCGGGGAATGCGCATAGGCTTCATCGGTCTCGGCATGATGGGCCGCGGCATGGCGGCGAACATACGGCGCAAAGGCTTGCCCCTGACCGTCATGGCCCACCGCAGCCGCGCCGCGGTTGACGCTCTGATCGCTGAAGGCGCCGCAGAAGCCGCGAAACCGGCCGACCTGGCGCTGGCCAGCGACGTCGTGCTGATCTGCGTTACCGGCTCGCCGCAGGTCGAGACCCTGGTCGGCGGACCGGACGGGATCCTGCAGGCGGCCCGACCGGGACTGGTCGTGGTCGATTGCACCACGTCGGAGCCGGCCTCTACTCGGCGCGTTGCCGCAGCTCTGGCCGATAAGGGCGCTGACATGGCCGATGCGCCGGTCACCCGCGGCCCGCCCGATGCCGAGGCGGGCCGTCTGAATAGCCTGGTGGGCGGCAGCGACGAAACCGTTGCCAGGATCCGCCCGGTGCTAGAGGCCTATTCGGAAACGATCGTCCATTTCGGGCCTGTCGGCGCCGGGCATACGGCCAAGCTGATCAACAACATGATCACCATGGGCTATGCCGCCGTAATCGCTGAGGCGATCGGCACGGCCGCGGCGGCTGGCGTCGACCTGGGCAAGCTCTACCGGATCGTCTCCCAGGGCGCGGCTGCCAGCGGCGTCTTGGAGAAGATGCTGCCCAAGGCCCTCGAGGGCGACCTGACCGGCCACAAGTTCAGCATCGCCAATGCCTTGAAGGATGTCGGCTACTACCGGAACCTGGCGGAAGAATTGGGTCACGCTGGCACGGTTTCGGACGCGATGCACCAGACCTACCGGCTCGCCGACAATCTCGGCTTCGGCGATTGCTTGATGGCCTCCCTGTTCGAAGTGCAAGAGCGTCTGAACGGGATCGCCGTCGTCCCACGCCCGTCGCCGGAGCAGCCTTGCGAACCCATCTCAACGGGCGCAGAAAAAAGCTGACGGTTCAGGCGCTTACAGCCTTGCGCAAAGCCCACGATCCAGTCGACAATAATGGTTAACGGGGGTCGCACGAAAATTACCGGGCCGATGGTGTAAGGCGGGGCATCCGGTCGTGCATCGGATGTTAACGCGATACCGCTAGCGTGCGGCGCCTTTGGGGTGCAGGCGAATTGTGTGCCTGCGCACGAAGAACCGCGGTCGTGGGAGGTATCGCCATGGTCACGCTCGGCGTTGCGACGCTGATGCTGGTAACCGTGCTGATCGGCGCCATTCTCTGGCGGATCGGGGTGATCGCCACTTTCCTGTTCGGCGGCGTGATCGCGGCTGAGCTGGCGTATCGCGCCCTGAATGGCCTGGTCGACAGCGGCATCGTCGTCTGGGGTGGGACGATTCTGTCCTACAGCATCGGCGCCAGCCTCTGTTTCGTGCTCCTGAAGCTGCTGACCCTCGTTCCGCGGCAACCCAGCCCTGGCTCGCGCCGTCTGCTCCTGGCAGGCGAGATCGCCGCTGTCGTCGGCATGCCGCTGGCCATGGGATGGGAGCTGACGGGGCTGATCATCGGCGCGCAGAGCGGCCTGTTCGATATCGGCCTGTCAACCAGTGCGATCGTGGTGGTCCAGATCGCCATCGGTTTGCTCTTCGTCTTTGCGGCCCACCGCCAAATGCGGAAGCGCCATGCCGCCAACGACGACCGTCCGGTCGACCTGTCTCCGCAAGGCATCGCGCCGGATTCCGCGCGGCGTCGCGACCTCGCGGCCTGATCCCGGGGCCTGTGGCCGAAATCCCCCTTATCTGCCTTTCTTCTGCTTTGAACGACCGCAGGCGGGCCGACAAGCCCGCCCACGGCGTTTAGGGTTTCCCGCTATTCGACGTAATAGCCGACGGCGCAGACATCGTCGCCGACCGCCTCAATGAAGGTGGACTTGTCCTCGACCTCACCCGTGGTCGGATTGGCCCAGCGATAGTCCAGCGTGCCCGATCCCGACTCGCGGCCGATCGAGATGATGTGGTTGCCGATCTCCAGCCCGTCGGCATCGGCCAGCGTGGTCACATCGGTGCCGACGATTGTCGGATGGGCAACCATGGAGTCATCCGGCCCGACACAGAAGACGTACAGATCCCGATCCCGGAACCCCCCATCCGCATCGTTGAAATCGGCAAGGGCCTGGTCGCG
The DNA here is from genome assembly GCA_028281925.1 of Alphaproteobacteria bacterium. Classification (GTDB taxonomy): domain Bacteria; phylum Pseudomonadota; class Alphaproteobacteria; order DSM-16000; family Inquilinaceae; genus JACKIG01. The sequence goes on from JANQIX010000006.1 coordinate 113,453, forward strand.
TCCAACATCCTCATAATGCGCAATGGCCCCGGCCAGCATCGTCTCGGCCTCTTCTGCCGTGGCGCGCTCCTGGGCCTGTAATGCGGTGGTTGCGGCAAAGGTCAGCAATGACGCAGCCGTAAAGGTCTTCAGCGTCCTCATGGTGTCGAGTCCTCCGGTTCTCAGAGTTTTCATCAAGTTTTACGCAAATTTCGATCATAAGTCTTTATGATCGACTACCAATGATAGTGAATAGAGAGCGGGCTGGGCAACGCGAATTCGGGCCGGAGAACTAAAGATCGACTATGCGATTTCTTTGCGAAGAGTTTGCGTAAAATGCCGACCGGTTCAAGGCGATGGCCTTGGCTACTCTCGGCGTGGTAACGGGGCAAGATCGAGTTCACCTGAGGGCGTAACAGGGGGAACCCGGATCAGACCTAGCGCCGTCCCCGCCGTGGTACGGGGACGGCGACCGTCTAGCTGGTCAGAACGGATGGATCCGGGGCCAATTCTCCTCGCCGTCCGCTATGTGCTGCGGGATGTCGGCCTCCCACAGCTCTTGCGCACGCTCGTGCACCTGCAGAAACAGCTGACCATCGACAACAGCGTACACCAGCGGATCGCCGGGGGCCTTGTAGCCCTGGCTTGCCGCCCAGGCGCAATAGCCGTCGAAGGCCGGCGCATAGGCTTCCGGGTCCTCACGGAAGGCGTCGCGGTTGGCCTCGCTGCTGAAGAACCAGATGGCGCCGTTCCAGAAATGATTGTACCGGGCCTCGCCACGCACCGGCTCGTCACTCTGATAGGAAACGGCGTCATAGCCGCCGATCGCCGTGGAAAGCTGGTTGCCGGCCAGCGCAGGTGCGGCAGTGACCCCGGCAAGCAGGGCGCCACCAGCAAGAATACCAATAAGCTTCATCCCTTCCTCCATGTCGTTGCGCGCCGCGGTCTCCAAATCGCCACTGACGCTGTTCTGGAATTTAGGGAGAAGCGTACCGAGTCCTGGCATCAACAAAGATAACGCTTTGTCATTCATTTGATGCAGTGTGACTGGCCAAAAAGTGAAGACGACTAGGGGGTCCTGCTGCCTTCTGTCACTTGTAGAATCTCAGGTGCATCACCAACAAGCCCTGAGCCGAAGCCACTTGGTAGGACGCATCCTATCCAATCCGCTCCGCATGATGGCACGCCACATCCCGCCCCTCCAGCGGCCGCAGTTGCGGCCGGTCGGAGGTGCAGATGTCGGTCGCATGCGGGCAGCGGCTGTGGAAGGCGCAACCCGGCGGCGGCTTCAAAGGGGACGGCATCTCGCCCTTGATCAGCGAGCGACGGCTGCGCTGCTTGGGGTCGACCGACGGCGTGCTGGCCAAGAGGCCGCGCGTATAGGGGTGCAGCGGGCGCTCGAACAGCCGTTCCTTCGGCCCCTGCTCCACCGGACGGCCGAGATACAGCACCAACACCTCGTCGGCGATGTGGCGCACCACGCTCAGGTCATGGCTGATGAACACATAGGCCAGGCGGAATTCCTCCTGTAGGTCCATCATCATGTTCAGCACTTGGGCCTGCACCGAGACGTCCAGCGCCGACACCGGCTCATCCGCCACCAGGATCTCCGGGTTCAGCATCAACGCCCGGGCAATGGCGATGCGCTGGCGCTGACCGCCGGAAAACATGTGCGGATAGCGCGCGTAGTGCTCCGGCCGCAGGCCCACCTTCGCCATCATCGTGCGGGCCTTGTCTTCCCGCTCCACGGCGCCAAGGTCGGTGTTGATCACCAGCGGCTCTTCCAGGATCGTGCCCACCTTCTTGCGCGGGTTCAAAGACCCGTACGGGTCCTGGAATACCATCTGGATGGCGCGGCGCATGGCCCGCCGCTTCTCCTTGGCCGGATCGACGGCGTCGATGCCGTTGATGAACAGACCGCCGTAGGTCGGCTCCTCGATCAGCGTCACCAGCCGCGCCAGCGTCGATTTGCCGGATCCGCTCTCGCCGACCACGGCCAATGTGCGCTGCGCCGCGAGGGTGAACGAGATGCCATCCAGCGCCTTCAGCACTCCGGCGCGCTGGAACAGTCCGCCGCCGACGGCGTAGTGACGCGCCAGATCCTGCCCGACCAGAACGTCCGTCATGCCTGATCCGCCTCAGCAAGGTGCATGCCGGTGGGTGTGCCGTCGGCATCCAGCGGATAGTGGCAACGTGCCCGGCCGCTACCGATGTCCGCCACATCCGGCGGGTCAGAACGGCAATGCTCATCGGCGAACCGGCAGCGAGGGTTGAACAGGCATCCCGACGGCCGGTCGAAGGCACCGGGCACGACGCCGGGGATGGTCGGCAGCCGGTTGCGGCCGGGGCTGCGCTCCGGTAGTGCGTCTAGAAGGGCCGCGGTATAGGGGTGGCTGGGTGTTTCGAACAGGCCCTCCACATCGCGCTGCTCGACCATCTGGCCGGCATACATCACGGCAACGTTGCGTGCGGTTTCCGCCACCACGCCCATGTCGTGGGTAACCAGCACCAGCGCCATGCCCTTGTCCTCCTGCAGGCGCACCAGCAGGTCCAGGATCTGGGCCTGGATGGTCACGTCCAAGGCCGTGCTCGGTTCGTCGGCCAGCAGCAGGCGCGGGTTGCACGCAATCGCCATGGCGATCATCACACGCTGGTTCATGCCGCCCGACAGCTGGTGGGGAAAGGCGTTCAGCCGCGTTTCCGGTGCCGGGATACCCACCTGGTCCAACAGCTCGGTCGCGCGCTGCCGCCGCCAAGCGCGGGTCCCGCCCTCATGCACCTTCAGTGCCTCGGTGATCTGAAAGCCAACGGTGAAGCAGGGATTCAGGCTGGTCATCGGCTCCTGAAAGATCATGCCGATATCCTTGCCGATCAGCCGGCGCCGCTGCCGACCGCTAAGGCCCAAAAGATCGATATCGGAGAACCGCAGCACATCGGCGGTGACCTCACCGGGGAACGGTACCAAGCCCATCACGGCCAGCATGGTCAGGCTCTTGCCTGAACCGCTTTCGCCCACGATGCCGACCAGCTCGCCCGGCTCGATGGTCATGTCGACGGCATCGACCGCGCGGAACCGCCCCCGGCCCGTGGGGAACGTGACGCTGAGATTGCGGATCTCCAACAGCGGCATCAGCGTTTCAGCTTCGGGTCAAGGGCGTCACGCAGGCCGTCGCCCAGCAGGTTGAAGGCCAGCACAGTGACCAGGATGGCAAGGCCCGGGAAGGTCACCACCCACCAAGCCCGCTGCACGAACTGCAGGGCGTTCGACAGCATCGTGCCCCATTCCGGCGTCGGCGGCTGCGCGCCCAGGCCCAGGAACCCCAGCGCGGCAGCATCCAAGACTGCGGTGGAAAAGCCTAAGGTCGCCTGGACGATCAGCGGCGGCATGCAATTGGGCAGAACGGTGATGACCATCAGCCGCAACAGCCCAGCGCCGCCGACGCGCGATGCGATCACATAGTCCTTAGACCGTTCGTTCATCACCGCCGCTCGGGTCAGCCGCACATAGTGCGGCAGTGCCACGACGGCGACGGCCATGATGGCGTTGGTCAGGCTGGGGCCCAGGATGGCGACGATGACGATGGCCAACAGGATCGCCGGCAAGGCCAGCATGATGTCCATCGCCCGCATGATCAGGATCCCCAGCACGCCGGGGAAGAAGCCCGCGATCAGCCCCAGGAAGATGCCGGTGACCAGCGCCAGCGTCACCACGATCACGCCGACGCTCATCGACAGCCGCGCCCCGTGGATCAGGCGAGAAAGAATGTCCCGGCCCAGATCGTCGGTGCCTAAGACGAACACGCCGTGATCCGGATGGGCACTGAACGGCTCCGCCAACAGGGCGTCGCGATACTGGTGGATCGGATCATGCGGCGCGATGATGTCGGCGAAGATCGCCACGAAACAGATCGTCACGATCACCACTAGGCCGACCAGGGCACCGCGGCTCTGGCTGAAGTATCCCCAAAACTCCCGGAACGGCCCCGGCGGCGCTCCGACATCGCCGGCATCCGTGGTGCCAAGGGTTTCGGTCTCGCTCGCCATCCCGGTCACCTCTTGTGGCGGATGCGCGGGTTGATGACGCCGTAGAGCAGATCCACGGTCAGGTTCACCAGGATCACCGTCGTGGCAATCAAGAGAATACCACCTTGCAAAGTCGGATAGTCGCGCCGCCGGATGCTCTCCAGGATCCATTTGCCGACGCCGGGCCACGAGAAAATCGTCTCGGTCAGGATGGCGCCGGTCAGCAGCACGCCCACCTGCAGCCCGATCACCGTGATCACCGGGATCAGGGCATTGCGCAGCCCGTGCAGACCGACCACGCGCAGCGGCGCCAGCCCCTTGGCCCGCGCAGTGCGGATATAGTCTTCGTGCAGCACCTCCAGCATGGACGACCGTGTCATGCGGGCGATCACCGCCAGTGGGATGGTGCCCAGCACGATCGCCGGCAGGATCAGGTGCGATACGGCCGAAGCGAACGCCCCGCGTTCGTTGGATAGAAGAGAGTCGATCAGCATGAAGCCGGTCACCGGCTCCAGCCAATAGGTCACGGCGATCCGGCCGGAGACGGGCGTCCACCCAAGATTGACCGAAAACAGGAGGATCAAAAGGATGGCCCACCAGAAGATCGGCATGGAATAGCCGGTCAGCGACACCCCCATGATCGTGTGGTCGAACGCCGAGCCGCGCCGGACCGCGGCGATGATCCCCGCCGGCAGGCCGACCAGCAGCGCAAACAGCATGGCGCAGAACGCAAGTTCGATCGTCGCCGGGAACAGGGCCAGGAACTCATCGATCACCGGCTTGCGGGTGACTATGGAGGTGCCGAGGTCACCGGACAGGACGTCGGTGATATAGATCCAGTATTGCTCCAACAGCGGCCGGTCGAGCCCCAGCTGGGCGCGCAACTCGGCATGCCGCTCGGGGTCGATGCCGCGCTCGCCCACCAGGATCTCGATGGGGTCGCCCGGCACCAGCCGGATCAACGCAAAGGTCAGCAGGGTCACCCCGATGAAGGTCGGGACGATCAGGCTGATCCGGGTGAAAAAGAAGCGCAGCATGGCTCGGAAAGGCGCGGGCGGCCGCCGATGAGGCGCTGCCGCCCGCTATTTCCCCAAAAAGACTATTCGGCGAGGCTGACAGCGTAGAACTCGTGCCCGCCGAACGGATCGATGCGATAGCCCTGCACCTCGTTGCGCATGGGCATGTAGACGACTGAATGGGCGATGGTGATCCAGGGCGCCTCTTCCTTGAAGATCACCTGCGCCTCTTCATAGAGCCGCGTGCGCTCCGCAACATCGATCGTCCGCTTGGCCTGCAGCAGCAGGTCGTTGAACGGATCAAAGCACCAGCGCGCCCGGTTAGAGCCACTCACGGCCGCATCGCAGCCCAGCAGCACATAGAGGAAGTTGTCCGGATCGCCGTTGTCGCCGGTCCATCCCAACAGCACGGTCTCGTGCTCGCCGTCGCGAGAGCGGCTCAGATACTCGCCCCACTCATAGGTGACGATTTCCGCCGTCACGCCGACTGCGGCCCAGTCCGCCTGAATGATCTCAGCCATGCGCCGCGCATTCGGGTTATACGGCCGTTGCACGGGCATCGCCCAGATGTCCGTCTCAAATCCGTCCGGGAAACCGGCCTCGGCCAACAGCGCGCGTGCTGCCTCGGGATCGTACGGATAGTCCTCAATGTCCTCGTTGTACGACCAGATCGTCGGCGGGATTGGGTTGGTGGCGGCCCGCCCGGCCCCCTGGAAGATCGCGTCGATGATCGCTTCCTTGTTCACCGCAAGGTTCAGCGCCTGACGCACGCGGGGGTCGTCGAAGGGCTCCCGCTCGGTGTTGAAGGCCAGATAGCCAACATTCAGGCCTTCCTGCTCCATCACGTTGACGTCGGGGTTGTCCTGCATCTCCGCGATGTCGGCCGGGTTGGGATATGGCATCACGTGGCATTCGCCCGCCAGCAGCTTGGCGTAGCGCACCGAGGCATCGGGCGTGATGGAGAAGATCAGCTGGTCGATCTGGGGCGCCCCTTCCCAGTAGTCTGCGAAGCCGCGATAGCGGATGGTCGCATCCAGCTGATAGTCGACGAGTTGGAACGGCCCCGTGCCGACCGGCCTCAGGTCGATCTCGTCCGGCGTGCCGGCCGCCATCATGGCTTCGGCATGCTCCAGCGACATGATCGACGCGAAGTCCATGGCCAGATTGGCCAGGAACGGCGCTTCGGGCTCGTTAAGCACGAAGCGGACCGTGTAGTCGTCCACCCGCTCGATGGAGGCCAAGAGGTCGGGCATGCCCATGCCCTCGAAGTACTCGTACTGCCCGCCTGACATGTCGTGATACGGGTTGTCCGCCAGCAGCTGCCGCTCGAACGTGTGGATCACGTCGTCGGCATTCATCGGCCGCGTCGGCGTGAAACTGTCGGTGCTGTGGAACTGGACGTCCTGGCGCAGGGTGAAGGTGTACTCCAACCCGTCGTCGGAGACCTCCCAGCTCTCGGCCAGGCCCGGGATCAGGTTTGTGGTCCCGTATTCGAACTCAGTCAGCGTGTTGAACATCGCCCGTGACGAGGCGTCGAAGGTGGTGCCCGCCGTATAGAGCGACGGGTTGAAGCCCTCCGGGCTGCCTTCCGAGCAATAGACCAGGGTTGCAGCCTGCGCCGTCCCGGCGGAAATCGCCGTGGACATCAACAGTCCCAGGGTCAGACGTTTCATCGTTATGGCGCCTCCCGCGCGCTGAAATTGGATTTCGGATCCCTGCCGGTCTCGCGGCTCTACCGATGCCCGGAACTGATCGTAACGTCCAGAACCGGCCGCCGGCCCCAGGGCCGCGCAGCGCCGCACTGTGGACCCGCGTTCGAAGCTTTGGCAAGCGCCGCCGCCATTTTCGGACAAGGCTCCCAGCTGTACCGTGAACACCAACGCGCGATCATGATCGCATTAACAGTCTGTTAATAATTATTAATCAAATCCAAAGTATTTTTCAGAAAATGATGAATGAATTCAGACAAGTCCGCAATTCATTCACAGAATATTTACGAACAAAAGTCATTTCTGCTTGATTTTTCGGCTTTCTAGCGCTACCGTTATTGCATGCTACCTGCCGCACCGATAGTCCAGCCCCAGCCTATTGCGACCGTTGTCGCCCCTGCGCCGGTGCCGAAGCAGCCGCGCGGCAACCAGCCCGTCAAGACACTGACGCGGGAAGCCGTGGACTCCCCCGAAAAGGGCGAACGCAGTTCCGCCGCCAACCGCCATCGCCAGCGCGGCCTGGAACTGGACATCCAGGCCTGACGGCGACCGTTTCCCGCTAGTTTCATTTCGACCTCGGCCCTTTGTCGTTCCTTGACGAAAGAGGCGCCGGGCCGTTGGCATAACCGTCACGCTTGTGAAATAGTCTTCCCCGTTTCGATCCCTTCCGGATGCCTGTCGATGTCCAAGGCCCATCCCACCAGCGCCTGGTTCAACGTTACTTCGACGATACGCCGAGCGTCTGAGATCGCCGCCGGCCGGGTGATCGGGGCATCTCGCGGTTGACGACAGTATCGGGGGCGTCGACGCGGCAAGGGATTGTCGCCGCCGGTGATCCGGCGACGGTGCATGCCGCGATCGAGATCCTTCGCGATGGCGGCAACGCCTTCGATGCCGCAATTGCGGCCACTGCTGCAGCATGTGTGGCTGAACCGGTCCTGGCCAGCCTCGGCGGCGGCGGATTCCTCTTGGCGTTACCGGTGGATCGACCGCCGGTGCTCTACGACTTCTTCGTGGAGACGCCAAAGATCCCGCGCCCACCGGACGCGATCGACTTCCGGCCGATCATCGCCGATTTCGGCACGGCTACTCAGGAATTCCATATCGGCCTCGGTTCCGTCGCCGTTCCCGGAATGGTCGCCGGCATGTTCGCCGTGCACCGCGAACTGTGTCGGCTGACACCAGCGCACCTTTTCGGCCCGGCCATCGCGTTGGCCCGCGCTGGTGTGCCGCTGACGGCGATGCAGACCCGGATCATGGACGTGGTGCAACCCATCCTGCGGGCGACGCCGCAGAGCTTGGCGGTTTTCACCGATCCGGCCGAAGGGCACCGCCTGCCCGCACCCGGCGACCGTTTCCGGTGGCCGGCTCTGGCTGACGCACTGGAGGCGCTGGCGTCAGACGGCGAACGCCTGTTCTACAAGGGCGATATCGCGGCTGCGATCCTTGAGGCGAGCAACAGCCTGGGCGGCCATCTCACCGCTGCGGACCTGCACGATTATACGGTGCACCGACGCGAGCCGCTCCGCTGCACGTACAGAGGGGCCACGATTCTGACCAACCCACCGCCCTCGGCGGGCGGCCCGCTGATCGCCTTTGGGCTTACGCTGGCAGACCATGAGCCCCCGTGCGCGGACGGGGCCAATGGCGCCGGCCATCTCGGCGCGCTGGCCCGTATCCTGGCTGTGACGGAGCAAGCCCGCCACGACAGCGACCTTGCCTCCGATGCAGTTGCCGGCGCGTCCTATCTGCAACATCCGGAATCCGTCGGCCGCTACCTATCGGCGCTGGATCCGGATCAGATCGTCAGCCGCGGCACGACCCACATAAGCATCATCGACGCCGACGGTAATGCCGCATCCGTCACACTGTCGAATGGCGAGGGCTGCGGCGAGATCGTCGCGCCGGCCGGTTGCATGCTTAACAACATGCTGGGCGAACAGGATCTCAACCCCCAAGGCTTCCACCGCTGGCAGCCCGGACGGCGCCTGTCGTCCATGATGGCACCGACGATCGTGCGCGCCGCCGACGGCTCCGTGACCGCCCTTGGCAGCGGCGGATCGAACCGGATCCGGTCGGCAATCCTACAGGTGCTGTTCAATCTTCTGGATTTCGCCATGCCCCCGGACAGCGCCGTGGCGGCCCCGCGCCTGCATCTGGAAGGCGGCACACTCGACATCGAAGCCGGTCCGGCCCCGGACGCAATCGCAGCGGCGTCCCGGTGGTCCCAGAGACACGCCGTCTGGCCTGAGCCGAACTTCTTCTTCGGCGGCGTTCACGCTGTGCAACGGATGCCCGACGGTTCCGTAGCCGGAGCGGGCGATCACAGGCGCGGCGGCGTCGCCCGGTCCACGCTCGAACCCCCCGGCGCCCGATGAGGTTCTGCGACCCTATCGCCAGCGAACGGTTCGGCTGTCATTGCCGGCATTTGTCGTTATTTTGTGGCGCATTTATGGGTATCATCTTGCTCGAATTGGGTTTTTCCGGTAAGAGGTGGTCAACGTTTGCCAGGCTAAAGTGCTGCGGCGTGATCATCAGCGCCGGGTGTCGGCAGGGACACGGAACGAGGTAGATCAACCGTTTATCCTTGACCTAGCCACACCGGACCTTGATCATCCGAAGATAACAATAGGCTTCAAACGGCCGAAAATTCGTTCCGGCAAGGCGGGGATCAAATCAGGGGCTACGTCGCCTCTTTGCAATGCCGAAACTGGGGGCCACGAAATACATGCGGAATGGGAACATGCCACGGCGCTTCAGGGGACTCAGTGTCATTCCGGCAATCGCATTTGCCCTGCTCGCGCTGCCGCGGTCGGGCGATGCCATAACGCTGGAAGAAGCCGTTGCCTATGCGGTGTCCACCAATCCTGAGATCCTCGAAGCCGCGTCCAACCGGTCGGCCATAGATTTCGAACTGCGGCAGGCGCGCGGCCTCTATCTGCCGCAAGTCGATTTCGAAGCCTCGGTCGGCCCCGGCTGGCGCGACGGACCGGGCCCCGACGACCGGGACGACCATACCTGGCTCGCCCGTCGGGAAGTGGCCGTCACGGTGCAGCAGATGGTTTTCGACGGCTTCGCCACCGATTCTGAAGTTGAACGGCAGGCCGCCCGTGTCGATGCCGCCGCTGCCCGCGTGATGGAGCGGTCTGAGTTCATCGGCCTTAATGTCGCGCAGTCCTATCTGGACGTGCTTCGTCGGGCGGAAGAGCGGGAACTCGCGCTGGCCAACATCCGCGTGCATGAGCAGACGCTGGCCGATGTCCGGGCCCGAGCCGGGGCCGGACGCAGCAGCGTCGCCGATGTGCAGCAGGCCGAAGAGCGGTTGCGTGCCGCTGAAGCAACGCTGGTGGAGATCGAGCGCGCCTATGAAGAGGCGCGCATTACTTATCAGCGCCTCGTCGGCATGCCGGCAGGCCAGTTCAGCCTGCCCGCCCCCATCGATGCGGCAGTACCCCTGAGCACCGATAGTGCGATCGAGATTGCCATCAACGCCAATCCGTCGTTGTCCCTGGCGCGTGCCGACATTGATACGGCCTATGCCGAGTTCCGTTCGGCCAACGCCAATTTCTGGCCCACCGTCGATATCGAAGGCCGGGCCAGCTACGGCGTCGACGTCAATGGCGAACGCGGTGCGGACAGCGACGTCGAAGCGTTGCTGGTGCTTCGCTACAACCTCTACCGGGGCGGCATCGACACCGCCAACCGCGAAGAGCAGATCCGCCGGATCGACGAAACGCGCCAGCGCCTGCTGCGGTTCGAGCGCGAGGTGCAGGAACTGATCCGCCGCGCCTATAACGAGCTTGAGCAGGCGAACCGGCGCCTCGTGCTGCTGCGCGAACAGGCTGCTGTGTCTGAGCAGGTCCGCAACTCCTATCGTGAGCAGTTCAATATCGGCCAGCGGACCCTGCTGGACTTGTTGGACGCGGAGAATGCGCTGTTCAACACGCGGCTCGGTGTGACGACGACGGAGTTCTCGGTGCTGTTCGCGCGGTATCAGATCGTCGCCGCCACCGGGCAGCTGCTAAACACGCTCGGGGTAGCGCCGCATCCGGCCTCGTCCGCCATCGCCCGCGGCGATGCCGGCGTTCCGCCAACGCCGGATTCCGAGACGATGGATCGCAGCGACACGCGCACGTCGCCGTCACTCAGCCGGTAGGGATCGCCCGTAATCCCACCGATGTTACTGCTACATTAACTCTTGTGACTTTACTCTCCAGGGCGCCGGTCCCAGTTCGCTGGGTCCGGCGCCCGTTCTGTTGGCCAAGATGGGGCTTAACGGTCGCAGCACTGTGCACGCCCCTGGCCCCGAGAGGCTGACAACGCTTAGGATTAGGTGAATGCTGGATCAGGCTGGGCAAGAAGTGCAGCAGCAAGTTCTTCCCGAAGACGACCCCGCGGTCGAGACCAAGGGGTGGGAGCTGGAGCCGGGCGACAGCGCCTCGGACCGGTTCGATCCGTTGCTCAGCTGTCTCATTGTCGTCACCAAGCATTATACGCGCGCCGTGTCACCGGCCGCGCTGGTCGCCGGTCTGCCTCTGGTCGAAGGGCTGGTCACGCCGACGCTGTTCATCCGCGCGGCGGCGCGCGCCGGGCTGACCGCCCGCCTCGTCAAGCGCCCGCTGGAGGCGATCGGCAATCTTGTGCTGCCGGCCGTGCTGTTGCTGAAGGACAGGCGTGCCTGTGTGCTGCTGAGCCGTGACGGCGACCATGTCCAGATCGTCATCCCCGAGGCCGGAGAAGGCATCGCCCGCACGACGATTTCAGAACTCGCCGAGGATTATGACGGTTTCGCCCTGTTCGTCCGGCCGGAATACCAGTTCGACGGCCGCGCGGACGAGGATCAGGCCCCCCGCGGCAAGCACTGGTTCTGGGGCACGGTCTCCAGGTTCTGGCCAACCTACATTGAGATCATCGTCGCGGCGGCCGTGATCAACTGCCTGGCGCTCGCGTCACCGCTGTTTGTCATGAACGTGTACGACCGCGTTGTTCCCAATCAGGCGATTTCGACCCTGTGGGTACTGGCACTCGGCGTGGGCATGGCGTTCTTCTTCGACTTCCTGCTGAAATGCCTGCGGGGTGCCCTCATCGACAACGCCGGCAAGCGGGCCGACGTGCTGCTGGCGAGCCGCCTGTTCGAACAGGTGCTCAACATCCAGATGCAGGCGCGCCCTCCCACCACCGGAGCGTTCGCCAACCAGCTCCGCGAATTCGAATCAGTTCGAGACTTCTTTACCTCCTCGACGCTGGCGACCCTCACCGATCTCTTGTTCGTCGGTCTGTTCGTGTTCGTCATCTACCTGATCGCGGGACCGCTGGCCTATGTCCCCATGGCCGCGGTGCCGATCGTCATCATTATCGGCATCCTGATCCAGTTCCCGCTCAACAACGCCGTCAAGCAGACGCACCACGAGGCGGCTCAGAAGCACGCCATCCTTGTCGAAACCGTCAGCTCGCTGGACACGATCAAGAGCCTGGGGGCCGAGGCGAAGATGCAGCGCGCTTGGGAGCGCTTCGTTGGCCTGACCGCGCGCACCAGCCAGAAGTCGCGGTTCTACTCATCGCTGGGCATCAACCTCTCAGGCTTCGCACAACAGTCCGTCTCCGTCATTACGGTCGTGGCCGGCGTCTACCTGATCGCCGAAGGTGAGATGAGCATGGGCGGCCTGATCGCCGCGACCATTCTCAGCGGACGCGCCGTGGCGCCGCTGTCGGGCGTTGCGAACACGCTGTCGCGGTTCCACCAGTCCCGCGTCGCGTTGAAGAGCTTGAACGAGCTGATGAAGCAGCCGGTGGAGCGGCCGGCCGACCATCAGTTCATCAGCCGCCCGATCACTGAGGGGCGGATCGAGTTCCGCAATGTCAGCTTCGCCTATCCGGGCGGAGCGGAACCGGCGCTGAAGAATGTCAGTTTCACGATCAACAGTGGCGAGCGCATCGGCATCATCGGCAAGATCGGTTCCGGCAAGACGACGATCGGCCGGCTTCTGATCGGCCTCTACGCGCCAAGCGACGGATCTGTGCTGATCGACGGCGTCGATCTTCGCCAGTATCACCCCACGGATATCCGCCGCGGTGTCGGATCGGTCATGCAGGACGTGGCACTGTTCTTCGGCTCCGTGCGCGACAACATCGCCATCAGCTATCCCTACGCCGACGACGCGATGGTGCTGCACGCCTCCCGCATGGCCGGCGTGGACGATTTCGTCGGCACCAATCCGCAGGGCTACAGCCTGCAGGTCGGCGAACGCGGACAGAACCTGTCCGGCGGCCAACGCCAGGCGATCGGCCTTGCCCGGGCACTCTTGCTGGATCCGCCGATCCTGATGCTCGACGAGCCGACCAGCGCCATGGATACGGCCTCTGAGATGGCCCTAATCCGGCGCTTGAGGGAGGTCAGCGAAGGCGGGCGCACCCTGATCGTGACGACCCATCGCGCAACCTTGCTGAAGCTGGTCGACCGCATTCTGGTTCTGGACAAGGGCCGGCTGTTGATGGACGGGCCGCGCGACGAGGTCATCCGTGCGCTGCAGAAGGGCGGCGGCACACAGTCCGCAAGCAACGCCCAGCAACCGGCTGAGCAGACGGCACAGGCCGGCCAAGAGGACACAACCGTCAAGCGGATCCAGGTCGGATGAGCAGAAGCTGGCACTGGGAAGATCTCGATTTCTCGTCCGAAGTGGCCGCGGCAGCCCGCCGTGGCCCCAGCCCGGCGACACGCCTTTTCGTCCTGATCATCGCCGTTGTGTTCATCGGCGCCATCTTCTGGGCAGACAGGGCGGTGCTGGACGAAGTGACCCGCGGCGACGGCCGCGTGATCCCGTCAAGCCAGCTTCAGGTCGTGCAGTCCCTTGAGGGTGGCATCGTTGAGGCTCTGCTGATCGGCGAAGGCGATCTGGTGGACGCGGGGCAGGTCCTGCTGCGCATCGACGATACCTCCGTCGCCTCCTCTCTCGGAGAGCTGGCCGTCCAGCGCCGGCATCTGGATGCCGTCATCGCGCGCCTCAGCGCGGAAGCGCAGGGCGAACAGAGCTTCACGGTGCCGGAAGGCGCAGAAGGCATCAGTGCTGAGGTCCTCGAGCAGGAGCGCGAACTGTTCGAGGCACGCCAGAATGAATTGATCAACGAGCTCAGCATTCTGCAGCAGCAAGTGGAACAGCGGCAGCGCGAGCTGGAAGAGCTGCAGCTTCAAGAGGAATCGCTGACCAGCAGCCTGTCGCTGGCAAACCGGGAACTTGGCGTCTACCTCTCCTTGGGCGCCCTCGTCTCACAGGTCGAGGTGCTGCAGGTGCGGCAAGAGGTCACCGATCTGGAAGGCCGGCTGGGGCAAACGCGGGTCGCCATTCCACGAGCGGAGTCAGCCATCGAAGAGGCTTTGGAGCGCATCGAAGATGCGCGTCTGTCCTTCCAGTCCGAAGCCAGGGCCGAACTCAACCAGCGCCGCGCCGATCTGAGGGTGATCGAGGAATCCCTGCGCGCAGCCGAAGACCGGGTGACCCGCACCGATGTCCGCTCTCCGGTGAACGGCATCGTCAACAGCGTCCATGTCACCACAATCGGCGGTGTCGTCCAGCCGGGCCAGCCGCTGGTCGAGATCGTTCCGATCGAAGACTCCCTTCTGGTGGAAGCCCGCATCCGCCCCAGCGACGTTGCCTTCCTGCGCCCCGATCAGGAAGCCACGGTGAAGATCACGGCCTATGATTTCGCGATCTACGGCGGGCTGGAAGGCGAGATTGAGCGCATCAGCGCCGACACCATCCAGGACGAGACGACCGGAGAAAGCTTCTACCGGGTGATCGTGCGCACCGAGCGCAACTCCCTCGGCTCGGAAGACAACCCGCTGCCGATCATCCCCGGCATGGTCGCATCGGTCGATATTCTGACGGGCGAGAAGACGGTTCTCGAATACCTGCTGAAGCCCATCATCCGCGCCCAGACCGAAGCTCTGCGAGAGCGCTGAGGGCCGGCGGTGGCATGGCAGCGGTCGGCACTTTAGGACGTCGACCCTGGTTCCTGCGCGCATGGCTCGCCGCTTGCATCGCCGTGGTTCTGATGACGGCGGCCGAGAAACCAGCCCACGCCGACGGCCTGTTCGGATCGATCGAATTCCACTCCAGCAATCTCGCCGCCATTCCCCAATGGACTTCGGTGATCGACCGCATCCGGCGCGAGCAAGCGGCATTCGACGCCTGCGACGCTGCGGCATCCGCCTGCCCGAGCCAGCGCGTGCGCCAATGGCGCCAAGGCATTGAGGCGGCGCGCAGCTACAGTCCGGAACAGCAGCTACAGTACGTCAATGACTTCGCCAACAGCATCGTTCCCTACATCACCGATACCGACAACTACGGCATCAGCGATTACTGGGCCACGCCGCTGGAATTCATGCGCCGGTCCGGCGATTGTGAAGACTATGCGATTATCAAGTTCGTCAGTCTGCTGGAACTGGGGTTTACGAACGACCAGATGCGCATTGCCGTGGTCATGGACTCGGTCCGGAACATCGCCCACGCCGTTCTGGCCGTAGAGCTGAACGGCCGGACTTACATCCTGGACAGCCTGTTCGACGCCGTGCTCGATCAGAACCGCGTCGTCCAGTATGTGCCGCAGTATTCCGTCAACCTCGATACTCGATGGGCTCACATTGTCCGCTGAGGCCCCAATGATACGGATGGCACCGCCATGACGACCGATCTTCCCGACGTAAGTCAGCTGCTCGAGTCAGAAACGCTGCCGCGCCAGACTGTGGCCAGACGGCGGATGCTGCTGTGGATGGCCGTCGGCGTCGGTGTCGTCATGCTGGTCGCGGCAGCCGTCGGCAGCCTGATGTTGAGCGACCGCCAGCAGGACCTGACCGAGAGCCTGGAACGGCGCCTCACCCTTTTGGCATCGAACCGTGTAGAAGTCATAGAGACCCGGCTCAATGCCTTGGCACAGATGCCGTCGCATCTGGTGGCAAGCGATTCCTTCCGCCTCTTCGCCACCGAGGTCGACCTTATCGCGTCGGAAGACCCCCTCGCCGCGCAACTTGCCGAGATGGGGCGTTACATGGCGGAAGCGCTTTCGGAACTGGTTCGTCAGAACGGGTTGGTGTCCGCCTACATGATCGGGCGCGACGGTCTCACCCTGCTTGCCAGCGGCGCCGCCCCGGAACTGACCGATGAACAGCGCGAACGTGCGATCCCCATCTTCGAGACTTCGGAGATCCTGTTCTCCCCAATTCGCCAGCGGGACGGCGAGTTGGAGATAGACATCTACCGCCCGGTCCTGGCGGTGCAAACACTGGAGCCGGAGGCCACCCCTCCGACTATCGGCGTGTTCATGATGACGGTTCCGATTACCGGGCTGGTGACCGATTTCGTGAGCCCGCGCCCGCTGTCGGAACCGGGCGAAGCCACATATCTGGTCCTGGTCTCCGGCGCGCAAGCCGTCGCAGCCGCGCATGAGGCGCCGGCGGAACTGGTTCCGGTCGATGACACCGGGATTGCGTGGCCGCTCGCCTTTGCAGAGCGCAGCAGCGCGGTTTCAGACCGCCGCGTCTTCTCGGTGTCGCAACAGGTGGCGGCGGCCGGTTGGCACGTGGTGCAGGAAATCGACTTCCACACGGCAACGGGCGTCCTGGAACGCGTGCGCATCGTCTTGATCGTCGTCACGCTGATGGCCGCGCTGGTCATTGCCGCCACGATGATCGCCGTTTGGTTCAATCAGTCGAGCCACTACAACCGGGCGCTGGCACGGCAGTTCCGCGATCTCGCCAGCCGTATCGACGCGCAGCACCGTCTCCTGGACGGCATCAACGGCGCCATCCGCGAGTACATCGGGCTGAAACGGCTGGACGGCACGTACAGCTACGTCAACCCGGCCTTTGCCGAAGCCGTAGGTCGGCCGACCGAGCAGATCGTCGGCCAAACGGACGAGGCCGTGTTCGGCCACGGACAGGCCCAGACCCTGGCGCAGACGGACCGCCAGGCCATCGACACCGGCAGCGCCATCAACGCGGAAGAGCAGCTCTATCTGGGCGGCATGAAGCGCTATCTCGCCATTTCCAAGGTGCCGCTCATGCGCGTCGAAGGCGAGGTGGACGGGGTTGTCAGCGTCGCCCGCGATGTGACCGAACTGGTGGAAGAACGGCGCCGGCGCGAGGCGGCTTTGCGCCACACGATCGACGCCCTGATCCGCACCATCGAACTCAGCGACCCCTACCTCGCCGGCCACTCAAAGCTGGTCAACCGCCTGAGTGGGCTGATAGCCCGCCGTCTCGGACTGTCGCCGGAAGAAACTGCCACGCTGGAGACGGCGGCCAACCTCGCCCAGATCGGCAAGCTGTTCGTGCCGCGGGAGATCCTGAACAAACCGGGTCGCCTCGACCCGGACGAGATGAAGATCATGGAGCAGCATATTGAGCATGCCGCGACGGTTCTGAAGGACATCGATTTCGGACTGCCGGTGCGCGAGACCATCTACCAGATGTACGAGCGTCTCGACGGCAGCGGCTATCCGCGCAAGCTCTCCGGCGAACAGATCCCGGTCACCGCTCGCGTGCTGGGGCTGGCCGACGTCTATTGTGCGCGTATCCGTCCACGGTCGTACCGTGCCGGCCTGTCGCCGGACGAAGCGCTTTCGGTCATCCGCCAGTACACCACGGGCAAGTTCGGTGAGCCTCTGATGGCAGCACTCGACGAGATGCTGCATACGGCCGAGGGCGAGAAGCTGGTGGCGACCGCGCAAGCGTAATCGGCCGGCTAACCGCTGACAGTACACGGGGCCGATCTCCCCGAAGCCGGCCGATCTTGGTGGTCTGACGCAGATCAATAGTGACCGGGCTTGAGCCCAGGCACCGGCTGGCCCCTTGCGGGGCCCGGGCCGTTACGGCATCGTGCGGCTGCCCGTGCACCCGGGCCTGGATCCCAGGGGACCGTTTCCATGAAAGTTGCGATACCGAAGGAGCGCCGGCCGGGTGAGACCCGTGTGGCAGCCTCGCCGGATACCGTGAAGCGATTTGTCGGCCTTGGACTGGAGGTCGTCATAGAAAGCGGCGCCGGTCTGGCCTCCGACATCCTTGACGACTCTTTTGCCGCCGTCGGCGCCACGATCGCGCCCGATGAGGCTTCGGCCTTGGCCGATGCCGACATCGTCTTGAAGGTGCAGCGCCCTTTGCTGCCCGGCGAGCAAGGCGTCAAAGATGGCGAGGACGAGCTTCGCCTCATGAAGAAGGGCGCGGTCTTGGCCGCGATCCTGAACCCCTACGACACGAAGGACCTGCTCCCGCGCTACGCTGAAGCCGGCGTCGACGCCTTTGCGATGGAGCTCATGCCCCGCATAACGCGGGCTCAGGTCATGGACGTCCTTTCCAGCCAGTCCAACCTGTCGGGCTACAAGGCAGTGCTGGACGCGGCTTACGAATTTGGCCGGTCTTTCCCGATGATGATGACGGCGGCGGGCACTGTTCCTGCGGCGCGCTGTCTCGTTATGGGCGCCGGCGTCGCGGGACTGCAGGCAATCGCCACGGCGCGCCGCCTGGGGGCCATCGTTTCGGCCACCGACGTCCGTCCGGCGGCGAAGGAGGAGGTCCAGAGCCTGGGCGCCACCTTCGTGGCGGTGGAGGACGAGGAATTCGAGCAGGCGCAGACCGCCGGCGGCTACGCCAAAGAGATGAGCGATGCCTACAAGGCAAAGCAGGCCGAGCTGCTCGCCGAAACGCTGAAGAAGCAGGACATCGTGATCTGCACGGCTCTGATCCCCGGTCGGCCTGCGCCGACGCTGATCAGCGAAGACATGGTCAAGACCATGAAGCCGGGTTCGGTCATCATCGATCTGGCGGTTGAGCGCGGCGGCAATTGCCCGCTGTCGAAGCCGGGCAAGGTCGTCGAGAAGCACGGCGTCAAGATCGTCGGGCATCTCAACGTCCCCGGCCGTCTGCCGGCGGCCTCATCGCTACTCTACGCGAAGAACCTCTTCTCCTTCATCTCGCCGTTCGTCGACAAAGAGAGCGGCACGCTGAAGATCGATTGGGAAGACGAGGTCATCACCGGTACGGCGCTGACGCATGACGGCAAGGTCGTGCACCCGCAGTTCGTCGAAGCGCCGGCTGAGGCCGCCACCTAACCCGTAAGGAGACGGCACGCGTCATGGAACCCAACGCTGCCACTGAGGCTCAAACCCTACTGGAGCAGGCGCAAGGGGCGATTACCCGGTTGGCTGAGCTGGCACAGGAAGGTGCCAACGCTGCAGCCGCGGTAGCCGCCGAAACCGCGCATAGCACCGACTACACGCTGCTCGCGCTGACGGTGTTCGTGCTGGCTGTCTTCGTCGGCTACTACGTGGTCTGGAACGTCACACCGGCACTGCACTCGCCGCTGATGAGCGTCACCAACGCGATCTCCTCCGTGATCATCGTCGGCGCCTTGATCGCCGCCGGTCCGGCGGACTTCAACTTCAGCAGCTTCATGGGCTTCCTGGCCGTGGTGCTGGCGTCGGTCAACATCTTCGGTGGGTTCATCGTCACCCAACGAATGCTCCAGATGTACAAGAAGAAGAAGCGCTAGGGCGCTAGGGGACCGAAAACCATGGAAGCCTACGCAGTCATAGCGTACCTCGTGGCCGCCATCTGTTTCATCATGGCGCTCCGGGGTCTGTCATCGCCCGAAACCTCTCGGATGGGCAACATCTACGGCATCACCGGCATGGTGATCGCCGTGATCACAACGCTGACGCTGCCGGGCGTCGTCAGCTTCTGGATGATCATTGTCGGCATGCTGGTCGGCGGCTCGATCGGCACCGTCATTGCGATGCGCATCCAGATGACGGCCTTGCCACAGCTGGTCGCCGCGTTCCACAGCCTGGTCGGTTTGGCGGCCGTGCTGGTGGCCGCGGCCGCCTACTACGCGCCGGACGCCTACGGGATCGGCGTCCGCGGCGATATCGCGATCGGCAGTCTGATCGAGATGGCGATCGGCACAGCCATCGGTGCCATCACCTTCACCGGCTCGATCGTCGCCTTTGCCAAGCTGCAGGGTTTGGTGTCGGGCAATCCTCTGATTTTCCCGATGCAGCATCCGCTCAACGCGGCGCTTGGCATCCTGACCGTTGTCCTGGTGATCTGGCTTTGCGCCGGTCAGTCGGACGCCGCCTTCTGGCTGATCGTGGTCGTCGCGCTGGCGCTCGGCTTCCTGCTGATCCTGCCGATCGGCGGCGCCGACATGCCGGTGGTCGTCTCGATGCTCAACAGCTACTCCGGCTGGGCAGCCTGCGGCATCGGCTTCACGCTGCAGAACAATCTGCTGATCATCACCGGTGCGCTGGTCGGCTCCTCCGGCGCCATCCTCAGCTACATCATGTGTAAGGGGATGAACCGGTCGATCTTCAACGTGATCCTGGGTGGGTTCGGCGGCGAAGTTGCTGGCCCGTCGGCCGCCATGGGCGACAAGACGGTCAAGCAGGGCAGCGCGGACGATGCGGCCTTCATCATGAAGAATGCCGGTTCCGTGATCGTCATCCCCGGCTATGGCATGGCCGTGGCGCAAGCGCAGCATGCCCTGCGTGAGATGGGGGATATCCTGAAGAAGGAAGGTGTGGACGTCCGCTACGCCATCCACCCGGTCGCGGGGCGCATGCCTGGCCACATGAACGTGCTGCTGGCCGAAGCGAACGTGCCCTATGACGAAGTGTTCGAGCTTGACGACATCAACCGCGATTTCGCCAGCTGCGACGTGGCCTTCGTGATCGGCGCCAACGACATCACCAACCCCGCCGCCAAGACGGACCCGACCAGTTCGATCTACGGCATGCCGATCCTGGATGTTGAGAAGTCCAAGACGGTGCTGTTCATCAAGCGGTCGATGGCCTCGGGCTATGCCGGCGTCGATAACGAACTGTTCTTCCGCGACAACACGATGATGCTGTTCGGCGACGCCAAGGCGATGTGCGAGAACATCGTCAAGTCGCTGGAGTAGCCATGGTTCCTGCCGTGCGCAGTTCTACGGCCCTGCCCCGCTCAAACCCATGAGCGGGGCAGTTCATTTCGCGCCGCCGCTCATACGGCCGGCCAGGGACGATGACGCAGACGGCTTGATCGCGCTCATCGGCAGCGCCTTCGCAGAATATCCCGGCTGCGTGCTGGATGTGGACGGCGAGATGCCCGACCTGCGGGCAATCGCGACCGCTTACGCTGCGCTGGATGGCCGTTTCTGGGTGGCGGAAGCTGGAGGCCAGGTCGTTGGCTGCATCGGCTGCAGGCCGGCACCGGAAGACCCCGGAATGACGGAGCTGATGCGGCTCTACGTGCACGCCTCGGCCCGTCGTATGGGGCTCGGCGCGCGGCTGACCGCGTTAGTGGAGGAGGAGACGCTCAGGCGCCACAGTCGCGGCGTCCTCCTATGGTCCGACACGCGCTTCCTTGACGCCCACAGGCTGTATGAGAGGCTGGGCTATGTCAGGCAGCCGCAAACCAGGGCGCTCTACGACGCCTCAGACACGGTCGAATTCTATTTCCGCAAATCGCTTGCCTGACCGCGGCCAAGGCCGCAGCAGGCGGACACACAAAATAATGCGGCCGCCGAAACCCGCACGGCCGCCACCTATCTCAGTTGTCGTCGGAGATCGTCGATTACAGCCGGCCAACCGGCAGGCCGCAGCGAGACAGGCCTAAAAGCCTTCCCGCTCCATCCGCTTGCGCAGCAGCTTGCGCGTCCGGCGAATTGCCTCCGCCTTCTCGCGCGCACGCCGCTCGGATGGCTTCTCGTAGTTGCGACGCAGCTTCATCTCGCGGAAGACACCTTCGCGCTGCATCTTCTTCTTCAGGGCACGCAGCGCCTGATCGACATTGTTGTCGCGGACCTGAACTTGCACGTCGCTTCCGGCTCCTCAGTAGATGCAAAAACCCATTTGGTGACCGCCTTGGCACCAAACGGGCATACAGACCTGTTCTCTAAACCAAATCTAAGATATCACGGGGTCTCGGGCGGAGCAAGCGGGCCGTCGCCGGTCAAGCCGTCGGAGGTACATCGACCATGACCCTTCTGAAAATCTCCAAAATGGGGCACCCCGTGCTGCGTCAACGGGCCCGGACGGTTGCAGATCCGGCCGATCCGGCGATCCGGCGACTGGTTGAGGATATGGCTCAGACGATGCTGGATGCCCAAGGCGTCGGCCTGGCCGCCCCGCAGATCTACCGTGATCTTCGGGTGATCGTGTTCCATGTCCCGCCGGAGCGCGGCGAGATTGGGGATGCGAAGGCGCCTCCCGGTATCACGGCCCTGATCAACCCCGAGATCGTGCCGATCGGCGACGAGATGGTGCTTGGCCTGGAGGGCTGCCTGTCGATACCCGGCATCCGCGGCGTCGTGCCCCGGCATCGGCGCATCGGCTATCGGGGGATTGCGCCGGACGGCACTGTGCTGGAGCGCGAAGCGGAGGGCTTTCATGCGCGGGTGGTCCAGCATGAGGTCGACCATCTGGACGGCGTTCTGTTCTTCGATCGCCTGCACAGTCTGGCGGACATCGCTTTCGACGAGGAAGCCCACCATCTGCTGGAGAGGTACCAGCCGCAGGACAAAGGGTAGGTTACGATGGATACCACGGCGCTCAGGGATGAACTGCTGGAGGCAGCGCTACCGAATGTCCCGTTTGACGGATGGGGTCAGAAATCCTTGGGCTACGCGGCCGAGACGGTTGGTGTCGAGCCGATTGCCGCTGAGAGCGCCTTCCCCGGTGGCGCGCTGGATATGGTGGCCCATTTCAGCGACTGGGCCGACCGCCGGATGACCGCCGCCGTTGCTGATGGCGCCGGCAGCCAGGGCGCTGACGACCAAGCCGCCGACGATGCTTCTCGCTTCTCAGCGGTGCTTCGCGCCCGGCTGGAGATCCTGCAACCCCACAAGGACGCGGTCCGCCGGTCCCTCGCCTTGCTCGCCATGCCGACGAATGCCGCCCTGTCTACGCGACTGCTCTACCGGGCGGTCGATGCGATCTGCCATGTCGCGGGCGGCGGACAAACGGACTTCACGTTCTACATCCGCCGGGGACTGATCGCTGGGGTGGCAGCAGGCGCGACGCTCTATTGGTTGAACGACAAGTCCGATGACAACGAAGACACGTGGTCCTTCATCGAGAGGCGCATGCGCTCGGCGCTCGCCGCGGAACGCCGTCTGGCCGGCGCCGGCAGTCTCGGCCGCGTTGCCGAGGCGCCGTTCCGGCTGCTCGCCGGCCTGCGTAGCCGGCGCCGTGCCGCTGATGCGTGAGTTTGAGGCAGCCGTCCGCCCGCATTCGGCGTGACGTCTGCGCTCGGCATCACCGCTGGAACACGCTGGCCGGCTACTTCTTTCGGAAGGAATCCAAAGTGACGACGTTGCCGTCGTCGTCAGTCGGTTGACCCTCGCCGGTTCCCTCGTCCTCCGGCGTCGTCATCGGCGAAAGCTCTTTCTCCGCCAACAGGTCGTCTTCGTCGTCGCCGGCCGTCTGGAACTGCAGCGCGAAATTGACCGCGGGATCGGCAAAGGTCGTGATCGCGGCGAACGGGACAACAAGCCGCTCATGCTTTCCGCCGAAGCTCAGCGTGACTCCGAACCGGTCTGCTTCGACGTCTAGGCCATAGAACTGATACTGCAGCACAATTGTCATCTCGTCCGCGTACTGCTCGTAAAGATAGCGAGGAATCTGCACACCCGCATGGCGCGTGGCGAAGGTGATGTAAAAATGATGGTCTGCCGGAAGGCCCTGCTGAGAGACCAAGGTCAACGCATCGCGCACCACGCCCCGCAGCGCGCGCTCCACCATTCGGTCATATCTGAGCGGATCATCGGCCATGCTCGAAGACTAACGGCCCCTCGCCGCGATGGGAAGGGCACACATGCCCCGAACATTCAACCGAACCATGAGAGGGGAAGCGGGGCGTTCTGTTGCTAGGTGCCCCATCCCCCACCTGAGAGGGCTAACCCTCAGGAATTCGATTCAGGCGATGCGACTGCCATTAGGCAGCGGCACGTGCCTCAGCAAAGTTGTCGTTGGCAACTCTACTATGGCCCGATAACGGCGGTACCATACCGGGCGAAAACCCAGCCTTTACTACGCGCGTCGATCCTGTTTCGCCCCCATAGATGCCGACCGGCAGTGGTGGAGGCGCCGGGTACTGCCCCCGGGTCCGCTACGCCTATTCCGCAAGGCGTTTATCGCCATAGTCGGTTTCCCGACACCTCAAGATATAGTCCAAGACTGCACAGAGTTGAAGGGGAAGCTCGGCCGTCCGCTCAGGCGTCGGCGCTGCCCCCCGCCTCCAGGGACGCCATCAGTTCCGCCCATTCCCGCTTGGCAAGGCCGCTGGTCTCCTGCGTCACCGCCTCGCCCGCTAGCATGCGCCGCACGACCGCCAGCCCAGACGCCGAGAGGTGAAGTCCGCCCATGCGGTACTCCCGGAACGCCTCATAGGTGATCGGCATCCAGCGCGCCAGAACATCGAGCATCACGTCGGCATAGGCGCGAATCTCATACTGCGCATGCCCCTCCGCGCGCAGCGACAGGAAGTGCATCAGGTTGTGCAGGTCAATCTTCCAGTACCACTGCGTATAGGTGCTGAGCGTCAGGTTGATGCGGGCGAGTTCGCGGGCCAGCCCCTGGCGTGAAGGGTCGATGATGTCGCCCGTATCGCGTTCATTCAGCATCCGCTCATAGTGCTCATAGTTCGTTGCCGCGTCCGCGCGCAGCATGTCCAGCACCTCGCGCGCCTCCTCCCCCTGCAGCACCTCGCCACGGCCCTGCCGGTTCAGGCTCGACTGGGCGGCCAGATGCGCCGGATCAGGCACATAGAACTCCCGGTCGAGAATGCTGTAGCGCCCGGAGATCTCGTTCACGTTGGCGGTGCGGTGCCGAATCCACTGTCGGGCCACGAAGATCGGAAGTTTGATGTGGAACTTGATCTCGCACAGCTCGAAGGGCGAGGTGTGCCGGTGGCGCATCAGATAGAAGATCAGCCCGCGATCCTGGGACACCTTCTTGGTCCCACGGCCGTAAGACACGCGCGCACCCTGCACGACCGCCGCGTCGTCGCCCATGTAGTCGATGACGCGCACGAACCCATGGTCCAGAACCGGCAGCGGCCGATAGAGAAGCTCTTCCAGCGCCGGCACGGTTGCTCTGCGGGTCATGTATGTCTCGGCCGACGGATCGACAGAGTCCTCCCGGCCGCCCGCTGGTCCGGTCGTGGTGTCACTCGCCATGGCCCGCCACTCCGTAATGTCTCATAGGCCGTTTGCCTGCAGAGCATGTATGGCACGGCCGCAACCCAGCGGCCACCCGACAACACTCTGGGGTCGATTTGGGTCTGCTTAGTGTCCTAAGCTTGGATTCGAACCGGGAGGACCGGCCTTGCCGCGTCCACAACAACCCGGAAACAAGCTGAGGAGTCGCTATGTTCAAACATCTTCTGGTCGCCATCGACGGGTCACATCACTCCCTCAACGCGGCCGAGAGGGCCGTGGAACTGGCCCGCCGCTTCGATGCGTCATTGACATTGATCCACGTGGCCAGGCGCTTCCACATCCCGGAGTCCGTCAAAGCCTATCTCAGGGACGAACACCTGGAAGGCGAACCGCTTTACGACATTGACGCGGCCACCCGGAAGGTCATCGACGACGTCCGCAGGGAAGCGGAAGACGCGGGCCTCCAGTCCATTCAGACCGTCTTCAAGGAAGGCCGCCCGGCGCGCACCATTGCCGACTATGCCGCCGCCCATCAGGTCGACGCCGTCGTCCTGGGCAGCCGTGGCCTCGCCGAGCCGGAGGCATTTCTGCTGGGCAGCGTGTCGCACAAGGTCGCCAACCTCGCCACCTGCACCGTCATCATCGTCCGGTGATCCCTCCGCGCATTGCCGTGGATGTACCAGCCCCCATATAGCCTCGAAGTGGCGGTCGGTATTCATCAGTGCAGCAGTAAGGACGGCGGATGTCCGCGATCTCGTGGGGATTCAAGGCGGCAGCAACAACGGTCTTCATGATGCTGGGCCTTTGGCTCTTGTATCGGGTCGTCGGTCTGGGATTCGCCATCGTGATAGGCATCCTTGCCGGATTCGCCTTTTCCGTGGCTGTCGCAGTGGTGCTCCTGCGGCGCTTGATCGGCGCCGGCATCGAGCGTTTCGCCGAGATCCTCAAGGTCGACCAGGACGAACGGTACGACAGGTCCGACGAGATGGCGTCGGAAATCGCGGCTGCCCCGTCGCATGGCGGCGATGAGATGCGCGAGGTGGCCGAGCGCATTCGCCGGCTCACGAAAGCGGCCCATGGCGTTGTCGAACCGAGGTTGGCCCGCGCCGTCGAAGCGGTCGCTGCGGCTGGAGAACGGCTGCTTGCGAAGGCCGTGAGCAGCCGCAGTGATGCGCGACGGCTGCGTCCGGCGCTCGTCCATCGCCTTCGCCATGTGGAGGCTGTCACACTCAACATCCTGCGCATGCAGGACGCCGGCGCAACCAATCCGGACTTGGTCGCCAAGGCGACCGCAACCCTGGAACGTTTGGCAGAGGATTTCGAGCGCCAACGGCGCAACGCGGCGGCCGAGACGCTGGAGACGGAGGCCCGCCTGAAATTGCTGGAACAGGAACTGGGCGCATCGGCCGGCACACGGGCCGCCATATGAGATACAAGGCGAATTGCAGCAACTTAATCTGGCATAAACGCCGTTAAGACTACCACCGCATCACGGCTGCCCCTCGCGTTGACACCCCGCGGGGCACCTCTTATGTGTCAGTGCCCGCTTGACCTGATCCCTCAAGTCAATGACCCCGGGTGTCGCCGGAGGACACCATGTTAGGCGCCATCGCGCGAAAGCTGTTCGGAACGACGAACGACCGCATCGTCAAGACCCTGGCCAGGTCGGTGACGCGGATCAACGCCCTTGAGCCCGATGCCGAGGCGCTGTCGGACGAAGCGTTGCGCGCCCGCACCGACGAGTTCCGCCAGCGGATTGCCGATGGGGCGAATCTGGACGACATCCTGCCAGAGGCCTTCGCCACCGTTCGCGAAGCCGCCCGCCGGGCACTCGGTCTCAGGCTGTTCGACGTGCAGATGATCGGTGGAATGGTGCTCCATCAGGGCAAGATTGCCGAGATGAAGACCGGCGAAGGCAAGACGCTGGTCGCCACCTTGCCGATCTATCTCAATGCCCTTTCCGGCAAGGGTTCGCATGTCGTCACCGTCAACGACTATCTGGCCCGCCGCGACGCCGCCTGGATGGGCAAGGTCTATGATTTCCTCGGCTTGACCGTCGGCTGCATCGTCCACGGGCTATCGGACGACGAGCGTCGCGCTGCCTATGCCTGCGACGTAACCTATGGCACCAAC
This sequence comes from Alphaproteobacteria bacterium, assembly GCA_028281925.1. Lineage (GTDB taxonomy): Bacteria > Pseudomonadota > Alphaproteobacteria > DSM-16000 > Inquilinaceae > JACKIG01. The sequence goes on from JANQIX010000006.1 coordinate 140,498, forward strand.
AACGAATTCGGGTTCGATTATCTGCGGGACAACATGAAGTTCCGCCTCGATGACATGGTGCAGCGGCCGTTCAACTTCGCCATCGTCGACGAGGTCGACTCTATCCTCATCGACGAAGCCCGTACGCCCCTCATCATCTCAGGCCCCGCACAGGACAGCTCCGAACTCTACGTCCGCGTCAACGCCCTGATCCCAAAGCTTGAGGACGACGACTTCGAGCTTGATGAGAAACACCGCGCCGTAACCCTGAACGAGGCGGGGCAGGAGAAGATCGAGACGCTTCTGGGCGAGGCTGGCCTGCTGCAGGAAGGCGGCCTCTACGACCTCCAGAACATCAACCTGGTCCATCACTCCAATCAGGCCTTGCGCGCACACAAGCTGTTCCAGCGCGACCGCGACTACATCGTCAAAGACGGCAAGGTCGTCATCATCGACGAATTCACCGGCCGCATGATGGAGGGGCGGCGCTACTCCGAGGGCCTGCACCAGGCGATCGAGGCGAAAGAGCGTGTGACCATCCAGCGTGAAACGCAGACCTTCGCGTCCATCACGTTCCAGAACTACTTCCGCCTCTATCCCAAGCTCTCCGGCATGACCGGCACGGCGATGACCGAAGCGCCGGAATTCGCGGAGATCTACGGCCTCGAGGTGGTGGAGATCCCGACGAACGTCGCCGTCAACCGCACGGACCAGGACGACGAGGTCTATCGCACGGCCGAAGAGAAGAACAAAGCCATCATCGCGCTGATCAAGGACAGCAACGAACGCAAGCAGCCGGTTCTCGTCGGGACGGTCTCCATCGAGAAATCGGAAGAGCTGTCGAAGCAGATGAAGAAGGCGGGCATCAAGCACCACGTGCTGAACGCCCGCTTTCACGAGCAGGAAGCGCAGATCATCGCCATGGCCGGCGAGCCCGGGGCGGTCACGATCGCGACGAACATGGCCGGCCGCGGCACCGACATCCAGCTGGGCGGCAATCTGGAGGTCCGTATCACGCAAGAGGCGGGCAGCATCGAAGACGCCGACGAACGGGCACGCCGCACAGAGCAGATCCGCGCGGAGGTCGCCGAGCGGCGCCAGACCGTGCTGGACGCCGGGGGCTTGTTCGTCGTCGGCACGGAGCGGCACGAAAGCCGGCGGATCGACAATCAGCTGCGCGGCCGGTCCGGCCGTCAGGGCGACCCGGGGCGGTCCCGTTTCTTCCTGTCGCTGGAAGACGATCTGATGCGCATCTTCGCGTCCGACCGCCTGGACGGGATGCTGCGCCGGCTCGGCCTTCGGGAAGACGAGGCGATCGTACACCCCTGGATCAACAAGGCTCTGGAGAAGGCACAGACCAAGGTCGAAGCCCGCAACTTCGACATCCGCAAGAACTTGCTGAAGTTCGACAATGTGATGAACGACCAGCGCCGTGTCATCTACGAGCAGCGGCGCGAGATCATGAGCGCTGGCGAGGTCCAGCACATGGTCTCAGACATGCGGCACGAAGTCATCGCTGAGATGGTGCAGGATGCGATCCCACCGAACTCTTATGCCGAAAAGTGGGATTTGGACGGGCTTGCCACGGCCACGAAGCGCGTCATCGGCCTGGATCTGCCGGTGGCGGAATGGGGCAAGGAAGAAGGCATCGCCGAGCCCGAGATCGAAGAGCGCATCCGCCAGGCAGCCGACCGCAAGATGGCAGAAAAGGCCGCCAATTACGGGCCTGAGGTCATGCGCAATGTCGAGAAAGGCCTGCTGCTGCAGATCCTGGACCAGGATTGGAAAGAGCACCTGCTGACGCTCGACCATCTGCGCCAGGGCATTTCACTGCGCGCCTATGGACAACGCGACCCTCTGCGCGAGTATCAGAGCGAAGCCTTCGAGCTGTTCAATGGGTTCCTTGGGCGCTTGCGCGAACGCGTTACGCAGCATCTGGCTCATGTGGAGATGCGGCTGGCACCACCGGACGGCGCGCTCCAGCCCCCTCCCCAAAGGCCCATGCGGGAATCGCGAGCGGCCCCGGAGATGGTGGGCGCTGCGGCCGGTGCCGGCGACGACGGCGGGGCGTCTGCTGGCACGGCAACACGGCGCGCTACGGCGGCCGGTGGCGCTGCGGCGCCGGACGTCGACGATCCCGCCTCCTGGGGCAAAGTTCCACGCAATGCCCCCTGCCCCTGCGGCTCGGGAAAGAAGTTCAAACACTGCCACGGCGCTGTTTGAACTGAGCGGCGGCAGAATTTCTCGGCGTCGCTCTCCGGCTACTGCAACGCGACGATGCGACGACGCTACGCGTGGCCCTGGCGTCCCATCTCCAGGAACTTCTCGCGTCTCAATGCCGGCAGGTCGGCTGACGCGTCGATCCCGGCAAGGGCCTCGGCGATGGCCTCGCCAACGGCAGCACAGGTATCCTCGGGATAGCGATGGGCGCCGCCGATCGGCTCGCCGATCACGCGATCCACCAGGCCCAGCTGGCTCAGGTCCTGCGCCGTCAGCTTCAGCGCCTGCGCCGCCTCCTGGCTTTGCTCGCTACTGCGCCAAAGGATCGATGCACAGCCCTCTGGCGAGATCACCGAATAGATGGCGTGCTCCAGCATCAACACCCGGTCGGCAGCGGCAATCGCCACGGCACCGCCTGAGCCGCCTTCCCCCACCACCACGGCGACAATCGGGACGCCGAGCCCCAGGCAGGTCTCGATCGATCGCGCAATCGCCTCAGCCTGACCGCGCTCTTCAGAGGCGATGCCCGGATAGGCGCCGGCGGTATCCACCAGCGTGACGACCGGAAGACCAAACCGCTCCGCCATCCGCATCAGCCGCATAGCCTTGCGGTACCCCTCGGGCTTCGCCATGCCGAAATTGTGCCGGACGCGGTCTTCGGTTTCGGCGCCCTTCTCGTGCCCGATCAGCATCACGGCACGTCCGCGGAACCGGCCGGGTCCGCCCAGGATCGCCGCATCCTCTGCAAACAGCCGGTCACCAGCCAAAGGCACGAAGTCCTCGATCAGTGCCGCGACGTAATCCGTGAAATGCGGCCGTCCGGGATGCCGCGCTACCAGGACCTTCTGGGCTGGAGACAGCTTCTCGTAGGTTGTCCGTAGCAGCTTGTCGACCTTCGTCTGAAGCCGCGCCACCTCTTCGGCAATGTTGATATCGCCGCCGTCGGAAAGGTGCCGAAGCTCTTTGATCTTTCCTTCTAGCTCGGCGATGGGCCGTTCGAATTCGAGAAACGTCTGCATTGGGATGGGTCCAAAGGTTGATCCGTCGACGGCCCGGGGAGCGGCCTGCATCAGCCGGACCCAAAGTCACGGGTCCGGCTGGCGGGGGCATCAGGTTCGATGCGCGCGCTACCGCGACGCGCCGGCTGCAGCAGACGTCGCGGCTCTTGGGGACGGTGGCGGCGCTGTGCTTAAGCGCTGGCGATCTGCTCCGCCTTGCGTACCAGGTTCTCCGCCTGCTTGATCGAGGCGATGTCGATCAGCCGCCCGTCAAGCTGCACAGCGCCCTTGCCTTCCCGGGTGGCCTGTTCCATCGCCTCCAGGATCCGCCGCGCCTTCGTGACCTCGGCCTCGGACGGGCTGTACACTTCATTGGCCAAGTCCACCTGGGACGGATGGATCGCCCATTTACCCTCGCATCCCAGCACGGCCGCGCGGTTGGCCTGGGCGCGATATCCATCGGTGTCCTTGAAATCGCCGAAGGGCCCGTCCACCGGGCGCAAGCCCGCCGCACGGGCGGCAACGACCATGCGCGCAATGGCGTAGTGCCACATATCGCCCCAATGATAGTCGCGCGGGGCGTCCGGGTTGTCGTCCGCACGGTCGGTCAGCACGCCATAGAGCGGATTGGGACCGCCGATCACCGTGGTCCGGGCTCGCGTGGATGCGGCATAGTCGGCAACGCCGAAATGCAGGCTCTCGTTGCGCTTTGAGGCGCGGGCGATCTCGTCGACATTGGCCATGCCGAGCGCCGTCTCGATGATCAGCTCGAACCCGATCCGCTTCTTGCGGGCACGCGCGTTCTCCACCTGTGTGACCAGCATATCGACGGCATAGACGTCTGCGGCCGTGCCCACCTTGGGGATCATGATCATATCCAGCCGGTCCGACGCCTGTTCCAGCACGTCGACCACGTCCCGGTACATGTAGTGGGTGTCGAGGCCGTTGATGCGCACGGAAAGGGTCTTGTTTCCCCAGTCGATGTCGTTGATGGCGGCAATGACGTTCTTGCGGGCCTGTTCCTTTTCGTCCGGCGCCACAGCGTCCTCAAGATCGAGGAACACGACATCGGCGCCAAGGCCGGCAGCCTTCTCCAGAGCACGCGCGTTGCTGCCTGGAACGGCCAACTCGCTGCGATTCAGACGGGCCGGCGCCTGCTCGATGACGGTGAAGCTCATAGGGGTGACACCTCCTCGTTGCGTTGGGCAGAGGCAATGCCCCATCAACCGCCGCTACGCAACCCCCGGCGGTCGATGATTCGCCATGCGCCTATCACATGTGTCGATGCCGGCGCTCCGGCCTAGCACCAGCCGGTCAGGCTAGTCCGCTGCGGCGGCCCCATTCTGCCGCCGACGCCAAAGCGACCGGCAGGGGATCTTGGAGGTGTCGCAGCGATCCGCATACTGACGCGCGATCTCCATCACCTCCGACAGCAGCCCCGCGCGTAGGGTGATCGGCTCAAGGCCTAGGCTGGGCAGCCGCTGGTGATCGGCATGCAGCTCGTTCTCTTCCTGCTCTTTGCGAGGATTGTCCACGAACTCCATGGTCGCGTCGGTCAGCTCGCAGACCAGATGGGCCAAATCCCGGACACGATGGGCTTCGGTCATCTGGTTCAGGATGTTGACTCGCTCACCGCGCTGCGGCGGATTCTCCAGCGCCAGAGCGACGCACCGCACCGTGTCTTGGATATTGATGAACGCACGCTTCTGGCCGCCCGTGCCGTGCACTGTCAGCGGATGGCCGATCGCCGCCTGCATCAGGAAACGGTTCAGGACAGTGCCATAGTCTCCGTCGTAGTCGAACCGGTTGACCAGCCTTTCGTCGCGCCGCGTTTCTTCCGTCTGCGTGCCCCAGACGATGCCCTGATGAAGGTCGGTGACCTTAAGGTCGTCGTTCTTGGCGTAGAACAGGAACAGCAGCTGATCCAACGTCTTCGTCATGTGATAGACGCTGCCGGGATTGGCGGGATGCAGAATCTCGCGCTCGACCCAGCGGCCGTCATCGGCCTGAATCCTCACCGGCAGATAGCCTTCGGGGATTGTGATCCCATCGGCGTCGTACCCGTAGACGCCCATGGTCCCGAGATGGACCAGATGGGCGTTGCCGCCAGCCTCGACCATGGCCGCCAAAACGTTGTGTGTCGCGGTTATGTTGTTGTCGACCGTGTAGCGCTTATGCCGGGCCGACTTCATGCTGTATGGGGCTGCCCGCTGCTCGGCAAAGTGGACGACGGCATCGGGCCGGAAATCGTGAAACAACCCAACCAGATTGTCGTAATCCTGCGCAACGTCCAAGCGATGGAAATCGATCTTGCGCCCACCCACTTCTTGCCATGCCTGCAGGCGGACGCCCATCGGTTGTATTGGCGTTAGCGACTGGACTTCCAGCTCATTATCGATGTTCCGCCGGGACAAGTTGTCCACGATGGCGATGTCGTGCCCTTTGTTGGAAAGATGCAACGACGTCGGCCAGCCGCAGAACCCGTCTCCCCCCAGGACAAGGATTCTCATCCGCTGCCCGCCCCTCCGCTTCTATCGAACGGCCGGGGTGCCGGCCGCCTCCTCGATCACTTGCCTTGCGCTCTAGCACGGACACCACCGATGCCTCAACCGGCAAGGTCATCCCAATGCAATGATCAGCAGTCTATCCGAAACCCGCGGACATAGCCTCAGAGGCCGGATACGTCCGCCAGGGGATGCGCATCCTCCACCAGGCGGCGCATGCGATCCTCCAAGACATGAGTATAGATCTGGGTGGTGGAGATGTCGGCATGGCCGAGCATCAGTTGGACGGACCGCAGATCGGCCCCGTGGTTCAAGAGATGGGTGGCGAATGCGTGGCGCAGCACATGGGGGCTGACACGCCGCGGCTCTATCCCGGCCTCCATGGCAAGCTCCTTCAGCAACTGCGCGAAGCGCTGGCGGGTCAGATAGCCGTCATGGGCGATGCGCGACGGAAACAGCCACGGTGCCTGCTTGGCCTCCCGGCCCGGGATCAGGAAGTGTTCTCGAACCTCCAGATAGCGCACCAACGCATCGCGCGCTGGCTCCGACAATGGCACCAGACGTTCCTTACCCCCTTTGCCGCGCACGCGCAGCAGCAGGCCGTCGCGCGCGATCGCCGTCAGCGGCAGCCCCACAAGTTCGGACACGCGCAGCCCGGTCGCATACAACACCTCCAAAAGCGCCACCAGGCGAATGCCCTCCGGCCCGCCATGGCCTGCCGCTGCCTGCAGCAAGCGCTCAACCTCCTGTTCGCTCAACACTTTGGGAAGGCTGCGGCCCAGCTTGGGCATATCGATCGTCGTGGTCGGGTCACTCTCGCGCCGCCGATCGGACAAGAGGAAGCGGTAGAATTGCCGGACCGCGGACAGGCGCCGCGCAATCGTCCGCGCCGCGGTGCCCGTGTGATCACGCCCCGGGCGCGTCGCCAGATGATCAAAGTATCGGCGCAAGTCCTCCGTTGACGCGTCCTCGACCTTCACGCCGCCGGGATGCAGGAAGCCGACCAGGTCGGCCAGGTCGCGGGCATACGCCAGGCGCGTGTTGTCTGCCGCACCACGTTCGGACGTCAGCATATCCAGGAAGGCGTCGACGGCAGCCGGAAGTGCGGGCAGGGCCCGCCTGGCGTTGCCGCGCCTTGTTGTCTTGGGCGCCTCGCTCACAACTGCGCTGCCCAGATGGCCTCCAGAGCCAGCTGCCGGGCCTCTCCCTCCAACCCGATATCGACCAGCGACGAAAGAACATGCTCCAGCAGCACCGGATGGGCCGCTCCTGGCCCCTCCTCACCCAGCGCCACAAGGGCCAACAGCGCGGCGAGCCCGACCTGTCCCGCATCTGTGGCTTCCTCCAGCCGCCACCAAATCGGTCCCGGCGGCAGGGATGTCGGATCGCGGCCATCTTCGACGGCCAGCAGATGCCACATCGCGGGATCGATCGGCTGCCCCAGCGCCCTCAACGCCGCCAGAGCAACCGCGGCGCTGTAGGTCCCTGAGTCTCCGGCGGCGTCCAGTTCGGCCGCCAACCAGGTCTGCAGTCCCCGGTCGAAATCGGCGTCTCCGCCTTCGCCCTCATCGGCCAGCCAGGCCAACGGCCACAACGTCGCCAAGTCTTCGGCACTGTCGTGCAACACAGCGTCGGCTCGCGCCAAGGCATGCCAGACCCGGGCCCGATCCATGTCACCTGCCGCGTAATAGGTACGCGCCGCCAGAATCGCGATGGAGCTGGCACGGGACGCCGGCTCGATGGGATCGAGAAGCGCCAGCATCACGGCCAACGGCGCCGCCTCGCTGCTCGCGATGCGCAAGAGATACTCCCGCAGCTGCAACGCCTCCGCAGGATCTTCCAGGGACCGCGCCGTCTGTTCGACCAGGGCGCGGATATGGGGCCCGGACTCTCGCGTCACCATGTAGAGAGCGCTTTCCAGCTGCTCCGCTGCGAACGGCAACTCGGCATAGAGCTCCGCCAGTCTCCATGGGGCGATAGCGCCGTTCGCCGCGACTCGTTCTGCGGCGTCCAGCCTGACGTCGGATGGTGTCGACACATTGTCCGCGATCGCGAGAAGCCGGCCAGGATCGCTGACCCTGAGCGCCGCCCGCGAGACCGCGCGGTCGGACAGGTCCAACAGCGTCAAGAGCTGTGCATCAGGCGTCGCCAGACTGCGCCAAGCCTGATCCGGAAGCTCCACGGATCGCCGCGCCGCCAGCGCCGTTGCCATGGAAAGGAAGACCGGGTCGGTGTCGTCGGCGACGATCGCCTCAAGGGCGGCTGAGGCTGCGTCGTACCGTTCCTCAATCAGCAGGCAGATCAGCCTGCGATTGTCCCATCGCGGCCCGCTGAATCGGCTGGCAGCACCGTCCAGCCGCCCACAGGCCTCCGATCTGCGGTCGCTCAGCAGCAATGCGTCAATCAGCGCCGCTGATGCCGCCTCGTCCTCCGCAAAGGCCGGCTCCGCAGCCGCGATGGCCAGCAACTCATCAGCCATGGCGAGTTCGGCCAGCATCTCCGCCCGAAGCCCCAGCAGGCTCGGATCGCCAAGATGCTCGATCGCATCCGCCGGTGAGAGCAGCAATCGGCGCATCAAGCCCCGCATGGCCGGCGACGGGGCCCCCGTCGGCAGCATCGTCAAGAACAGGCGCACATCGGACGGCTCGGCATCCGCCCACACGTCCCCCGCGAACGGCGGCGGATCGATCCAGGCCAGCCGGCGCGACTCGGGCGGTGGCACATCAGCGGGCGACGGCGGCGCCGCCCTGGCCGCCATCATGACAAGCGGTGCCACAGAGCTGCGCAGATCCAGATGGCCGGGCACGTCCGCGTCGGCCGCGGCCGAAACGCCAGCCGCCACGACCAGCGCGACGAACGTCACGTGCGCTGCGAAGCGTCCGATCCGGCGTGTCGCGCTAAGGCAGAAACCGGTCATTCGATATGACCTTTTCCACCGTCCGTGACGGGGGCTGAATATCCCAGAAGCCTAGGAAAATCACGCCGCCGGCAAGGGCCAAGAGCACGATCACGATCAAGCCCTGCGCCAACCGCGCCCCGGCTCCGCCTCCGGAACTCTGGGCAAACACCGACCGATTGCGATAGCGAGCCAAAGTCACCCTCTTGTCGAACAGACCGCTGGTTTACCCGATATCGTATGAAAGCCCGTTGACAAGTCTATGATTCTCTCGTCGCGTCTGGCATCTCAGGCGCTTTGCTGACCGCCGCCGCTGGCGGCGACATGCGCGTAAGCGGGAGACTGTGCCGCCGTGGATGCACCTGTTTTGCCTAAGACCCTGGCCCTGGTCGGACTCATGGGCGCCGGTAAGAGCGCCATCGGTCGCCGCCTGGCGGCACGATTCAACGTCGCCTTCATCGATGCCGATCAGGTCATCGAGGAGGCCGCGGGATGCAGCATTCCGGAGATCTTCGATCGTTGGGGCGAGAGCTTTTTCAGAGACCGCGAACGTCAGGTCATCGCGCGTCTGCTGCGCGATCCGGCCCATGTGCTGGCCACGGGCGGCGGCGCGTTCATCGCCGACGAGACTCGCGCCCTCATCCTCGATCAGTGCCTGTCGCTCTGGCTGCGGGCGGACCTCGACCTGCTGGTGTCCCGGACCGCGCGCCGCAACAACCGCCCCCTGCTTGCCAACGGCAAGCCCCGTGACATCCTGAAGCAGTTGATGGACGAACGGTACCCCATGTACGAACGGGCCGACATCGTGGTCGACAGCCGGGACGTTCCGCCCGATGAAACGGCAGATATCGCCGTGGAGGCGATCAGGCGATTCCTGACGGAGCAGGTCGGACCAGCGGCAACGTGAGGGCAGGCATGCAATTCGCTGCATCGCCATGCGAATTGATGCTAGTCTCACGGAACGCGAGGACATGGTGAGGGATAAGCGAGGCCATGACCTGTCGCTCGTCGGGGTGGCATGCCGTTGTTGCCTGCGGATTTCTTGTAGCTTGCGGCACCAATGTGCGCGATCTGCTGTCAGAGGAAGCCGAATTGACGTGGCAGGCCAACTCTGCGATCGCGGCGGCCGAGCAGCAAGATCCGACCCTGGTGGCGCCTGTATTGGTGGCCGAGGTGGAGGCGGCTGAGGCGGCGAAGGTGGAGGCCTGCGCTCCGGTCAACGATGCGCTTCAGGAACGCATGCGTGGCGCTGAGGAGGAGCCGGATTTCACCGAAGAGATCTATTCCGACATCGAAGACCTTATGGTCCGGATGTTCCCGATCGGTGAGATCGAAGACTGCGCAGACGCCCATGAAGACTATCGCGAATCCGTCAATGCGCTTCAGGGCAGGTTGGAAGAACTCGGCGTAACCCCCTGAATACGCGGAGATTTTGACATCCCGCAGCAGCACAGACCGGAGAGCATCATCGATACCACATCGCCAACCATTGGACCGAACCCTCCCGCCGTGGCCGATAGCATGGGCGAGATGGAGCGGCTGACCGTTGACCTTGCAGACCGGCGCTACGACATCGCCATCGGCCCCTCGCTGATCGACCGGGCGGGGGCGCTGCTGGCACCGGTGCTCGACAGCCGCCGCGTCGTGATCGTCAGCGACGAAACGGTAGCCGGGCTCTACCTGCATCGGCTCGAACGTGCGCTCTCGGACAGCGGGATCCGTCACAGTGCCGTCGTCGTCGCGCCCGGTGAGGCAAGCAAGAGCCTTGAGAGCTTCTCTTGGTTGATCGAGAGGATCCTTGGGGCCGCGATCGAACGCTCCACGACCGTAATTGCCTTGGGCGGGGGTGTCGTCGGCGACCTTGCCGGGTTTGCCGCGGCCGTAGCCTTGCGCGGCGTTCCGTTCGTCCAGATCCCAACCACGCTGCTGGCCCAGGTGGATAGTGCCGTGGGCGGCAAGACCGGGGTGAACAGCCGGCACGGCAAGAACCTTATCGGCGCCTTCTATCAGCCGCGCCTGGTGCTGGCGGATTGCGATGCCCTCTCGACATTGCCGCGGCGGCAACTGTTGGCCGGATATGCCGAAGTCGCCAAATACGGCGCCATAGACCGGCCGGACTTTTTCGCCTGGCTTGAGACTGCAGCACCGGCGCTGCTTGCGGGTGACACTGCGGCGCTGACCACCGCAGTCCGGCAATGCTGCGCGGCTAAGGCGGCGATCGTCGCAGCAGACGAACGGGAGGGGGGCGTCCGGGCGCTCCTCAACCTCGGCCATACCTTCGGCCATGCCCTGGAAGCGCAGACGGGCTACGGCGACACCCTACTGCATGGCGAGGCGGTGGCCGTCGGCATGGTCCTCGCGTTCGACCTTTCGGTGCGCCTGGGCTATTGCGCAGCGGCGGACGCAGAGCGGCTTCGCCGCCATCTCTCGGATGTCGGGCTGCCGACCCGCCTCAGTGCCGTCGCCGCAGGCGACTGGTCGGCCGAGGCACTGCTGGCCCACATGGCGAAGGACAAGAAGGTCCGCGACGGAGAGATCACGTTCATTCTCGCCCGCGGCATAGGCCAAGCCTTCGTCGCCCGCGGCGTGCCGGTTCCTCAGGTTCGGGCACTTCTGGAAGAGGCGCTGTCGGCCTGACGTGACGCCCAGCCCGCCGGTCATTGCCGCATTGAATGTTGGGCCGGACGTAGTGCCGGCACGACCGACCATGCGTCGCAACCCTGCGCCGCATCTTGCGGACTGCGGCCCGAAGCCGCGATCATCATGCCCGCCTGCCCCCAGGCGGCGATGGCAGGGATCACTGGAGTCCATCCTGCGATGAGCGTGTTTTTTGAAGCCCATGCCGGCTTGCTTTTGAACGGTGTTGCGATCCTTTTCCTGCTGCTGCTCTCCGGCTTCTTCTCTGGGTCAGAGACAGCTCTAACGGCGGCCAGCCGCGCCCGCATGCACCAGTTGGAGAACGACGGCAACCGCCGCGCCGCCATCGTCAACCGGCTGCGCGACGACAAAGAGCGTCTGATCGGCTCGATCCTTCTCGGCAACAACCTGGTCAACATCCTGGCGTCGGCGTTGGCGACGACGGTGCTGATCGGTCTGGTCGGTGACGGCGCAGTGCCGATCGCCACGGTCGTCATGACCCTGCTGGTGCTGATCTTTGCCGAGGTCCTGCCCAAGACCTACGCAATCCACCACGCCGACCGTGTCGCCATCATCATAGCGCCTCTGTTGCGCACGGTGGTGCGTGTATTGGGCCCTGTGACAGAGGGGGTCACGGCGATCGTCCGGCTGGTGCTGCGCATGTTCGGCGCGGACACCCAGAACGTCACCATGACCGACTATGCCGATGAGCTGCGCGGCGCGATCGAACTGCACCGCGGACCGGACGAAGACGTGCATGAAGAGCGCGCGATGCTGCGCTCCATCCTCGATCTCGGCGATGTCGAGGTGTCGGAAATCATGACCCATCGCCGCAACGTGGTGGCAATCGACGCCGACCAGCCGCAGTTGCAGATCGTCGATCAGGTCGTTGAGAGCCCCTATTCGCGCCTTCCGCTATGGCGCGACGATGCGGACAACATCCTCGGAATCATCCATGCGAAGGATCTGCTGCGGGCCGTGCACGTCCACCGCGGCGCGCCCGATCGCCTCAACATCGAGGCGATCGCCGCGAAGCCCTGGTTCATCCCCGACACGACGACTCTCCTGGACCAGTTGAAGGCCTTTCGGACCCGGCGCGAGCATTTCGCCCTTGTGGTGGACGAATACGGCAGCCTCCAGGGCGTGGTCACGCTGGAGGACATCCTGGAAGAAATCGTCGGCGACATTTCCGACGAGCACGACATCCCCGTCGCCGGCGTGCGCCCCCAATCAAACGGCAGCTACATCGTCGACGGAACGGTGACCCTTCGCGACCTCAACCGGCGCTTCGAGTGGCGCCTGCCGGACGACGAGGCCTCGACCATTGCCGGGTTGGTGTTGCAAGAGGCACGCCGCATTCCCGAGGTCGGCCAGACCTTCACGTTCTATGGCTTCCGCTTCGAGATCCTGAGGCGACAGCGCAATCAGATCACCTCGATCTGGGTGAAGCCGCCGTCGGATGATGAACAGGACGAAACCCGCGACTGAGAGACGCCGCGCTATGCCCGCGGCCTGGCCCGTCACCGCGACGACAAGGCGCTCTGAGCCGGCGCCTTGCCGTCGACTCGGCGAGCGTTGTCAACGATAATCATTCGCACTATAGACTGCACATTGCGCCGCGACTCGGCGGCCGACGACGGGATCCTGCTGCCTTGGCTGTCGACACACGTGAGCTTGCACCGACGGTCCGGACGGAGGTCGGCTTCCGGCTACCGTCGCGCTGGACGGTGGCGACGGTCGCGGTTGCTCTCTTGGTCGCATTGCCGATCGTCGTCGTCTTCAGCCGGGTATTCGAGCCCTCCGACGGTGTCTGGGCGCATCTCGCAGCGACGGTCCTGCCGGACTATCTGCGCAATACCGCCCTCTTGATGATCGGCGTCGGTGCGATCGCCGCCGTGCTCGGCGTCGGCACCGCATGGCTGGTCACCACAACGCGCTTCCCGGGTGTTCGCTTCTTCGAATGGGCGCTGCTGCTGCCCATGGCGGTTCCGGCCTATGTCATGGCCTATGTCTACACCGATCTGCTGGAGTACTCCGGCCCCGTCCAGACAACGATCCGCGACCTGACGGGATGGGGGTATGGCGACTATTGGTTCCCGGAGATCCGCTCGCTGGGTGGGGCGACGGTGATGCTCGGATTGGTCCTGTACCCCTATGTGTACCTGTTGACGCGCGCTGCCTTTCTCACGCAGTCGGTATGCGTGCTGGAGGTCAGCCGCACGCTCGGCTGCAGTCCATGGCGGCGCTTCTGGACGCTGGCTTTGCCGCTGGCGCGACCCGCCATCGTTGCGGGACTCACGCTGGTGATGATGGAGACGGTGGCCGATTACGGGACGGTCGAGTACTTCGGCGTCCCCACCTTTACCACCGGCATCTATCGCGCGTGGTTCGGCATGGGCCAGCCCGTGGCAGCGGCCCAGTTGTCGGCAACTCTGCTGGGGATCGTGCTCGTCCTGATCCTCCTGGAGCGCCTCTCCAGGGGCAATGCGCGCTACCATGGCACCAGTTCGCGAGACCGCCCCGCAGCGCCCGTCGTTTTGCACGGCACCGCCGCCTACGCTGCGCTTGCAGCCTGTGCATTGCCTGTGCTGCTCGGCTTCCTGGTTCCCGCAATCGACCTGGCATACCTTGCCATCCGCTATGGCGACCCGCTGTTCGGCAGCCGGTTCCTGCCGTTTGCGATGAACAGCCTGATTCTGGCCAGCGTCAGCGCCGCTTTGATTACGCTTGTCGCGACGATCATCGCCTATGGGGTACGGGTCGCGCCGACACCGGTCAGCCGTGGTGCGGCCCGCTTCGCCGCCATGGGCTATGCTGTGCCGGGCTCCGTGATTGCGGTCGGCGTACTGATCCCGTTCGCCGCCATCGACAATGCCGTCGACTCGGCATCGGAGCGGTTCCTCGGCATATCGACCGGGCTGCTGCTGACAGGGAGCATCGCAGCGCTCGTATTCGCCTATCTGGTTCGCTTCCTCGCCATTTCGTTCAACACGGTCGAAGCCTCGCTTGGACGCGTCAGCCCGAACATGGACGCGGCGGCCAGGACGTTGGGACATGGGCCCGGTTCGACACTGGCCCGCATCCATGTGCCTCTGATCGGTACCGGGCTGTTGAGTGCGTCACTGCTCGTTTTTGTCGACGTCATGAAGGAACTGCCGGCCACACTGATCATGCGTCCGTTCAACTTCGACACGCTGGCGATCCGGGTTTACCGCCTCGCCGCCGACGAGCGGCTGGCCGAAGCCTCGACGGCTGCGCTTGCCATCGTTGCGGTCGGCATCCTGCCGGTCATTGTGCTGAGCCGGGCCATCGCCCGTTCTCGCCCAGTGCTCGACCCGGTTCACCGGGAGATCGGTCAGGACTCTCTGTCGAGATCCCGCGCCACCGGGGCGACCGCAGGGGAACCCGCCCGTCCGATGATCGACGCCAAGGCGGGCAACGACGCGCCGGAACGCGCAAGCTCCCTGTAGTAGGCGACGATGGCCACGCGAATGGCCGCTGTCAGCGAAGACGGACCGCGCGACTCATCCACAAGGCCGCAGAACTCGTTGATCGTTATCCCCTGATCCTCGCAGATTTCGGCGAGCGCTTCCCACATCGACGGCTCCAACCGGACACTGGTACGCCGGCTTCGGATCCTGATGTTACGACTGACCAAGTTGCTCGGCATGACCCCCGCTCAAACCTGAGAATGGAGTGGATCGGGCCGAGCCACCTAGGCGCGATCTACGTCCAACGGTTCAGCAAAGCAATTTAGCAACGGCGATGGGGCAGACAACCAAATAATTCACTCCCATCACGCCGACCTAATTCCGGTTGCATAACGCCATAGTAACATAAGGTGATGCGAGCTAGATCCGCAAGATCGTCAACCCCTAACTGGCAATTCGGAGCCTGACGCCGTTACCTCCGCGGGTGTAAGAGTGGTCAATGCGAGAGCATGCACGCGATCGCTCATCTCTTCCGCGAGAGCTGCGTAGACCAGCCGTTGGCGCTCCACGCGCGACAGTCCAGCGAACCGTTCGGCCACCACTTTGACGCGGAAATGGCTCTCGCCGCGTCCATCGTGTCCGGCATGCCCTTTGTGCCGGTCGCTCTCGTCGATGATCTCCAGTTGCGCCGCAGCCAGCGCTTCACTCAGCTTGCGGCGGATTCGATCGGCAACTTTCTCCTGCATGATGTCCCGTCTCGTCAGTTCGCGCGTGACCATTTGTTAGCAGGTCGAAGATTACCATCTCTGATGCCGCGCCGGTCGCGGAATTCCTTATGCCCAATGCGAGGCACCATCGCCTTGCGCGAACCCTCCCATGTGTCACTCAAATGCCACTGAGCCGCCCTTGCCAGCCGAATGACGCCCGCCCATACTTCGCTCCATGACCGCAACCCGCCGCCAATCGCGTGACTATGCGCCGCAGTGCGACCTGCATGAGCAGCCCCGTTGCTGCGATGCGGCAGGCTGTGACAAGCCGGGTGAATACCGGGCCCCACGGTCGCGCACCAATCTTCTGGAGTACTATTGGTTCTGCCTCGATCACGTACGGGAGTACAACCGTTCGTGGAATTACCTTTCCGGGCTGAGCGACGTCGAGGTTGAGCGGATGGTCCGCCAGGACACCGTGTGGCAACGGCCGTCCTGGCCCTTCGGCGGACCTGCGGCAGCCGAGGCAAGATTGCGCGAGCGCGTGTATCGCGATTTCGCGATGGGCGACGACATCCATCACGATGAGCGGCGATTCGAACAGAAGCCGCACCATGGCGGAACCGAGGCGGACCGCGCGCTGGCAACATTCGATCTGTCATGGCCGGTCGACTTTGCGACCGTAAAAGCCCGCTACAAGGCCCTGGTGAAGCGCCACCACCCGGACGCCAACGGCGGCTCGCGTGACGCTGAAGAAGCGTTGAAGACGATCAATCAGGCTTACGCGGTGCTAAAGGCAAGCTTTGCCTCCTGACCGAAACGGCCTATGGTCCGTCCGCATTCAGGCAATGGATTGAAGACGCCATTCCCGTTCCGCAGGACACCCGGACCCGTACTCAGATGACCCCGGACCAGAGCCCCGATATCACCGTCTCCGTGCGGCAGACCTTCGGTATCGACACCGATATGCAGGTCCCTGCCTTCAGTCACGACAATGAATACGTCCCGGTGCTGGACGAAGCCTACCGCTTCGACCCGGAGACGACGCTGGCGATCATCGCCGGCTTCGCCCACAACCGACGCGTGATGATCCAGGGCTATCACGGCACGGGCAAATCGACGCATATCGAGCAGGTGGCCTCACGCCTCAACTGGCCGTGCGTACGCGTCAATCTCGACAGTCACATCAGCCGCATCGACCTGATCGGCAAAGACGCCATCGTCATCCGCGACGGACTGCAGGTGACGGAGTACCGCGAAGGTATCTTGCCCTGGGCGCTGCAGCACCCCTGCGCGCTGGTCTTCGACGAATACGATGCCGGGCGGCCCGACGTCATGTTCGTGATCCAGCGGGTGCTGGAGGTTGAAGGCAAGATGACCTTGCTGGACCAGAACAAGGTAATCCGGCCCCATTCGGCGTTCCGGCTGTTCGCCACCGCCAATACGGTGGGCTTGGGCGACACCACCGGCCTCTATCACGGCACCCAGCAGATCAACCAGGGCCAGATGGATCGCTGGAACATCGTGGCCACCTTGAACTATCTGGAGCATGACGCCGAGGCCGCGATCGTCCTGGCGAAACTGCCCAAGATGGACACGGACGACGGTCGCAAGCTGATCAGCGCCATGGTCCGTGTGGCCGATCTCACCCGCGCCGGCTTCATGGCGGGCGACATCTCGACGGTGATGTCACCGCGCACGGTGATCACCTGGGCGGAGAATGCAGAGATCTTCAACGGCGACGTGGCCTTCGCCTTCCGCGTGACGTTCCTCAACAAGTGCGACGAGGTCGAACGCCCGGTGGTGGCCGAATACTACCAGCGCTGCCTGGGCACGGAACTGCCGGAAAGCTCCTTCTCCGCCACGGTGATGTGAGCCGCCGCGGCGCGCCGGGGCGCATAGAAGACCGCCCATGAGTCAGAACGAAACCCCGCCGGAAACCTTCAAGCGCGCCACCGCAGCGGCCGTGCGGGCCATTGCCGAGGTGAGCGAGCTGACCGTCAGCTTCGGCCATGAGCCCGCGGGACTGACCGCCGGCCGCGCACGGTTGCCGCAGCCCTCGCGGCTGTTGACCCTGCGCGAGGTCTCCAAGGTGCGCGGCGCGGCCGATGCCGTGGCGCTGCGCCTCAGGCACCACGACGGCAAGCTGCATGCCCAGCGCGTGCCGCAGAACGAAGCCGCCCGTGCCGCGTTCGAGGCGCTGGAGCAGTCGCGTTGCGAGGCGATCGGCGCACGCCAGATGGTCGGTGTCGCCGACAACCTGGCCGCTGCTCTGGAAGACCGCTGCCGCCGCCAGGGCTTCGACCGGGTGACCGAGCGGGATCAGGTACCGCTGGCGGAGGTCATGCGCCTGGTCGTACGCGAAGCCCTGACCGGCCTGCCCCCACCGCCTTCGGGCCGTGCGGCGGTGGACCTGTGGCGCCCCTGGCTGGATGCCAAGATGGGCCGCTCGCTGGACCAGCTCGCCAAGGTGCTGGAAGACCAGGACGCTTACGCCCGTGCGGCCCGCAAGCTTCTGAATGATCTCGACCTTGATGTCGGCGATGAAGACGACAGCCCCACCGAAGGCGAGGAAACGGAGGAGGAAGACGACGGCGCCGACAGCCCCGACCAGCAGACCCGTGACGGAGAGCGCGCCAGCGCCGAGACCCAGACGCTGGACGGCGATTCCCGCGACGTCATGGAAGGCGAAATGGAGGGGGCCACCGACCAGCAGGACGGCGAAGAGCATGACGACCTGGGCGGCGAGGCGGATGAGACGCCAGGCAACCCGCCCCACCCCGAGATGCACGGCCGCAATGACCCCGACGGCCTGCACTACCGCGTCTTTACGGCCGAGTTCGACGAGACGGTGGCCGCCGAGACCCTGTGCGACTCCGACGAGCTGACGCGCCTGCGCCTCTTGCTGGACCAGCAGCTCCACCACCTGCAGGGCGTCATTTCGCGTCTGGCCAACCGCCTGCAGCGCAAGCTGTTGGCCAAGCAGCTTCGGTCGTGGGAGTTCGACCGCGACGAAGGCCTGCTGGACGCCGCGCGCCTGGCCCGCGTCATCGTCAACCCCCTGACCCCGCTGTCGTTCAAGGTGGAGAAGGACACCAATTTCCGCGACACGGTCGTCACGTTGCTGATCGACAATTCCGGCTCCATGCGCGGCCGGCCAATCACCATCGCGGCGATGAGCGCGGACATCCTGGCCCGCACGCTGGAGCGCTGCGGCGTGAAGGTGGAGATCCTGGGTTTCACGACGCGTGCCTGGAAGGGCGGCATGGCGCGCGAGACGTGGATCCAGGCCGGCAAACCGCCGAACCCGGGCCGCCTGAACGACCTGCGCCACATCATCTACAAATCCGCCGACGCGCCCTGGCGCCGCTCGCGTCGCAATCTCGGCCTGATGCTGCGTGAGGGCATCCTGAAAGAGAACATCGATGGCGAGGCCCTGCTATGGGCCCACAACCGCCTGATCGGCCGCGCCGAACAGCGCCGCATCCTGATGGTAATCTCAGACGGCGCGCCGGTCGACGACAGCACGCTCTCGGTCAATCCCGGCAGCTATCTTGAGCGCCACTTGAAGCAGGTGATCACCTGGATCGAGCGCATGAGCCCGGTGGAGCTGGTCGCCATCGGCATCGGCCACGACGTCACCCGCTACTATCGCCGCGCCGTGACCATCGTCGACGCCGAGCAGCTTGGCGGCACCATGATCGACAAGCTGGCCGAACTGTTCGACGAGGACACCGCGCCGATGATGCCGCGTCGGGTCCGGCGGAGCGCGTGACCTCGGTACGGTCGATCGCCGGCAGATCCGGCCCAACCCCATCCAAACGCCCTGACCTCTTCCCCGTTTCGTCGTCCCCGCGAAGGCGGGGACCTCCGGCCACCGAGCCGAGACATCGGCCCGAGATGCCCGCCTGCGCGGGCATGACGATATTGGCTTCTATTCTCTTGTTACTTACCAACCAAATGGTCGTCTTCGCGAAGGCGAGGACCTCTCCGGCACGAGGCACCGGATGCCAACTCGGCGCCCAGTCCAGCTACCCCCGCAGTTCCTCCGCCAGGGCATCGCACATCTGTTCCGCCATCGCCTGATCGACGTCCAGATGCGTCACCACGCGGATTCGCTCGCGCGTGAACGCGCCGATCTGGATGCCACGAGCTTCCAGCTTTTCCTCCAACTCCGGCGCGGTGATGCGGTCCGTGTCGACATCAAAGAAGACGATGTTGGTCTCCGTCTCCGTCACGTGGACGACACCATCCATCTCTCTCAGACGGCCGGCGATGTACGCGGCAAGACGATGATCGTCCGCCAAGCGGTCGATATGGTGGTCGAGCGCGTAGAGGCAGGCGGCCGCCAGGATGCCGGACTGGCGCATGGCGCCGCCCCAGGCCTGCTTGCGCCGCCAGGCCTGGTCGATGAAGTCGCGGTCGCCGGCCAAGACGGCGCCCACAGGCGCACCCAGGCCCTTGGAGAAATCGAGCCAGCAGCTGTCGTAGCCGGCCGTGTGCTGGCTCGCCGGCACCCCAGTGGCGACCACGGCGTTCATCAGGCGGGCCCCGTCCATATGGGTGGCCAGGCCATGGGCGCGCGCCACCTCGGCCACCGCGTCCAGCCGCTCGACCGGCCACACCGCACCGCCGGCGAGATTGGCCGTCTGCTCAACGCACACCAGCCGGCTTGCCGGGGAATAGCGGCCGGGCGGGCGGTAGGCGTCGCGCACCTGGGCTGCAGAGAACCGGCCGCGGTCGCCCTCCAGCGCCAGCAGCATCACGCCACTCAGCGCGGCCGGGCCGCCGGCTTCGTAGTTGATGATGTGGCAGCCGGTCTCACAGATCACTTCGTCCCCCGGCCGGCAATGGACGTTCAGCGCGATCTCGTTGCACATTGTGCCGGACGGCAGGAAGACCGCGCTTTCCTTGCCCAGAAGGTCGGCCACGCGCTCACACAGCACGGTCGTCGTCGGATCCTCGCCCTTCTGCTCGTCGCCGACCTCCGCCGCCGCAATGGCCGCGCGCATGCCGGCCGTCGGCTTGGTCTTGGTGTCGCTGAAAAAGTCGATCATGGTCCCTGCCCCGTCTTCGGCATTCATGCCCGCCCTGCCCTAGCGCACCTTTGCACTGTTGGCCATCGCTAGGTTGGCGAAACCGGCGGTAGCTCCCTTACCGCTGCATGGCGCGACTGCTAGTGAGACTGATTTGCATTTACGGGTTGCCTTTGCCGCCGCCTCCGCTATCCTGCCCACCATCAAATGAGAACCGTTCGCATCTCAAGCCGCACCGACTGCCGTCAAGGAGATCCCGATGTCACGCCCTATCCGCGGTCTCGCCGCCACCGCTCTGGCCCTTGCGTTCGCCGCTGGCCCGGCCCTGGCTGAGGGGGAGATCAACGTCTACTCCTCCCGCCACTACGACACCGACATCTCGCTCTATGAGGCCTTTACTGAGCAGACCGGCATCGAGATCAACCTGATCGAGGGCAGCGGCGACGAGCTGATCGAGCGCATGTCAGCCGAAGGCGACAACAGCCCGGCCGATGTGCTGATCACGGTTGATGCCGGCCGGCTGTGGCGCGCGGACGAAGCGGGCCTATTCCAGCCGGTCCAGTCGGACGTCCTGGAGGCGCGCGTGCCGGAGTACCTGCGCCATCCCAACGGCCACTGGTTCGGCCTGTCGAAGCGCGCCCGCGTGATCGTTTACGACAATGAACTGGGGCTGCCGGACGGCCTGGAGAGCTACGAAGACCTGGCGGATCCCGCCTATGAGGGCATGGTCTGCGTGCGCACCTCGTCGAACATCTACAACCAGTCGCTGGTCGGTTCGATCATCGCCGCCCACGGCGAAGAGGCGACCGAAGAGTGGGTGCGCGGGCTAGTGTCCAACTTCGCACGCGATCCGGAGGGCAACGACACCGCCCAGATCCGGGCCGTCGCTTCAGGCGAATGCCGCCTTGGTATCGTCAACAGCTACTATGTCGGCCGCCTGCTCGCGTCCGACGATCCGGCCGACGTCGAGATTGGTGAGAAGATCGGCATCCTGTTCCCCAACCAGGGCGACCGCGGGACGCATGTGAACCTGAGCGGTGCCGGCGTTGCAGCCCACGCCCCCAATCCGGAAGGCGCAATCCAGTTCCTGGAATATCTGGTGGGTGACGACGCTCAGACGCTCTTCGCCGAAGGCAACAACGAATATCCGGTGGTCGTCGAGGTTCCCGCCTCCGGGCCGATCGCGACCTTCGGAGAGTTCGAAGAAGACCCGCTGAATGCCGCGGTAATCGGCGCCAACAACCCCGCCGCCCTGCAGCTCTCCGACAGGGCCGGCTGGCAGTAAGACCAGAGCCCCACTTGCCGGCCGCTACACCTCCGCATCGACCGCAGCGCGGTCGCCGGTGTAGTGGTCCGGCCAGTGGCGGCGGACCACCTCGCTGTCGGTCGCGTAGACGTGGCAGGTGTTCAACAATCCGGGCCTGTGTGAACTCTCAGACCGGCCGTGACCTTTGGGCAGTTCGCCACGCTCGCGCGCCAGGATCGGATAGATCGTCTGGAACGCCGTAGTGGCGACGGGGCCCACCAGTTCCGTCACATGCGTGCAGCCCTGTACACCGCCCAGCAGGCCTTTCACCTTGCGTGTGAAACCGGGGCCGATCTTCAGCCCTTCCAGCTTCTTGTAGGCCGGCGTGATCGCCGGGCACAGGTCATAGGGATGGTCGTCGGTGGCCGCTTCCACCGCCACGATCTCAAGACTGTCGGTCACCGTCAGCCGCAGCCACATGTTGTGCAGCGCCTCGCCCGGCTGGATGGTGCCGCGGAAGGCGTTGGCGAACGCGTAAGACTTGGTGTCGACCAGATGCCCCTCAACATCCCACAGCCCGTCGGTGCGTCGATAGCCGCGGCATTCGACACTGCGTGTGTGAATGGGGGTCCGTTCCGGAGGTGCCGATAGCGGCATGGCCGGTCAATCCTTCTGCATCGCCGCAGGCCGGGTGGCGTGTGCGCGCTCTCCCCTTACGATTAGGTGCGGTGCAGCGAAATCGTCAAGCCTGCACCATCGCGTCACTTCGTGCCGTACAAACGGTCCCCGGCATCGCCCAGGCCAGGCAGGATGTAGGCGTGGTCGTTCAATTCACGGTCCAGCGCCGCAACATAGATCCCCACCTTCGGATGCGCCTCAGCCAGCGTGCGCACGCCCTCCGGTGCCGCCACCAGTCCGACGAAGCGGATCAGCGTATCCGGCACCCCATGGCGCTTCAGCACGTCGACCGCGTGCACGGCCGAATTGCCCGTGGCCAGCATGGGATCGACCAGGATGAACATCCGGTCCGTCGGGTCCGGCAGCTTCACCAGATATTCGACGGGCATCTTCGTCGCGGGGTCGCGGAACAGGCCGATATGCCCTTCGCGGGCAGATGGGATCAGCTCCTGCAAACCCTCCACCATGCCGAGGCCGGCGCGCAGGATCGAAACCAGCGCCACCTTGCGGCCCGCCAGCACCGGCGCCTCCATCTCCTCCAACGGCGTTTCGATAGTGAAGCTGGTCAGCGGCAGGTCGCGCGTGACCTCATAGCCCATCAACAGCGAGATCTCTTTCAACAGCCGCCGGAACCCGTTGGTCGACCGGCTGCGATCGCGCATATGGGTCAGCTTGTGTTGGATCAGGGGGTGGTCGACGATGTAGAGGCTGGGAAAGTTCTCGTCCTGGCGCATGCCCGCGATACCCTCAATCGCTCTTCGATGTGTTGGCGGGCAGCATAGTGGGTGGCCTCCCCGGTCGCCACCTGTGCCGCCTGTCATGCGGCGCTATTTGGTATCGGGAATCCACTCCCTCTCCAGCGCATCCAACGTTCCGATCCCGATGGCCTCACGGATCTCCAGCATCAGCCGGTTCATGGTGAAGATGTTGTGCACGCTCACCAGGTTCAGGGCCAGCGGCTCGTGCGCCCGCACAAGGTGCTGCAGATAGGCGCGGGAGAACGTGCGGCAGGTATAGCAGGGGCAAGCCGGATCGATGGGGTCGGTGTCTTCGCGATAGCGCGCGTTGCGCAGGTTCATCCGCTCTCCAGGCGCACCCTTCACCAGCGCCCAGCCGTGCCGCGCCACGCGCGTTGGGCTGACGCAGTCGAAGCTGTCGATCCCCAGCCTGACGCCGGCAAAGATGTCGCCAATGCCGCCGATGCCAAGCAGATGCACCGGCCTGTCCGGGTGCCAGTGGGGCGTGCAATACCCGACCACCTCGCGCATCTGATCCTTGTCGGCTCCCAGCGAGCCGCCGACGGCCGTACCGAAGAAGGCGCGGTCGCGCGTGTATTCAGAGCACTCCTGCCGCAGCTCGGGATAGACCCCGCCCTGGATGATACCGTAGAGCGCTTGGCGGCCGTCGTCGTGCCGCGCGAAGTCCGCCAGGCAGCGGTCGCCCCAGCGCATGCTCATGGCCATGGACCGGGCCGTGTAGTCGCGGTCGACATGGAACGGTGTGCATTCGTCCAGCTGGACGATCAGATCGGCGCCCAGCTTGCGCTGGATCTCCATCGACCCTTCCGGCGACAGGAACAGCTCCCGCCCGTCCAGATAGGATTTGAAAGTTGCGCCATCCTCAGTGATGCGGATCAGCGTCTGCGGCCGGTCCTGCCCACGTCGGCCCTTCACTTCGTCGGCGACGGAGCCGTGGCCCATGGAGAAGATCTGGAAGCCGCCGCTATCGGTCAGCATTGGGCCATCCCAGCCCATGAAGCCGTGCAAACCGCCCAGCGCCGCCACGATGTCGGCACCCGGCTGGATCATCAGGTGATAGGTGTTGGCGAGGATGATGTCCGTGCCCGCGGCCCGGAGATCGGCGGGGCTCACGCCCTTCACCGATGCCTTTGTGCCGCAGAACAGGAAGGCTGGCGTTTCAATCGCACCGTGCGGCGTTGTCAGGCGGCCCATCCGGGCATGGCTCGCCGGGTCGCGCCCGGTGACTTCAAAGGCGAACGGGCCAGCCTCAGCCATCGCGCGCCGCAGGCCGGGCCATCATGCGGGCGAGATAGACGAACGGCGTGTCCAGCACCGCCACACCGAGGCGCAGCACATAAGTCCCGAGGATATAGGTGACGATCAGCGTGCCGGCCGCCATCGGCTCATCGGCAAAGACCACCCAGGCCAGCACGCTGAAGACGATATTGTCGATCAGCGACGAGATGCCGGTGGACAGCGTGTTGCGCAGCCACAGATAGCGGCCTTGGGTCAGCCGCCGGATCACGCCGAACAGCCAGACATCGTGGAACTGGCTGATCAGATAGGCGGCCATGCCGGCGGCAAACAGGGCCGGCGCCGGCAGGAACAGCGTCATCATCGCGTCATTGACCGGCAGCGCCCAGGCCAGCCCCTCCCCCGCCTGGTCCGCCGTCATCGGCGCGAACCCCAGGGTCAGCAGCATCAGCACGGTCCACAGCAGATAGGCTGCGAAGCCCAGCAGCACCCC
Source organism: Alphaproteobacteria bacterium (assembly GCA_028281925.1). Lineage (GTDB taxonomy): Bacteria > Pseudomonadota > Alphaproteobacteria > DSM-16000 > Inquilinaceae > JACKIG01. The sequence goes on from JANQIX010000006.1 coordinate 165,317, forward strand.
GCGGCGCGCTGCCGCCGGCCCTCTCATCTCAGACAGGATATCGGTGGCCAGATAGGTCGACGCGAACAAGACAGTGCCAAGTGGCACCGGGTCGGGGAACACCGAGAACTGAACGGGCTTCAGCACCTGGATGTTGGCGCCGATAACCGCGACAACGATGTAGACATAGGCGCCGGCTTCACCAAACAGCCGGAATAGCACCAAGAGCCCGCTAAAGCAGATGAGCAGGAGGGCTAGCCACACGGCCTCAGGCGGCCATGCGGCAAGCCAGTCGACCAGCTCAAGAGGTGAGAGGCTAAGCACGGATGCGTAACAACCGGATTGCCTGTCCGCGGCCTAACCGGAATGGGTCCAAGACCGCGAGGGAAAGCCTCAGCCGGCGGCTGCGGCCTCAGCGGCGCGGGCGGCGCGAACCTTCTCGATCTGCCGCTTCAGGCGCTGCATCTCCGGCGGCAGTTCCGCATTCTTCGCCGCCAGCAGATAGCTGTCGAGGCCGCCGCGCTTGTCGACCGAGCGGATCGCCTGGACCGACAGCCTGAGGCGGATTGACCGGCCCAGCGTGTCGGAGATCAGCGAGGCCATCTGCAGATTGGGCATATAGCGCCGGCGCGTCTTGATGTTGGAGTGGCTGACATTGTTGCCGGTCAGCACGCCCTTGCCGGTAAGCTGGCACCGTCGCGCCATGATATCCGCGTCCCTACAAGCGTTAAGACAATAGAAATTCGGCTGGGCGGTCGCGCAAACCGGCCACAGCGGCGCACGGTATAGGCGACCCGGCGCGGTTGCGTCAAGCGATGCCTCGCGATTGCGCTTGCCGCGGTGGCTGAACCTGCCACCATGCTGTGCAATCGAAGTGAACGGGAGAGGTCGACCCATGTCCTGCTGTGGCCGTTTCGCCGTGCTGGCCCTCATGCTCTGCGCGTTCCTGCCGTCGGCCGCGCGGGCCCAGCATTTCGGCGATGTGCGCGAGCCCGTCGCCGGCCAGTCCGAATCGATCGGCCGCTACAACGCCGGCTGCCTGCGCGGTGGCCAAGCCCTGCCGTGGGACGGCACCGGGTATCAGGTCGTGCGCCTCAATCGCCGCCGGTACTTCGGCCATCCGGACCTGGTCGACTATCTCGTCAATCTGGGCCAGCGTGTTGCGAGCGCGGGGCTTGGAACCATCATGATCGCCGATCTCGGGCAGGCCGCGGGCGGGCCGATGCGGGGTTCCAGCCACCGCAGCCACCAGTCTGGGCTCGACGCCGACGTCTGGCTGCGCCTGGGCGTGCCGCGGCTGGACATGGGCTCGCGGGAATCGGTGGGCTCGCAACTGGTGGTCGACCGGCCCAACTGGGTCGTGGCGCACAGCCAGTGGACACCGCAGCATGCCGAACTCCTGCATCTGGCCGGCACCGACCCCCGCGTCTCCCGCATCTTCGTGCACCCGGCCATCAAGCGGGAGCTCTGCAACATGGCCTGGCCCGACAGGTCCTGGCTGCGCGTCATCCGCCCCTGGATGGGCCATGACAGCCACTTCCATGTCCGCCTGCACTGCCCCGCCGACTCGCCGCAATGCGTGCCGCAGGATCCGGTGCCTGAGGGTGACGGATGCGGCGAGGACCTGGACATTTGGTTCCCCGATCCCAACCGGATCGACGAGCCGCTGCCGCCCTATGTGCCGCCGCCGATGCCGGAAGCTTGCGCGCAGCTCTTGAACGCCGCCCTGCAGTGATCCCAGCACAGACCGACGCCGACCGTCTGGCACTGGCCAAGGGCTATCCTTATGCCGTTCCGCGGCATTCCTATCTCTATGTCGACGGGCGCGCCCAGGCCATGGACACGGGCGCCATTGATGGCCGCATTGCGCTGATCGCCTCTGGCTCGAACCGATCCCCGGAGCAGCTGGCCCGCAAGTACCACGGTTGGCCCGAGGGCACGACGATCCCCGTCAGCCTGGCCCGCTTGAAGGATCACGATGTCGTCTATTCCGCGCACTTCGCTCGATACGGCGCCCTTCCGGCCAAGCTCCATCCGACATCGGGGGTTACGGCAGAGGTGCACGTCCTCTGGCTGACGGAGCCCCAGCTCGCCCGCATGCACGAAACCGAGGGGCCGGACAACTACCGCTTTGCCGAGGCCGATCCAGCGGCCCTGGAAACGGCCGAGGGCATTCGGCCGCAGACCGTCTTCACCTATCACGGCCGCCGCGGGGCCTTCGCGCCGCACGGGGTTGCCGTGCCGCTGGCGGCCGTAGAAGCAGTGGGCCGGTCCCATACGCCCCTGCCCCAGCACACTGCCTTGGCAGCAGCGCGCGACCTCTTGGAGCCTGGGGCAGCGCTCGACGATTTCATCCTGAGCATGGTGGCCGATGAGGCCCTGAGGCGCCGACGGACGGAATCACTTGCAACCCACGCTTTGCCTGCTCAGACGGTTGCCTGAAGGACTGCTGATGTCGGCCCCACCCGTCAGCCGAGAGGATGGAGGAAGATGCCTGCCCCTACCTCTCTGGGCGCCGTCCACCAACTGCGGCGCCTCCAGCCCTGCGAGGGTTTGGCGGCTATTTGGCCGCCTTAAGCAGCTCTGCGTATTGTTTCATCGTCTCTTCGTGAGACAGTTTCTTGCCACCCAGGTGTACGATCTGCTTGGTCGCCTGCGTGTCCAGAACCTTCATCACCTTGATGTCGGTTGGCGATGTGTCCGCGTTGAACGTGGTGAAGACAGCTTTACTAACCAAACTCCCCTCGAGGGATCTTTCCAGAGGAGCTTGGGCAAGCTGAGCAATCTCGTTCCGCGCAGTCAAGAGCTGTCCCACCGCTTGCCGAGACTTGGTCGTTGTCCATGTCCCAACGATGTAATTGCGCGTTTCCGAAGACACATTGACATACGTCTTCCTACTATTCGTTGAGATATAGTCATCGTAAACCTGCTGCATTTGGGCATCAAGACCACCCGCACTCAGACCTGCTATACTTTCAAGATTTGAATTCATGCCAGCCTTGCGCAGAAACAAGTGATGAACAGCACAAAGAAATCCGATGTTTTCCTGGTAGAGTTCTTCTGCTGCAATGTTGTATATCGGCTCCGCTAAATTCTTGTCGTAGCAGATCTCAATAAGACCGCTTTTATAGGCTTTCATCGTTGCCGTTGTATAGTAACCAAACTTTTTACCCATCTTTGTCTTTGGATACTTTACTGTAGGCATGATCACATCCCTAGTTTCGCTATTTAATTGAAAGTGATGCTGCACACAACAAGTAATTCCATGCTGGCCGGATCCCGATCCGCGTGCCAAAGCACAGAACATCGATGAAGAGAGTAACCGACGCTGCCGCACGGCGACGAGAGTTGAGCGTCTCGAATTCCCTGGTCGCTGCGTCTCATGGCTGCGGAGCCGCGCTCCTTGCTCGCCACCAACGCGGCGCGATTGGATCGCCTCAGTCGGAACCAGGATAAGGCCGCATGTTGCGGACAGGGGTCTGGGAGAGCACGGTTCAATGAGGCAGGAGATACCCGGCTTCGCGGGCATGACGATTTCTGTTTATCTTCTGAATTTGTGCTTCAAATAATGCGTCGTCCTTACGAAGGTGAGGGCCTCCTCGGAACTTGACACCGGATGTCAATCGGCGCCCATGGGGTACGCACTCTTGCAGCGATGGACCATTGCATCGATGGTGAGCTGCGAACCTCCCACACCGACGTGATGGCCGCCCAAACAGGGAATGCCGGCTATGTCGCTTTAGGGAACTGTATGTCCTGAATCTGAGAAAATCTCCGCATCTGAAGCAAAACGAGCGTTGTTGCAGGCAGCTTATCTGACGGGATCGCCCGTAGGGATCGCCATCAAAGTTCTAACACAGACGGGCGCTTGCATCGGCGAAGGGCAGGAATTTCCGATTGTGTTCAGAGAGCTTGCATTGGATTCAGCGTGTAACACATCAATACCCAAACAGACTCCGCAATACGCGGTTCGCCCAGTTATCACGCACCATTCGACCGTTCCAGCGAAGAGCGCGTTCGTCTTTGGGTCAAATCACCTTGTGGATCGACTCTTCTACCGTATGATGGCAATATGCAATCTAAATTGTTAGCTGTGCCCGACATACCGGACAGGCCACTCCAATCGGCTTCTAGTATGACTCCATGCTTTACGATTTAGACACTTATCATGACCTAGCCCGTCCCTTCTTTGGAGTGAAGCTGCTCACGCCGCGCGAAGACTTCCTAGGGGACGTCAGCATACTGACGCATGGCACCCTCACTGGATTTCAGGTCAAATTCTCCAATCAAAGACAAGACCGTAACCCGGCGCGGATCACCGAGTTCGACACCGAATACGTACTGCTGGAGATCTATACGCGAGGCTCGTCGTACGGCATTGTCGAAGGGCAACGCACGCTCGTGACGCCGGGGATCGTCCATATGATGGATTGGTCGCGGCACTACATGGGCGTTACGACTGATGCCGAGGGCATCGGGCTGCATATCCCGCACGCCGACATCGGCTACGATCCGTCGCGGCATCCGGCCTACGTCGCGCTTTCGACCGATTCAAGCCTCGGCTGCTTGCTCGCGATAAGTTTGGAGCTCTTGATCAAAGAGCTGCAGAGCGGCGCGTCCACGGAGGTGCCCACACTCACGTCATCGACGCTCGGGCTCATCCGCAGCGGCCTGTTAGGCGAAAGAGACTGGCATCGCGACCCCGCACAGGACCGTTCCCGCCGCGCCCTGGTCGAAAGCTATGTGCGGCGGAATCTCGACTCGTCCGATTTGGGGAGCGAACGCATTTGCCGAGATCTCGGCATGTCGCGCGCGACGCTCTACCGCGTATTCGGCTCCGGCGGGATCGAGCAGTTCATTCGCGGCGAGCGGCTCGAGCAGTGCCTGAGCGACCTCCTCTGCAGCTCTGGAGAGCGGGGAGCCGTTCGGCGCGCAGCGGAGAGGTGGGGCTTTGACGATGCGGCGAATTTCCGCCGCAGTTTCCGCGCCCGATTTGGTTTTTCGCCGTCGGACTGCTTGCGCGGCGCTTCTCCGGCGAAGGCACCCCGCAGGGACGTCCATCCCATTCACCGCTCACTGCGCGAACGGCGGCTGAGCAAGGACGTTAACGATGCGCCGTAAGGCACTGACCCTACGAAGTTGGAGACGCGTAGCGTTCGTCGCCGCCTCAATGTCGGCGGCGCGCAAAAAGTTGCGCAGTCCGTGCGCTACGGCAGCCACTTCAAGGATCGGGCCTGGTTCGCGGTCGGCCTAGCAAAGGCGATGGAATCCCGACAGTGTGCCGGATTGCGGAGTTATCTTGCTGCAGTTCAAACAGTTAGCACCTTATCCGGAACTGCCAGATCGTTGTCTCGCGGCGATCCCTGTCTTCCAGTTCCAGCGTTGTCGGGACCGTGTACCGCGCCACAGGCTCCAGCCCCGATTTCGGCAGATAGGCGCGGCCCGGATCGGCCAGCAGCACGATCCGGCCTGATCCCACGAGATCGCGCAGCCATGTGGCAACGCGCTCAGCCATCGGCTTTTCGTAGCAGACGTCGCCGGCAAGCACGACGTCGGTTCCTGCCAGCACGTTACCCACAAGGTCTGTGCTCGTCGTCTCGATCGCGAGACCGTTGATCTCTGCGTTCAGCCGTGCCGCCTCGGCCGCCATCGGATCGATATCCGCCAGCGTCACCACCGATGCCCCGGCCCGTTTCGCCGCCAGTCCTGCCAACCCGCAGCCTGATGCGAAATCCAGCACGCTCCGACCCGCCACGATCTCCGGCCGGTCCAGCAAGAGGCGCGCCAGCGCTTGCCCGCCAGGCCAGGCGAACGCCCAATAGGGCGGCGGCAGTCCGGTGTGCGCCAGCACCTCTTCCGTCGCCTGCCACAGTGGCGTGATCTCGGTCGCCAGATGCAGCCGGATCTCCGGCACCAGAGGCGGTGCCGCCACAATCGTGTTCGCCCGCACGAAGGCTGCCGCCGCGTCCGGATCATCAATTTCCAATGACATGGTGGAAACGCTAGCCGAATAGCAGCACCCTGGCGACGGCGTTACGGCCGCAACCACCGGAGAGCATCCGCATGTCGGGACAAGAGAAAGACGCAACCTTCACCTGGAACGAGTTGGCCACCAGGGACACGGCCAAGGCTGGTGCGTTCTTCAGCGAGCTTCTTGGCTGGACGATCGAGACCGTGGATATGCCGCAAGGCCCCTACACGATCTTCAAGAAGGGGGAGACGATGACCGGCGGCATGATGGATATGGCGCAATATGGAGCGCCGGAAAGCATGCCGCCCCATTGGCTGTCCTATATTCAGGTGCCGGATGTCGACGCCAGTGCGGCCAAGGTGGCCGAGCTTGGCGGCACTGTCGCCGTGCCGCCGACGGACATCCCCAATGTCGGGCGCTTCTGCGTGATCGCGGACCCTGCCGGCGCCTATGTCGCCCTGATGACCATGGCGCAGAACGACTGTTAGCGTCGCACGGGCCGCCGCCGGCAACCCGGCTGCGGCCCCTCCTTCCCATAGGAGTGAAGATCGCGTGAGAGCGTCGGCATGCGCCAACGCAGCGGAGTATGCATGAAGGTCGTTTTTTCCGAGAAGCAGCGTGCCCATCATCCGAAGCACTTTCTCGTCACCGGCGTTGCGCGCGAGAGCCCAGAGGTGCCGGCCCGCATCGACGCCTTGCTGTCCGGCGTCCGGAACCTTGATCTCGAAGTCGTCTCCCCTCCCGATCTCGGCCGCAGCCCCGCAGCGGCGGTGCACACGCCGGAATATCTGGAGTTCCTGGAGCACATCCACGAACGCTGGAACGCCCTGGAGGGGTCAGGCGCAGAGGTTGTGCCCAATGTGCACCCGAGGGCCCGCGCAGGCCGCTATCCCGCGTCGCCCGTGGGCCAAGCCGGTTATCATCAAGCGGACATGGCGTGCCCCATCTCGGCCGAGACCTGGGGTGCCGCCCTTGCGGCCACCCACACGGCCACCCATGCAGCCGATCTGCTGCGTGCTTCGGGCGAGCCCGTCTATGCCCTTTGCCGCCCGCCGGGCCATCACGCCTTTGCCGACATGGCCGGCGGGTTCTGCTTCCTGAACAACGCCGCCATCGCTGCAGAGCGGCTGCGCCGCTGGTGTCGCCGCGTGGCTATCTTGGATGTCGACGTGCACCACGGCAACGGCACCCAGGGCATCTTCTACGATCGGGCAGACGTCCTGACGGTGTCGCTGCATGCCGACCCCTCCGGCTTTTACCCCTTCTTCTGGGGCCACGCGGACGAGCGGGGTGAGGCCGCGGGGCTCGGCTACAACCTGAACCTGCCGCTGCCCAGGGGCACGCGGGACGATGCCTATCTGCGGGCATTGGACGAGGCGTTACGCCGGATCCGATCCTTCGCCCCCCACGCGATAGTGCTGGCTTTGGGCCTGGACACCTATGAAGGGGATCCGTTCGTTGGAATGGGCATCTCGACGCCGGGGTTCGGCCGTATCGCCTCCGCCATCCACGCGCTTGGCCTGCCTACGCTGATCGTGCAGGAAGGCGGCTATCTCTCCGAGGCTCTCGGCAGAAACCTTGCCAGCTTTCTCGGCGGGTTCCTGGGCCGCGGCGACGCATCCTGACGACCGTCCGCCATCGGACCGACGCCTTCCATGCGTCTGCGCGGCGATGGCTTGACGGTTTCTAAAGGTCGAGCGAAACAAACTGACCCTCGCCGGCGGTCCTTCTCTGCCGGCTCACCTCGAGACATGCGACGAACGAGGCGGTGATGTTGGCTCCCGGAGAACGCGTGATCATGGTCTCAGGCGCCAATCGGGGCATTGGGCTGGCCGTTGCCCGGCGGCTTGGGGCCAGCGGGTTCCGGCTCAGCCTGGGGGCACGCGACGTCGACCAACTGGCTTCGGCAACGGCGAACCTGCCTGATTGGCGGGTCGACCGGTTCGCCTACGACGCCACGGATCTGGGCTCGGCGGAAGCCTGGGTCGCCGAAACCCTTGAGCGCTTCGGACGCATCGACGGCCTGGTCAACAATGCCGGCATCGCCAAGCCGGACTTCACGCTGGAGGATGCCGACGAAAGCGTGCTCGATGCCCTGTGGCTGACCAATGTGAAGGGGCCGCTCCGGCTCACCAGGCTGGCTCTGCCGCATTTGACTGCCTGCGGGCACGGTCGCGTCGTCAACGTCTCGTCGCTGTCGGGCAAGCGGGTGAAGAACCCCAATGTCGGCTATGCCATGACCAAGCACGCCCTGATCGCACTCACGCATGCAATCCGCCGGCACGGCTGGGACCATGGCCTTCGCGCCACAGCGATCTGCCCAAGTTTCGTGCGCACGGACATGACGGCCGGTGTCGACAAGGTCGCGGCCACCGACATGATCCAGCCCGAAGATTTGGCCCAGTTGGTGGAAACGGCGCTCAACCTGCCGGACAACGCCGTGGTGGCAGAGATGCTTGTGAACTGCCGGCTGGAGGATCTGTTCTAACGGCCGCGATGGGCACCGTCGCAAAGTCAATTGCCGAAATTATTACAATACTGTAAAAATTTTACGGAACAGTCTGTGATAAGAGCGCGGAGATCGAACCCGCCCTTGCCCTAACGCATCCCGCCATGGCCCCGATTCCGCTTGATGAGATCAGCTTTCGCCGACTCCTGTCGCCGGTAGCGCCGGACCAGTTCTTCGCCGACTATTACGGTAAGCAGGCGCTGCACCTGCCGGGCGAGGCCGATCGGTTTGCCGAGCTGTTTTCCTGGCAGCGGCTCAATGAGCTGCTGGACATGAGCAGCCTTTGGACGGCCGGGTCGCTGGAACTGGCGATCGAGGGTCGCGTTCTGCCGCCGCGCGAATACTGTCTTCCCGGCACCAGCCGTGAGGGCGCACAAGCGATGCGCCCTAACCCGGCACGGCTACGGGAGCTGCTGCGCCAAGGCGCGTCGATGACGGTCGACTTCTTGGACACACTTACGCCGGAGCTGCGCGCCACCACCGTGGCGATCGAAGGCGCTCTGGGTGCGCCGTGCACCTGCAACGCCTTCATTTCGTGGGAGCAGCGCCCCGGCTACGGACCGCATTTCGACACGCTGCAGGTATTTGCCATTCAGATCGACGGTGAGAAGACTTGGCGCCTTCATGAAGGCTGGGTCAGGAACGCGGCGGAGGTCCCAGGCTTCAGTCCGAAGGGCGTGTCGGATGAACAACATCGCCGGGCCATGGGCCGGGTGAAGCAGGAAGTCGTGCTGCGGCCGGGCGACGTGCTCTATGTGCCGCAGGGCATGTATCACCAGGCGCTCGCATCCGCCGGGCACAGCCTGCATCTGTCCTTCGGCGTGCGCCACTACGTCGGCGCGGACTATCTGAACATCCTGATGCGCGAGCTGCCCCAGCATCCGCTGATGCGGGAGGAACTGCCGCATTTCGACGATGTCGACGCGCACAACGCCTATGCTGAGCGACTGGCGGATTTCGTCCGGGAGGCTCTGGCCAATCCGAACAACGCCCGGATCATGCGCGATTTCCAGCGCCAGAAGGCGTTCGAGCGGATGCCCGGCGTTGCCCTTCCGATCCGTGAACTGGTCGAGCAATACCGCGTGCGTGGCCGTGGCCAGCGGCTGATTGAAGATGGGGATTGCGTGACGGTCCGCATCAACGGCACGTCGCGCCCCTTGCCGGCCGAGGCAGTGACCTTCGCCCAATGGGCGGCCGGACGGGAGTACTTCACGTGGGAGGCCGGCCGGCGGGCCCACGCCAAGCAGTCGGAAGAGGCCGTGCGCCGGGCGCTCACCGCCACCATCGACGCGGGTCTGGTGGAGCGGCTGTAGCCGTCGAAGCTGGTCAGGGCCGTGGTTCGGCGATGCCGGCTCGCCACGCGCGCCATCGATCCTGGGCGCGATAGACCGCCATCACCATGCGGCGCACCAACCCCGTGCCCGGCGGCACGGCGCGTAGCGGCTCAACCGGTACCGGCAGCGACTTGGGATCGGCGCCGTAGGCATAGTCGGCCAGAGCCTTACCCATCGCCGTTGCCGTCGGCACGCCACGGCCGGAATAGCCGATGCAGGCCATCACGCCCGGCGCCAGTTCGAACAGACGGGGAAAGGTCCGCGGCTGGAAATCCAGGCGACCGTGCCAGACATGCGGCCAGTCAAGCCGATCGACGAAGGGGAATAGCCAGCGCGTACGCTCGCTCAGATAGGCAAGCGTATGGTCGATATCGCGCCCCAGCCTGCGACCGCGATAGACGGTCGTCACCAGCCGCCCGGCCCGATCCAGTTTGTAGAGGGTCGGGTCTTTGTGCGTGTCGACCAGGCTATTGCCCTCCGGCAGGATGCGCCGGCGCACGGCGTCCGGCAGTGGGGCTGACGCGACGCCGACGATATCGATGGTCGATGTGGCGCGTTCCAGCCCGGGCCAGGGTATGGGTGCGGTGTAGGCTCCAGTGCCGATCACAACGCGCTCAGCCAAGACAGCGCCGCCCGGTGTTGCGACCCGCCAGCGCTGGCCGGCTTGCTCGATCGCCACGACCGGCGATCCGGTGAAGATCCGCGCCCCTTCCTGCAGCGCTGCCCGGGCAAGCCCGCGGGCATAGGCCAGCGGGTTCAGATGCCCGCCTTCCGCCAAGAGCCAGCCGCCGAAGAAACGTTCTGACCCGGTCAGCCGATCCGTCGTCTGCTTGTCGACCACCCGCGAATTGAGGCCGAGTGCCGCGTACTGGTCTGCCTTGTGCTGCAGTTCCGGGACCCTTGAGGGCGTGTGGGCGACCCGCAGATAGCCTGCACGTTCCGCCTCGCAGGCGATCTGGTAGCGGTCGATAAGCGAGAAGACGAGATCCGCCGCCTCCGTCTGCAGCCGGATCACGCGCTCGCCGTGCTGGGGCCCATAGAGCCGCCGGATTGCTGCCAGACCCAACAGATGGAAGGTCGGCGTGCAGTGTCCGGCGTTTCGACCAGATCCGCCGAAACCGATCTCGCGCGCCTCAAGCACCACCACGCGATGTCCGGCAAGCGTGGCGTGAAGCGCCGTGGAGAGCCCCGTGTAGCCGCCGCCGACGACCACCAGGTCCGCATCCAGTACCTCGTCCAGCCGCCCGGTCGTCGGCGCCGGTGGTGCAGACACGGTCCACACCGTATTCGCATCGAGCGGGGTCGGATCCAAAGCGGCCTGCTCCGGAATCGTACGGGACAAAGGGCGTTGGCCAGGTTACAGTTTTCCATCATATTCATCTAGAAGGCTTCGTATTTCATATTATGAGTGTAGTTCATGGGTTCACCAGATCGCGCTAACCCGGTCAGCGGCGCACAGGCCATCGAAAGGGCAATCGCCCTCTTGGAGGCTATGGCCGATGCCCCGCCGCAGGGCGCCCGCCTTAAGGATCTTGCGAAACAGGTGGGTATCACCCAGCCCACGGCGGCGCGGATGCTGAAGGCGCTGGTCGCCAACGGCTTCGTCCGACACGATCCAGGCTCCCGCGGCTATGCGCTCGGGCTTCGGCTGTTCTCGCTCGCCGCCGCGGCCTCCCGGCAGTCCGGGCTGAAACGTCATGCGCGGCCTTGGCTGCTGCGGCTCGCCCATGAGACCCGCGCCAACGTCTTCCTGATGCTGCGTGAAGGCGCCGATGCCGTCTGCACCGATCGGGTGGACGCCGGTGTCGTCGTGCATACGGTCACCGGCATGATCGGCGGGCGGGTGCCGTTGGGCATCGGACCCGGCAGCCTCGCGATCCTGGCCTTCCTCGACCGGCAGGAAGCGGCGACGCTCATCGACATCAACGCCGCCGAATTCGACCGCTACAAAGGCTGCGATGCCGAGCGGATTCGCCATGGCCTGCAGGCCGTGCGCGAACAGGGTTATGCCTTCGACCGCGGCGACCTGGTGCCGGGCGTTCGCGGGCTGGCCGTGCCGATCCGATGCCGCCACGCGGGTACCGTCGGGGCGCTCAGCCTCGGCGCCTTGAGCGAGACCATGCCCGATCAGCGGCTTCCCAACCTCGCCAGCCGGCTGACGGAAGCCGCAGCGGCAATCGAAACGGATCTCAATCCTCTGGATCCGGCCTTGAGCCGGCCTGACGCCTACCATCTTGCTGACGATGCGGCTGGATACTGAGCAAGTAGCACTTCCACAATACGAAATCACAAGCTATCATTTGATACAATTTGATGGCCTATTGACGCGTTCGCGTCCTGCCCGCAAGCTGGCGGAAAAGCGCAAAGATCGCATCGGGGGTAGGCAGCAGCATGACAACGCCGGCTGAAGGCGGGCAGTTGCGACGTTTAGGCGAGTGGGATCGCCCCAGCATCCGCATCTCCATCGATGGTGCCGATTGCGACGCGCTGGAGGGCGATGTCCTGCTCTCCGCCCTGCTGCTGGCCGGTCGCCGTGTTCGCGACTCCGAGTTCGGCGACGGTCCGCGCGCCGGTTTCTGCTGGATGGGGGCTTGCCAGGACTGTTGGGTCTGGCTGTCCGACGGCCGACGCGTGCGAGCCTGCACGACGCCGGTGGAACCGAAGATGGCGGTCCTGACCCGCGCGGGAGAGACCGTCGTTGGTTGAGCGCGTCGTCATCGTCGGCGCAGGCCCGGCTGGCGTTCGGGCGGCCCAGACCTTGGCGGCCGCCGGGCTTCGTCCGACACTGTTGGACGAGGCGCCCGCGACCGGCGGGCAGATCTACCGCCGCCAGCCGGCGCCGTTCCGCCGACCCTACAAGACGCTCTACGGCTTCGACGCAGCGAAGGCACGCCAGGTGCACACAGCATTTGACGGTCTGGATGGCGCCGTCGACCATCGCGCACGCACGCTGGTCTGGTCGCTGGAAGGACAGCGGCTATGCCTCATGCACGAAGGCGGGACAGAGAATCTATCCTTCGACCGCCTGATCCTCGCCACCGGCGCGATGGACCGCGTTATTCCCCTCCCGGGATGGACGCTGCCCGGCGTCTACACCCTGGGGGGCGCACAGGTCGCCCTGAAGCACCAGGCGTGCGCTATCGGCGAACGCACCTGTTTCGTTGGCTCAAGTCCTCTGCTGCCCTATGTCGCCTATCAGTATGCGCGGGCGGGCGCTGGTGTCGCCGGGATCATCGACACAACACCGCGCGCCGACAAGCTGCGGGCTCTGCCCGACCTGCTTGCCGCCGCCGGTACCGGCGCCAAGGGCCTTTACTACATGGGCTGGCTGGCCAGCCGTGGACTTCGCTATCGGCATGCCGGCATACCGATCAGGATCGAAGGCGAGAGCCACGTCACAGGCGTGGTGGTCCGTATGGCCGGCGGCCGGGAGAGGCACATCGCCTGCGATGCCGTGGCCATCGGTTATGGCTTGAAGTGCGAACACCAGCTGGCCGATCTGGCTGGCTGCGACTTCCGCTTCGACTCGTCGAACCGGCAATGGGTAGTGGCCCAGGACGGGGTCGGCCGTACCTCGGTGGCCGGCATCTACGTCGCCGGAGACGGCGCGGTGATCCGCGGAGCCGACGCCGCTGAACTTGCCGGCGAGCGCGCAGCGCTGACCGTGCTGGAGGACATCGGCCGCCCGGTTGATCGGGCTCGCGTGCAGAAGATTGATCGCCGTATTGCGGGCATCGACCGCTTTCGCCGCGGTCTTGAGACGGCATTCGCCTATCCTCACCATCTCGCGCGCGACATGGCGGATCATGTTATCCTCTGCCGATGCGAGGCCGTCACGGCAGGGGAAGTCCGGCACGCCGTGACCCAGTTGGGGGCGCATGACATCAATCGCGCAAAAGCCTTCTGCCGCGTCGGCATGGGCCGATGTCAGGGCCGTGTCTGCGGCCCGGCGGCGGCCGAAGTGATCGCTGGCGCCTTGCAGCGCCCGATCGAGGCGGCCGGCCGCCTACGTGGACAGGCGCCGATCAAGCCGGTTCCCATCTCAGCCCTGGCCGACGCGGCCGCCGATTTGACGGTCGCCGCATGATCGCCGCCTGGCATGTGGATGTGGCCATCATCGGCGGCGGTACGGCCGGCTGTTCCGCAGCACTTGCTCTGCGCAAACGCGGCCTCACCGTCGCCTTGTTCGAGCGCCGCACCGTCGGCAGCCAGGCGAGCGGCGTCAACTACGGCGGCGTGCGCCAGCAGGGGCGCCATCCGGCGGAACTGCCTCTCAGCCGCCGGTCCCGGGAAATCTGGCCGCGTCTGCCGGACATCATCGGCGACGACTGTGAGTTCGCCGCCACCGGTCATCTGAAACTGGCCCGCACGGAGGCACAGATGGCCGACCTCGAGGCCTTCGCAGCCTTCGCTGCGGAACACGGTCTCGAGATCCGGATGATGGGGGCGAATGCCCTGGCCGACGCCTACCCAGGCATGGTCTCGGGCGTCGTCGGCGGCTCCCTCTGCCCCAGCGACGGGCAAGCCAATCCGCGCCTTGTGGCCCCGGCCTTCGCCCGCGCCGCCGCCCGCGCCGGCGCCGAGATCCACGAGCATGAGGCGGTCACGGGTGTCGCGAGGGACGCGGCGGGCTTCCGGCTGGAAACCGATCGCGGCGGCCGGTTCACCGCCGGCAGCCTGATCAACGTCGCCGGCGCCTGGGCCGATCGTGTGGCCAAGTGGTTTGGCGAGCGTGCGCCGATCCAAGCCATGGCCCCCAACATGATGGTCAGTGAGCCCGTGCCGTATCGGCTTCCGGTCAACATCGGCGTGTGCGGGGCTGGGCTCTACGTCCGCCAGATCCCGCGCGGCAATCTGATCTTCGGCGGCGGCAAGGGATGGGCTGACCGTCACCGCATGGTCGCACGGCCGATGGCCGACGTCTCATACTCTGCCTCGGCGCGCCTGGCGGAGACGCTGCCCTGGGCCGCCGACGCGACGGTCATCCGAAGCTGGAGCGGTATTGAGGGATACTTCGAAGACGAGATCCCGGTGATCGGCCCCAGCACGACTACGCCGGGGCTGGTGCATGCCTTCGGATTCAGCGGACATGGGTTCCAGCTCGGCCCCGCCATAGGCGAGATCGTGACCGAGTTGGTGGTGGACGGAAGGACGTCGACGCCAATCGACGCCTTCTCGATCAGCCGCTTCCAGCACGCCGGCCATCGGGCGGCGTGACGCGGCGCAAGCGGCAGGGTAATCAGCAACAGGGAGATGCAACGATGAAACAAACAGGCCTGATAACGGCGGCGACGCTTGCCGCCGGTGCCCTGACCCTGGGTCTTGGCGGTGGCGCAGCCCTGGCGGGGCCGGACACCAACATCCTCAACATCGGCATGGCGTCGTCCGATGCCGGCCGGCTGGACCCGCACCTGTCGGCGACCACGGTCGACAAGGCCGTGTTCGGCTGGATGTTCAGTGGCCTGGTGCGGTTCGCGCCGGGATCGTCGTCGCCGGAATCGATCGAACCGGATCTGGCGGAAAGCTGGTCGGCCAGCGACGACGGCCTGGAGTGGACCTTCAATCTGCGCCAGGGCGTGCAGTGCCATCACGGCTATGGCGAGCTGACCTCTGCCGACATAGTCTATTCCCTGGAACGTGCGGCCGACCCCGACCGGTCCAGCTTCTCCAGCGATTTCGAGGCCTTCGAGACGATCGAAGCGGTCGACGACTACACGGTGCGCATCATTCTCTCGCATCCTGTTCCCAGCCTGCTTGGCCTGGTCACCAACTATCAGGGCGGCAACATCGTCTGTGCGGCCGCTGCGGAAGAGATGGGCGAGGATTTCCAGAACCAGCCGGTCGGCACCGGCCCCTTCATGTTCGAGGAGTACCGCCCGCAGCAGTCGCTGAGCCTGGTCGCCAATCCTGACTATTTCCGCGGCGCCCCGATCCTGGACGGCATCCTTTACCGCTACATTCCATCCGACAGCGCCCGCGACCTGGCCTTTCAGTCGGGCGAGATCGACCTGATCTACGGCCGGCAAGACCAGACTTGGGTGGAGCGCATCCGCGAGCTTCCCGACGTCACCGTCCATGTGATGGAGCCGGCGGAAATGTCGGTGATGCACCTCAACACCAGCACCCCGCCCTTGGACGACATCCGCGTGCGCCAGGCCATGGCCCATGCCGTCGACCGGGAAGAGTTCATGGACTTCAAGGGCCGCGACACCGCGCGTATGTCGCAGTCGATCGTGCCGCAGGGCTATCTCGGCTTTGCCGACATGAGCGAGCTGATGCCGGCCTTCGACCTGGACCGTGCGCGTGAGCTTCTGACGGAAGCCGGCCATCCGGACGGCATCACGGTGTCCGTGATCCACACCGCCCTGCCCGGCATGCTGAGCACCATGGAAGTCTTCCAGGCCCAGATGGCGCGTGCCGGCATCAACATCGATCTAGAGGTGGTCGAGCACGCCACGTTCCATGCGCAGATCCGCGAAGACCTGAGCCAGGTCGTACACTACTCGGCCGCCCGGTTCCCGGTCGCCGACATCTACCTGACCCAGTTCTACCACTCGCGCAGCATCGTCAACACGCCGACAGGCGTAACCAACTTCTCCCATTGCGCGGACGCCGATGCCGAGATCGACGCCGCCCGTGTGGAGACGGATCCGGACCTGCAGCGCGAACAGTGGGAGACGGCCCAGCGCCTGCTGATGGAGAACTTCTGCTCGCTTCCGATCTACGAGAACCTGCAGATCTGGGCGCGGCACAACTACCTTGACCTGGGCTACGAGCTGACGGGATCGCTGACGCTCGGGCCCGCGGTCACCGAGCAGACTCAGTTCGTGAGCAACTGAGGCCTTAGCCCTACACTGCGGATGGCCCGTTCACTCTAGGACGAGCCATCCGCGCTTCCCCAGTTTAGGAGTGGCCGCGGCCCATGCTGGCGTACGTGGCTCGACGATTGTTTTTTGCCCTGCCGACGCTGCTTGCGGTGATGACGCTCGTCTTCGTCCTGGTCCGCATCGTGCCCGGCGACCCCGCGCAGACGATCCTTGGCGATCAGGCGAGCCAGGAAGCCATCATGGCCCTGCGTGAGCGGCTCGGCCTCAACCGGCCGCTGTGGGAGCAGTATGTCGACTTCCTGCAGAGCGCGATCACCGGCGATTGGGGGGCCTCCATGGTCACCGGCCAGCCGGTACTGGGCGAGATTGCCAATGTGCTGCCCTACACTATCGATCTCACCGTCGCCTCGCTGATCCTCGGCGCCGTCGTCGGCATCCCGCTGGGCGTCTGGTCGGCGCTGCACCGCAACCGCCTGATCGACTATGTGACCCGCATCGGCTCGCTCTTGGGGTTGTCGTTCCCGGCCTTCGTCTCGGCGATCCTGCTGCTGCTGATCTTCTCCATCTACCTCAACTGGTTTCCCGTGATCAGCGCGGGCGACCGCAGCGACCCGCTGGAGCGGCTGGAAAACCTGGCGCTGCCGGCGATCAATCTCGGCCTGATCATGGCCGCCTACATTACGCGCGTCACCCGCTCGTCCATGCTCAACGTGCTGGGGGAAGACTACATTCGGACTGCGCAGGCCAAGGGTCTGCCGCACCGATCCATCATCTGGATCCATGCGCTGCGCAACGCCTTGATCCCGGTCGTCACTGTCGTCGGCCTCTATCTCGGCATCCTGATCGGCAATTCGGTGCTGACGGAAATCGTGTTCAACCGCCCGGGCCTGGGCAAGCTGATCGTCGGCGCGCTGGGCCAGCGCGACTACACCATGCTGCAGGGACTGATGGTGATCTACACCTTCATCATCATCATCGTGAACCTGCTGACCGACCTGACCTACGGCCTGATCGACCCGCGGGTGAAGTACTCATGACCGTCGCCGCCGATCCCGGGGCGCCTCCCCCCCTACCAGCGAAGACCGGCCGCGCTCTCTTGATTGCACAGGCGCTGAAGGCGTTTCGCGCCAACCGCTTGAGTTCGGTCGGCGTTGTGATCTTCGTGATCGTTGTCGTTCTGGCGCTGCTGGCCCCCGTCATCGCGCCGCACGATCCGCTGGAACAGAACATACTCTCGCGCCTCGACGGCCCGAGCGCGGAATTCTGGATGGGCAACGACAGCTACGGCCGGGACATCTTCTCGCGCCTGCTCTACGGCGCCCGCATCTCTCTGTTCATCGGCGTGGCAGCCATCGGCTCAGCGATGATCATCGGTTCTGCCATCGGGCTCTACGCCGGCTATCGCGGCGGGCGGGTCGACGCCGTGATCATGCAGGCCATGGACGTGCTGCTGGCGTTCCCGGCCCTGATCCTGGGCCTGGTGATCGTCGCCATGCTGGGGCCCAGCATCCAGAACCTGATCATCGCCATCTCGCTGACGGCAATCCCGCCCTTCGCCCGCATCGCGCGCGCACCGACCATCGTGGTGAAAGAGCGGGACTTCGTCGAAGCGTGCCGGGCGCTCGGCTTCGGCGACCTGCGTATCATGGTGCTGCATGTCCTGCCCAACATCCTGTCGGAAATCCTGGTGATGGGCTCGCTCTGGCTGGCTACGGCGATCCGCGTTGAGGCATCGCTCAGCTTCATCGGGCTTGGCGTCAAGCCGCCGACGCCGACCTGGGGCGGCATGATCCGCGAGGGCTTCGAGAACATCCTGGACACACCCTGGCTGTCGGTCTTTCCCGGCCTCGCCATCCTGCTGGTCGTCTTCTCGCTCAACCTGATCGGTGACGGGCTGCGCGACGTGATCGATCCCAAGACCCGAACCGATTGACACCGTCCATGGCTGCCGCCCCTTCGCAATCGGTCACACAGTCGGATGTCGCGCTGGACGTGCGCGGGCTGACCACCTCGTTCTATGTCGGCGGCCACTGGTATCCGGCCGTGCGCGACGTCAGCTTCACCCTGCAGAAGCACGAGACCCTGGCGCTGGTCGGCGAATCCGGCTGCGGCAAGTCGATGACGGCGCTTTCCATTCTCGGGCTGGTGCCGCCTGACACCGGCCGTGTGGAGGCCGAGGCGATCCTGTTCGAAGGGCGAGACCTGACGCGCGCCAGCGACCGCGAGATGCGCGAGGTCCGCGGCGACGGCATCTCCATGGTGTTCCAGGAACCGATGACGTCGCTCAACCCCGTGCTGACGATCGGCTTCCAGGTATCCGAGGCGCTGCGCCACCATCGCGGCCTGTCGCGAAGAGAAGCCTCGGCCCGTGCGCTCGACATCCTGGAACAAGTGAAAATCCCATCCGCTGCCAGCCGCTTCAACGACTACCCGCACCAGTTCTCCGGCGGCATGCGCCAGCGCGTGATGATCGCCATGGCGCTCGCCTGCCAGCCCAAGATCCTGCTGGCGGACGAGCCGACCACGGCGCTCGACGTCACCATCCAGGCCCAGATCCTGGAACTGCTGCGCGATCTCCGGCGCGACACCGGCATGGCGATGATCTTCATCACCCACAATCTCGGCGTTGTCGCCGAGCTCGCCGACCGCGTCGCCGTGATGTATGCCGGACAGATCGTCGAAATTGCGGAGGTAGAGCATCTGTTCGCTCGGCCCAGCCACCCCTATACCGAGGCGCTGCTGCGTTCGATCCCGCGTAGCGACCGCGACACGGCGGAGCTCTATACGATCCCCGGCCAGGTACCGCCGATCACGCGCATGCCGTCGGGCTGTCGCTTCGCCGAGCGGTGTACCTACCGGCAGGATCGGTGTGCCGGCGATCAGCGGCTCACGTCCCTCAGGGATGCGCCGACACATGCCGTGCGGTGCTGGCGGCGCACCGGGGGCGACCTGCCGACGGTCGGGGCAGCCGATGACTGAGCCCATCCTGCAGATCACGGACCTGAAGAAGCATTTCCATGTCCGGCGCGGCTTTCCCAACCCCAAGACGGTGATCGTGCGCGCGCTGGACGAGATTTCGTTCACCGTACGCAAAGGCACAGCCTTTGGTCTTGTCGGCGAAAGCGGCTGCGGCAAGTCCACTGCCGGCCGCTGCCTCTTGCGCCTGGTCGAACCCGACGGCGGGTCTGTGGAATTCGACGGCGTCCCGGTGCTGAATGCAGATGCCGCCACCCTGCGGGCTTTGCGCCGACGCATGCAGATCGTCTTCCAGGACCCCTATTCGTCGCTGAACCCGCGCAAGCGCATCGGCGCCGCTCTCGCGGAACCGCTCTTGGTGCACCAAGTCGCCGGTCGTGCCGAAGCACGCGAGCGCGTGCGCAAGCTGCTGGATGAAGTGGGCATGCCAGCCGAAGCGGCCGACCGCTTCCCGCATGAATTCAGCGGCGGCCAGCGCCAGCGCATCGGAATCGCCCGAGCGTTGGCATTGGGGCCGGACCTTGTGGTCGCCGATGAGCCGGTGTCGGGCCTGGACGTCTCCATCCAGTCGCAGATCCTCTTGCTGCTGAAGCGGCTGAAAGAGAGCCACGACCTGAGCTTCGTCTTCATCTCACACGACCTGGGTGTGATCCGCTATTTCTGCCAGGAAATGGCGGTGATGTATCTCGGCCGGATCGTGGAGATCGGCCCGATCCCGGACGTGTTCAATGAGCCGCTGCACCCCTATACCCGCACGCTGCGCGACGCCTCGCCGGTACCCGACCCGACGACCAAGAGCGTCTTCACCAGGATCGAAGGCGAGGTCCCCTCGGCGGTCAAACCGCCCAGTGGCTGCCACTTCCACCCCCGCTGTCCGCATGCCATGGCAGTGTGCCGCACCGTCTACCCCCGCTGGACGCCGGTCGACGGTGACCGCGGTGTGGCCTGCCACCTCTACGATCCGGAGCATGGCGGCGAGGTTACGGCAGTCGGCGCCCAGGCATGACCATGGGCGGGACAGCCCATGACGCCATCGTGGTCGGCGGCGGCCTCGTCGGCTCGGCCATCGCGCTGGGGCTCGCTGATGCCGGCCTATCCGTCACCCTGCTGGACGAAGGCGACGTGGCGCTGCGCGCCTCGCGCGGCAATTTCGGCCTGGTATGGGTTCAGGGAAAAGGTCTGCCGCTCGACGGCTACGCGCCATGGACACGGCGGTCGTCGGATCTCTGGCCGGACTTCGCCGACCGGCTGACCGGCGAGACTGGCCGCGAGATCGACTATCAGCGGCAAGGCGGGTTTCACCTATGCCTGAACGAGGAGGAGTTGCAAGCGCGCGCGCTGTTGATCAAGCGCCTGCACAACCAGGCCGGTCCGGACGGCTATGATTGCCGCGTGCTGGACCGTGACGACTTGCGCCAATCCCTGCCCGGTATCGGCGACGCCGTTGTCGGCGGAACGTTCTGCCCCTATGACGGCTGCGTCAATCCGCTGGCACTCTTGCAGGCGCTGCACGCGGCGGGGCAGAAGTGTGGCGTCACCTATCTGCCCGGCCGCCGGGTCGACCGGATTGAAGGTTCAGGCACCTGCTTCGCGGTCCGCTCCGGTGCGGAAATCCATCGCGCCGACAGGCTGGTGCTGGCGGCCGGGCTGGCCAACCGACCCCTGGGCGCCTGGATCGGCCTCGACGTGCCGGTCTCTCCTGAGCGGGGGCAAGTCCTGGTGACCGAGCGGGCGCAACCTTGGCTGGATCTTCCGACAACCTATGTCCGCCAGATGAAAGAAGGATCGGTGCTGTTGGGGGACAGCCATGAAGATGTGGGCTTCGACACGGGCACGACCGTAGCCGTTACCGGCGACATCGCTACCCGCGCGCTGCGCACCTTTCCCGCCCTTGCACATCTGCGCGTTGTTCGCACCTGGGGTGCGCTCAGGGTCATGACGCCGGATGGCTGCCCGGTCTATGACGAGTCAGACGCGCATCCCGGCGCCTATGCCGTCTCCTGCCACAGCGGCGTCACACTGGCGGCAGCCCACGCCAACGTCCTGGCGCCCGCGATCGCCGACGGCAGTTTCCGCAATATCTTTGCCGGGTTTACGGGACGACGGTTCGATGTTTCGGCGCATTGACGACGCGGTGCGGCCAGCCGGGATCACCATTTGGTTCGAAGGCCAGAGCCTACACGCGCAGGCCGGCGATAGTCTGGCCGCTGCTCTCCTGATCCACGACGCCGGAGCCTTCCGGACCACGCCCGTCAGCGGTGCTCCGCGAGCGCCCTATTGCTTGATGGGTGTGTGCTTCGATTGCCTGGTGGAGGTCGACGGCGTGCCCAACCGTCAAGCCTGCATGATCGAGGTGCGCGACGGCATGCAGGTTCGTCGCCAGCATGGTCCGGCGGGGGTGGCGGACGATGGATAGTGCCGACGTCGCCATCATCGGCGCCGGCCCTGCCGGCCTTGCGGCCGCTGAGACGCTTGCGGCCGCCGGCGCCTCGGTCGTCTTGCTGGACGAACAGCAGATGCCGGGCGGCCAGATCTATCGCGGCATCGAGGCCGTACAGGCGCTGCGGCGCCAGACCCTGTCCCTGCTCGGCTCCGACTATGCGGCCGGCGCCACGTTGGCCAAGGCCCTTCGCAATGCGCCTGTCGACTACCAGCCGGGATCCATGGTCTGGGACGTGTCGCGGGATCTCGTGATCCATTACAGCCGCGAAGGACGATCGCAGGGCTTGCATGCCCGCCACCTGCTGATAGCCAGCGGTGCCCTGGAACGGCCCGTACCAATCCCCGGCTGGACTCTGCCGGGCGTGATGACAGTCGGCGCCCTGCAAATTCTGCTGAAATCCGATGGCCTGGTCCCTCGCGTGCCACTGGTTCTTGCGGGCTCTGGCCCGCTTCTTCTGTTGTTGGCGGTCCAGCTCCTGAAAGCAGGAGCGCCACCCGCGGCAATCGTCGAGACGGTGCCGCGACGGGCCTACCGATCGGCGGCCCGGCACGTGCCCCGCGCTCTCCAGGGCTGGCGGTCGCTCATGAAGGGCCGCCGCTGGATACGCACCCTCACCCACGCAGGAGTGCCCTGGTACCGCGGCTGCACGAACCTGCGGGTCGAAGGCGCGGACCGGGCCACAGGCCTTGCCTTCCATCATGCGGGACGGACGGAAACGATCGCTGCGGATGTGATCGGGCTGCATCAGGGCGTTGTACCCAATGTCCAGCTCACGCGACTGCTCGACTGCGAACACGTCTGGGACGCGTCCCAGCGCTGTTTCCGCCCAAGACTGGACGACTGGCTGGCAACGACGGTCGATGGCGTCTCGGTCGCCGGCGACGGCGGTGGCATCTTCGGCGCAGTGGCAGCCGAGTGGCAGGGTCGGTTGGCCGGCCTGAACATCGCGCACAGGCTGGACCGCCTCCCATCGGCGGAGCGCGATCGGCAAGCCGCACCCATGCGTGCGGCATTGGCTCGTGAACGGACCGTTCGCCCATTGTTGGACACGCTTTACCAGCCGCCGCCGGATGTCCTGCGCCCGGCCGATGAGGTTGTCGTCTGCCGCTGTGAAGAGGTGAGCGCCGGCCGCATCCGAGAGGCTGTACGGCTTGGCTGTTCCGGTCCCAACCAGGCCAAGTCTTTCCTGCGCTGCGGCATGGGGCCCTGCCAGGGTCGCATCTGTGGCCTTCCCGTTGCGGAGATCATTGCCGAGACCCGAGGCGTCGACCTTGACGATGTCGGGTACTACCGGATCCGTCCGCCGTTGAAGCCTTTGCCGCTCATGGAATTGGCCGGGCTCGCTGCGGACAACGACCCCGCGCAGTGAGCGCGACGACCCGGAGCGCACGTTCGACCCTGGCGACTGCCGACGTACTCGTCATCGGCGGCGGCATTCATGGCTGTTCGGTCGCGCTGCACTGTGCCCTGAAGGGGCTCTCAGTGATCGTTGTCGAGAGACACACGGTCGGGCGCCATGCCTCGGGCGTCAACGCCGGCGGGGTCCGAAGGCTCGGCCGGGCGGTCGCGGAAATCCCCTTATCCATGGCCGCCATGGAGATCTGGCATCGCATCACCGATCTGGTGGATGACGATTGCGGCTTCCGCGCCGCGCCGCAGGTCAAGGTGGCCGAGACTGAGGCAGACCTGGACACACTTGCTGCCCGCGCCGAGACCGTGCGGGCCCATGGCTATGACCACGAGGTCCCGCTAGACCGCCAACAGCTACGGTCGCTGTTGCCGGCCGTAGCACCCCACTGCATCGGCGGATTGGCATCCCTGGGTGACGGCTTTGCCGACCCCTATCGGACCACGGCCGCCTTCCGTCGCGCAGCGGAACGGCACGGCGCACGCATTGTGGAACGCTGCTCGGCTCTAGGCATCGACCGGTCCGCCGGCCGTTTCCGCCTGAATACGGATCACGGGGCGTTTGACGGTGCCCTCCTGGTCAACTGCGCCGGCGCCTGGGGCGGAGAGGTCGCGGCGTGGCTTGACGAACCTGTGCCGATCGAGCCGATCGCCCCGATGATGCTGGTTACCGACCGGCTACCACGATTCTGCGACGCCGTCGTCGGCGCGGCCGGCCGGCCCCTGTCCTTCAAGCAGATGGACAACGGAACGGTGGTCGTCGGCGGCGGGCGGCGCGGGGTTGTCGACGATCAAGGCACAGGCACAAGGCTCCGGCTGCCGGAACTGGCCAAGACGGCCGCCACGGCCGCGGACATCTTCCCCATCATGGCAGGTGCGACAATTGTGCGCTGCTGGGCCGGAATCGAAGGTCGCATGCCGGATGATCTGCCGGTTATCGGCCCCTCGGGGACGACACCCGACGCAGTCCACGCCTTCGGGTTCTCCGCGCACGGGTTCCAGCTCGGCCCCATCGTTGGCGCCATCCTGGCTGAACAGATCGTTGGAGATCGGGGAAACCTGCCGCTTGATGCCTTCGACATCAGGCGCTTTGGCAGCTGCAAGACCGACACGGCGTGAAAGGCAGCCATAGTCGCGGCGCTGCCGGCAATGCAAAAAAAGGGGAGAAGCGGACCGGTCCGGCGGCGGCCGGGCAACGGTGGGACACCGTCGCCCGGCCCGCAGCACCACCTCGCAATGCGAAGGTGCTAGTCTTTCCTGCCCTTCAGGTCCGTACCGCCGGACTGCTGTCCGACGACACCGGCCGCCTTCGTCAGGTCGTAGACCCGCTTGCGAAGGTTGAGATCGGTGATGTTGTAGTAGGCATCAACCAGATCGGCCGTTTCCTGTGCCACCAACGGATCGTTCGACTGCAGGCTCGGGCCCGACTCGCCATTAGCCTGCCCGCTTGCGGCACCGCTGCCTGCGGTGTCGATGGCAATCGGCGCATCGTCGAAGAAGAACGAGACTGGAACATCAAGGACGCGGCTCAGCTGAAAGAGCCGACTTGCCCCGATGCGATTGGCACCTCGTTCGTACTTCTGTATCTGCTGAAAGGTGAGTCCGACCGCGTCACCAAGCCGTTCTTGACTCAGCCCGAGCATGATACGCCTTAGACGAACGCGGCTGCCGACATGCACATCAATGGGATGTGGCGTGTCGATCCTCGGTCTCCCTACGGGACGTTTCACTTTCACAGTATTCATTGCAGCGTGCGTCCATCCTCGCTTTGTATACCAGAACATCATCTCATTACCAGGAATGGCAGAAATCGCAAGCACCTTGCAATATACCCAGAAGCCTAACGGAGCCCCTCGGTGTGCCGGGGCCCCGTTTTCGTGCTCAGCGCGATAGACGGTTGCCTCTATGCAACCCTGACCTCCAAAGGCGGCACAACTTCCGCCGAACGGCGCCCGAAGACGACCATACTCTCCAGCCGGCTGAAGGCCGGGTCCCTGCCGCAAAGGGAATGCGCCGTCTCGAAGTCGCATGCGATTCGCAGTCCCAGCGTCTCGAAGCCGTGCGCATCACGCATGACCGGCCCCAACCGCTTGGGTCTGGCACCGGCGCGGATCAGCACCCGCTCCAGCACCGGATCAGACACCGTCAGGATATGGGTCACCCCTTCCCGCACTGCCTGAAGCACCGACTGATAGAGCAGCTCACGGCACCATTCCATACTCTCGCGTGCCGCCACCCGCGGACAGGTGGCAAGCCGCGCTCCCTCCCAGATGTTGCGCAGCGGGCGCTTCGCGCCGGGGTCCTCCACAAGATGCGGAAACACTTCATAGAGTAGAGTGGGCTTCCCCGCCGGCAAGGTGCGCGCGCACGCCTTGATCTGCCCACCGGCCAAGATGATCGGATAGCTGGCATCGTCGGTGTCGAACTGGTCCCGCTCGCGCCCTTCGGCATCGACCAACAACGGCCATCCAAGCTTCTCCGCAAACACCTCGCGCCGAAGCCGCAGGGCTGCGTCAAGAAGCGCGTGGCCGCCCACATCGCTCTGCTTGACCCAGATCGCCGAGCGATAGGGCCGCGTCCGGATGGGCATGCCGCCTTTTGGCCGAAGGGTCACGAGAGCTTGGTACTGCCTTGGTTTTGACGTCGCCGGGGCAAGGTCGAGCCGCATCAGAACGCGTGCCAGAGCCAGCGACATCTCCGCCATGGCGAAATGCCCGCCGGGGCAGGTGCGCTGACCGGCACCGAAGGGGATGTACGAGAATTTATGCGCCGGCTTGTTGCCGAGAAAGCGCTCTGGATCGAAGGTTTCCGCATCCGGCCAGAATTCCTCCAGGCGATGCGTGACGTATTGCGAGACGATGATGCTGTCGCCGGCTTCGATGTGGTGACCCATGACCTCGTCGTCGGCCACCGCCGTACGCGCAAACCACCAGGCGCTCGACCGCAGGCGCATAACCTCCTGCAACACGGCCTGAGTATACTGAAGCCCGCGCAGGGTCTGCAGGCTCGGCGTGCGATCCGTCGGCACGTTCGCCAGCAGCTCCTCGCGGAGCCGGCGTTGAATCTCGGGGTTGCGGGCGATGACCTCCCAGGCCCAGGCCAGGGTGTTGCCCGTAGTTTCGTGCCCGGCGACGAAGATCGTCATGATCTCATCGCGCACCTGTTCGTCGGAGAACGGGCGTTCCTCAGCGTCCTTCGCCTCCAACAACGCGGCCAGCATGTCGCGTGGCCCCGGGTTAGCACGGCGGTGGCGGATCGTCTCCAGAACCAGTTCCAGAACGTCGGCACAAGCGGCATCGAAGGCCCGATTGCGTGCCGTGGGCAGCTTCTCGGTGAACGAGAACAGGGACCAGATCCGTTGCGAGATCCCTTCCTGCACCTCGTCCATGGCCTGCACGACGCGCTCGGCCGTATCGGAGGTCTCCGCTCCCAGCATGGTGCGGGCGATAACCCGGAGGGTCATTTCGCAGGACTTCCGGCTGAGATCCTGCAGCGTTGGCCCGGCCGCCCATTCGTCCGCAACCTTTGTCGCCTCGCTGTCGATCTGCGACAACAACGCCTCGACCTCCGTCGGCTTCAACATTGGATGGATGACGCGGCGGCTGGCGGCCCAGGTGTCGCCATTGGATGTGGCGACACCGTTGCCAAGCAGCGGTTTCAGCTTCTCAGCAAACCGTGTCTTGACATAGTTAGAGGCATTGTCGCGGAGAATGTGCTGCAATCCATCGGGATGAGCGACAAGCCAGGCCCGATGCGCGCCCAGACGCATTGGCACGATCGGTCCGTGCCGGCGGGCGCAGTCCATCAGGAAGGCTGGCGGGTCTTTGCGCAGCTTGAGCAGCACTCCCAAGAGCGGCAATCCACGGACCTCCCGCGGCCCACTGTCTCGGAGACATCCTTCGACGTCTTGTGACCCCAAAGCGATCGTCGGCATGGCGAAACTCCAATTGGTAAGGACAGCCATGCCGATGCTTTCGTATATGCCGGACGGGATGAATCTCGCCTACTTGTGAAATAGCGCAATAAATTTCGTATTTGTCGGAAATCGCTTCTTGTGCCTGATCTTGACTGCGAATAGGGCTGCAGCGCCGAGGCAGACACCTATTTCGTGATCTGCGAGATATCGGGTATGATCGGCGGTTTACGCCTCGCGAGAACCGTGCGGTGCACGTGACGGGGTTGGACTGAAGCATGTGGGCCGATGCCGCCCCGCTGCGCCGGTTCGCTGACGCTTGCGGGATTGGGCGACGGGTCTGACAGATAGAGCGCGAGATGCCTGGAACACCACAACACTCCTGGTGCTATACAGTACCTGAAAATATTATAGGTCGCATAGCAAATTGCCAGAATATGGAGGAGCTTGAGCAGACGGCGACTCAGTACATTAGTGAAATCGGCTTTAAGAAACTCACCTACCATCTCGTGCGGGTCGATGGATACCGGGACCCATTGCTTGCATTTATTTCGGATTACCCGAAAGAATGGCTAGAACGCTATGTCGAACGCGGATACCTGCAACAGGACTTGGTGCATATCAGGTCTCGCAGGTCGGTCGTCCCATTCGCTTGGCGTCTGTTTGAATCGGAGGCGATTACGAAGAGCAGCGCGACTGTCTTCAACGAAGCGTCCGAATTCGGGATCATCGACGGCTTCTCCGTCCCCATCCACGCACTCGGCTATTTCGCCGTGTTCTCCGTCGTCCCCGATGGCTCGGCACAGGAGAGAGCTTCATCCTTGCGCCTGGGAAGGGAGGCCTTGACGACCCTTGCCCTCCACCTGCACGAACGGGCGCGCATGCTCATGGAAACGCAGGTTCAGACCTTGAGCGACACATTTCCCAAGCTGACGGCACGTGAGAGGGAATGCCTGCAGTGGGTCGCCGCAGGCAAGGTCAGCTGCGACATTGCGACGATTCTCGGAATTGCCGAAGATACGGTCAACGTCCACATTCGGTCGGGCATGTACAAGCTGAACGCTCAGACTCGTGCACATGCCGCGGTCAAGGCCGTGGTCCTGGGCCTTATCGACTGCCCCTGAAACCGACACGAAAGCGGGAGAAGTTTCCCTTTCATACCGAGGGCTGGTGATACCGCCACCGCAACAGTTCCGTCATACCATTGCGCCAACGAAACCTGGGGGATGGCGTGGGAGATGGTGGAACCGGACCATATTGCTGATCATCTTGATGATCTCGCCACAGCATTCGTGCGTTTGCTGGAAGAGATCGACGAGAGAACGGCAATCAACATCTGTGATCTCAGTTCGATTGTGATGCCCGCGCTGAAGGGATCCGCCGCGTTGGTGGAGGCCGGCCTTCTGCGGGAGCAGACGCTGGATGCGATGTGGCAGTCTGCCACAGGCACCAACCCAAATGACGGAGACGAAGCACGTGAGCACACGCCAGGGCTCCGATTGGTTTATGTCGCGAGCCGATCTTTCCCAGAGTAGAGTCGCCTCGGCGACGGCCACCTCGGGTCGGAGGCCTGCTGTCGTTTGGTACCAATCGCAAGGTTTGGCGCACGGACCGGAAGTGGACTGTATCGAAGCCTGCACACGGTCACAGGGCGAACGTCTGGCATGGCTGCGCCAGCGCGTTGGTCTGACGCTCGACCGACTGGCCGAGATGTCGGGCATCTCCAAGTCGGAACTCAGCCGGTTGGAGAACGGCTCACGCAAGCTCACCTATCGGCATATCAAGTGCCTGGTGCGCTGCTACGACGTCGATCTGGCCACCCTGCAGAAGATCTTGGATTTCGACCCGGCGGATGTGGCGATGATGGTCCCGGGAGCCAGTTCCGCTGTTGAGAGAGCGCATGAGGGAACCCGTGGTTACCGCTGCTACTTCTCCAGCACGTTCGAAGGCGTGGGACTTTCGGCGGATGACACTGCGACGGTGGTCTTGGCGTCCCAGTTCGAACTGAGCGCCATGGGCTATGGCGTGCTGCTCAGTTCCACTGCAGCCCCCCAGCCCCTCGGTCTGGAAGCGCTGGCCCTCGTGGACCCCACGAAGTCCATTCGGCTCGGCGACACGGTCGTGAACACTTGGTCATGGTCACCGCTGTTCGTGGCTGTCGCCAGGACCGACCGTGGCGACCTCATCGGTCACAACCCGGAAGGCGACATCCGCTTTCCGCCGTCCACGCAGTTGTCGTCGCTGCACAAAGTGATCGGGTTCCTGACCTCGGCGCATCTGTACGACATCGTGTTCGCCCAGGCGTAACGGTACCGTCGGCAACCGGGGCGCCGGTGACAGGCTAAGGCTTGCGGACCGCCCGGCTGGCATGTCGTGGTCGGCCGTCCCCGTCAGCTCATCGCCTTAAGGCGCGAGCCGATGTGCTTTGACGCAGAGCGGTAGTGGCTCGACCCGGCGGCTTCCGCCCATCGGCCGGTCGTCCAGGCGTTCTTCGCGCCCTTCATCGGCCCGCCGTAGAGATCGCCTTCGGACAAGCCCTCAAGAAACCGAACCATCTTCACATGCGCCTCCCGCAACATGTTGCGGGCCTCGTCCCAACTCAAACCGCTTTGCCTTGCTCGCAAGGCTGCATTGTACCGCTTCAGCTCATTCCATTTGTAGCCTTCCGCGGGAAAGAACACCTCACGCCCCGCCTGACCCTCCGCATACCAGCCGAGGAACAGGTCGATCCAGTGCGCGCGATGCGCAACAACGTCTTTGATTGAGGTATCTTCCGCGTCTTTCGCCAGGGCTGCGGCGGGACCAATTTCGGAGATCACACGCTCCAGCTTCGCGAACTCACCGACCGTGGCGGCCAGTAGTTCAGCTTTTGTGTGCGCGGGCATGACTGATCACCCTCGGCGTTGCTGTCAGCGACCAGGGACGGTAGAACGGCACGCGGTGGTCGTGAAGGTCTCCGCCTTTACCGCCAAACTACGGCCAGACTCCAAGGCCTGCGAGACCAAGCCGGCGGTGCAGCGCCACACAACCGGTGGCGCTCGACGGCTCGCGTAGGGTGAAAGCACAGCCTTCACCGGCGCCACGGCACAACGGCCGGTTTAGGGACGGCTCTGGCCGCCGCGAACGCCGCCAACCTGCCCAGCCGCAGCAAGGCAGACGTGTGCGACATCATGACAAACATGAAATTGGTAAACTTCAACGACTTGCATTGCCAATTTAATTAAATACGTTAGAAATTCACAGTTTATTTTATTGATCGTTGATTCAAATACCGATAAAACGCCCACCGATGGCTTCGCTGATCCGGTGAATGACCAACGACATCATAAATCGTCGCGAATCTTAACATTATGATACGGGGAGCATCATGACTAATTCTGTTCTCGACCCGAATACCGGCATGTCCGCGAGTGACAACCGGACGGACATCGACATCGCCGATGGAGTTTCGGAAACGGTCATCCTGCGCGTCGACACGCCGTTCGATGGTATTTTCCCAGGCGATGTCCGTACGACCTTTGATCCCACCGCTTCCGTAGGGGGTGAGCTGCATCAGCTTGTTGGCAACGGGATCGAAGTTAGGAACAAAGGCGGTTTCAATGACCTGGAGAGGATGTTCATCGCCGCGTTCGAAGGTGACGGCATCGACAATGTAGAGGTGCGCGTTCTCGACAACCGTACGGTCGAGTTCGTGACCCAGTTTGGAGACGCCGCGCAAGACTCGATCATCGTGACCGGTGAATTCGTCGAGTCATACTTCGAGCTCTTGTACGGCCAGAACTATATCATCGACAACAACACGCACACGATCGACACCGATGACAGACTGCTGGACCGTTCGATCCTGGATAATCGAGCCGACAGCACGACGCTGGTCTTCAATGACGACTATGGCGCCAGGATCACGGACTCGATCAAGTTCGGCTTCGGCGGAAAGCTCGGCGAACTGGGCAAGGCGCTGAAAGGCAGCAATCTGGACTTCCGCGCCGGCAAGACCGGTGACGACCTTCAGCGGCTGCTGAACGAAGCGACGGAAGAGGACGGGTTCAGCCTGGGCAACGGCAATACCATCACCGCGACCGTGCTGGATGCCGAGACGATCAAGCTCACCACCAATGTGACCGGCGCCGTGTCGGACGAGGTCCTCCTGACCGGGGAGTACATCGAAGGTTTCCTTGAAGACAGGTTCGACAACTTCGTCGTCGGCAATGACGGTTTCGCCGATGATGATCTGACCCGCGAGGATTTCGACGTCACGGATGACGTTCAAGAGACGATCACCGTGATCGTCAACCAGGACTATCTGACGGCGCATCCCAACACGGTTGAGTCGAACCTTTCGATGACCTTTTCGTCGATCAAAGGCTCGGAACTCGATCTGCGCACGGGAGGCGGCGCAAGGGCGGAGAACGGAGACGACCTGAGGCCCTTCCTTGAGGATGCCTTCGACTTCAACAAGACCGACAGTGAGATCGGGATCGCCGGCGTTTCGGCCGAAGTGGTCAACGACTTCACGGTTCGGCTGACCTTCGATTTCGCTGCTGACGATGCCAACAACGATGTCATGACCGTGTCGGGTGACTGGGTCGAAGGCTGGCTGGCAGACAGCGGTTTGGACACCGGCGATTTCGTTCACGGGGACTATCTCTTCGCGTAGAGTTGCCGCCGATCCAGGCAATCGTGTTTCGAGAAACGGCCCGTGCGCGCACGGGCCGTTTCGTCACAGAGGTCGCGGCAACGCCGACTGATTAACCTCGCCGCATAGCGGCGAAAATGAAATCCTTCAGCCCATCAAGCATCTTTCGCATGGCAGTTCCGCCGAGAACGCTGCGGTAAGCACTGCTTTCGATCAGCTCGATAATCAGCTGAGACGCTTCAGTCGGATCGGGAACGGCGCGGAAATCGCCTTCACCACTCCCCCGCTGCAGCACCGACGCCAAAGCGGTGACTAGGACATTGCGGTTGGCAAGAAACATCTCGGCAATGTCGGGTTTGCGGATGGCTTCGCTTGTGATCTCGATCGTCAGGATGGCGTTTTCCGGTGCCGCGAGGTATCGCGCATAGGCCGCAACGAACCTGTCCAAGATTGTTGGCGCTGGAGCGGAGTCCGCCAGCAACTCCAAGAAGGGCTCAAGCTCGGAACGCTCCAGTGCCGCGATTTCCGCTAGCACATCATGCTTGCCGGGGAAGTGATTATAGAGATTGCCAAGGCTGATCCCGGCTCGCTTGGCAATGTCGCGCACACCGGTCTGGTGATACCCGTTTTCCAGGAAGCACATCACCGCCGCTTCTAAGATCTTGCCCCTTCGCTGTGCGACCGCCTTGTCACGTTTGGTCTCGAGGTCTCCACGTTTCTCCGGCACTCTCTTCATTTTCCTGTTGAACGAACGATCGTTCATAATATATGACCCCACGTCGAATAAGGCAATAGAGTTCTCCCGTCCGGTCTGCAGGCTGGGAAAGGCACACGAATGACCGATACGCCCATCAAGGGCTCCGCTGTGCCAAGGCGGCAATGGCTGTGGATTGGCGTTTCTCTGGCGACACTGGTCGCGGTCGTGGCCCTGCTGCTGGACAGCGAAGACACAGCAGATGTGACCTCGGCAGATGCGCCGCCGCCGGCTCAGCTTGTGACGATCGTGGAGGTCGCGCACGCCGAGACGGTTGCGACGGTGACGGCATTTGCAGAACTGCGCCCACGTTGGGATGCGGAAATCCGCGCCGCCGTGTCCGGGCGGATCACGCAAGTCCATGACGCAGCTCTCGCGGGCGAACGCGTCGCTGCCGGCACGCCGTTGTTCTCGATCGAGAAGACGCAATACGAAACGGCCGTGGCGGCGGCCGAACTCGCCCTCGAAGAAGCAAAGCTGGCGCTCTGGCAGGCCGAAAACGGCGTTGCGCTGGCGCGCGGCGAATTTGAGCGCGCGGGTATCTCGCCGCCCAACGAGCTTGCACTGCGCCTGCCGCAGTTGCGTATCGCAGAGCGCACCGTAGCCTCTGCGGAAGCGCAGCTGGAGGCCGCGCGACGCCAGTTGGCGGATACCGAGGTGACGGCACCGTTTTCCGGTTTCATCACCAGACGGCTGGCCAGCCTGGGCCAGACGGTCACAGCCGGCGAACCCCTCGTCCGTCTGTCCGATGACCATCAATTCGAGTTGGTTGTTGAGCTGAGCCAGGCCGACTGGGCTCTGCTGGACCACCCGATTGCCGGCAAACCGGCCACTCTGTTTCACCGCGACGGAACATCCCTTGGGCGGGCCCGCATCCGCCAGGGGGGCGGGTTCCTCGATCAGGAAACGCGCCAGCCTCGCATCTTCCTGGAGGTGGTGGACCCCGGCGAGGGTGTCCTTGCCGGAGACTTCGTGCGCGTGGCATTTGCCGGGCGTCCGATCGCCGGCACCTTGACCGTCCCTGAATCTGCCCTCACCCGCGCTGGCCATGTCTGGATGGTGGATGCGGACGACCTGTTGCTGCGCGTCGAACCGGACATCCTGTTTCGCACGGATGGCATGCTTGTCATCGCAGCCCCCGAAGGCTCCGGCCCCTGGCGCATCGCGATCACACCGCTGGCGTCGTTCCTGCCCGGTCAGCGGGTCGCGCCGCAGCGCGCGGAGGGCTAGGCCATGCATGCCTTGACCGGCTGGTTCATCCGCAATCCCGTCGCTGCCAACCTCTTGATGGCGCTGATCCTGTTCCTGGGCGTGCAGACGGCATTTTCGATCCGTATCGAGGGGTTTCCGCGCGTTCCGCCCGAAAGCGTCGAGATCACCGTGGAGTATCCGGACGCGACCGCCGAACAGGTCGACGCACTGGTGACCCAGAAGATCGAACAAGCGCTTGAGGGTCTCGAAGGCGTGCGCAGCATCACCTCGCAGTCCGAAAATGGCGTCGCAAGACTCTCTGTCCGCCGGGCCGGCGGCGAACAGCTCCAGGCCGTGCTCGACCGCGTGCGCCTGCGCGTCGATGGTCTGACCGATCTGCCCGACAGAGCCCGCCGCCCGGTAATCGAGACCTCGGCCTTCGACCTGCCGGCGCTCTACGTCAACCTGCACGGGCCCACTGATCCGGCCACGCTGCAGACGATCGGGCAGCGCCTGAAGGAGGAACTGCTGGCGCAGCCGGAGCTGTCGCGGCTGCAGATCTGGGGCCTTCTCCCGCGCCACCTACGCATTGAGGTCGAGCCCGAGCGACTGCGCCAATACGGGCTGACGGTCGCGGCTGTGGCGGATGCGATCCGGGCGAACTCGCTGGATTTCCAGGCCGGGCAACTGCGTACCGACGGTGGCACGATCTTTCTGCGTGCCGACGATCGTGCGCTCTACGCACCTGAATATGCCGCTCTGCCGATCATCGAACGGCCGGACGGATCCAATGTTCCGCTGGGCGACCTCGCGACCATCGAGGACGGGTTCCTGGAAGGCGACTTTCTGTTCCGTATGGATGGCGAACCCACGATCGGTATGGAGGTGCTGGTCGGCCAGAAGGAGAACCTGCTGGAGATCAGCCGCGTCGTGCGCAGTGTCGTCGAGAGTTTCGAACCGCAACTGCCGCCCAATATCAGCGCGACAGTCTGGGGTGACAGCGCGGGCTATATCGCCGACAGGTTGGCGCTCTTGCAGTCGAACGGCGTGCAGGGACTGCTGCTTGTCACGTTGCTGCTCTCAGTCTTCCTCAACGTCCGGCTGGCGTTCTGGGTGGCGATGGGCATCCCGGTCTCCGTCATGGGCGCGCTTGCCGTGTCCGGGTCGACATGGGTGGACTATTCGCTGAACGACGTCACGACGTTCGGCCTGATCATCGCGCTCGGCATCCTGGTCGATGACGCCGTCGTCGTCGGCGAGAGCGTGTTCGAGGAACGGCGCAAGACCAAAGACCCCATCGAGGGTACAGAGCGCGGTGTCAAACGCGTCGCCGTGGCCACGGTGTTCGGCGTGCTGACCACGATTGCCGCCTTCTACCCGATGCTGCTGATCGACAACCCCTTGGGCAAGGTGCTGGCGAGCTTCTCCGGCATCGTGATCCTCGCGCTCATCTTCTCGCTGATCGAAAGCAAGTTCATTCTGCCGGCGCATCTTGCGCATCTGCCGCTTGACGAACACAGGCGCCATCTGCCGGCCCGCCTCTGGGGTCGAGTGCAGGATTGGGCGCAAGCCGGGTTGGTATGGGTTCGCGACACCCTCTATCGGCCCCTGCTGGTGGGTTCGATACGCCACCGGTATGCCGTGTTGATCCTGTTCGTCGCGGCCGCGACGGCGGGCCTGGGACTGATGGCCAAGGGCAAGGTCCAGACGGTGTTCTTTCCCGACGTGCCGGGCCAAGTGATCACCGTCAGCCTTGAGATGGCTGCCCGCGCGCCGTTTGCCCTGACCAGAGCCAACATCGACCGGATCGAAGCCATCGGCCACGCGCTGAACGAGGACCTGCGCGATCGCGCGGGCATGGACACCGGGCCGATCCAGACCTTCTTCACCATCATCGACGGAGCCGAGAGCGCACAGATCTACGCCGAGATGCTGCCGGTTGCCGAGCGACCGGACGTGCCGATCCTGGATGTCGTGCGCGACTGGCGCGAACGGGTCGGCCCGGTCGAAGGGGCCACGGAGTTGGAGTTCACCGGGTCGGAGGAGCTCGCAGGCGGGTTCCAGATCCGGCTGGTGTCGAGGGACACAGACCTTCTGCGTCAAGCCAGCGGCGAGATGCGCAGCTTTCTGGCGACGCTCGACGGCGTGTCGAGCATCCGCGACAGCCTTGATGGCGGCCAGCCCGAGCTGAGGCTGCGCCTACGGCCCGAGGCCCGCAATCTCGGCTTCACCGCCGAGACCCTGGCGGCCCAGATCGGCAATGGCTTCGGCGGATTGGAGGTCACCCGCGTCCGCCGCGACGGGTCGGAAGTGCGCGTGGTCGTTCAGAACGCCCGTGCCGCGCGTGACACCATCGACGACCTGATGCAGATCCGTCTGCGCAGCACCACCGGCGCCTGGGTGCCGCTGCTGACCGTGGCGGAGATTGAGGGCTCATACGCGTCCGGCAGGGTGACCCGCCGTGATGGCAAACGCATGACCACCGTGTCTGCCTCGATCGACCGGAGCCTGGTGGCCCCCGAAGAGGTGGGCCAGGCCGTGTTCGAGCAACTGGTTCCGGAGCTGACGGCCAGATTTCCCAGCGTGCAGGTTATCGCAGCCGGCGAGTTGGAAGAGATGGGCGAGATCCGGGGCGGCTTGGTGAACGCACTGATCCTGGCTGCGGTCCTGATCTACGTGCTGATGGCGGTGCCGTTGAAGAGCTATTGGCAGCCCTTCGTCATCCTGGCCATCGTGCCGTTTGGCTTTGTCGGCGCGGCCGTTGGCCACATGATCGTGGGCGTGTCGGTGTCAGTTCTGTCCTTCTTCGGGATGCTGGCCCTGACCGGCGTGATCGTGAACGACAGCCTGGTCATGATCACCCGCTACAATCAGGCGCGCAGCGCCGGCGGAAGCGTATCGGAGTCTCTCCATACCGCCGGTGTTGGCCGCTTCCGGGCTATCTTCCTGACGACCGCCACCACGGTCATCGGCCTCACGCCGCTGCTCACCGAAACTTCGGAACAGGCGCAGTACCTGATACCGGCAGCAGTCTCGCTGGCATTCGGAGAGCTCTTTGGAACGGCGCTGATGTTGATCTTGGTCCCGGTCCTGATCGCCATCGCCGAAGACCTGATCGCCCTGTTCAGATCCAGCCCGAAGACCGGAACAGCAGAAGTCAGATCGACATGATGCGGCAGCGCGCATCTTCCATGACCAGCAGACCATCATGCTGAACGGCCGCGACCTGACGATTGCAACGCTTCTGCGCGTGTTTCGCGGGCGCATGTCCCTGACCTGGGGCATGATCCTGTGCGAAACCAGCCTGATGGCGCTGATCCCGCTGTTCATCGGCTTCGCCATCGACGGCCTGCTGGCGGGAAGCATGCAGCCGCTGTGGCAGCTGGCCGGGCTGATGGCGGCGCTGATCGTTGTCAGCGTCATTCGCCGCGTCTACGACACCAGGGTCTACGGCACCATCCGGGTCGCGTTGGGCAGGGCTCAGGCAGCCCGGTCCGCGCACCTGCCGGTTTCGGCGCTGAACGCCCGCCTCGGCATGGGGCGAGAGCTGGTTGATTTCTTGGAAGAGACGCTGCCTCAGGCCATGGCCGCGGGCGTTCAGTTGTCGATTGCCGTCATCGTCCTCTATGCCTTCTCACCGGTCCTGGCGCTGGCAGGCGGTGTTGCGGCATTCGCCATGGTGGCTATCTACGCCCTGTTCCACCGGCGCTTTTTTCGACTGAACGGCGCCCTCAACCATCAGACTGAGCGACAGGTCAGCATCCTGACAAGGCGCAAGGCGAGGCCGACGCTTGCGCACCTCCTGCGCCTGCGTCGACTGGAAGTGCGGATATCGGACACCGAAGCTGTCCTCTATGGCGCAATCTTCGTCGTCCTCTTGGGTCTGATCCTGTTCAATCTCTGGTTCGCGACGGCCGAGCTCAGCATCACCGTGGGCACGATATTCGCGATCGTCAGCTACTCATGGGAATTCGTCGAAAGCGCGCTGGCCCTGCCCGTCACCCTGCAGAGCTGGTCGCGCCTGTCGGAGATCATGCGGCGTCTCAACACCAGCAGCGGCGCTCCGGCCATGCATGGGCAAGTTCCGGGCAAACCTTAGATCTGCTTCCTATAGCATTCTCAGTTCCGACTACTTGTCTTTCTTTACATAGTCACAATACATCATGTCATCTTCAAGGATGTGCTTAATAAGCCATCCCTCCAGGAACTTGTTGACCATGTCGCCGATCAGGAAGGGGCTTTCGGCGGCCCGGCGATAGGTCGTCTTGACGGTGTCCAGCCACTCGATGAAGGCGTGGTGGCCGGCAATATGCTCCTCGATATTCGTGAAGCCGATCTCGCGCATTTAGGCCTCCTCGCGGGCGAAGTGCCCTTCGGCGTACTGCTCAAGCTGCCAGAGAATGTCGTCGAGGAAGCCGTCTGTCATGTCGGCCGCCTCCAGTTCGCGGACCAAGGCAAACAGGCCCTGGTGATCCGCGTCGATCGGCGCGTTTCCGACGCTGTATTCCGATTTCCATTCAAAGCGGGTCATGGGCGGCGTCCTATACCAGCCCGAGGGCCAGGACCGGGAACAGGATCAGCAAGGCCAAGCGCAGGATATCCGACAGCACGAAGGGGAACACGCCCTTGAAGATGGCGCCGATGGGAACATCGGGTGCGACCGATTTGATGACGAAGACATTCATCCCGACCGGTGGGGTGATCAGCCCCATCTCCACCGTGATCACCGTGACGATGCCGAACCAGACCGGGTCGAAGCCTGCCTCTGCGATCAGCGGGAAGACGACCGGCACGGTGAGCAGCAGCATGGCGATCGCATCCATCACGCAGCCGAGCAGCAGATAGAGGACCAGCACACAGAACAGGATCGCGTAGGGCGCCAGTTCCTGACTGCGCACGAAGTCGATCAGCGAGTTCGAGATGCGTGAGACGGACAGGAAGTATCCGAAGATCTCCGCCCCGATGATCATGAAGAAGATCATCGCCGTCAGGAACAGCGTTTCCTCCAGCGCGTCGCGGAACTCCCGCCACGTCATGCCGCGCATCAGCGCGATGACGAAGGCGCCGGCTGCACCAAAGGCTGCTGCTTCGGTCGGCGTGAACACGCCGCCATAGATGCCGCCGATGATGATGCCAAAGATCACCCCGAACGGCGCAAACCCCTTGAGGCCGACGATCTTCTCTTTCAGCGTCGTCGGCGTGCCAGGCTGTGCCATGCCGGGATTGATGAGGACGACCAGCGCAATTGCCGCGCAGTAGAGCGCCAGTCCCAGAAAGCCGGGAATGATGCCGGCGACGAACATGTCACCGACGGACTGCTCGGTGATCAGCGCATAGAGCAGCAGCGCGATCGAGGGCGGGATCATAATGCCCAGCGTTCCGCCAGCCGCCAGCGTTCCGGTGGCCAGCGACGACGCATAGCCGCGCTTGCGCATTTCCGGCAGGGCGACCCGCGCCATGCTGGCCGCCGTGGCCAGGGACGAGCCGGAAATGGCAGCAAACACCCCGCAGGAGGAGACGGTCGCCAGCGCCATGCCGCCGCGCCATCCGCCGAAGAGCGCCTGCGCGCCGGAAAACAGTTCGGACGACATCCGCGCCTTGGAGGCGAACACGCCCATCAGGATGAACATGGGGATCGGGCTGAAGCTGTAGCTGGACAGGGTCTCGAACGGGCCGGCATCCAGGATGGCAAAGGCGGCGTTGAAGGTGGTGATCAGGCCGAACCCGATCAGCCCGGTTGCCGCCATGGCCAGCGCCACCGGCATCCTCAGCGCGATCATCGCCAGCATCCCGGCGATGCAGAGATAACCGATCGTGGGCGCGCTCACGGCCGCTTGCCTCGATCGGCAATCTGCTCAACGGCGACGACCAGGCTGCGCAGCGCCAGTACCGCAGCGCCGAAGGTGGCGAAGGCGTAGATGTAGTAAAGGGGGATCAGCAGGTCCTGGCTGGTCTCGCCGCTGCGGAACGTGGCGCCGATGGCTTCATAGAAGCGGATGGTGATGCCCAAGCCCAGCAACGCGAAGCCGATATTGTAGATCCCCGCCAGCAGCCGCTTGGAGCGTTCCGCCATACGCTCGGTGAAGATGTCGACGACCACCTGCCCACGGCTGACCGAGTAAGGCAGCGCGAACAGCACCATGAAGAGAAGGCTGTAGCTGACGATCTCCACCCCGCCGCGGAAGGTGAAATCGACGCCGCCTTCGGTCACGCCGAAGACGAAACGGGCGGTGACGTCGACCAGGACCGACAGAACCATGAAGACCAGCAGCGCTGCGCTGACCTTGTGCATGGCATGGGCGACGCCGTGGGCAACACGGCTTATGGCTTTCATTCCATCGGTCCCACGGCTCATCGGCATTCGACCGGACACGAGTGTCCAACGCCGCAAATCAGCCCGCAATGTGCTGGCGCAAGGCTGCCGTGTGCAGCAAAGGTGGGATCTTGAGTTCTTGCTGCCGGGAGGAGAGCGGCCCCTCCTCCCTCATCGCCTCAGTCGCAGGAAGCGGCCAGTTCTACGGTGCGGTCGTAGACCGCCTGGCCCGGCAGGCCCCTGTCCTCAAGCTCGGCGATGTAGGCTTCCGTGACCCCTTGCAGCAGTGGCTGCCACGCCGGGTTGTCGATGCCGTTCTCGACCGTGTGGATCGTATGCCCTGCCTCGACGGCCGCTGCACGGCCACGCACGTCAATGGCATCGAACACCGCCCCGGCATTCGCGGCCCAGGTCTGACCGGAGTTGCGGTCGATCACCTCTTTCAGATCCTCAGGCAACTCGTCGTAGACGTCGTTGTTCATGGTGACTACGAACGCCAGCGTATAGAGGCCGCCAACCTCGGTATGCAGGGTGGCCAGTTCGTTGAGGCGGAAGACAAGGGCCCCTTCCCAGGGAAGGGAGACGCCGTCGATGACACCGCGTTGCAGGGCTTCGTAGGACTCTGGCGCAGGCATGCCCACCGGCTGGGCACCGAGCGACTCCAGCAGGCTTGCCACCACCGTGGTGGGACGCCGGATGCGCAGACCGGCCAGATCGGCGGGGTCCCGGATCAACGTTTCCGACGTGTGCAGATGCCCAGGTCCGTGGGTGAACAGGAAGAGCGGCCGCGTGTCGGTGAACTCATCGGCAATCAGCCCCTCATCGTAAAGCGATTGCAGAATGCACGAGCCATGGGCGGCGTCCCGCGCCAGCCCGGGCAACTCGATCAGCTGGCTCAGAGGGAAGCGGTTCGCAGTGTAGCCGAGCACAGTCGCCGTCATGTCGGCGATGCGGTTGACCACGGCCTCGTACTGCGCGTCGGGCCTGGCCAGCGTCCCCGAAGGATAGACGTCGACCACTATGCGCCCTTCGGACTCCTCCATCACCGTATCGGCCCAGGCTTGGAACAGCTCCGTATGGGTCGCGGCAACGGCCGGCCAGAAATGTGCGAAGCTTATCGTGGCTTCAGCGGCGGAGGCCGATGACGGGGTTTGCATCGCTGCGAGCAGACCACCGAGAGCAACAAGGAAACGGCGCTTCATTGTTCGAGCC
Source organism: Alphaproteobacteria bacterium (assembly GCA_028281925.1). Lineage (GTDB taxonomy): Bacteria > Pseudomonadota > Alphaproteobacteria > DSM-16000 > Inquilinaceae > JACKIG01. The sequence continues at coordinate 206,782 of JANQIX010000006.1, forward strand.
TCATTGTGGAGCGTAGTTTCAGTTCAGTCGTCAGCCAGTGCCTGGAGCCTTCCGAGATCCTCCGCCGTGATCTTCCCAGAAGGCGAGCGTGGAAGGGCATCGCAGAACGTGATCTTGCGGGGCAGGAACACCGGATCGAAATGCTGACGCAGGTGGTCCCTGATGGCCGCACGGCAGTCATCAGGGGTCATGGTGGAGCTTGGATGGATCACCGCGACGATCGTAAGCTGATCATCCGCCTTGCCGGGCTCTCGCAGGACCACGCCGTCGACGATCCCCGGGGTGTCGACCAGGATGGCATTCAGCGCCCCAAGGCTCGTCCGTTTGCCGGCAACCAGCACCATGTCGCCCAGCCGCCCCAACAACCGAAACCGCCCATCCGGCTCAAGAGACATGGCGTCGCCCATGGGGACAGGCTCCGCCAGGTGGGGAGCCTGCGCGATCACCGAACCGTCATGCTGTTCCAGCGTGAAGCCTGCCAGCGGGGTCCACAGATCCCCTTCAATCGTTCGGCGTATGGCAAGTGACCCCGACTCCGTGCTGCCGTAGACCTCGAAGACCGGGAGGTCGCCCCTCTCCTCAAGGCGCGCGGCCAGCGTCTTCGACAGGGGGGCTGTGGCGGAGATGATTGCCCGCACTTCCCCGAGTTCCATCACGGCCGTCTCCAGAAACCGGAGATGTGCCGGGCTTGTCACCAGAACGATCGCCTCGATGCCCGCTTCACGCGCTGCCCGCACGGCCTCTTCCAGGTCGGCCTGAAAGAACACCTGCTCGCCATACTGGGAATGGCGGCCCATAAGACCGGCAAACACAGTCGCCTCAAGGCCGAACATGTGCTGCGGCGCCGTCGTGCCGACAAACCCGAAATCGGTCGATGCGAGCCCCACGGCCTCAATGATCTTCAGGGTAATCTCGGCGCCGCCAGCGAGTGTTTCCCATGTCTTGATATGGCGGTTTGGCGAGCCTGTGGAGCCGGACGTGAAGACGTGGACGATCCCGGGAGCGCGCGGGAGTGCCGCAAACAGCTGTGCCGGATCCTCGGGCGCGTCCGACCGCGGCAATCGCGAGAGCCTAGGCCCGGTGATCTCCATTGCCGCGTCGCCCAGTATCAAGGTCCCAGAGCTCCCACCTATTGCGGCATCGACCGCCTGCGGTGCAGTTGAAACGGGAAGAATGGTCGTTTGCCCATTCAGCAGGGCAGCTGCCAGCCCCACGACAAAGCTGTAGCGGTCGCTGAGCAAGTTGCAGATTGAGCCATAGTCTGAAATCTTTTGCTGCAAAAGTGCAACGTCTGCAGCGAATTCCGCACAGCTCCTTCCATTCTCCCGGGAGAAGATGAGAACCCGATCCTGGAGAGGCATGTCAGATCTCCAGCACCGTCCACGTATCTGGCCGTGTCATGGCACGCATGGTGGCAGCCCAGGTCTCCGGCCGTCCGTAGCGCCAAGCCGCATATCGGTGAGACAAGACGAACCACACAATCTGCAAGGCAAGCAGCCCGGCGACCACGCCATCCAGCACCGCTCGGCTTTCGGGCCAAACCATCGCCAGACCTGCAGCAAGGCCCGTCGCCAGCGAGAGGACCGACCACAGCCAGCATTGGCCGCGGACGAAGCGCACAAAGTCTCCCTGGTCCGCCGAGGCGCGGCCCATCATACGGACCAGCTGCAAGATGATTGGGGTGCGCCCCGGAAGTAACCCTCTAGCGAATATCACCCCCACGCCCGCATTGACTAACGCTATAGCCAAGTAGGGCGCTAAGCGGATGTCGGAGAACAAGACGTTTGCACCAACCGCTGCGAAGATCAGCAGCAGTGAGAGCGTTACCGACACCAGTCTATTGACACCAAAACGGCGCAACAGCCCCCAAGAGGCAAAGGCCACAATAACAGAAAACAGAACATCAAATTGCCGCACGTCTACGACAGCCAGCCACAGAAGGATGGACAATAGAACCAAAAGCACTAAGGGTATTGCCCAGACAACCTTAGCCAGATGTCTCATTTCGTCCGATGTTCGGCTATATGTCTTGTCAGATTGTTCAGTGAACCCAAAATCCGGTGATTCTGCTCATCGTCCGAACGCAGCTTCAGACCATAGTTTTGCTCAACCACAAACGCTATCTCAAGCGCATCGATCGAAGTCAATCCCAACCCATCGCCGAATATGGGAGCATCCGGGTCGATGGAATCGGGAGTCACTTCTTCGATGGCCAGCGCCTCTATTATCATTTCCGCAATCTCAGCCCGGAGAGACAAATCAACAGCACCATTCGCCTCGCCGGTTCTCTCGTCATTCATACACGATCTCCTTCTGCGCGTTCCGCAGGCGAATCAGGTGATAGAAGGTCTTGAACAGCCATATCCGCCAACGAACTCTCGCGCCACCACCGAGATCGCCTGCGAGAAGCGCAACTACCGCGCGCTCAATGCCTAGGATATTCCGCGGATTGAGGAGCATATCGCGAAAGTGGCGATCATGGATACGATAGATGAACCAAGCCACGTAGTCGAGCCGACGACGGATGTCTCGGTCGTATTCGCGCATGATTCTGTCCCGCGCCCGTGGGCGGCGGCGACATTCGAGGATCGCCGCTGCCGCCGATGCCGCGCTGTACAAAGCAATGTGAACGCCAGTGGAAAAAATCGGGTCGATGAACGCAAATGCGTCCCCCACTCGAATGAATCCCGGCCCATACGTCGCCACGGACCGGTAAGAGAAATTCCCCGTCGCTTTCAACGGTTCGATGCACTCTGCACCCTCAAGCTGCTTCTTTATCTCAGGATGCTCATGACACCGGGCATAGAAGAAGTCCTCAATGCTCCCCTTCCTCGCAGCCAGCATGTTGCCCGGAGTTACCACGCCCACGGATGTTACGCCGTTGAGCAGCGGGATCTGCCAGACCCACCCTTGTGAGATCAGATAGATACGGATATTGCCGGCCCTCTCCCCGTCGGCGCGCGGAACGCCGCTGAAATGACCGAACACGGCAGCCGAGGAATTGCGGGGATCGCGATTTCGTACGCCCATCATGCGAGCGGTCAGCGTGGACCTTCCCGTCGCATCGACGAGGTAACCTGCTTGAATTCGCCGGGTTTCGCCCGTCTCCGCACTGCAGGTCTCGATCACTGCCGATCCCGGTTCGCAGGAGATCACGTCTGCCGTGGTATCCTCGATGGCGACGGCGCCCGCCTCACGCGCGCGATCGAACAGCGTCTTGTCGAACTCGGCGCGCCGGACCTGATAGGCATGTGGCGGCGTCCCCGTGAACGCCCTTCGAAACTCGAAGCACACCTCCTTGGAACCATCCTCACTGATGAATTCCGCGCCGGCCTTGTAGACCCCCTGCTCGCGAACCCTGTCTAGCACGCCAAGTCGCTCCAGGATCGGGAGGCTGTGCGGCAGTAGCGACTCGCCTATGTGGAATCGCGGATGATGCTCTTTCTCAACGATGACGACGCTGAGCCCGGCCTCAGCAAGAAGCGTCGCGACCGCGGCGCCGGCAGGTCCCCCGCCGATCACCAGCACGTCACAGCTATCTGGAATCGTCTCGTCCGATCGGCGCTGCGATATATGCATAGTTAAGTCATTCCCCCATCCAGGGTAATCATTTGACCCGAAAGGTATCCGGCCCTCTCCGAGACCAGAAACCCCACAAGTGCCGCAACCTCTTCAGGCCTTCCGGCTCGGCCAGTTGGTGACAGCTTCACCAGCTGCTGATAGTTCTCCAGCTCGCGAGTTGCTGGCGTGTCGATGATCCCAGGGGCAACGACGTTCGCGGTCACGCCCCTTGAGCCGTACTCACGAGACAACGATTTCATCAGCGCATGCAGTCCGCCCTTTGCCGCAGCGTAATTTGTCTGCCCGCGGTTGCCCATCACCGCTGCCAGCGATGAGATGGCGACGATGCGCCCCCATCGGCTCCGCATCATGGGGAAGATGAGAGGTCGCAGCGCAACGAAGAAGCTGTTGAGGTTGACGTCGATCACCTGCCGCCAGTCCTCCGCCCCCATTGCGGCGAATGGCATGTCCCGCTGCATCCCGACGCAGTGAACCAACACTTGAATCGGCTCGACCTCGACAAGAGAGGCAATCGTATCAAAGGCTTCGGGGGCGCCGAGGTCGAGCGTCAGTGTCTCGGCGGCACCGCCGGCGGCGGCGATGCGGGCCCGCGTCTCTTCGGCCGCCTGAGCGTGGCGGTTTGCAAGCAGGATGACGCCGAGGCCATCCGCAGCAAGTTCCTTGGCGATCGCGGCGCCAATCGGACTTGATGCGCCGGTGACGAGAGCCCGTCTCATGGGACGATCCGACGCATGGTCAGCATCGCCTCCCCGCGCACGATTTCGGTCAGTTCCCTTGCCACGGAGAAGCTGAACCGCGCACCGTCGTCGTTGGTGGCAAGCTTGGTCGCAGAAACGTGGAGCCGCGTGGCCGACGTCACTTCGTGTTCCCTTACTTCGACATTGTGTAGTGCCAACAGCAGCCCTGTATGCGCCCCGCCGACCGCATACAGCGATACATGGGCCGCCGCCGCCTGCGCGCCCAGTTCGACCAGGCTGACCCCCATCAATCGCCCCTGAACGCGGAGCGGATAGGTTGGAGCACTATGGTCCTTCGCCTCGCAGAATATGCTCTCTTCGCTTGCCCGCAAAATGCGCGCGATCAGCAGCATCGCGCCCTTGTGTGGCGCCCGCGTTAGGCCATCCTCCAAGTTCATGGCCGACCAATCCGAACGTCCAGCGCCGCGCCCCCGTGCAGGCCCAGCGTCACGGTGCCCACCGATCCGGTCGCCAGCAGCTCCAAGAGAGGAACGCACCGCGCCACGGGATTTCGCGTTCGGCAAAGCACGTCCCCGATCTCCGACGCTGGCGGCGTGACAGGACCATAGCTGCTCACACAATCGAAGGGCAGGCTCGTTCCCGACGACGCTGACGGGGAAATCGCAAGAGCCGCGGCAAAAGGCAGATCCAACGGTCGCTTCTCGTCCAGCGGCACCGGCATTGGTACGTCGTATAGGACAAGCCCGACGGGCCGAGCTTCGAGCTTCACTTGCATTGCCGCCTTCAGGAACCCGCATCCGACCGTCTGGTCGAACCCGGCGATGCACGTCATCGGCCCGGTCAGACCGGCCGCAATGCTCCATTGGCCGGCGGCGGCATTGTGAACGGCATTCTGAAATCGCAGCGGCTGAACGAGCATCTCCGGTGTGCACAGCGCCTTGAGGATGACATTCAGCGTTTCGCCCTCGCCCGTGGACGATGCAAACACCCACCCGGCGTCCGGCGGCAACAACGGTGCAATCTGCTCAGCCGCTGCGAGGGCGAGCCGGATCGCCGGGCTTAGTCGCTTCGCTTGCCGGGAAGGCAGGCACTGGGGTTCCGGCTGCCAGTCCGCGGTCGAGGTCCACTGAGCGCCGTCGATGAGCGCACAAAAAGCCTCCCATGAGCCGATGCCCGGCCCATAGACAACAGCGCCATCAATGAAACCGGAGAGCATCATGTCAAGCTCAAGACAAGGCTGCAGTTATTGCCGCCGAAACCAAAAGCATTACTCAAGGAATGATGATACTTCCGTTTCTGGGGCGCGGATGACACTGCGCAGGCGATGCGCGGGTCAAGCGTTTCGAGCCCTGTGTTACCCGGTACAATCCCCTCCTCCAGCGCGATCAAACAGAGAACTGCCTCCACCGCGCCCGCGGCCCCTAAAGTATGCCCGACCGCCCCCTTCAGCGAGCTGACGGGCACTTCCGTTCCAAGCGTGTCCGCCACGACCGCACACTCAACGGCATCATTGATGGGAGTGGCAGTCCCGTGGAGGTTCACGTAGCCAATGTCCTCCGGCCTCAGCCGAGCGTGCTTGAGGGCCGTACGCATGGCCCGCTGAGCGCCGGCCCCGTCTTCCGGTGGGGTAGACATGTTGAACCCGTCCGAGCTCTCTCCGGCGCCGGAGAGACGAACCCCCTCCGATGCGTCGCGTTCCAACAGGACGAAGGCCGCCCCCTCACCGATCGACAGCCCGTCTCGGTTCACATCGCAAGGACGGCAGGGCTTTCGAGAGACAAGCTGGAGCGCTTCGAACCCGCAGAGTGAAATGAGGCAAAGGCTGTCAACGCCGCCCGCCAGTACAGCATCGCATATGCCCGCTTGGATCAGCTGACCAGCATCAACTATAGCCTTCGCAGACGAAGAACAAGCCGTCGAAACAGTGTAGGACGGCCCCTCTATACGAAGATAGTCTTGGAGAAACGCAGCGACTGCTTGGTAATCATTGTGATGACGCAGAGAATACTCAGCCGGCAGGGGATCATCCTCTTGACGGCTTCGATAGGCCGCTTCCAGTCGTTCCACGCCTGAGGTGGATGTGCCGATCACCAATCCGACACGCTGCGCACCGTAGCGTGCAATCTTGGTGGCAACCGCCTCCGCGAAGTCATCACTGGTGAGACCCGCCATCGCAAGTCGATTGGCCCGATTGTCGAAAGCCGAATGCTGCGATGGAAAAGGATCATTCTCGATGCCCGTCACCTGACCGACGTAACAGTCAAAGGGCACATCGGGATACTCGCAGACAGCCAATCCGGAGCGGCCTGATTTCAGGGCCTCCACGTGCGCTGCTCGATCGCGGCCAAGGCAGGTCACCGCGGAGTAGGCTGTGATCTTGAGCGGCAGCTCGGTGTGCGCATCCGGCTGGGTCAACGCGTTTCTCCAGGATCTCGGGTCCGACCGAAGCTGATCACCAGCGTCGCGCCGATTCCGAGTGATACGGCCGTACCGATCTCGCTTAGCACCTGAAACGGGGCTTGCGCCATCACCCCGAAGGCCATCATGGTCGAGATGGCGCAGAGCCCCACAGACCGGGCAGCCGCCTTTTGCGTCTCCGCATCGCGCGCGAAGCCGATGAAGATGCCGTAGTCGATGCCAATGCCGACCACAAGGGTCAGCGCCAGGATCTCGAAGACGCTGAGCGGCCCTCCCACCAGAATGAGGATGACGACCGTCAGGCCGAGCGACGCCGCAATGCTTCGCCCAATGGCAAGGGCACGCCTGGTTCCATCACCCGCAAGCGCCAGTACGGCGATTGCCACTGCGGCACCGATCCCGAGGCCAAGAAGCACATGGCGCTGAAGGGAGCCGAGCCGATCCGCGATCTCGCTCGAGACGTCGATGAACTCGACACCGGGTCGCTCGATCGCGGCGGCGAGGCGTTCAGGATCCTGAATCTCCCACAGACGTACGGTCTCTCGCCAGTGCCCTCCGGCGAACCGTACGCGCTCGGCGAAGGGAGCAAGATCGGCGTGATCCTGCAGCATCTCGGGTGTCACGACCGGTGCTGCAACGGCTTCCCCGTACGCATCCAGTAGCGTGTCCAGAAACTGGACAGCCATTCCGGACGCCGAGAGTGCCGCAGCGGCCCGCTCTGCAAACACCTCGGCTTCAGGCAACTCGGTCAGCTGCTGCGATGCAGGGGGAAGGAAGGTGCCGAGCATTGAATATCGCCCGAGCAAGCCCGTCGCGACGGCTGCGTCTAGGTCCGGCGCAATCTCCGCCTGAAGGGCGAGGACCTCTTCAGCCGTCGCACCCTGGACACGCAGATGGTACTGGCCGGACGGCAGGCTCACCATCTGACGCATCGCGGCGATATCCGAGGTCAATCCCGAGGGCAGAGCAAACAACTGCGGCGATGGCCCGCTGAAGAAATACACGGTGGCGAGACCCGCGACGGCCATCGCGATCTCGATCATAGGCTTCGCCGGAAATCGCCAGAGCAACCGTTCGCAGCGAATGACACGCGGCGTCTCCGCAACTCCGCCGACGAGCCAGCGACTTGCCGCCGCGGCGGTCCCGAGCCCGCTCGCAACAAACACCCCGACCTGGACGAAAGCCTGCAATCCTGAACTCACTGCGGCAAGAAACGCGATCGCCGTAGTGGCGGCGCCGAGCATCACCAAGCGTCCGGCTTCGCGTCGCATCTGCCGGCCGTGGCTCATCAGATGCAGAGGATAGTCGACGGCAAGGCCCATAAGCGCTCCGCCGAAACCCAATGCGATCACGTGCACCCACCCAAAAACGGCCTGTACGACGAGCGTCGCTGCGGCAAGGCTAAGGGCGATCGTTAGCATGACGGTCGCGAGTGCGCGCAACGAACGCAGCGCCCAGCTGAACCAGAGTATCAGCAGCCCCAGTGCCGCCAACGACACCCACAGGGACGAGCGCGTCATCGCAGCATTGATCTCAGCCGCGGCGACGCGAGGACCAAGCAGGATTGTCTCTACCCCATCGACGGCACCAACCTGGCGAATACTGTCTGCCAGAGCGATGACGGCAGAGGCGTCGAATGGCTCAGTCGTGAACGAGACGAAGAGAAGCGCCGCGCTGCCGTCCTGTGCCTGCCATACCCCATCATGGGACTGCAAAGACGTGTTGGCGGTCGCCAATCCATCAATCAGCCGAGCGAAGCTGCCGGTTGGGTCGCGAAGCAGGTAGTCGCCGAAGCCGACGCCGGTGACGGACGCGAGTGCGGTGCGTGCGCTGTGGAGTTGAGCGACCATCCCCTCAACGGAGAGATCCTCCGGTGCCGGAGGGGCCAGGCGAAACCGGTGATGCCAGAGGAAGTCAATCGTCCCACGCGCCGGCATCTCTGGCCCTAGATTGACGGCTGCGACCAGCCGTTCCTCGGCAAGCATGCTGGCCATCGCATGGGCCAGCGCCGTACGCTCGTCACGATCTGGCGACACGACGGCAATAACCAGCTGCCTCGCCTCGGCGTTCTCCAGGGTCTCTGGAACCCCGCCAGTCCCTCGACCGAATATGCTCTGCGCATCCGCACGGAGCTCGACTGCCCATAGCGAGAGGCCTGCGAGCGCGCTCAAGACGAGCATTGCGATGACGTTGCGGTTCACGAACCACGTCCAAGATCGATCCGGCGCCGGCCACCGTCCGACAGGTCGAGCTCCACCGCGCTAAGGGTTTCGCCACATCCAATGACCGCAAGATGCGTCAGTGCACCCGTCGCGTTGCCCAGATCCACGACGACCTGCCAGCCCTCTTCATGGGGCAGCAGTGCGACAGAATAGGTCTCCAGAATGCGGCCCGGTTCGCCGACCACGAGCGCTCTGACGGTGGCAAGCATCGGCTCAATGTCTTCGGGGATCGGAACGAGATTAGCCTCTTCTTCTAAATCGTCTCTCAGTCTGATGGTGTCGCGGCCGATTTCCGCAATCTCGGGCTCCGGGTACTCTTGCGCGCGGATCAGGGTGCCGTCATCGGCAATGCGAAACGTGCCGGCGGCGGTGACCGGCTGAATGAGCGCGGGATGAAAGATCTGTTCTCGATAGGCGATACCGAAGCGGAGTACGCCTGGAGGGCGGGCATCAAGGGCGGCCGTCGCGTTCGCCGGCATCGGCATCGCACAATGCGTCTCTGCCGCCCCATATATCGAAGAAGTTGAGCCAATTATAAGGATACTTGCGGCACAAGCCCTCAAGAAGCTCTGCATAGCGGGTTGCCAATGTCTCCATGGTAGCTTGCCGCAGAGAACGCGGCACTGGGCTGCCATCATGGAGCAATGTGAATTGCGCGGCATAGCGGCGGTTTCCAAGTCGGGGCGCCGTGCAGAAGATGAGTGGAACACGCGCCGCGAAGGCCGCTGCGTATGGGGACACCGGCACCCATATCGTTCCGCCGAGGAAGGGTACAGCCACCTGCGCCTTTGCCGCCGTATGCGGTAGACGATCGCCGAGAAACGCAACGAACTCTCCTCTCGCCAAGGCCTCATAGGCGGCGAGCATTGCCTCTTCCCCGCGAGCCAGGGAGATAATGCGTGCCGTCACCTCCGGGTTCATGCGATCGGCGATGGCGGTCTCTTTGCCCGCGTGCTCGCGATACATCATGTAGCGAACACGAAGACCTGGAAGGGCCCGGTCGTAGGCGCGAAGGGCTTCGAAGCTGCCGAAATGCGCTCCCAGGAGGACGGCACCGCGCCCTTCCTCGTGCAGCGATTCGACTATCTCTTGTCCCGAAGCTTCCAGGGTGAATTCCGCGGACCCGTTCATGAGAAGCCGTGCCCGATCCAGCATGACATGCGCGAAGGTCCGAACATGGCGATGCCGGTCCCGGAATGTCGGGTTGCGGCCAAAGACACGACCGAGATAGTCCATCGACGCCCGGTTCGTCGGCCGTCCAGGGCCGACGGCATAGGTCAGCGATATCAGCCATATCAGTGGATCGGTGACCCAACGTGGCGCATTCAGCGCCACAACACGCATGAAACGAAGCAGGACGTCCGAGCCGCCCTCTCGCTGCGTCACCCACTCCGCGGATACCTTAGTCATTGATCTCCGATACCTGTGCCCGAGCTTGCGCAATCAGCACCTGGCCAGTGTGCCATCGGATTTCCAGCCCGGTTTCTTTCGGTAGCACAGAGATCTCGAATGTCTTGTCGGGGGCAAGCGGCGCCAGGAATACCATGCGCCGAACGGATACGACCGCAACGCCGATCTCGCCAAGGCGCAATGCTGCATGCGCCAGCAATACAGCTCCCGGCACCAGGGGATTGCCGGGAAAATGACCGTCGAAGCAGCGCGCGTCGCTCGGAATTCCTCCACTGACCTCCCACGTTACCGGAGCACGGACGTGGGCGGACCCCATCGTCGCTAGCTCGCGCGAAGCGTCTGAACTTCCTGCTGAATATCGCTCCGCAAATTCTGAACCCATGAATTGTAGTTGGAGTGGATCTCACCCGTCGACGAATCATGGTCCAGGTTTCTCGACGAGTTGTAGGTGATCGAATACGACTCCGTCGTAAACGTTACGTCCACGACCGCCGTATGTTTCCCGCGAACGATTACTGTACCGATCAGGTGGCCAGGCTCGACACGTTCGAATGACCACCCTCGTCTTGCACCGGCGCGGATGATCGCACGCTCATAGTCGTCGAGGGTGAGGCTTGACGACGATGCATAGGTCGGAGAACCAAATTGCGCGTTCTGGATGTTCTGGACCGGCGATGTTCTGCAGCCACCTAAGACCAGGATTGCAGCTGCAGCGACGATCAAAATCGTTCGGATCGGAGTCATAGCAGCACCTCCTCCGCAACTTTTCGATTTTACCTCATTAGCACGTGTAACGGAGCGCGATCAACAACCCCCGGGGCTTGAAGCCATTCCGGATTAGAAAATGGGTTACCGCGCCCGTAATCCTCAAAGTATCGATGAATGGCTTATAGTGGCTCGGCCTGGTGACAAAACCAGCATAGCGCGCTGCGACCGGTACCTTCACGAAGTCGAGCTCTGCCTTTGCGGCATGCAGCAGGGCTGCCGTCTCGAACACGAAATGCCGGCGCTGGCGCTCGGGCAGCCGGACATCCTCCCAGAACCGCCGCGGATAGAGACGCATCCCGCATTGTGCGTCCGTAATGTGTCGACAGCACGCCCAACTGACGAAGAAGTTGCCGAAGCGAATGCCCCGTGCCCTGCCGATTGGCATATTGGCCATGTCACCGGATCGGTCGCCGAGCACGAATGCCCCGGGCGCGTCAGCTGCCGCCGCGCGGAAGGCAGGAATATCGGCCGGATCATGCTGGCCATCGGCGTCCAGCGTAACGACAGCGTCGGCACCTTCAGAGAACGCAAGGTCCAGCCCGTGCGTCAGACAGGCCCCTTTGCCGAGGTTCTTCTCGTGCCTGACGACCTTCGCTGTGAGTCCGGCGATCGTGTCGGAGGTGCCATCGGTCGACCCGTCGTCGATGACGATCACTTCATCGACGTAAGGCAACGTGGTGCGGACCACGTCGCCAATCGTTCCCGCTTCATTGTGGGCCGGGATCAGCGCGACAAGCTTGCCGCTCAAGCCACCGCCTCGTACTCCGAGAAGCAGCCGAGGTACACCCGATGACGTGCCTCGCGAAAGCCCGCGTCGCGCAACATCGGAACGATTTCGTCGCGCGGCGTCATTTGCTCCATAGTATCCCAATAGTAGCGCATTAGCCGACCGGCCTCTCGGTTTCGACTGAAGATCCGTGTCGCCAGCGGCAGCAACCGCTTGAAGTACAATGTAAAAAACCAGCGCCCGACCCGATGGTCCGGCATGGTCACATCCATGATCAATACTTTCCCGCCCGCCTTCAGAACGCGACGAAATTCTCTGAAAGTATCATCTAGATCGTCGACGTGGCGAAGCGCAAATCCCATGGTCAGAAAGTCAAAACTCTCATCAGAAACAGGCAACGATTCCGCCGTCGCTTGATGGAATTCACACGGAACTGTCTTCTTTGCTTCTGCAATCATGCCCGCGGATGGTTCCGTACACACAATCTGATCAGGATTATTGAGGATCTTGATCAAAGCTCTTGCCACTGGGCCGGTTCCGGATGCTACGTCGATCACGCGCATGTCCGGCAGCACACCGGCGCGCAACAGAGCAGCTCGGCGGTAATAGGTCCCTGTCCCGAACCATCCCCAACGTGCGATTCCTTCATAGTAAGGCGCGGTCACATCAAATATCTGGCGCAGGAATCTCTGCTTTTCACTAGACGATGTATAGTACGATCCGCGAACAAAGGGTTTGTGATGATCGGTCATCGCTATGTCCTCACGTAGACTCGCCTGCCACACGGATGTGGGTATTTTTTTCCTTCTGCAGGCTTTCACATTGGGGGCGCACGACGTTTCATTAGGGATAATTAGGTCCCTTGGCAATCGGTCGTCATGGATCCGCTTGTGAATTCTGCACAATTCGGATAACCTCGGTAGAGAATTCCCTCAAGCGTTATTATCTCCCATGCGCCTTCGGGGTCCATTCAGGTGTATTCCAGGAACGTCCTTCGGCCGGGCGAGGCGCACATCGATCAACCCCGCTCTGCGCGCGAGGTTGGGAAAGCTATTCTAGCCACCCTGCGCACGCGAGCTTTCGAAGTTACGATCCTGCTCTGGAGCATGTTGTTTGGGCTCCCCATAATAACATGGTTTCAGATTGTTCGTCGTCCTGAGCAGGTTCGCTTCATTGTCCGCCTTTGGTGCCAGGGCTTCATTCATGCCGCAGGTTTTGTTCTTGGCATTCGTTATCGTATCGAAGGATTGGAGAATCTGCCAAGCGGGCCTGCGATTCTGATTTGTAATCATCAGTCTTGCTGGGAGTCTATTGCACTGACCGCATTGGTTCCACACGTCAACGTGATTTCAAAGCGTGGTGCCATGAAGATCCCAATCTTCGGCTGGGGCCTGAAGAATGCCCCGATGACGGCGGTGGATAGGGATGGTCCAGGCAGTAACCTCAGACGCATCCTGCGCGAGGCGCGACAGTCGCTGCGAGAGGGCAGGAGCATTCTGGTCTTCCCGGAGGGGACACGGCTCTTGCCCGGCGAGAGGCTACGATACCAGCGAGGTTTTGAAATCTTGTACGGCCAAGGAGGCGTACCGCTTGTTCCGATCGCCCACAATTCGGGGCTGTGGTGGTCACCCGGCTTTGCTCCGAAGTGGCCCGGCCGCATCACGCTACGGATCCTTCCGCCCATTCCTCCCAATCTGAAGCCACGGGAAGTGGCCGATCTGATTGAAAGAACCATCAACTCGGAGAAGGAGCGATTGGCTGAAGACCCGCTATAGATGCCTCGATGCGCGGTCGCACAGCAAAATAGAACCAAAAATCTGTATGGCCTCGACAGCTTTTTGGTCTCACCATTGAGAGAATCAAATAATCCCGCAGAAACCTGACGGCTAATTGAAGAGATAACCTAGATCGACCCCATATCTAATTCCCACGAAATTTATGCCATTGTTTTCTTCGGCCAGCCCAGCATTCGAGATATGACTGAAGTAGGCAGAGATCGTGTGTGTCTCGTCTATCTGGTACCCGATGTCGAGCCCGTAGCGAAACAGCACATTGGAGCCAAGAACCGGCTCGTCTACAGGTACATAGTCACGGTTGCCAGACAGCGGGCACTGGACCGTAGGGGGGCAGGCGAACGTATCGCGCTCGGCGCGGCCATCGTTCAAGCTGACGCCGAAGCTGTTCGTCACCACGATGCCGATATCGTATTCCCAGGGCCAGGCGATGCCGGCGTAGAGCGTGTTGACGCCACCGGCCGTATTGATGGTGCCGCCGATCATCGGCACGGGGTTGAGGAGGACTTCGACGAATTTACTGTCAAAGGACCAGTATTCGAGATCTGACCAAATCAGCTCAAGGTTAATCGAAAGCGTATTGCTGTCTTCGAAGCTACGGCCGACATCGTGCAGAAGGAAGCCGATTTTGAGCTCCGGGATGTATGGATTGCCGAGACGGTCCGAAGCCTGACTGTCTTGGGTCTCCTCGGCAAGCGCCGGGCAGCAGAAAAGGGCCAGCACCAGTGAGAGTCCGGCCGTAGACGAAAGGACATTGTCCAAGCGCAAACTGGGACGCACGAACATTGAATGCTCCTTCTATGGGATGCTTTAAAGAGCCGATCTTCCGGAGAATGGCGCAAAACCAGAGCAGTCGGAAGTTCTTGCCTCTCGTATCCGCCGTGCCGGAAAAAAGGGGGACAGCCCCGAGGCCATCTGTGGCCGCTTCCGCCGGGCTAGGGGCGTCCTGCAGCTGGCGGCAGATCGTACCTCGGTGGGAAACCGCATCGCGACTGTGAACCGCATCGCGACTGTGGGATGTACGGCTGCGAGATGTGCGGCGGACTGCAGGGGCTTCGTCAAGCGCAGGCGATCCCGCATTCGCCGCCAAGGTCTGCCGAACCGGCTCGCAGCCCCCCACAGCACTTGCCTTCCTTCTTCGGCTGCACCAGCCGTAAGCCGCCGGGCAGCGTCCCCAACCGGCGCTGCCTCGCCCTGTCCATCGCTCCGCAAGTGGATCAGATCAGCCTTCGACCGTTCGGCCTCCCGCGAATATGTTGGAGAGAACCTCTCTCACCATCTCTTCTGGCGACAGCCGCGTCAAAGAGGTGTGGTACGAATTCCCGACAGCCAACTGTCGGTTAGTCGCGGGATCCTGCATGGTGACCGACAACTCGATCATGTACATCGTGATGTCCCACTGCCAGTGATCGCGGTAGGTGACGACGACATCCGTATCTTCGGGCTCCTCCCCCACGGGTCCCGTCGTTGCCTCATAGCCTCGGCGGATCAGGTCATTCTGAATGAGATGGTTGATACCGCGCCCGTCGGGTCCGAACTTCACCACGTAGAAGTTGCTGTACGCAGAGATATCCTCGCCCGACGTCACAGTTGCCGACTGACGGTTGGCGCAGCCCACGACCGCTATTGCAATCAGCAAAGCGGCGGACACAGATCTCAGCATGCGGAACAGCCACGTCACCGACGGCTGTGAACTCAGTGTCCATCTGATTGGAACCTGGTCTTGCGACATTTGTTCATCACTTTCTCAGGATAGTTATCATTGAATTGGGATTCCGTCTTGCGCGAGGCAAAGAATCATAAGGAAGCTGACCGGCAACCGCCCTCTAGACGTTTGCAAATGGGGCACCCGCTTGTAACGCTTAGGATTTATATCTCCAAAGCTACTATAATAGATAGTGCCAATTTGTCATTCTATCGATACATAGTGGCATCGCCGTGTCCCTGAATGGCCTACCCCTATCGGCTCCCTCCCGATATATGCGAGTCCTAAGTAATGAGACTCCTGGCGTTCAAAAGAGTCTCGGTTATCGCGACGGAGGCGCGCAGGGCTGTCCATCAAATCCACAGCCGGGCGGCCGTCGCAGAGAGGACGCGATGACCGCCAAGGCCAGGCTCGGTTGGGTGAAGCTCTACGAACAGTTCGGGGACGCCGGCGTCGTTTATCGCCGCTGCGGTATCACCCGGCTAACCTTGCGCAAGTGGTGGCGGCGCCATCAGGCCGAGGGTGAAGCTCGCGGATGGCGGCACAAAGCCCTCGGATCAGGCCGCCGACAGCATCTCTGACTGACGCGGGTGGCCGGCCCAATTCTGGCCTGTTGCCAGCGCCGGCGCTGATATGGCTTTGCGGTGGCGCCTGACTGAAACCGGGACAGCTTGCCAATCGCTGGCCTCGTGTTCTGGCGCAGCGCCAACCTCTACGTGAGGCGCTATGGCGACGATGCGGTCAACCACCGCGGCGCAGGCAGATCGGTTCCTCGATGCCGGCGCCCTGCTCGGCGTCTAGACTAGACCGGAGTAGATCATGCCGCCTGGCCGCGACACGGGGGGGGGCCGGACGAAGTGCACGCCCAGCAGCGCGGCGACGTCATACTTGTGCGGCGATCGAGAGCGAACCTCGACCCGGGCTATGTCGATGGTCGGATTGGCGGGTTCTGAGCGCCCGCCGCGGGGCCTGCTTGCTAATCCTCGTTTGTTTAGCCAATGGCCGGCTTTCACGCCGCGCGCGAGAACCCCAGGTACCGGGGAGTTCGGCACGCTGCATTCCAAATTCGGCTTCGGACCAACTCATGCGGCGGGTGAGATGATCGGCGGGCCTATGTCGGCGGCGGCGAGCAGAGAATGGCGGTTGCAGGCTCACGCAAACAGCTTTGCTTGCCCAACGTCGCCATTCTCTGCCCCGAAACGTAACCTGCCCGCGGCGGACCCGCCCATAGGTCTACACGTATGAACGACCGGTCGGAGGCAAGCCAGCCGCCGTGGTGCTCAATGCGAAATCATCCAAGGCCGGGCGGTCGGAAAGCTCTTGGCGCCGTCCGCGGTTTTCAGGGTCTTGCGGGTTGGCAATCCGCCCTTGCAGCACAGACAGCTGGGCCCGTGGCTCGACAGCCGTTTCGGGCTGTCGGCCGCGCGTTCGTTGGTCTCGTGGGCTCGGCGCCGGCTGTCCGGCATGCCTCCAAGCCGCGGCGGGGTGACCATCACCCTTGGTGCCGCACGGCCGCATTGCGGGCACGCGCAAGCGGTGGCACTGGCCGCCATGGGGCGCATCTCCGTGAAGACGCCATGGTCCTCGCACCAATACTCGTAGATCGGCATGGTCGCGCCCTCAGAGATCGGGTGCGAGGGGCACGTCGATCGAGCCGTCCAGATACCTCTTGGGGCCGTCGGCGTTCGGCATCAGGTCCCAATCGAATATATCGGTCGGCAGCCACAACGTCGCGCAGGCGTTCGGGATGTCGACGACACCGGAGATATGGCCCTGGCAGGGTGCGGTGCCGAGGATGGCGTAGGCCTGAGCGCCCGTATAGCCGAACTTCTTCAGATATTCGATGGCGTTCAGGCAGGCCTGCCGATAGGCGATATGCACGTCGAGATAGTGCTGCACGCCGGCTTCGTCGACCGAGATGCCCTCGAAGATCAGGAAGTCGTCGTATTTCGGCGTGATCGGCGACGGCTTGAAGATCGGGTTCTTGACCCCGTACTTGGCCACACCGCCCTTGATCAGCTCGACCTTGAGGTGGAGCCAGCCCGCCATCTCGATGGCGCCGCAGAAGGTGATCTCACCGTCGCCCTGGCTGAAATGCAAATCCCCCATCGAGAGGCCCGCACCGTCGACATAGACGGGGAAGTAGATCTTGCTGCCGCGTGATAGATCCTTGATGTCACAGTTGCCGCCATGCTCGCGCGGCGGCACCGTGCGGGCCGCTTCAGCCGCCGCCACATTGCGTGCATCGCCGGTCATCCTGCCCATATGCGCGCTCGGCCCGCCGTCCGGCAGTGCGGCCAGCGGCGGCACCCGTGTCGGATTGGTGTCGAACAGCGTCTTCTCGCGGCTGTTCCACATGTCGAGCATGGCCCGGTCCGGCAGACAGCCAATGAGACCGGGATGGATCAGACCGGCATACTTCACGCCCGGGACATGACGTGACGAGGTGAACATCCCATGGATGTCCCAGATCGACTTCTGCGCCAACGGGAAGTGATCGGTCAGGAAGCCGCCGCCGTTCTGCTTGGAGAAGAAGCCGTTGAAGCCCCAAAGGCTGTCGGGCTTCGCACCAATGTCGAGGATATCCACGACCAGGAGATCGCCCGGCTCAGCGCCCTTCACGCCAACCGGCCCCGACAGGAAATGCACCTGGACCAGTTCGACATCCCGCACGTCGGCGGCATCGTCGTCATTCTTGATCTGGCCGCCGGTCCAGTCATAGGTCTCGATGATGAAGTCGTCACCGGGGTTCACCCATTCCACGATCGGGATGTCCGGGTGCCAGCGGTTGTGCACCTTGTCGTTGGTGTATGGGCTTTCTGACAGGTCGACCGCGATCAGGGTTTCGGCCATCGCTCCCTCCTCTTGCGACGTGACGGGTATTGGGCTTGCCCGTCGGCTGGGTGTGATTACGGTCCGCGAGACGACGACGTCTCAGACCGAGAGGAACTTCGAGATCTTGGCCTCGTCGATGCCCTCCCGCGGGGCATCGTGGACGAAGCGGCCGTTCTCCAGCACAAGCACCCGGTCGGCGACGTCGAGCGCGAAGCTGAGAACCTGCTCCGAGACGACGATCGACAGCCCCCGCTCGTCGCGGATGCGGCGCAGGACGCGACCCATTTCGCGGATGATCGAGGGCTGGATGCCCTCTGTGGGCTCGTCGAGCAGCAGAACCTTCGGCTCTGACGCGAGCGCGCGCGCGATCGCCAGTTGCTGCTGCTGGCCGCCGGAGAGATTGCCGCCGCGCCGGCCCTTCATCTCCAGCAGCACAGGGAACAGCTCATAGATATCGCCGGGAACCGCTTTCTTGCCGGTCGAAGACAGGCCGGTCTCGACATTCTCTTGAACCGTCATCGTCGAGAAGATCGCGCGGCCCTGGGGCACGTAGCCCATGCCTTCGGCAACCCGCCGATAGGTCTTCAACCTGGTGACGTCGCTGTCGGCGATCCGGACATCACCCGCCGTTGACGGCACGATACCCATCAGCGCCTTCATCAGGGTCGTCTTGCCCATGCCATTGCGTCCCATGATGGCGACGATCTCACCGGGCGCGACGCTGAAATCGATGCCGTGGAGCACCTCGGATTGGCCGTAGGCGACATGGAGATCGCGAACCTGCAGCATGACCCTACCCTCAATGTCCCAGATAGACTTCGACGACCCTGGGGTCCGACTGGACCGTGGCCATCGATCCCTCGGAAAGCACCTTGCCCTGGTGCAACACCGTCACCTTGTGGGCGATGTCCTCGACGAAGTTCATGTCGTGCTCGATCACGATGACCGAACGGTTCTCGATGATCCGGTGAAGCAGTTCTGCCGTCTGCTTTCGCTCGGCAACCGACATGCCGGCGACCGGCTCGTCGAGCATCAGCAGTTCCGGGTCTTGAATCAGCAGCATGCCGATCTCGAGCCACTGCTTCTGGCCATGCGACAGGGCCGCGGCGCGGGTGCTCAGCAGGTCCTTCAAGAAGATCGTCTCGGCGACATCCTCGATCCGGGCGACGACTTCGCTTGATCGCTTGAAGGCAAGCGCGCCGAAGACGGTGTACCCCGTCGGATAGCTCAGCTCGAGGTTCTCGAAGACCGACAGGTCCTCATAGATCGAGGGGTTCTGGAACTTCCGCCCGACGCCCAAATGCACGATCTGGTCTTCGCGCATGGACAGGAGCTCGCGATCCTTGAACCGGACCGAGCCGCCGGTCGCCTTGGTGCGGCCGCAGATGAGGTCGAGGACCGTCGTCTTGCCCGCCCCGTTGGGACCGATGATCACGCGGATCTCGTCCTTGTCCACGTAGAAGCTCAGATCGTCGACCGCTCTGAAGCCGTCGAAGGAGACGGTCAGCCCTTCCACCGCCAGCAGAAAGTTGGTGCGATGGTGTGGTGTCTTAAGTGGAGGCGTCACGCGATCCTCCCTTCGACGCGAGGGCGTAGCCGCCGCCGACCTGCTCCGTCGGACCGGCAAGGGCGTTGGTGTCGGGACTGCCGCGACGGCGTGGCCAGAGCTGTGCGAGCCACAGGAGTCGCGGCTTGACATGGTCGTCGTAGAGACCCGCCAGGCCGTAAGGGAAGGCGAGGACCACCCCGATGAAGAGGGCGCCCATCGCGAACAGCCAGAGTTCGGGAAAGGTCTCCGAAAAGGCCGTCTTCGCCCAGTTCACCAGCACCGCGCCATAGACCGCGCCGAGAATAGAGAGCCGTCCGCCCACTGCGCAGAAGATGACCATTTCGATTGAGGGAACGATGCCGATCAGGGTGGGCGACATGAAGCCGACCTGCAGCGTGAACATCGCGCCGCCCACGGCCGCCATCCCGGCACCGACGCAGAAGACGAAGATCTTGAAATTGGCCACGTCGTAGCCGGAGAAGCGGACGCGGTCCTCCTGGTCGCGGATGGCGATCAGCAGTCTGCCCAGCTTCGAGCGGCGGATCAGATGGGCGATCAGAAGACATCCGAAGAGCAGCACGCCATTGATGAAGTAAAGCGTGGTCTTCGCCTCGTCCGGTCGGATGTCCCAGCCGAGCAGCGTCCGAAGATCCGTGATGCCGTTGACGCCCCCTGTGTAGCCCTGCTGTCCGATGATCAGGATCGTCAGGATCGCCGCGATCGCCTGGGTGATGATCGCGAAATAGACGCCGCCAACCCGACGCGTGAACATGGCAAAGCCGATGATGAAGGCGAAAGCCATGGGCACGGCGAGAATGGCGAACAGGGTGAAGGCAAAGTTGTTGAAGGGTTCCCACCACCAGGGCAGCGCCGTCACCTGGTTCCAGTCCATGAAATCGGGGATGCCGGGTGTCGTCTGTATGGATGTCGCCTCGGGGGTCGATGCCTCCAGCTTCAAGAACATGGCCATGCAGTAGCCGCCGAGACCGAAGAAGACGCCCTGCCCCAGCGAAAGGATGCCTCCCGCGCCCCAGCAAAGAACCAGCCCGATGGCGACAAACCCATAGGTCAGGTACTTCCCGAACAGGTTCAGCCGGAACGAGTCCATAACCAGGGGCAGCACCGCGAAGACGATGACGGCGAGAATGATGAAGCCGACAATCTCAGCAGGCGTGAACAGACGTATCCGGGCGTGCGCCATCAGCGTCACCTCACTTGCGGAT
Source organism: Alphaproteobacteria bacterium (assembly GCA_028281925.1). Lineage (GTDB taxonomy): Bacteria > Pseudomonadota > Alphaproteobacteria > DSM-16000 > Inquilinaceae > JACKIG01. The sequence goes on from JANQIX010000006.1 coordinate 227,712, forward strand.
CTTGAGCGTGAACAGGCCCTGCGGGCGCAGCATCAGGATGCCGACGACCGTCAGGAGGGTGAGCACCTTCGCCATGGATCCGGAGAGGAAGAACTCAAGGACGGACTGCGCCTGGCTGATGGTGAAGGCCGACGCGATCGTGCCGAAAAGGCTGCCCGCACCGCCGAAGACGACGACCAGGAAGGTGTCGACGATGTAGAGCTGGCCCGCGGTCGGCCCGGTGGATCCGATCATGGTAAAGGCCGAACCGGCGACGCCTGCAATCCCGCAGCCGATGCCGAAGGTCATCCGATCCGTCATCTCGGTGTTGATGCCGACGGCGCCCGCCATGGTGCGATCCTGTACGACGGCACGCACCCGCCTGCCCCAGCCAGACCGGAACATCATGAAGGCGACCAGCCCGGCAATCACCGTCGTCAGGGTCATCACGAAGATGCCGTTGATCGGCACCTCGATCAGATCGGTGAGCTGCAGCGAACCGAGCATCCACTCAGGGATGGTGACACCGACCTCGCGCGCGCCGAAGACCGAGCGATAGGTCTGCTGCAGGATGAGGCTCAGTCCCCAGGTGGCCAGCAGCGTGTCGAGCGGTCGCCTGTACAGATGGCGTATGAGCCCCCATTCGACCAGCATTCCAAAAGCACCGGCCACGCAGAACGCCAGCGCCATCGCCACAAAGAAATAGATGCCGTAAAGATTCGGCAAGAATGCCTCAAAGAATTGCGCGCACAGATACGTGACATAGGCGCCCAGGATCAGGAATTCGCCATGCGCCATATTGATGACGCCCATCTGGCCGAAAATAATGGCCAGGCCGAGCGCCATCAGGACGAACACGGAGAAGAGGATCAAGCCCGCGAATCCCTGCATCGCAAAGATCGCACCCAGCTCGCCCATCGTAAAACCGTCGAACATGGCGTCCCCTGCCGCGCAGTGTCATCGCTGAATGGAATGGAGTGGTGTCGGACCCGAGTACAGACCCGCCAGTGTGCGGCTGCTGCACCGGGTCCGCGCCGTCTCCGCGGTTAGCCGATGGTTACTGGTAGCCTTCGGGGAACGGATCCGGCTCGACCAGGTCCTCGGTCTCGAAGACCACATCATATTGGCCGTCGTCCCGCGCCCGACCGACCCGCGTTTTCGACCAGAGATGATGGTTCTCGTGGATCCGCACGTAGCCCTCGGGCGCCTCGTTGAACTCGATGCCCGGGCTGGCGGCGCGGACTTGGTCCACGTCGAACGATCCCGCCTGCTCCACCGCGAACTTGTAGAGCCAGGGGCCGAGATAGGCGGCCTGCGTGACGTCGCCGATCACCATGTCCTCGCCCCACATTTCCTTGAAGGCTTGAACGAAGGCGAGGTTGTTCTCGTTTTCCAGGCTCTGGAAGTACTTCATGCAGGCATACGCGCCGACAATGTTCTCGCCGCCGATGCCGCGGATCTCGTCTTCGGTGACCGAGATCGTCAAGAGAAGCGGTGACTCCTCCGTCATATCGATCCCGGCCGCCTTCAACTGCCTGTAGAAGGCAACATTCGAGCCGCCGACCACGATGGCGTAGATCACGTCAGGTCGCCGCAACCGGATCTTGTTCATCACCGAATTGAACTGGGTATGGCCGAGTGGGTAGTACTCCTCGCCCACCACCTCCTTGCCGAGGAATTCCTCGATGTGGATGCGGGCGATCTTGTTGGAGGTGCGCGGCCAGATGTAGTCGGAGCCGAGCAGGTAGAACGTCTCAGCACCCTTCTCCCGCGCGACCCAATCCAGGCCGGCGATGATTTGCTGGGTCGCTTCCTGGCCGGTGTAGATGACGTTCGGCGATTGCTCGAGACCCTCGTAGAAGGTCGGATAGTAAAGGAAGCCGTTGTGCTGCTCGAAGACCGGCAGCACGGCTTTGCGCGAAGCCGACGTCCAACAGCCCATGACAGACGCGACCCGATCGTTCACGAGAAGCTTGCGGGCCTTCTCGGCAAAGGTCGGCCAGTCGGACGCGCCGTCCTCCTGGATGTACTCGATCTGGCGCCCAAGGATGCCGCCCTGCGCGTTAATCTGCGCGATGGCGAGCTTCTCCGCCTGCACGGATCCGGTTTCCGAGATCGCCATGGTCCCGGTGATCGAATGAAGAATCCCGATCGTGACCGTATCATCCGTAACCGCCAGCCCGGTTGTGTTGACCTGGTCCGTCGGGAAATCCGAAGCGAGCAACCCCTTCGGCGCAAAGAGTGACGCAGTCAGTGCGGCGCTGCCCTGCAGAACCGATCGCCGTGAGGGCCGGAAACGCGAACCCAACGGTGCCTTGTCGTCGTTCATCAGATTGCCCCTCCTGGAATCTCTAGATCAGTAATGATCTTTTCGGCTCTGAGGATCGAGGGGATGGTGCATTGCAGCAAGGGGACGAAATACGTAGTGCGGTACGCAAAATTCCCGGGCTAAGGTTTCGCTATCGGACCGGCATTGCTGTTTCGCTGGAATGATCAGAGGTGTCATCGGCACGGGCGTCGCATCCAGACAATGAGCCAGGCAGAGTCAGTCACCCGCGTTCGACGCACTTACAATCAATGGGTCGCGAACGAGACACTCGAAGATTTCGCGCTTCGGTATACGGCGCGGCGCGCTCGGAAGTGGTCGTATCGCCGGGTCGCGAATACTGCGATCGGGTCGATATCTTTCCTGGCTCTTGAGGCGATTGGCGGGGCGCTGACATTATCTTTCGGCAGTGACAATGCGATCGCCGCCATCCTTCTGGTGGGCGCGATCCTCTTCTTGACGTCACTGCCCATCAGCTATCATGCGGCCCGCACCGGTGTGGACATTGACCTGCTGACGCGCGGCGCCGGTTTCGGTTACTTGGGATCGACGGTCACATCACTCATCTATGCAAGCTTTACGTTCATCTTCTTTGCGCTCGAAGCGGCAATACTCAGCCACGCGCTGGAACTATGCCTCGGTATTCCGCTTGAGATCGGATATCTCCTGAACGCCCTTGTCGTCATTCCGCTGGTGACGCACGGGTTCACGCGGATCGGCGTCTTCCAGAAGTGGACGCAGCCATTCTGGATTGCCCTCCAGATCGCACCCTTCGTGGTCTTCGTCGCCATCGGAACCGACCTCACCCCATGGTTCGCCCATGAAGGCCGGCTCGGCGACGCCAGCGACGGGATCGATCTCGTTCTGGTGGCTGCCGCAGCCGGCATTGCGCTGTCGCTGATCGCCCAGGTCGGCGAGCAGGTCGATTTTCTGCGCTTTCTGCCGGAGCCGAAGACCCGCAGAGACCGCGTCGCGTGGTGGACGGCTTTGCTTGCGGCCGGGCCCGGTTGGGCGGTGATCGGCACCTTGAAGATGCTGGCGGGCTCGTTCCTGGCCGTGCTTCTCGTCGGCAACGGTGTGCCGGCGGAAGAAGCCGTTGAGCCGACCCAGATGTATCTCGCGGCCTTCAGCGAATTTGCGCCAGCGGAAACGGCTCTGCTGCTGACCGGGTTCTTCGTCATTCTCGCCCAACTCAAAATCAATGTGACGAACGCCTATGCCGGTTCGATTGCCTGGTCCAATTTCTTTTCGCGTCTGACGCACAGCCATCCGGGCCGGGTTGTCTGGCTCGTGTTCAACGTCCTGATCGCCCTGATGCTGATGGAATTCGGCGCCTTCGGCGCGCTGGAAACCGTGCTTGGCGTCTATTCGCATGTCGCAGTGGCCTGGGTCGGCACGATCACCGCGGACCTCGTCATCAACCGTCCCCTCGGGCTGCGTCCACGAGACGTAGAGTTCAGACGCGGCTACCTCTTTGACGTCAATCCGATTGGCGTCGGCGCCATGGCGTCGGCGACCGTGATATCGCTGCTGTGCTTCACAGGGCTCCTGGGATCGGTGTTTGCCGCGTTCTCAAGCCTGATCGCGCTCGGCATCGCGCTCGTTGCCACGCCCTTGCTCGCGGTCGTCGCGGGGCGTCAGTACTACCTTGCCCGCACGCCGCAGAACCACGCCAAGGAACACGCATGCAATTCAGCTGGCGAACACCGGTGCATTATCTGCGAGCATGCGTTCGATCCCGAGGACATCGTCGATTGCCCGTTCCACAGCGGGCTGATCTGCTCGCTGTGCTGCTCGCTTGAGGCGCGCTGCGCCGATCTGTGCAAGCCGCACGGTCGGGTGGACTTGCAGATCGGCCGTTTGGCAGACCGCTTCCTGCCACCTGGCATCAGACCGATCGTGCAAGGTCGCTACGGCCTCTTCACCCTGGTGGCGGGCACGTTCGCCCTGCTCATCGGGGCGGCTTTCTGGATGATCCATCATCAATCGACGCTCAAGGCGCCGAACGGTGCTGGCGAGGTCGGCTGGGCCTTGGCGCTGGCCTTCGGGATGATGTTGATCATCGTGGGCGTGGCGACGTGGCTGTACACGCTGGCCCATGAGAGCCGGGCGCTCGCCAATCGCGAGCGAGAGCGGCAGACCAGCCGACTGCTTGCGGAGATCCGCGCGCACGGCCGGACGGCCGCGGAATTGCAGCGCGCAAAGGAAGCTGCGGAGGCCGCAAACGAGGCGAAGAGCCGCTATGTGGTCGGCATCAGCCACGAACTGCGCACACCGCTCAACGCCATTCTGGGATACGCCCAGCTTCTGGAATCCGACCCCACCATTCCGGCGCATCGCAAGCCGGGCGTCCGCCTGATCCGCCGATCGTCGGAGCATCTGGCGGGCTTGATCGAAGGCCTCCTCGACATCTCCAAGATCGAAGCGGGACGACTGCAGGTCGACCGAGCGGAAATGAACCTTCGCGAATTGCTCGACCAAGTGTCCGCGATCTTCAGGATGGAAGCAGCACAAAGCAATCTGCGCTTCCGCGATGACATCGCGCCCAACGTCCCGGAGACCGTCAAGGCCGACGAGCGGCGGCTGCGGCAGATCCTCATAAACCTGCTGTCCAACGCGGTCCGCTATACGTCTGAGGGTGAGATCCGATTTGAGGTCGGGTACCGCACCGAGATCGCGACATTCACAGTCTCCGACACCGGGCGCGGCATCGCGGAGAAGGATCAAGAGCGGATCTTCGCACCCTTCGAACGGGTGGAGGACCCAAGCGCCCCGGTCCGCGGGACCGGTCTCGGCTTGACCATCACCAAGCATCTGGTGGCGATGCTAGGCGGTGATCTGCGGCTGGAGAGCGTTCCCGGGCAGGGGTCGGCCTTTCAGGTGCGCCTGATGCTGCCGCGTTGCGACGGCCCCAAGAGGGCGCAGGCGGCGAAGCGGATCTACGGGTATCGGGGGGCCAGGCGCCAGGTGCTGGTGGTCGACGACAACCCGGAGCACCGCGCCCTGCTGGAAGATGCGCTGAAGCCCCTCGGGTTCCGCGTCGCTCTCGCCGAGTCCGGCGAAGCGGCGCTGTCGATGGTCAGGGCCGTGCCGCCCGACATCCTTTTGGTCGATGTGGCCATGCCGAACATGTCAGGGTGGTCTCTGGCCGCACGTCTTCGCACCGAACATGATCTCAAGGCACCGATTATCATGGTGTCGGCCCATGCTGCCGACGATCGGCTGTCGGGCGAGACGATGGTCTTGCATGACGACTTCCTGCCCAAGCCGGTCATCATCGAAACCCTGCTGCAGAAGATCGAACGCCATCTGAGGCTCGAATGGCTGGTCGACGCCGCGGCCGGCGAGCCTGGGCCGAAGCCCCGCGCGCCGCAGGACGTGCTGGAACGCCTTGAGGAGATGATCGCGATCGGCCATGTCCGCGGTGCCGAAGACGTGCTGCGCACCGTGGAAGTGAACGATGCGAGCATCGACGCATTCGTCAACCGCGCGCAGCAGCACCTGGAACAGATCGATCTGCGCGGCCTCAGCGCATTGTTGAATGAGGCGCGCCGTGGCTGAAAACCATCAGAAGGGCCAGGGCATCGTCCTCCTGGTCGACGACAATCCCGAAACCCTCGGCATGCTGATTGCCGCGCTGGAAGAGGCCGGATTGATGGCAATCGTCGCCCGGGACGGCATCTCGGCGCTGCAATTGCTGGGGCGGATCGAACCGGACCTGATCCTTCTCGACGCGCTGATGCCCGGGCTCGACGGTTTCGAGACCTGCCGTCGGATCAAGGCGTTGCCTCAGCTTGCCACCACGCCGGTCGTCTTTATGACGGGACTGAGCGACAGCGAGCATGTGTTGGCGGGGCTGCGTGCCGGTGGCGTCGACTATGTCTTGAAGCCGATCAAGCCCGACGAGCTCATTGCTCGCATTTCCGTGCATATCGCCAATGCCCGGATGATCTCCGAGGCGCGGGAGGCACTCGATACGGCCGAACACGGCGTTGTCGCCTTTCGGCCGTCCTGGTCGGTTTCTTGGACCTCGCCGCGCGGCAACGCACTTCTCGCCGCCGCCAGCGAGACTCGCGATCCCTTGACGGACGAACGCCTCGTCAACTGGCTGGAAACGGCGGCCAATCAGCCGATCTCGAACAGCAGCGAACTCGAACTCGGCTGCGCGGATGGGCAAGGTGTGCGGGTTACCCTGATCGGTCGGTCGGCGGCGGGCGACATCCTGACCCGCATCGGCCTCAAACAGAGGCTCAGTCCGCCCGATGTCCTCAGCGGCGCACTTGGGATTTCAACCCGCGAAGGCGAGGTCCTTGCCTGGCTGGCTCATGGAAAGTCGAACCGCGACATCGCCGACATTCTGACACTCAGTCCGCGTACGGTGACCAAGCACGTCGAACAGATCTTCTTGAAGCTTGGCGTGGAAAACCGAACGGCCGCCGCCGCCATCGCCCTGCGCCATCTCTTCAACGCGGAAAGCGGTTAACGCGCCTCGTGCTGCTATTGAACGATTGCTGGCCGGCACGGTTGGGAAACGGTATCGGCCACCGATCGTGAGGCAACGGCCTGGGCGTGCATCGCCGATATCGAACTCGTCCCAAGGGGCATCCAGCACCTCCTCGGTTCGGCAAGCTGTGAGGAGCGTCAACTCGAGCGCGCATGCCCCCATGTCAGAAGAGATGGACGGCGGTGGATGGGTAGGTGGCGGAGGGGGCGGGATTCGAACCCGCGGTACACCTTTCGGCGTACGACGGTTTAGCAAACCGCTGGTTTCAGCCACTCACCCACCCCTCCGCGGGCGGAATCAGTCAGAGTCCGCTAGGCTGAAGCGCCCTTACTAACGGCGGCGGCGCGGCCTTGTCAATCGTCGCCCCCGGCGGCCGCGCGCAGCGGTACAGCTGGGCCCAGCGCCTGGTCGAGGTCGGCGATCAGGTCGACGACCGCCTCGCAGCCGACCGAAAGCCGGATTAGGTCGGGCGGCGCGGTCCCGTCTTCCCCCTCAACCGTGGCGCGATGCTCGATCAAGCTTTCGACGCCGCCCAGCGACGTGGCGCGCACGAAGATCCGCGCCCGCTTGGCCGTGTCCAGCGCCGCGTCCCGGCCGCCGGCCAGGCGCAGCGACAGCATGCCGCCGAAGCCGCCCTGCATCTGCCGCGCCGCCACCGAATGCCCCGGAAACCCGGGCAAGCCGGGATAGCACACCTCGGCCACCCGCGGGTCGCGGGCGAAGTGCTCGGCGATCGCCAGGGCCGAGGCGCTGCTCTGCCGTACACGCAGATAGAGCGTGCGCATGCCGCGCAGCAGCAGCCAACTCTCGAACGGTCCGAGCACGGCGCCCGCCAGATAGCGGATTTCGCCGATCCGCTGCCATATGGGCGAGTCCGCCGCGGCGACCAGTGCCCCGGCCACCACATCGGAATGGCCGTTCAAGTACTTCGTCGCCGAATGTGCCACCAGGTCCGCGCCTAACATGATCGGGCGGGTCAGCACCGGTGTCGGCACCGTGTTGTCCACCATCAACAGCGCGCCGGCGTCATGCGCCATGCGGGCGGCGGCGGCGACGTCGACCACGCACCAGGTGGGGTTGGCCGGTGTTTCCACATGCACTAGCGCCGTGCGGCCGGGGCGCAGTGCTGCCTGCACCTGCCCCAGATCGGTGGCATCGACGAAATCGACCTCCAGCCCCCAAGGGATCGCCCAGGTGCGCAGCCATTTACCGACACCGAAATAGCTGTCGCGCGCCACCACCACATGATCACCGGGCCGAAGCGCCTGGAACACTGAGGTGATCGCCGCCATGCCGGAGGAGAAGACCTTGGACGCATGCCCCTCCTCCAGCCGGGTCAGCACCGCCTCGACCATCTCATAGCTGGGGTTGTCGTCCCGGCTGTAGCCGCGGTCGTCGACCTTTTGGTAGTCGGCGTCGCGCGCATAGGTCGTGCTGGGGTGAACGGCCGGGATCAGCGCGCCCGTATGCGGGCACAGGAAGGCATCGGCCCGCGCCGCCACGGTTTCCGGCTTCGGCGTCCAGTCGCTCATACCCTTCGGCGTCCTGGCTGGAATGCGGGCGGCACCCCCATGGCACAGCCCTTCGCCTGTGGTAGCAACCGGTGCCGCCGGGCGGCAAGCGGTTCCGCTCGCCGCCCGGGTTACGCGGCCGCCCTACGCGTTTGCACCCGCTTCGCCGACGGTGATGTCGCTGACCCAGGCTTTGGCCGAGACCTCCATCAGGATATTGGCGTGGGCCGCCACCTCGAAGGTCAGGGTCACGGTGCGCCTGGCAAAGCGGCCAAGGTCGATATCGGATCGTGCCGTCCAGTCCGGCTCGGCATAATCCATGCCCGTCACCGTGGCCTCGTCCACGGCCACACCGTCCACCAGCAGGCGGAACGCCGCCGTAGTGAGCGCGTTTGCCGAGGCGGCCAGATCCAGCCGGCGCCGGTAACTCAAGACCGGTGCATTGCCGAGGACGATGCGGCACGACACGGTGCGGGTCTTGTCGCCGACCTCGTTGCCGATACCCGAGACGGCGTAGCCGAACAGCACAGCCCCGTCGGTCGGCGTGCGCAGGTTGCCGGAGAGCAATTGCCATCCGCCATCGGCGGTGCCCGGCTCTTCTTCGTCACCGCCCTCACCGCCCGACGGCGCCTCGCGCGGCGCCATCGCCAGGCCGGCGATCTCGAACGATTTGCCGATGATCCCCGGAATATCGACGCCCGCGACGGTGCCGGCACCGCCGCGCCCGCCGGTGGCCAGCCCAGCCATCTCCAGCGACTTGGAGACAATCGAGGAGACGTCGATGCCGCCGGCGGACGGGCGTCTCGCCGATCTCCGCGAACCGCGCCCCTCATCAGCTCTGCCGGTCGCGGCCTTCAGCAGCCCCGCGGCCTCCAGCGACTGGGTGACGACCCGGCGCGGATCGACGCGAGGCCCGTCGGCCGGCCGGCCGACGTCTACGCGGATCTCCCGCTCGACTTCCGGCTGCGCACCGTCGTGCACCGTGTCACCGTTCGTTCGGGCGGGGCGCGGCGACACCTGCCGCACGACGTCGGTCAGCCCCCAGGCGCGGGCGATGTGCTGGGTGCTGGACACCCCGACATCGAGGATGAACGGCCCAGCAGCACCGCAGCCGTCAGGCCCCAGGGGGTCGATCGGCACGCCATGCGCCATCCCCCGGATGGTCTGGGATACGATCAGATCCTCGCCATCCGCGTTCTGCCAGATCAGCCGCGGGTGACCGTCGAGATCGGTTTCGATCGTCGGCTCCGCCGGAAGCCCGTGCACATCGGTCCACTGCTTCAGAATCTCCGCGGCGTTCAGCGGCGTCACCGTGTTGTCGGCATCGCCATGCCAGACGGAGACCTTCGGCCACGGCCCTTTGTGCGGCGACGCGTCCCGCACCAAGTCGCCCCACGCCTGCGGCGACCGGCTGCGGCCCTGGAAAATCGCCTCGAACCCTTCCTGCAACCCTTCCGCACAGCGATAGGGCACGCCGGCGATGATGGCGCCGCCGGCGAACACGTCGGGATAGGTGGCGAGCATCACAGAGGTCATGGCACCGCCAGCCGACACGCCGGTGGCGTAGATGCGGGAGCGGTCGACGCCGTGGTCGCGGCACATCGCCTCCACCATCTGGCGGATCGACTGCGCCTCGCCGCTGCCCCGCTCGGTATCCTCCAGCCGGAACCAGTTGAAGCAGCGCAGCGGGTTGTTGCGGCGCTTCTGCTCCGGCAGCAGCAGCACGAAGCCATGCCGGTCAGCCAGGGTCGACCAGCCGGTACCGTAGTCATAGGACGCCGCGGTCTGCGTGCAGCCATGCAGCACGACGACGAGCGCCGGCGACGGCGGCAGGTCATCCGGCACATGCACCATCATGCGCAGATTGCCGGGGTTCGACCCGAAATCCTTGACCTCGGCCAGCGCCGTGCTGCGGTCGCGGATTGTCTCGGCAACCGTTTCGGACAACGCGGCTTTGGAGAGAAACTTCTCCCACGGCCGCTTGTGGCCGGCTTTGCGGGCGAGCGCTGCGAGGTCTGAGATGGTCTGGCCAAGTCCTTGCACGGCAGGCCTCCTTTCGTCGGGTGAGGTGAGTTCGCCGATCTCGATCAGCTTGCGAACCGGCAGGAAAACGCTGTGGAACAGGCCGGGATCGGCCATGCCCCCGGCATCGGGGTCGAGCCAGGCGGGCGGGCGGGCGCCGTCGGCCAAGTCGTAGCGCTGGGTGGCGAGCAGTCGCCCGGTCTCGGTGGGCAGGGCGAATTGCAAGCCGGCGGCGGGGAAGCCACGGCCGACCCAGAGGCCGACGAGGACATCGGCAATGCCCGCACATCCTTCCGGATCGCGGGCTCTATCGAGCAACCGGGCCAGGGCCTCGCCGAACGGCGGCCGGTCGGCCAGGATCAGGGGAACGACCGGCTCTTCTGGCGCGATGCTGCCGGCCGGGGGGGCCAGGGCGATCCCCGGGGTACCGCCGCCGACCACACGCGAGGGCAAGAGCGCGCGATAGCAGCGCACGGCGTCGACCGTGTTGACCTGCTGCGGGGCCGCCATGACGCCGATCAGGAAATCGGCGGCATAGGCCGGCGTGGCCGGAGGCGAGCCGGGCCCGCGCGGCCCGGGCGGCACCAGCCCGCCGGTGATCATCAAGGTGACGCGAAAGCGCAGATCCCTGCGGGATTCCCCCAGGATGTCCGCCAGCCGCTCGCTGAATTGATATCGCCGCAATGCCGTCGTCATGGCGCGCACCATAACAGCAGCGATGCGCGCTGGCGAGGAGTTTTTGAGTAAGTGACGTTTAATATGTTTCGACTGACATCGCGGTGGGCTACGAACGGACAGGAACCGCAAAGTCAGGCATCCCGGGCGAAGGCAGTGTTGTCCCGTTCACTGTCGAGACTTGCCCGACGTGGTACGTGCGTGACGAAGACGGCAATGGGCCGGCGCGAAGACGAACCGCCCGGTCAGAGATTACTGCCTTTCTGCGTTCGTGTGACTGCCGTCACTGCTGCCTCTGCCCGAACGGAGCATTCTGCACGAGTGAATACTCACTTTTGCGGAGCGCAACACAATGACCGTCTTGCAGGTGACGGACGAACCCGATCGCAATGGCCGGCCGCGGAACGCCCGCCCGACGATCAACGAGATCGAGAGGCACCGCGACCCGGTGCATGGCGATGCTGGCGAAGCCCAGATCACGGCCAGCCCTGCCGCCAACAGGCTCAGGGTCTTCGACGGAACCGACGCGTACCGTGCTGAGACCGGCGCCGAAGACATTCGGGAGGAAGCGGTCCCAGCCGAAACCCGCGCGCAGCCGTGGTCGCACGACAGGAGCATGGCGCTGATCGCCGTCGGCTACTGGTTGGTGTTCTGGCTGCTGAACGGCCTGGACAAGTTCCTGAACCGCACGGATCTCGGCCTCTTCGCGTGGTACGGCAAAGACCGAACCGAACAGTTCACCGGCTATTTCGAGCGTCTTGAGGTGCCGGTCCACTTCATCGACCCGGTGCTGTATTTCGCCGGGGTGTGGGAACTCCTGGTTGCCGCACCGCTTCTCGCCGCGGTCGTCCTGCTGTGCCGTCAGGGGAAGAGCGCCAAGCTCGATCGCCTCGTGGGATTGGGCTTTGTCCTTTCGGGGATCACCTTCATCGCCTTCAGCGCATTCGACGTTGTCGCCGGTGACCGCGCCGAACTGCGCGAACACGGCCTCTATCTCGTCGTCCTTCTGGTCAGCTATATGCTGACAAGGACCGCAAGCATCGGCATGCGGCAGAGCCCGGTGGGGCTAGGCCAAGTCGGTGCCCGGCCGTCGGCGCGCTAATCCGGCTCCATCTCGCTCTATGGCCTGTCGACAGTCCAAGGTCCCTCTCCTCTCAACGGGAGGGACCTCGGAATGTGCCCAACCCGGACACATTGGTGACGGTTCAGCCCGGAAACACGGTAGGCATCCGGCGAAGGCACCCTTGTTCAAGGACGCATGATCCCGATCCTGCTCGATCGTGAGGTCGGTAGGTGTTCTGCACCGCCGGCAAAGGCCGCGGGGCGCGGTACCAAGGCTGAGTTCAGCGGTCCCGAGCTCCCTCTGCCGGGTTCGCGCAGAAGATCGCGACTTTGTTGCCCAGGGGATCGCGGAGATATCCGACATAGAAGTGATCGCCGTACTCGGCCCGGAAGCCGGGAGCGCCTTCGTCGGAGCCGCCCGCCTGAAGACCAGCGGCGTGAAGGTGACGGACCATCTCCCGCGTTTCGGCTTGGAAGGCCGTCATAGAGCCGTTGCCAACGGTCGCCTCTTTCCCGTCATACGGCTTCCCCACATACACCGCGGCGGGGCCGCGGGACCGGCCGGGCACGTCCGGGAAGGTGAATTCAATGCCGTTCGGCACTTCCTTCTTCCCGTAACCGAGGGGGGTCAGGATGGCCGTGTAGAACCGCCCCGAAAGCGGGATATCGTTGGAGCCAACCCTGATGTAGCTCAGCATGGTGTTGCTCCTGTCTGCACCGAGGGCCCCGAAGGCTCGAAGCCACAGAGGGCCGAGCCAGCCAATTAGACACTATGTCCCCAGAACTCCGATCACAGCGGTATCGAGAGGTCGGCTCCGCCGGACGCTCGCGGTTCACGGTTCATGAGGCGCGGAATATCGACTGACCGCACGTGAACCGTCAGAGGCAAGTGGGCATCGATGATGCCGAACTGTCGAGTGGGCCGGGTGCGGAAATGATCCTCGGTCGGTGACGCCGACAGAACCGGCACACCTGCGGCCTGTCGCGTTTCGATAGCAGTCTCTGGTCACCCCGCCCAATCGCCCGAACGATCCCTCTGAAATTCTCGTTCCTTCGCGGTCCGGCCCCATCGAAGGCCTCGGCGCGGTCCGAGAACGGCTCCGCCGCGAAGCCTAAGTTTGAACCGTTTCCGATGTCCGCACGACCAAGAGACGCCCACCGCGAGCCGGGGAGCCGATCCACGACTGCCGAGCAGTCTGGACCGGAAACCCGGCTTGTCGGTTGAGGCTAGGGAAACTTCAGCTGGTTCAAATTCGGAGGGAAATCATGCCGTACTACAATTTCCTGGGCCGCCTCTTCACAGGCCAAAGCATCGTCGGGTCCGACCGCGGAGAATTGATCCTCGGATCTTTTCGCGACGACAGCATCGATGGCCGGGACGGGAACGATCTGCTTCTTGGTCTGTTCGGGAATGACGAACTGGCCGGCGGCCTGGGCAACGACAAGCTGTTTGGCGGCTTTGGCAATGACAGTCTCAACGGTGGCGAAGGCAACGACGAACTGAATGGCGGGTCTGGCCGTGACACGCTGAACGGCGGCAACGGCGAAGACAAGCTGGCCGGTGGGAAGGGCGACGACCGGCTGGCCGGCAATAAGGGCGATGACCAGATGTTCGGCGGTGCTGGCGATGACCTTCTGGTCTGGAACAACGGCGATGGATCGGACCTGATGGACGGCGGCAAAGGCGACGACCGGGTCCAGGTCAACTTCAACACCGACCTTATCAATAACGACTTGCAGAACAAGGACGTTGCAGAGTTCTCGGTGACGGACGAAGGCGTCCAGTTCGCGCGCGTCGAACTCAACGACCAAGCCATCAATGGGCTGTTCCAATTGGATATCCGCCAGACCGAGGTTCTGGAGACCAATTTCGGCGCAGGCGACGACGAGGCGCGGATTACCGGCGACGTGCTCGGCGAGATCGGGCTGGAGCTCGATGGTGGCGAGGGTGTGGATGCGCTGGACTTCTCGCAGGCGGCTGCAGCCGTCGATGTCGATCTCGAGGCCGGAACCGCGGACGGCGCGCGTGTCGAGAACTTCGAGAATGTGACCGGCACCGAGTTCGACGATGTGATCACCGGCGATGCGGGCGATAATGTCATCGCCGGCGGTGGAGGCAACGACGTGCTGACCGGTGGAGACGGGGCCGACGTCTTCCTCTTCTTCCAGAATGATGTCGGCGTCGTCGTGATCACCGACTTCGAAGTCGGCGTGGACCAACTCCGGTTCGTGACCGAAGCGGGCCTGTCCAGCGCCGACGTCTTCGGCCAGGCCGTCCAGGTCGGTGAAGATGTTCACCTCGACCTGAACGGCAAGTCGATTGCTATCGAGGGGGTGCAGCACGGCGACCTCAGCGCCGACAGCTTCCTGATCGCATAACGATGCGCCCAGTCCCTCTGGTGCGCACACGTTCCTGCGGCCGTTCCATCCGCTCTGGGACTTTCCACCCGTAACAGGTAGGGGTGGCGGAGCGACGGCAGAAGCCTCGCCAGGGCCGAAAGCCGGGCATCGCCAGCGAAGGCCCTTCGTGGCAGGGGTGCCGGGGAGAGCCTGAGCGTCCCCGGCCGGAGTCCGGGGCCGCGCCCCGGTGCGGCGAAGCCGCAGTTGCGACCTCGGACACAAGCTCGATGATCGAGGGGGAGCCGCCGTCACTGCCCGGCCAGTGACGGCGGCCGCAAAGGCCGAGCACGCCGGACGGTCTGCGGGCGGCGCTCGGCGAGGCGCACCGGCGCTACACCTGGCAGGTGAACCGGCGTGAGGGCTGGCGCGGCTACCTCTGGCAAGGCCGCTTCCACTCCTGCGTCATGGACGAGCCGTATCTGCTCGCCTGCGCCCGCACTATGGAACTCAACCCGGTACGGGCCGGCCTTGCCGCCCGCCCGCAGGGCTGGCCCTGGTCGAGCGCTTGCGCCCATATCTCCGGCAAGGATGACCGCCTGGTCAAGGGTGGGGCCGCAGCTCGATCGGGTTCCGGATTGGCGCGGTCTGCTGGCGGAGGGCATGACCGAGGCCGATCTCGGTCGGCTGCGCCGGCATGGCCGGACCGGCCGCCCGTGCGGCGCCCCCGGCTGGATCGCGCAGCTCGAAGAGCAGACGGGCCGTAAGCTGAAGAAAAGCAAGCCGGGGCCGAAGCCACAGAGCGCCAAGCCAGCCAGTTAAATACTATGTCCCAGTACTCTCTATGTCTCCAAAACTCCGATGCAATCGCCCGATTTTGGACGACAGCCCGTCAGCACGGTCCCACCTGTAACCGGGCGCGTGCATCCGGCACTACAATATGCCATTTTGATTGACAGTATCGTCCCATATATGATTTAATCAACGCATTATTATCACCTAGATACGGCATCGCTATGCGAATTACTAAAATAATTCTGATGTTAGTACTTCTGTTAAACGGCTGTGGCGGCGATCCCAATGTGAACCGCGTGATAGGTAGTTGGGTCAATGCTCTTGCACCGCTTTATATTGTACCTGTATTTCCACCGCGCGAAGATGTTCACGTAGGTGACATTTATTTACTTCCTGGATTAACAGACGAAGAGTCATTAATTGAGGCGCTGTCAACCAACGAGGTAACAAATCAACGATTAATCCCAATTTTTTTAGCAAGCGCCTTCGCTATCGCTGATGAAGACAATACATCGCAAAGCGTACTCTTTAATGCGTTAACAGGACACTACGCTCAGCGGCCATCATTCCAAACACTACGACAAGGTTTATTCCAAGCATCAAACATGGAGACCGGCGACAACCCATCGGTCTTGGAGAGTCTGAGTCTTGTCGTACCGATTCAGCCTGAATTCACCGGTGACTCCAATATCTTCTCGGAGACGGAATTAGTCCGGCCGAGGATTGTTTCCTTTCCAGAGTATGTCAGCATCGAAATTGACGCAGCGGACTTCAGCGGGGTCGTTCCTATTCAGGGCTTTCTTGCTGGCCTGGGGTTCGGCATTGTTGACGACAGTCGCGTGGAGGTTTCAATACCCAGTGCTGAATCGATTGGCATCCCTGTACCGGTACTAATGGATATCATTTCTTACAGATGCCCGAGAGCTGTTGAGTTGGCGGCAGACAACGAAGAAAGCCGCAGACACCGACAAAATGGATGTGTTGAGGTGGAGAACGGCTATTACCAACCGCATCCTGATCTAGGAATAGATCCGCAGTTACTTGCATTTAGCGTACCCGCGACACTCGGCAGCGAGCTGATTGCAAGATACCGATCTGAAACAATTGATGGCCGGCAGGTTGATACATTGCCACTTAGAATCTCAATTATTTCGGAAGTCTACTATGCACGTGCGTTGGATGTCACGATCCGGCGAGACCAACTAGTAGCAGCTCAAGGCAACATCGAGCCGATCACAGTATCGCTACGGCAGAGAACCTGCAATCCAGGCGATAGCGGCACTCCAGTGCCGACGGACGACGGTGCAAGCAGCGATACTGACACCGCCGAGGACATAGAGGGCTCCGAGGACGCGGCAGTTGGATCTGCTGTGACTGGGGTCGCTTGCTTCTCATCGCAGACTGACGGAACGATCAGCTTCAACACGGCCAACTTGGAAGAGGCGCTGGCGGCCCTCCAGGGGCGTATCTCGCCGTCCGGCCATGCCGTCCCGGGCGGTAGTTTAAGCATCGCCTCGGCTACATCTGAAACGGTAACAGTGCGCCGCGCATTCTCGAGACCGGTGGCGATTGGATACAAATCCGCCGAAGTGCTTCTCCGGTATCGCTTCAGGGAAGTGGGTTTGGACGACTACCTTGATCTCTTTCCGGCGTTCCTTGATGAGCCGCCAGCGGATGGAAGCAACTAGAGATGGTATTCTAGCAACGAATTCGCAGCAAAATGGAGCGATGATGATGTGTTGGCCAATCAGCTTGAGATGTGCATTGGACCGGCTCCACGAGAGCCGCATAGCGGAACTATCCGGAGAATCGCTGGGAACTATAGCGCCGGAACTACGCCCAACCGAACGTTCTGGGATGGAGTTCGCGGCTGTTGCTGAAGGACGTGTGCTGCCGCAGTCTACCCTCGCCGATCTAGTGCCGCCTGACGCTCTGGATGAGCCGACAGAAATTCTGAGCCAGCTTCGCGGTGTATTGACGGACCAAGACCAGCCTTCATCCGACAAGACTGCCGCTGCCGTACTGATTGCTATGATTGAAGGCTACCGACGGGCACGGAGCACCCGAGAAGCCTGATTCTCAAGTCGTGAGGGTCTTGCTTGCCCTTTCGCGGACGAGGAAGCGCGACAGAGTCATCGACCAAGTCAGCCCATGGTCCCCGTCGAGGCGGAGAATAGGCGCACGCTGCCGGGGGCTGATCTAGTAGCGTGGTCTGAGGTCCTCGGGAAAACCGGACTCAACTTGACTGTCCGGCGAAGGCGCTCTGGTCGGCTCAGGCGGAATTCTGGGGACATAATATTTGATTGGAGCCTGTGCCGCGTTTCGGCGCGCCAGAGACAAGTAACACTCCTTTGATGACAGCCCCCGCTACCCCGCCAGCTTCTCCTTCAGCACCTGGTTGACCATCGCCGGGTTGGCCTTGCCCTGGGTGGCCTTCATCACCTGGCCGACGAAGAAGCCGAACAGCTTTTCCTTGCCGGCCTTGTATTCCGCCACCTTTTCCGCCTCGCGCGACAGCACGGCGTCGATGGCGGCGGTGATGGCGCCCGTGTCGGTGACCTGCTTCAGGCCCTTCTCGTCGACGATCGCGGCGGCGTCCTTGCCCGTCTCCAGCATGTCCGCGAACACGTCCTTGGCGATGCGGCCGCTGATCGTGTTGTCGGCGATCAGGTCGACCAGGCCGCCGAGTTGTGCCGCCGTCACCGGCGTGTCCTCGATCCCGCGGTCCATGCGGTTCAGCGCGCCGAACAGCTCGGTGATCACCCAGTTGGCCGTCAGCTTGGGGTCGCGGCCGCTGGCCGCCTCTTCATAGAAATCGGCGGGCGCGCGGTCGGCCACCAGCACGCCGGCGTCATAGGCCGACAGGCCGTACTGGTCCATGAACCGGGCCTTCTTGTCGTCCGGCAGCTCCGGCAGGCTGTCGCGAATGCGCGCGATGAAATCGTCCGACAGCTCCAGCGGCAACAGGTCCGGATCGGGGAAATAGCGGTAGTCGTGCGCCTCCTCCTTCGAGCGCATCGAGCGCGTGACCCCCTTGCCGGGGTCCCACAGCCGCGTTTCCTGGTCGATCGTGCCGCCGGCTTCCAGCACCTCGATCTGGCGCCGGGCCTCGTATTCGATCGCCTGCTGGGCCGCACGGATGGAGTTGACGTTCTTCGTCTCCGTGCGCGTGCCAAAGGCGTTGTCGCCCACCCGACGCACCGAGACGTTCACGTCGCAGCGCATGGACCCCTCTTCCATATTGCCGTCGCAGGTGCCGAGATAGCGCAGGATCGAGCGCAGCTTGCGCAAATACGCAGCCGCATCGTCGGACCCGCGCATGTCGGGCTCGGACACGATCTCCATCAGCGCCACGCCGGAGCGGTTCAGGTCGACGTAAGTCTGTGACGGGTGCTGGTCGTGCAGGCTCTTACCCGCATCCTGTTCCAGATGCAGGCGCGTGATGCCGACCGTGCGCGAGTGGCCGTCGGGCAAGTCCAGGATGATCTCGCCATGGCCCACGATGGGCTGCTTGTACTGGCTGATCTGATAGCCCTGCGGCAGGTCGGCGTAGAAATAGTTCTTCCGGTCAAAGACCGAGACCTTGTTGATCTCCGCCTTCAGCCCCAGCCCGGTGCGCACCGCCTGTTCGACGCAATAGTCGTTGATCACCGGCAGCATGCCGGGCATGGCTGCGTCCACCAGGCTCACCTGGGTGTTGGCCTCCGCGCCGAAATCCGTGGCGGCGCCGGAGAACAGCTTGGCGTTGGAGATCACTTGCGCGTGGACCTCAAGGCCCACCACCAGTTCCCAATCGCCCGTCTCGCCTTCGATCACCGTCGCCATTGCCGTCCCGCTCCGTCGTCAGCCCGCACCCACCGGTCAGAACCCGTGGCTGACGATCTCGCCCTCCACCAGAAAGAAGCCGCGCGTGAAATCGGTCGCGGCCATCGCCTCGAACTTCTTGCAGCTGTAGATCACCACCGAGAAGAACCGCTGGGCCGCCCAGAAATAGCCGGAGATGCCGCTGTCGATCAGCGGCACGAAGGCATCGAAGCCGGCATTCTCGTCCCGCCCCATGCCGCCGGCCGGGGCGAACACCACGGGCTCGCCATAGGTCCTGAGCGACAGGCGTTCGGCCACACCCAACAGATAGGCCCGCACCCGGTCGGCCGTGATCTCGCCGGTCCAGTACCCTTCCAGCAGCAGCCGCTGGCGAAAGATGTCGGGTGCAAGGTCGCGGACCATGGGGTCTACCCCGCCATCAGGGCCGGTGTTGCGGTGAAGCCGGCCGAGGCTTCCATTACATCGGCGACGCGAAACAGCGTCTCTTCATCGAACGGGCGGCCGATCAACTGCAGGCCCAGCGGCAGCCCATCGCCGCCCAGCCCCGCGGGAACAGAGATGCCCGGCAGCCCGGCCATGTTGACCGTCACGGTGAACACGTCGTTCATGTACATGGTCACCGGGTCGTCCTGCTTCTCGTCCACGGCGAACGCCGTGCTGGGCGCCGTCGGCGTCAGCACCACGTCGCAGTGCTGGAACGCCTCGTCGAAGTCGCGCTTGATCAGCGTGCGGACCTGCTGCGCCTTCAGGTAATAGGCGTCGTAATAGCCGGCGGAGAGCACATACGTGCCGATCATCACGCGTCGGCGCACCTCGGCCCCGAAGCCGGCGGCGCGCGTGTTCTCGTACATGTCGATCAGGCTGTCGCCCTCGACACGCAGGCCGTAGCGCACGCCGTCATAGCGCGCCAGGTTGGACGACGCCTCGGCCGGGGCCACGATGTAATAGGCCGGCAGGGCATAGCGCGTGTGCGGCAGGCTGATATCCACCGGCTCCGCGCCTGCCTCCTTCAACCAGGCCACGCCCTGCTGCCACAGGGCCTCGATCTCCGCCGCCATGCCGTCGACGCGGTATTCCTTGGGAATGCCGACCTTCAGCCCGCGGATGTCGCCGGTCAGCGCCGCGGCATAGTCGGGCACCGGCACGTCGACGCAGGTGGAGTCCTTCGGATCCGGCCCGGCCATGGACCGCAGCATCAGCGCCACGTCGCGCACCGTGCGGGCGAACGGCCCCGCCTGGTCGAGCGAGGAGGCGAACGCCACGATGCCCCAGCGCGAACAGCGGCCATAGGTCGGCTTCATGCCGACGATACCGCAGAACCCGGCGGGCTGGCGGATCGAACCACCGGTATCCGTGCCGGTCGAGCCGAGCGCGCAGCGGGCCGCCACCGCGGTTGCGGACCCGCCGGACGAGCCGCCCGGCACCAGCTTCGTTTCCGCATCTCCGGCGCGCTGCCAGGGATTGGTCACCGGTCCGTAATAGGACGTGGTGTTGGACGAGCCCATGGCGAATTCGTCCAGGTTGGTCTTGCCCAGCATCACCGCACCGTCACGCCACAGATTGGCTGTGACGGTGCTCTCATAGGTCGGGTGGAAGCCGTCCAGGATGTGGCTGGCCGCGGTGGTCAGCACGCCTTCGGTGCCGAACAGGTCCTTGACCGCCAGGGGCACGCCGTCCAGCGGCCCGGCCTGCCCCCGCGCGCGCCTGGCATCCGACGCCTCGGCCATGGCCAGCGCCCGGTCCGGCGTCTCGGTGATGAAGGCGTTCAGCGGCCGCGCGGCCTCCACCGCCGCGACATGCGCGCGGGTCAATTCGACGGCGGAGAAGTCGCCGGCGTCCAGGCCCGCCAGAGCCTCGGCGATCGTCAGCCTGGTCAGCGCGGCCGTCATTCCACCACCTTCGGAACCGAATAGAAGCCGCCGACCGCATCCGGCGCGTTGGCCAGCACCTTGTCCTGCACGCCGCCGTCGGTCACGACATCGGTGCGCCGGCGCAGATCGTGCGCGACGACCGAGGTCATCGGCGGCACGCCGGCCGTGTCCACCTCGCCCAGCTGCTCGACGAAGTCGAGAATACCGCTCAGCTCCCGCGCCATGGGCTGCAACTGGTCTTCCGGCAATTTGATGCGCGCAAGGTGCGCGATCCGCGCGACAGTGGCCTCATCCAGAGCCATGGGGTAAGTCTCTCGCGTCCGAGCCCGCGCCGCGTCCTAGACGGAAGATGCATCAAGCACCTGGGCGGGCTGGCGTTCCCTAAAGAAAACGGAGGCGGACAGTAGCACCCGCCATGGTGATCCGCAATATCGAGGACCTTGCCCGCGACCTCGCCGATGGCAGCCGGTTGCTGGGCCTGGACGTGGGCGACAAGACCGTCGGCCTGGCGATTTCCGATGCCGGCCTGCGCATCGCCACGCCGCTGAAGACCATCCGGCGCACGCGCCTTGCGGCCGATGCCAGCGCGCTGTTCGCCGTGGTCGACGACCGTGAAGCGGTGGCCCTGGTGATCGGCCTGCCGATCAACATGGACGGCAGCGAGGGCCAGCGCTGCCGCTATGTCCGACAGTTCGCCGACAACCTGCTGCGCATCCGCGACATGCCAGTGGTCTTCTGGGACGAGCGGCTGTCCACCGCGGCGGTGGAACGCGCCATGCTGGAAGCCGAACTCAGCCGTGCCAAGCGCGCCAAGCGGATCGACGCCGCCGCGGCCGCCTATATCCTGCAGGGCGCGCTCGACGCGATCGCCCGTCTCAAGCCATGACCGGCGGTGCCAGCCTGCCTGCGGTCGTCACGGCGATCGCGCCGATCTTTCTGCTGATCCTGCTCGGCTGCGCCCTCAGGCGCCGCCAGTTCGTGCCGGACGCCTTCTGGCGTTCGGCCGAGAGCATGACCTATTATGTCTTCTTCCCGTGCCTGTTGTTCATGAACCTCGCCCGGGCCGACCTCGACTGGGTGGCGGTGCTGCCCATGGTGGCGTCTTTGTCCGGGGCTGTGCTGCTGACCGCGCTCGGCTGCCGCCTGATCCGGCCGCTCTGGGGACCGCCCGGGCCCGCCTACACGTCGGTGTTCCAGGGCGCGATCCGCGCCAATTCCTATGTCGGTCTGGCCGCAGCGTTCAGCCTCTATGGCGAGGAAGGGTTGACGCTGGCGGCCATCGGCATCGCCGCCGTCGTGCCGGTCGTCAACGTGCTCTCGGTTCTGGTGCTGGCCCGCCACGGCCGACCGACCGAGGGCGCGTCAGGCGGCATTGCGCGGCAGCTGGCCACCAACCCCCTGATCATCGCCGTCGTCTCAGGCATCGCCTGGAACGTCCTGTCCCTGCCGGTCCCGCCGGTCATCGGCCCGACCATGGACATACTGGCCAGCGCCTCGCTGCCGATCGGCCTGATGGCGGTCGGCGCCGGTCTCAGCCTCGCCGATGCGCGCCGCGACAGCGCCCGCATCGGCGTGTCGGTGGCCGGCAAGCTGCTGGTCGTCCCGCTCCTGACCCTGGGTCTGTGCCTGCTTTTGGGCGTCGATGGCCTGGCAACCACCATGGCCGTGCTCTACAACGCCAACCCCGCAGCCGCATCGGCCTATGTGCTGGCACGGCAGATGGGCGGTGATGCGCCGCTGATGGCCGGCATCATCACCGCCAGCACGCTCGCCGCGGCGATCACCATCCCGGCGCTGTTGCTGCTGATCGGCGCCATCTCGGGTTACGCCTGACCGTGCGGCCGGTGCGAACGGCGTGGCGCTGCGCGGCGCCGCTTCGTATAGTGTCGCGCGATCGCGTCCGGCGGGCCTGATGACGACGCTGACACTCTTTCCATCCCCGTTCTCCAAACGCCATCTGCTCGGCATCGAAGAGCTTTCGATGGTGGAGATCACCCAGCTGCTCGACAGCGCCGACGGCTATGTCTCGCTGAACCG